>CAWHOR010000040.1:0-19092 GCA_963830845.1 uncultured Bacteroidota bacterium | reverse complement strand
GCAGGTTTATGCCGATATGCAGAAAAAAGGATTGAAACTGACCAAGATCAGTTGTACAATATCAATAAACCCTCGCTGAAAGATGCCATCATCATTTTCGGTGGTGGATGTACCGGCGAAATCGTCAGCAACCAGGGATTAATATTTACGAACCACCATTGTGGTTATAGATCCATTGCCGCTGCCTCAACAGTTGAACACAATTATCTGCGGGATGGCTTTTATGCAAAGAGTTTAAAGATGAAATACTAACCGGACTTTCCGTTCAGTTTTTATTGAGCATTGCCGATGTTACAAAAGAAGTGAAGGATTCGCTGGGCACATTGCTTGGCAAAGCAAGAGCCGATAAACAAACAGCTGTGCTTGCATCCATCAATAAACGATTATCAAATGCTGAGCAATCGATCGAATGCCGCATCAGTCCATTGTTTAAAGGCAACCAGTTTTTAGCTTTCATCTATCAGCGTTACAGTGATATTCGCTTGGTTGGTACACCACCAGAAAGTGTTGGAAAGTTTGGTGGCGATACAGATAACTGGGAATGGCCACGCCATACCGGCGACTTTTCTGTGTTTCGTGTGTACACCGGTAAAGATGGAAAGCCTGCTGAGTTTGGTCCTGAAAATATTCCACTAAAACCAAAATAGTTTTTACCTGTTTCGATCCGTGGATTAAAAGATGGTGATTTTGCTATGACATGGGGTTATCCCGGTAGCACCAACCGGTATGAAACTTCGTAGGGTGTAAAACTATCGACCGATATCAACAATCCTACATTGGTAAAGCTGCGTGATGAACGTTTGAAATACATGTTTGCAGAAATGAAGAAAGATGCCGGCACCAAATTAAAATTAGCCAGCAGCTATGCAAGCATTGCCAATTACTGGAAATTTTATGACGGCGAAACAAAACAGTTATTAAAGTATGATGTGTATGGACAGAAACAAAAGGCAGAAGCTGCCTTTACTAAATGGGCAAGCGAAAAACCTGAATATGATGCTATTTTTCCTGAGTGGGAAAAAGTATATGCAGCATGGCAACCTTATGCGCTGCACCGTATGTATATGATGGAAGGAATTTTTGGATCACCATTAATTTCATTTGCCTCATCGCTTATTCAACTGGAAGCAGCCCTTGTAAAACCAAACGCAAGCAAAGTTGATATAACCAATGCGATGAATGCTGCAGTTGCTGCACGTAAAAATTTTCTGGAAGCACACAACGCAGCCAGCGATCAACAGATCATTGGAAAAATGTTGATGATGTATTATCAAGATGTGCCGAAAGGGCAACATCCAATCAGTTATTTTGAAGGCGTAAAAGGCAGCTTTGGAGATTTGAAAGAAGAAGCTACTTGGAAAAAATATGCCGCTGCCGTGTTTGCCAGTACAATGATCCTGAATGAATCAAAATGGAATGCATTTGTAAGTAATCCCGATGGCGTGAAATTACAGGAAGACCCTGCCTTTGCGATTGCCAGTGCATTCTTTAAAAACTGGAATGTAAAATTTCAACCACGCTTTACAGAGTTTACGGTCAAGAACAATGATCTGGGTAGATTATATCTGAAAGGGATCATGGAAATGAATCCGGCAAAAGCAAAAAAAATGTATCCCGATGCTACTTTCACCATGCGTGTTTCGTACGGCAATGTAAAAAGCTATGTGCCGAAAGATGCGGTGAAGTATGATTTCGTTACTACTTCAAAAGGATTATTGGAAAAATACAAACCGGGTGATTATGAATTTGATCTTCCTTCCAAACAAATTGAGTTGTTGAAGAAAAAAGATTTTGGTCAGTACATTGATAAAAGCCGCAACGATCTGGTGATTGGCTTTATCACCAGCAACGATATTACCGGTGGTAACAGTGGCTCACCCGTCATCAATGCAAATGGCGAATTGATTGGATTGGCATTTGATGGTAACTACGAAGCATTGAGTCATAAACTCACATTCGATAAAGATCTCAACCGCACCATTTGTGTTGACATTCGTTATGTATTGTGGTGTATTGATAAGCTGGGTGGTGCTGATCATTTGATCAAAGAGTTGAAGTTGGTAAAATAAACCGCTGATGAAATTGATGCAATGATTTTCCTGATATGAGTCTCGCCGAAAGCGGGACTCTTTTTATTAACTTCGTTTCATGCAACTTCAAATCACATCCATCGAATTATACAAACTTCGAATTCCACTCAAACAGCCCTTTGTGATTTCGCTGGGGGCGCAATACGATGCCGATAATGTTTTGGTGATCATCCGTACCAACAAAGGCATTAGTGGCTTTGGTGAATGCAGTCCGTACATGAGCATTAACGGCGAAAGCTTGGACACTTGTTTTATTGTTGGCCAATACCTCGCCGGTTTACTAAAAGGAAAAGATCCGTTACGCATTGAAGAATGTGAAGCGGCGATGGATCGCCTCATTACCCGCAATGAAAGTATAAAGAGTGCATTTGATATGGCGTTGTATGATATTGCTGCGCAGTTTATGAATCAACCGTTGTATCAGTTACTTGGCGGCACAAAGAACAAAGTGATCTCTACCGATATGACGGTGGGGCTTGGTACTCCGGAAAAGATGGCACGTGAAGCAGTTCAATATAAAGCCGAGGGTTTCCCTTCTATTAAAGTGAAACTGGGAACCACAACTGCAGAAGATGTGGAACGCATCAAAGCTATCCGTGATGCGATTGGCAATGAGCTTCCCTTACGCATTGATGCCAATCAAGGCTGGGATGTTGAAACAGCGATTGCTACGTTAAACGCATTGAAAGATTTTGGTATTGAACATTGTGAAGAACCGATTGCACGTTGGAACTATATGTCGTTGCCGGAAGTAAGAAAGAACAGTCCCATCAAGATCATGAGCGATGAAAGTTGCTTTGATGAACACGATGCCGAACGCTTGGCAACACTTGAGGCCTGCGATTATTTCAATATCAAACTCGGTAAGAGTGGCGGCATCTGGCATGCATTAAAAATTGTTGAAGTAGCCAAGGAACACAATTTAAAATTACAGGTAGGCTGTTTTATGGAAAGCCGGTTAGCCATTACAGCGCTGGTACACTTTGCATATTGCAGTGATCTGATCGTACACTACGATCTTGATACACCGTTGATGTTAAAAGAAGATCCTGTGGTTGGTGGAATGAAGTTTCTTGATAATGGCATTGTAGAAATTGATGATGCAGTTGGGATTGGTGCTACTGTTGATGAAGCGTATTTGAAAAATTGTGAAAAAGTTGTAATTTAATGTTTGTATAACGCCGTAATGAAAAATACATTTATTCTCATTCTTCTACTTTTTCTTTCATTCACTTTGAAATCTCAATTAAAGATTGAACTAAAGCCAGAAATTGGGTTTGGTTTGCTTTTCAATACTTATACGGAGGATAGTCTTGTTCCCCCGAACAGAACAAATGGAATTAATATCGGCACCACCAGTTTCGTGAATATTCATCTCAACTTTCAAACTAAAGACTATAGATGGCTCTTCTCTGTGGGTTCTGGTTTAACACATAACATGATGGTGATCCGTGAAAATAATGGTTTTGATCGCTTGATAGATCAGTCTCTTTTCTTTTTAGGGACAGGAGGTAACTTGCCAATTAAAGATATAAAGGTAAAATATCAGAATATCAATTTGCCAGTTAGTATTGCGTATAACCTGAATAAACGATTTCCTGAAAAAAGTCAGTGCTTCTTCGGCTTTCAGATTAATTCGCAATTGAATATAGGCAAACAGGTAGAAGTAAATGCACCTTCTTACAGTTTATCTGAAACAGAAACTGAGCAAATCAAAAAATCTTATAAAGAAAGGATAGAACCATTTGTCATCGCTTTCGTTCCCCATTTTGAGTTCAGAAGTCAACTGAAAAAAAATATTCGTAGCTCGCTTATTATTACACCTTACGCATTTTACAATCGTTCACAAATGAAAAACATTGTTATTAAACCAGGTGCTATGCAACTCTCGTATGCGTTGGTATTTCTTTTAAAATAGTGTATTACTACTCCAACCTCTTCAACACCACTTCCACATCTCCCAACGATCCGGAACGCACCAAGATCATTCCTTCTTTATCCAATAACATATACGTTGGGAAATCGGTGATCTGCAATACATCAATTACGTTTGCACCTGCAGGATTCGTTTGCCGGTACTGCAGCAAATGTGTCCACTTGAGTTGTTTGGTAACCGTCATTTCTTTGGCGGCAGGTATCTGCTGTTTGTATTCATACGGAAATCCATACACGGTGAGTTTGCTGTCATATTTCTTCACAAGAGCAACCAGTTTCGGAAATTCCTTGATACAGCTATCGCTTTGGCTTTTCCAGAAATGAAACAGCGTATAATCTTTCGATTCCCGGAACACAACGTTGATCACTTTATTCGTCATCATATCCACACCCGACAATGAACGTAGAGCTGAGCCTGCTGTAGGACCATCCTGTGCAACAAGTTTATCCGACAAAAGCAACAACAACAGTATCATTATCACCTGTTTCATAAATCACAACTTGTTTGAACTATTTTCATTATTCATTACAACATTATAAATTAACCATTGTCTTTCCATCGCCACAAATGCACACAGGCATAAGTACGGTAAGGACGCCATTTCTCTGCTACTTTGTGCATTTGTTCGTACAGCAATTTCTTATTCGAATTATCTAACTTATACAATTTGATCATAGCCTGCTGTATCCCCAGATCATCCACCGGCAACACATCTTCGTGCTGCAAGGCAAACATCAGGATCATTTCTGTGGTCCATTTTCCAACACCTTTTATCTGCGTGAGTTTATTGATTACGTCTTCGTCACTCATCTTATACAACTGTGCATCCGTAATTTTTTCATCAATAAAAAATCTGCACACATTGTGTACGTAGTTGGTTTTTGCATTACTCAGTCCAACTCCCCGTAAGTTTTCAAACGGCGTATCCAATATCTGCTGTGCAGTCGGTTCTTTCTTACCGTACAAAGCAAGAAACCGTTTGTAGATCACATCGGCCACTTTGGTTGATAGTTGCTGACTCATAATGGATGCACAGAGATGCAGGTACACTTTCTTTCGCTTCACCAACACATGTGCGTCCTGGTTCTCCAATACTTTTCTGAGCTTTTTATCCTTTGTAAGATGTTCGATGTAATGCATATTGATCGGATGAAAGGTTGAAGGTTGCCAACCCTCAAACAGACTGCTATTGTTCGTACGATGTCAAACCAGAGTTGGCAACCTTAGCGGCTTAGCATTTTCATTACAATTTATTCATTCTTCGTTAATACACAAGCAATCTTTAGGTAACAAATGCTTTCAACCTTTGTAAAACCCTTTGCTTTGAAGACCAGGTATAAAACAATTATCCTTTCCGACATTCATCTTGGTATCCGTAACTCACGGGTAAAAGAAGTAGTGGATTTCCTGAACCACCACAAATGTGATACACTCATTTTAAATGGCGATATCATTGATGGCTGGCAACTCCGTAAATCAGGTGAGTGGAAAAAGAAACACACTTCATTTTTCCGCATCATTATGAAGTACATGCACAAGTACAACACAAAAGTGATCTACCTGCGTGGGAATCATGATGATTTTCTGGATGAAATACTGCCGTTCTCATTCGGGCAGTTCATCATCAAGCGACATCATATTCTGCAAAGCGGTACTAAAAAATACTATGTGGTACATGGCGATATTTTCGACACGGTTACCACCAAACTGAAATGGCTTGCCAAGCTAGGTGATGTGGGTTATACATTTTTACTTTGGCTCAACCGACATTACAATCAGTACCGTACCAAACGGGGATTGCCATACTACTCTTTGTCGCAGGTAGTAAAAGCAAAAGTAAAAACAGCTGTTTCGTTTATCAGCGATTATGAAGAACAATTATGCGCAGTAGCAGCAGCCAACAATTGCGAAGGTGTTATTTGCGGACATATTCATCAGGCTGCTGATAAAGTAATGAATAATGTGCATTACCTCAATAGCGGCGATTGGGTAGAGACGATGAGTGCATTGGTTGAAACGGACGATGGCAACTGGAGTATTCTTTATTATAATGATTGGCTGCAACAACAATCACCTCTTGAAATAACTGAAACAAGTACAAGCTATTTCCCAAGTTTAACACCTGAACTTTTATGAACAACACATTTGTATTTGCAGTACAAGGCGAAGGCCGTGGGCATTTAACACAGGCCATTGCTGCTTATGAGTTATTACTTTCACGTGGACACAAAGTAGCTGCGGTGCTCATTGGCAGCAGCAGCCGTAGAGAAATTCCATCATTTGTAAGAGAGCGGATAAAAGCACCGATCATTACCTATCGTAGCCCAAATTTTATTACCGATAAAGAAAATAAATCGATTCTGCTTGGTACATCCGTTTTCAAAAATGTATTACAATGGAGGAAGTTTCGAAAAAGTATGAAGCTGATCCGTGAAGTGGTGGATGAATACAAACCAGATCTGTTGCTGAATTTTTATGAACCGCTGATCGGCATCTGCTCCATGTTTAAAAAACTCAACACGAAAATAATTTCAGCAGCACATCAATACATATACCTGCATCCTTCGTTTCAGTTTCCCGAAGGTGGCAGCAAATCAGATCAGTTAGCGATCAAATTTTATACAAAACTCACCGCCAAAGGATCTGAAAAATTATTAGCACTTTCTTTTTATCCATTAGACCCATCATCATACAAACAACTGAAAATCTGTCCGCCGCTGTTACGGAAAGAGGTATTTCAGCAGGAAGTTTTTGCAGGCAATCATATTCTCGTGTACCTGCTTAACTCCGGTTATATGCAGGATATTATCAGTTGGCATAAAGAACATCCGCAAGTAGAACTGCATTGCTTTACCGACAGTGCAACAGTAAAAGGCAAATGGCGTTTTGATGAAACGCTTTGCTTTCATTCATTGGATGATCAGAAATTTCTGCACTTCATGGCCAATGCAAAAGCATTGGTTACAACCGCAGGTTTTGAAAGTGTGTGCGAAGCAATGTATTTCGGCAAGCCGGTATTAATGGTGCCTGTACAAGGCCATTTTGAACAATGGTGTAATGCAAGAGATGGCGCCAAAGCAGGTGCAGGCACACATGCAGAAGCGTTTAACCTGGATGTGTTACTGGATTATTTACCACATCATAAAAACAACAGCGATCTGTTTCAGCAATGGAGTAAACAAACAAAGCAACTCATGCTGCAGAGTTTTAAAGAGGTATTGCATCAACCAATGGAAGAGGAAGTGACTGAAGAAAAAGCATCTCCGTTCTTTCAGTTCCCATCACTATTATCCGGTAATCAACAATTGGGGCATAGCTAAGCCTCGGCCCATGTTTTAAATTCATGTACCCGCTCACGGCTAAGCACTACTTCTTCTGTTTTAGCACCATTGCGTAACAGCAGTTTCAACCGACTGTTTACATACGGTTTTATTTGAGCAATACTGCTGTAACGTGCAATGTATTGGCGGTTCAGGCGAAAAAATTCTTTGGGGTTCAATAAACCCTCAAGTCGTTCCAGTGTATAATCCACCATCAGTTTATTTCCCGCCTTATCTACGAGGTACACGATCTTATCATCGGCCTGAAAATATTGCACTTCGGATGTCTCCACAAAAAACATACGTTGGCCCGCTTTGGCAAGGAATCTGGATTTAAACGAAGCATTATCAAACAACGTCGATAACTGATCATAATTACCTGCTGCAAAATTCGATTGCAGTTGTGCAAACTTCTGCATGGCTTTCGCTAATGCCACTGCGGTGATCGGCTTTAACAGGTAATCGATACTGCAAAGTTGAAACGCATCCAGTGCATATTCGTTATAGGCAGTTGTAAAAACAATAGGCTTTCTGTACTCTACCTGTTTAAAAATATCAAAACAAAAACCATCTGCCAGTTGAATGTCGAGAAACAGCAGATCCGGATGCGCATTTGTATTTAACCATTGAATACTCTCTTCTACACCGTACAGATGCTTTACAATCTCAATGGCAGGATCATATTGTTTCAACAGCATAATCAGTCGTTCTGCCGCCAGTTGCTCATCTTCAATAATTACAATTTTTTTTGTACTCATCGGTTTACAGTTTTGCTGATTTTTCTGCCTGCATTTTTGAATTAACTGATTTCGATCAGCGGCAGGCTTACCTTAAATTCATGCTGCGTCTTTTCCACTTCAATCTTCCTGCCGGTTATGATTTCGTAGCGCTGATTAATATTATTTAATCCAATATTAGATGATGGTTCACGATTTATTTTCGGCTGAAGATTGTTGCTTACTTCGAGAAAAGCCGTTCCGTTTGCTTTAATTTTTATCTCCAATGGCTTGGTATGAGAAACCACATTGTGCTTGATCGCATTTTCTACCAGCATTTGTAAGGCAACGGGCACAACATATGCATGGTTCCATCGCTCATCAATTTCTGTTTTTAATTCAACCCCGGCAGGGAACCGTTTTTGCAACAGATACATATACGGCTGCAAAAACTCTACTTCTTTCTGCAGTTCGATTAATTCTTTATCCTGGTTACGTAAAATGTATTGATATACTTTTGAGAAAGCTTCAATAAAATCATTCGCATCTTCGCTGTTTTTCATTACCAGCGACGATAGAACGTTCAGGTTGTTGAATAAAAAATGGGGGTTGATCTGCGATTTAATGCCTTGCAATTGTGCCTGCGTGTTCATCCGCAAAAGCTCTTCTGTCTCCAGTTGTTTGGTTTTATATTTCTGCATATAAAAAACAACAGCATTCAATAAGTGAAACAACAGTGTAATGAGTGATGTATAGGTGAGTGTTAACTTCAGCGGATTATCTAACGACATGGGTACATGTAACACAAACACTTCAAACGACATTACCACCATCACCGTTAAAATAAGACTTCCTGCCAATCCTAATCCAAAAAATGAAAGTAACCGTTTGTTGATCTGATCATCACCATGAAACCATTTCTTGAACGATGGTTGAATCAACCGGCTCCACTCCCAACTGAGAAGTGTAATGAGTAATATGCTCAGGAAGGCCTGGTACCAATCGATCGTCAACTGGAAATAATCGTATACCCGGCAAACTGCTGTATTTACATACGTATATACTGCCAGCGCCAGGATGAACCAATAGCGGTATTTATGCTGAAATAACATGTAGTCCACAGTTGAAACAAAAAACCGGCCCAAAGGTTTGGGCCGGTGTGAAAGAATAAGATGTTGTTACGGAAGAATTACCTTATTGATAAGGTGAACCACTCCGTTTTTCGCCATAATATCTGTTGCTACAATTGTAGCTGTTGCACTGGTTGCACCGCTACCTTTGATGGTTGCGTTACCACCTGAAATGGCGATCACTGCATTGGTACCATTCGCCATACCAACATTCCCGGCTGCTACATCATTCGAGAATACACGGGCACCACCTACTACATGATGCTTCAATACTGCTCTTAGTGTTGCTACAGGAACCTGCGATAAACTGGTAGCACCTAACTGCGCAAGTAGATCTGTGAACGCCTGGTTAGTTGGTGCAAAAACAGTAGCCCCATTGATGGTTGATAAAATTTCAGCAATATTATCAGCACTTCCTGTTGCAGTACCTGCACTTGCAAGCGTTACTGCACGAACCAATGAATCAAGTGCCGGTGCTGCTGCAACTGCTACCTGCACAATATTCTGTCCGCCTGCAGGAATTAGTACACGGCCAATCACATGTGCTACACCGTTAGAGGCTTCTGCGTTAGCGGTTGTTACACGCTGTCCGTTTACAAACACATCGTTACCGACACGCTTCACATACAAACTGTCAAAGGTTGCATTCTTCGACGCAATTGCTGTTAATGTAGTTGGAACAGCTGCTGCTAAAACTTTTCCATCAAACACATGGTACAGCAATACACTTTGCAATGTTGCTACCGGAGTGTTAGCAGGAAAAGCGGCTGCTGTAAATGCAGCATTCGTTGGCCCAAATACTGTAAAAGGACCGGGGCCTCTTAATGTGTTGGTCAACCCGGCTGCTTCCACTGTTGAAACTAAAGAAGTAAGTCCGGCTGAACTTGCCACTTCTACCAGCGTGTTAGGTGCCGGATCATTTTTCTTTTTACAACTGCTGATACTGCCAACGAGTACAAAGACTGTGAGGGCTACTACCCCATTACGTAATACATAGTTCTTTTTCATGATTTCTGGTTTTGATATAGAACAATGAAAAAGCACAACGAGCAGTAAAAACCGCTGAACTGTTGAATAGAGGGAGTGAATGTACAGTTACGGGTAATGAAAAGAGGGGCGCATGCCCCTCTTTATATTTATTGATGTAGAATGAACCCTTTACAACTTAAATTGAAAAACTCATCCCGCCATCTTTTTCATCTTTTAACTGAATTCCAAGTTCAGCTAATTGATTCCGTATTTTATCGCTGGTAACAAAATCTTTTTTTGCTTTCGCATCTTTCCGCAGATCAATGAGTAATCTGCATCACTTCCTTCAGCTTGTTATTGTCTTCGCCGGTAACGTTGCGTAAGCCCATGATATCTTCAATGTACAGCTTCAGTTGCTTGTTGCAGTAATGCAATGGTATCGCTGCTCAATGCATCGGCAGCAATATGTTTATCTTTTAGTCCGTTGATCACGGGCACCAGTTCAAACATACTCGCCAATACTTTGGCCGTGTTGAGATCATCATTCATAAACTCATCGAACTCGGCTATCAGTTGCAACACCTTTTCGTTAAGCAACTTGTCTTTCGCTTCATACTTCCCACTTCCCACTTCGTACTTACTGAACCATTCATGCGCTTCCATCAATCGCTTCAAGCCTTTCTCTGCTCCCTGCAATGCTTCGTTTCCAAAATCAAGTGTACTGCGGTATTGTGTTTGCAGAATAAAGAAACGCACCGTCATTGGATGATACGCTTTCTCCAATATCGGATGGTTACCACTGAAGAGCTCTGTTAGCTTGATGACATTGTTATAACTCTTCCCCATCTTCTTACCGTTGATGGTAATCATGTTATTGTGCATCCAGTAACGAACGGGTGCAGTATGATTGCAAATAGTGCTTTGTGCAATTTCACTTTCGTGGTGGGGAAATTGCAGATCCATTCCTCCGCCATGAATATCGAACTGGGCACCTAAATATTTGGTGGCCATGGCCGAGCACTCAATATGCCAGCCGGGGAAACCATCTCCCCACGGACTTTTCCACCGCATGATATGTTCGGGTGCTGCATTTTTCCATAACGCAAAATCAGCACGGTCTTTCTTTTCTTCCTGGCCTTCCAGTTCACGTGTTGTTTCTAACAGATCATCAATTACACGACCGCTGAGTTTTCCATAATCGTGGTTGGCTGCATATTTTTTTACATCGAAATAAACAGAACCGTTTGTTTCATAGGCATAACCTGCTTCAATGATCTGCTCGATCATTCCGATCTGTTCTACAATATGTCCGGTAGCCGTTGGTTCAATCGATGGTTGCACTGTATTGAATTGCTCCATCGCCCAATGAAACAGATTGGTGTATTTCTGCACCAGTTCCATCGGTTCCAGCTTTTCCAATATTGCTTTCTTCGAAATTTTATCTTCTGCATCACGGCCTTCCTCTTCAAAATGTCCGGCATCGGTAATGTTGCGAACGTACCGCACTTTATAGCCGAGATGTGTGAGATAACGATACAATACATCAAATGTGATATACGGACGTGCATGACCCAAATGACTTTCACCACTTACGGTTGGTCCGCACACATACATCCCCACGTGGCCGGGTGTAAT
This sequence comes from uncultured Bacteroidota bacterium, assembly GCA_963830845.1. Classification (GTDB taxonomy): domain Bacteria; phylum Bacteroidota; class Bacteroidia; order Chitinophagales; family Chitinophagaceae; genus Lacibacter. The sequence goes on along the minus strand of CAWHOR010000040.1, from coordinate 7,296 downwards.
GGATTCAAAAACTTCTTTCTGGCGTGTAAGGGAGTTGTAAACTTTTAACTGCGACATAAAAAACGGAATGATTGGAATGAAGAATGGTTGTTATAGCGGGGAAGGTTGCCTGATCAGCAACAACAAAAACAACAACAGATATGTACTAAATTCTTCATTGCAACAAAGATAGGGCTTCCACCGCTTACTTTTTATCCAAAATAAAATCGGCGAGTACCGGGCTGTGGTCGCTCCGAGGTGAACGTAACACCTTTACCTGCTGTACTTTCAGCGATTTACTGTGCAGTACATAATCGATACGTAGCGTAGGCGAAAGAAATTTGAATGTGCGGCCAATGCCCCAGCCTTTCTCCGTAAACGCATCATACAAATTATTGCTGATGATCTGGTAGGCATTGGAGTTGGGCACATCATTCATGTCACCACAAACAATAACAGGATAGGGGCTTTTCTCCATTTCATCTTTTATATCCCTTGCCTGACCGGAGCGTAGCAGGTTGGCCGTTTTCATTTTGCGAATGATGTTGCGGCCTGCTGTTTGCACGTCATCCATATCCTGCTGATCAATATTTTCAATAAACGCATAATCCTTTTTTGCAAAGTGCATGCTTTGCAGATGGATATTGAAGATGCGGATGGTATCGCCTTTCACCAACACATCGGCCCATAAAAACGTATGATTGTATTCCTTGATGCTTTGCACCTTTTCCCAACGGATGATGGGATAATTGGAGAAGATGGCTACGCAAAACGGATGATAGCGTTCATTCCGTTGACGGATATTGGTGTGTACGCCAAAGGCCCGGTCGTTAGCGGCTACTGCATACCGGTAGCCTAATTTATTTTTCACTTTTTCTAACGTAAAAGCTGATGAACTGTCTAACGAAAACACAAATTCCTGCAACGCCAATACATCTGCTTTGAATGATTTTGCCTCCTGCAACATGGCGGGATCAAGATTGCCACCCTGATCAAAAAAATTAAAGAGATGCGCATTCCATGTAACCACACGAAATGTTGCCGCTGTTGATTGTGTTGCTTTTGCAGATGGATGAAAGCCAAAAAACGAACCAATGAGGTTCCAGCAAAGCAACAATGTGATAACAGGTATAAGGGCGGGTTTTCGTTTTGCTATCAACCAAAAAACCAAAAAGCCCAGTTGCAGGATCAATAAAAATGGAAACAGTAATGCAAAGAGATTAACGATCCACGAAGTGGCCGGTGAAAGATGAGGCAGCGCATACAACAACAGCATACAAACACTTACAATCAAATTGCAGATGATGATAAACTGCTTGGTGAACCTGCGCAGAAATCCGGCCATAGTTATTATGAAGTTTCGTTGTCAGCCGCTTTTTTCAAGATATCTTTTTCTTCCTGTGTAAGTGACTGATATCCTTGATGGCTGATCTTATCCAGAATATCATCTACACGTTGTTGTGTAACCGTTGGTTTACGTACAAAAGGATCTTTTCCCTTCGTGTTGTAAAATACTTCTTTCTTGAATGGTTTTTGCGTTGGCTCTTTGGCCGGTTCAAACAAACCGGTAAACCAGTTGTACAGATCATGCATCCATGCGCCGGGAAGTTTACCTGCCTGTACCTGCTTAATATAAATATAACCAACCGCTGCTCCACCGAGATGCGCCAAATGATGCGGGAACGATGAACTCGCAAGCCCTGCAAAATCAATGATCACATAAATAAGTGTAATGATCCATAACGGAATACCGCCATTGATCATGGGGAACACACGATAGTCGGGAGCGGTAACCGTTGCAGCAATAGCAATGGCCATTACTGAGGCACTTGCACCAAGATAACTGAACGAATTGATGTCAGCCGCAAACTTAGGTAACAGATTAGCACTTGCCATAAACAAAACTGCACCGGCCAATCCGCCATAAATATAAAGTGGAACGATATGCTTGTTACCCACCAGATCCTGCAATAAAAATCCAAAAGCCCAGAGGAAAAGCATATTGCCCAACAGTTGCCAAAGGCTGTACTGCGCAATCATGTGTGTAAGCAATACCCATGGGCGGGTGATAAAGGTGGAAAGATTTCCCGGCAAGCCTACCCAATCCAAAACATTCGTTTTGTACAGACTTACATCAACATTCGGTGTTAGCTGGAATACGATCTCAACAAATTTGAGGATCACAAATATGATTACATTAAGGGCAATGAGCCGCATCACTGCATCACCATCTTCTCCAAAGAGAATTCTCCGTTTTCGTTCCGCCTGCATATAACTCATAGATCAATCATTTATTAATAAAACGTCTTTCGGTTGCGTTTGTTCCAATATAATATAATTATAAAGCCTACTAATGCTCCGCCTAAATGAGCAAAATGACCCACATTATCACCAGGGGTTCTGTTTAAACCCCCAAATAAATCAACGAGTACATAAACAGCAACAAGATATTTCGCTTTAATAGGAAAAGGAATAAACATGATCCCCATTTCTGTATTAGGAAACAGCCAGGCAAATGCAACCATTACACCCATGATCGCTCCTGAAGCACCCAACGCCGAGTATTGTTCTTTATAAAGTTCAACCAACTCCTTACTATATCCCCCAAATCGTAAAGCTTCTCCGCTTTTTGCAAATTGTTCTGCACTAAATGGTATTGTTAACTGTACCAATAATGACGCACCTAAGCCACAGGCAAGGTAAAAAAATAAGAAACGTTTACTGCCCCAAGAACGCTCTAACATTACCCCAAAAATGAACAGCATAAGCATATTAAAAAAAATATGGCCAACTGATTCCGGAGAATGCATGAACATATTCGTCACAAATTGAACGGGCTTAAACAACGATGACTTATAATAATGCAACGCCCCCAACTCTGTAAGATCAACCTGCTTAATTATCATTTGTGCCATATATACAAGCACATTAATGATAATCAAGTTGAAAATAATAGGCGAGCTTCCTTGTATTCGATTTCCTGAGTTGTAATAGGACATAAGCAAATTTACTAGTTATGATGAAGTCCTCAACACCAATGCCGCCACATTTTCAATATGGTGTGTATGCGGAAACATATCAACCGGTTGCAACTGTTCAACCACATATTTTTCGTTGAGCAGTTGCAAGTCTCGTGCCTGTGTGGCAGGGTTACAACTTACATATACAATACGTGGAGCTTCGATCTCCAGCAGTTTACGCACCAGCTTTTCATGCATACCCACCCGTGGTGGATCGGTAATGATCACATCAGGGCGACCATGCGCTGCAAAAAATTCATCATTGCAAATATCAATTACATCACCTGCATAAAACGATGTGTTTGACAAACCGTTCGCAAGTGCATTCAATTTTGCATCTTCAATTGCTTCGGCCACTGCTTCTACACCAATGATCTTTTTTGCTCCTTTGCTGCAAAAGATACCAATGCTACCCGTGCCACAATAAAGATCGTACAAGGTTTCATTACCGGTTAGTTTTGCAAACTCCCTTGTGATCCTGTATAATTCCTCGCCCTGCTTGGTATTGGTTTGAAAGAACGATTTCGGACCGATCTTGAACACAAACTCTTCCAGCTTTTCATTTACATAACCGCTGCCAAAATAGGTTTGCGGCTGCAAGTCATAAATGCTGTCGTTCCATTTGGGGTTGATGGTATAAAGCAACGTGGTGATCTCCGGAAATTCACTCAGCATTGCGTTGAACAGCAATTCACGGTTTGCAATATCATCATGTCCAAAGGTGATATTTACCATCACTTCGCCTGTTGTTGTCATGCGGAAGATCATGGTACGCAGCCAGCCTTCATGTGCACGGATATCGTAAAACGAAAATCCGTATCGCTTGGCAAACTCACGTACAAAATTGCGAATGGCATTGTTGGGTTCCTGCTGCAGGTAACAGGTTTCAATATCAATTACCTTATCAAAAATGCGTGGCACATGAAAACCCAATGCTACATCTGCAGCCCCCTCTAAATCTCCCCCAGAAGGGGAGACTTCTGATCCCTCCGACGGTGCAAGTGCATTTTGTTCTTCTTGCTGTTTCCTTCTTTTCTCATCACGCCGCAACAATTCCTCACGGGTTAAATAACGTTTATTGCTAAAGGTATATTCCAGCTTGTTGCGATAGTATTTGGTTTGTTTGGCTCCCACAATGGGTAACAATTCGGGCAGCTCAATACGTCCAATGCGTTTGAGATTTTGTTCCACTTCCCGCTGCTTGTATTCCAGCTGCTTTTCGTACGGCAGCATTTGCCACTTACAACCACCGCACAACCCAAAATGGTCGCAGAACGGTTGTGTACGATCGGCCGAGTATTCGTGAAAATGTACGGCCTTTCCTTCAGCCCAGTCTTTTTTACTTTTTCCGAGTTGGATATTCACCACATCACCGGGCACAGCGCCTTCAATAAAGATCACTTTGCCATCTACACGGGCTATTGATTTGCCTTCGGCAGCATAATCTTCCACCTTTACCTGCTCCAGTATCCTGATTTTTTGTTTTTTTCTCACGGCGCAAAGGTAATAAAGAGCGACCGATCGAAATCGCTTAATTGTACGTATGAAAATTTTATATTTGCCGTACAATTAACATTATGGATACAAAAATCACCTTGAGTTTTGATGCATCTGTCATTGAAAAAGCAAAGAAGTTTGCTGAAAAAAACAACATGAGTCTGTCACGACTTACCGAATACCTTTTACGGCAAATTACCAGCAACCACTATAAAACATTAGAAGAGTTTCCAATCTCTGATTGGGTAAACAAGGTTGCAGAAGGCGAAGCTGAATACCTGACCAAACCAAGAGGAAGAAAAGCAATCAAGTCTGAATATTACCAATCAAGATCATGAAATATCCATAAAAATTATCGAGCTAATTTATACCAAAAGCGATGATGATTTTTACGGATATACTATGTGGCTAAATTCAATAAAATGAACACGTGAAAATTTTTCTTGATGCCAATATTCTGATCGCTGTTTGTAATAAGGAATATCCTTTGTTCCCTTTTGCTGCACGAATTCTAAGTCTTGCAGACAGGCGTGAATACCAACTTTACACTTCTCCGTTGTGCCTGGCAATTTGTTACTATTTCGCTGAGAAAAAGACAGGGCATGCCAAAGCAAAACAAAAAATGATCCTGTTAGCCGAAAAACTAATGCTTACAGATCATACTCCTGAAGATGTAAAACAGCTGGCACAAAATAAAAAGATAAACGATTTTGAAGATGGGTTAGAGTATTATTCTGCAGTACGGTTTAAGTGCGATGTAATTATAACCGAGGATATTACTGATTTTCATTTTTCAGAAATCATTGTATTACCGGCTGAAAATTTTCTGAAAGGATTAAACAAATAATCACTTTGCAAATCATTAACAGCAACAGAAAGCTTTTGAATTAACTTTACGCCTGTTCCACTATGAAGAAGACAAGCTTATTTCTGATCATTTTGTTCTTTTGTGCTTTTGCCAAAGCACAAGGTTTTCGTATCACCGTCAATTACAAACCAGTTGAAAAAGGCTACCTCTATCTTGGTTACTATTTCGGCAATCAGAAATATGTGCAGGATTCGGCTATTCTTCAACCAAACGGACAGGCCGTATTCAGCGGAACAGAAAAGCTCACCGGCGGATTGTATCTGATTGTTGACCCCCAGAAAAAAATCTTCTTCGATATTTTGATCGATAAAGAACAGGAGTTCAGCATCAAGATCGATACTGCCAATTTCACCATTGCATCATTGAACGGTTCAAAAGAAAACGAATATCTCATTGCATATAAAACAGCATCGGCATATTACTACCGCAATTTTCAGCAACTCCAATCAGGTTTAGCAGCAGCCAAAACCAAACAAGACAGCATCGCTATTCAAACAACCATGAATGAAGCCAATATTTCTGCGCAGCAGTGGCGTGATAGTTTTGTAACAGTACAGCCTGAAAGTTATCTGGCCTTGTTGTTCCGGTTGTTGAAAGAGCCAGTGTACAACGCACCCAAAACAAGAATAAGACAAGACAGTATCAGTGCATTTTATCAATACAAACAACAATTCTGGCCGGCGGTTTCTTTTGCAGATGAGCGCCTGTTACGTACGCCTATGTTTGAGCAACGGCTGAACCGCTATTTAGAAACAGCCGTAATTCGTCATCCTGATAGCATTAAACTGGAGCTGGATAAATTCATTTTGTACAGTCGCACCAACAAAACCATGTTCCGGTATTTTATTAACCGGTTTACCAACGAATACATGAATCCGAAATACATGGGGCTGGATGTGGTGTTTCTTCATTTGTTTGAAAAGTACTACGTCACCAACCAAGTGGATTGGCTGGAGAAAAAAGACCGTGATCTTGTTTTTAACCGGGCTTATAGTTTGTATGGAAACATCATTGGCGAACCTGCAGCTGAATTGAATTTGCTGGATACACTCAACCGCAAAGTGAATTTGTACTCGATAAAATCGCCCTACACCTTAGTGGTATTTTGGGATCCTGATTGTGGCCATTGCAGGGAACAGGTGCCAAAAGTGGACAGTCTTTACCGCTTGCGTTGGAAGAAACAGGGCGTAAAAATTGTAGGCGTTTTATCTGACGTATCAGCTACTGATGAAGTAAAATCAAAAGAAGCAAAAACAAAGTGGGTTGATTATATACGCCAACAACAGCTGAAAGATTGGGTGCATTTGTATCAAACTGTGCAAATGAGAGTAACAGAACAAACGAACAATGTACCCGGTTTTAAACAGGCATACGACGTATTTCAAACACCCACAATATATTTGCTGGACGAACAGAAACGGATCGTTGCAAAAAAGATCAATCCAGAACAGGTGGATGAGTTTCTCCAGTTCAAACAGACCAATCAAACATCCAACCATCCATAACCACAGCTTATGCGTAACATTCTATTTTTTCTACTCCTGGTTGCCAACTTTAGCAGCCAGGCACAAACACTATTTACTTACGGCACCAACAAAGGTTGATAAACAGGAATTCTGGCGTGCGTTTTCAAAAAACAACAACGGCGCAACCGATGAAAAATCGATCCGTGAATATCTTGATCTGTTTATCCGTTTTAAACTGAAAGTACAGGCTGCAAAAGATGCAAAGCTGGATACGTTGCCAACTATAAAGAATGATATTGCTGCTTTTCGTGCACAAATGATTGAACAGTTTATGCGTAACCAGGGAAGCAGTAAAGAACTGGTAACGGAAGCGGTTGAACGAAGTGCAACAGAAATTGAACTCGCACACGTCTTTATTGGCTACGATGCTGATAGTACAAAGGCCAAAGCTGCGATCGACAAAGCA
>CAWHOR010000039.1:0-89662 GCA_963830845.1 uncultured Bacteroidota bacterium | reverse complement strand
CATATCGCTGGCGAGCAATTGCAGTTTTGTGGTATCGTAAAAAATAGCGGAGTATTCACCTTTTGTTTTTCCATCATCTCTGCCACCACCTGTGTATTTGAATTGTGGTAAACGTTGTTGCAAATCAATCATCTGATCATGTAAGGCTTCCTGCACACCTACTAATTCAATTTGATGAAATAATATTTGTGAAGCAACATGGTCTTTACGATAGGGCCATGCATTCAAACTGTCGGATGCGGTATTGAGGCGTATGTTAAACGTCATTACCCGTAACACTTGTTGTGCAGGCAGTAACGATACACAAGTGATGGTAATAAAAATAAGGAAGAAGATTTTTTTCATACTGCAATGTTAAGCAGCAAGTTCTTTAAAATCTTTTACTTCCAGTATGGTTTTTTTGTAACCGTTTTTTACGGTCTTTATCCGTAAAAATGAAAAGCCCTCCGGGTATTATCCGGAGGGCTTTCTATGGATCAATAAAAATTATTGGATTTGCATGTCGTCGCCTCCACCTTCGCTGCGTGAGTTCTTACGTTTAAAGAGCGATGCATCAAACTTACCAAAACGGTAGTTAAAGTTTAAACGTACAAATGCAGGATCTCTTCTGCGTGTGCTGAACTGATCCAATACAGCCGATTCAGCATACACATTGTTCCGGCGTGTGCTCAGTACATCACTCATGTTGAGTGATATGGATGCCGTATTGGCTTTGATCTTGAATTCTTTCCGCACACCAAGATCAACATAAAAATTGTCGTCAATATAACCTTGTGTGGTAGCAATGTTACCACCGCCACCCATCCAGCCACCACCGCCACGGTTACCACCACGGCCACCACCGCCTGATGATACGGGTAAAATTGAACGTGAGTTGTAATCACTGCTCAACTGCATGGTCCATCCTTTGCCTAAGCGAAACGAGTTGTTTAATTTGATGGTATAACTGGTACGCTCATTTTTCAAATCGGGTGCAACACTGCTGCCGTCGATCTTCGAATAGTATACGTTTACGTTATAATTGATCTCCCACCATTTGCTCACTGTGTTACGCAACACTACTTCCACACCTGCAGCATAGCTTCTGTTGGCATTGATCCATGTGTTAATGTTCGCACTGTCGGGGCTATCGCCTAATTTATCACGCACTACATAGCGTGAAATAAGATTGTTGGTTTGTTTGCCAAACAATGTAACCAATATCGTATTGTTTTTTTCGCCGTATGTTTTTTGATAAGTTAACTCCAATGAATTGGTGAATTCAGGTTTCAGATTTGGATTACCTGTCTGGTAGTTAAAGATATCGCTGTAATCTGTGTTCGGTAATAATTGGAAAAAGTTCGGACGGTTGATACGGCGGCTGTAGTTGATCTGCATATCCTGTTTTTGTTCGAATGATTTCGATACGAAAACACTTGGAAATAAAGCCAACGGAAACTGGTTTTGAAAACGTTCTGTTTTACCGGCCTGCTCTCCATCATAGCTTGAACTTTCTGCACGTAAGCCCACCTGGTAGTTCAGATTTGCTTTTTTAATTTTTTGTGAGAAGCTCGCATACGCTGCATGCACATAATCAACATACGAAAACTCATTGCTGATGAGGGGCAGCGCAACACCATTCAGCGAGTTGCGTTGAAAACTTTCAAACAAACGTGTTTGCGAACGTAAACCTGCTTCTACTTTTATGTTTTCATTGATCGGATCGGTATAATCGATCTGCCCAACGATGAATGTATTATTACCTCCTGATGTTACACCTTGTATTTGAGTGGCATTTGACAGCTGTGTGCGGTTGGCATCAAACCATTTGGTAAAACTGATGTCCTGATTACCTTCGTTACGGCTTTTGTTATAGTTGATATCTGCAGTTAACTCACGGCCTGCACGGGGGAAATTGTACTTGTAACTTACAGTGGCGCCGTTATTACGGAAAAGAGTTTTGCCGGCTGTATTACGATCTTCAAATATTGTTTTCGGTGTACTGTAAGCCGTATCGTAACGGATCACGTTTTGATCGGTATTCGTAAAGTTACCTCCGCCAAAATTACCTTGTAATGTAATTGTGTTACGGTTATCAATCAGGAAATCGATACCTGCACGTCCAAAATTAAAGAAACCATCACTGATGTTGCGATTGTCGGTAAATGCAGTGTTAGGTGTTTGATCGCCAAAGTTATCACGATCAGTTTCACCAAAGCTGATACCTCTGCGTTGGTTTAAACCTATGTTGGCAAAGAAGTTTATTTTACCCTGACGAATGTTGATGTCGCCGCCGCCATTCAGTCTTGCACGCATATCAATACCGGCACGAAGACTTCCGCTATAACCAACACGACGATTCTTCTTCAATACAATATTGATAATGGCCGACTGTCCACCACTTGCATCAAACTTGGCAGATGGGTTGGTAATAAGCTCAATGCTTTGAATAGCATCTGCAGGAATTTGATCCAACGTTAATACCGTGGGACGACCATCCACAAAAATCTGCGGAGCACTGTTACGCATGGTAATGTTTCCGTCAATATCAACATTTACAGTTGGTACGTTCCGCATTACATCCACACCTGTGCCGCCTTGTGATACGATATTTTTTTCAACGTTGAATATTTTACGATCGATACCTAATTGTAATGTTGGCTTTTCGGCTGTTACAACTACTTCACTTAACTGTTGCACATCTGCTTCTAATTTAATGTTGCCGAGATCTTTATCAAGCATGGCCATCATATCAGCCTGCGCACCACCTGGTTTTATACCAAAGCTGATGGTTTGCTCAATGGTTTTGAAACCGATCGCTGTAATGTATAATTTGTAATTACCCATTGGGCTCAATCCTTCCAGGCTAAAATCGCCATTGGCTTGCGTTAATTGTCCGGTAACCAACACGTCTTTTCTTGTTTTGGTAGCAGTATCCATTCTGTTTTGATACAACTGTACCGACACCGCATCAATTGGTTTATTGGTTTTGGCTTCTACAATTTTACCGTAAAAGCGACCAATGTTCATTTGTGCGCCACCGGTGCGGCCTCCACCTGGAACTTGTGCAACCAGTTGCAGACTAATAAATAAGGATACTACTCCAAGAATAAATCTCATGTTGATCTGTTTAAAATTGAGGCGCAAATTTCTGCGTAATTGATTAATGATGAATTCCATTTGGTATGAATGTGTAATTAACCGTTTTAGACGGCAAATGTTCATCCAGCCCCATTTTGAATGTGATGAGTGGAAACTATTGCGTAAGAAGGGTGATGGCCACCTGTAAGATACCGATGAGGAAACCTAAGACAGCTCCAAGTAATTCAACAAAGCGGAACTCTTTTGCCATTACCTGGTAGAGGATGTCTTCCAGCTTATCGCTGGGGAAGGCTTTTACTTTATCGGTTACAATTTGTTCGAGGTCAAGTTGATTTTTAAGGGAGGCAGAGTACTCTTTCATCATTTTTGGAAAAAGGATCTCCAGTTCTTCCATAAAAATGCCTTTCAGCTTGTCGATGGTTTTATCGCCAATAAACATACTGATCATGGGCATACTTTCGCCCAGCTTTACCCGGAGGAAATGATCAATATGCGTTTCTACCTGTGGTAATATTTTCTGCAGATTCTCCGGTTTATTGATCTTTTCTTCAATATCGGAAAAGGAGAGGAGCTCCTGGCTCACCAGCTTTCCCAGTTTTTCTGCAAACTGCTGTTGACGTTTTGGAAAAATTCCCTGCACCTTTATTCCCAACACATTGATGGGGTTGCGTGGATGAAACAGCATTTTAATAGCCACCCAGTTGGTGATCCATCCAATGAAGCCAGATATAAAGGGAATAAGTAATAGCCAGTAATTCATAATTTTTCCAATGGTTGCAAAGAACGTTTATTTTTTTAAATCTTCAGAAGTGATTTGCTTGGAAAACGGAATTCCATTACTTTTGCAATCGCTTAAATACGGAGGTTGTAGCTCAGTTGGTTAGAGCATCAGATTGTGGTTCTGAGGGTCGGGGGTTCGAGACCCCTCAATCTCCCAAAAAGTGAAACTCCTTGCATTCGATGCAGGGAGTTTTTATTTACATCTTGTTCTCAGCAACTTTTTATATGAATAGAGTGGATGACCTGATATATTTAATCGGGTTATAAATGATAAACCCTGCATTATTGCAGGGTTTATTTTTGGGCTGTTACTTTTTCTGAAAGTGTTCCCGGTGTATAACCGTATTCTTTTTTAAATGCTTTTGTGAAATTGGAAACATCACTAAAGCCAATGCTGTAGCCGGCTTCTTTGGGTGTTACGCCTTGTGAGATCAATTCTCTTGCTTTCTCCAGCCGTTGTTTATTATAAAACTCGTAGAGGCGGTAACCGTATACTTGTTTGAATCGCTGTTTTAATTTGGTGCCGCTCATTTGAGCGATCCTTGCCAATTTAGAGATCGAAGGAAATTTTTCTATTTCTTCATTGGCCAGCAGTTCTTCAATACTTCGAAGACGTTTGATATCTTCATCGGGAATGATCGTTTTGTTTTTGATCACCAGCGAATCATTCAGGTAAGTACTGAAAAAATACTCCAGTAAAATAATGATCCTGCTTTTCAATACCAGCTTCTCCGATTCGCTGCTGAGATTGGTTTCAAAAATGCGGTTTAATTTTTCTTCCATCACTTCATTGATGAGAAGTTTATCAATTAATTCCAAACCCTGACGGGTTAGCAATTCCACCTGCATTTTGGTGTTGCTGTCGAAATGTTCTGCGATCCATTGCGGAGAAAAATAAATACCCAGTCGTTTCAATTTTGATCCGGCTCTGTAATTCACTTCCAGTTCGGTGTTGGTGGAAGAAACAAAAATATTATTTCGTTTTTTATTGGAGCTATCGGTTAACGAATCTTTTTTGTGACGCAAACGGATGTAATCACTTACTGTAGTTTGGTTAAAGAATATCAGCAGCCCCATTTGGTTATTACTGATGCGGTGAAGTGTGCAATCCTGATTGAGTTCTACATTCATCAGCACATAAGAGAACGACCGATCGATGCTGTCGGCAAAACAGTAACCATTGCCAACTGTTTCGGGTAAGAAAAGCAAATGATTCTTTGCATCAGTTCCGGTTGCTTTGCAAAGTTCCTGAATCCAGGTCTTGAAATTTTTCTGTTTGAATCGAATAATCATCCGGCACTAAAGTATGGCAGCGGTTAGAACTTCTATGTAGAACGAAATATGATAATTTGTTATCAGTTCAGCCGTTGTTTGATTTCCTGCAGTTTTAACAAAGCTTCCACCGGTGTAAGTCGGTTAATATCCATTCCTTCCAGCATGGTGCGTATTTCATCAAAGGTTTGTGAATGGATGTCAAAAATATTCAACTGCATTTTTTGCGTGGGTAATTGTTTCAATTGTTCTTTTATATCGCTGCTGCTTCGTTGCTCTTCGAGTTGTTTCAGAATTTCATTGGCCCGATTGATCAATGACAGGGGCATTCCTGCCATCTTCGCTACATGAATACCAAAGCTATGGGTACTTCCTCCGGCTGCCAGTTTCCGTAAAAAAATGACTTTGTTACCAACTTCTTTATTGGTGATGTGATAGTTTTTGATGCGTGGAAATTTTTCTTCCAGCTCGTTCAACTCATGATAGTGTGTAGCAAATAATGTTTTGGGTTGAAAGGTTGACTGATGTAAAAATTCGGCAATGCTCCAGGCAATGGAAATGCCATCGTAAGTAGAAGTGCCTCTGCCAATTTCATCTAACAGAATTAAACTTCTTGCCGACAGGTTATTGATGATGCTGGCTGTTTCATTCATTTCCACCATGAATGTACTTTCGCCGCCGCTCAGGTTATCGCTGGCTCCAACCCGTGTGAAAATTTTATCGGTTAGTGGAATGCTGGCTGCTGATGCAGGTACAAAGCTTCCCATGTGTGCCATCAGTACGATCAATCCGGTTTGACGCAGCAATGCACTTTTACCACTCATATTCGGGCCGGTGAGGATGATGATCTGCTGTTGTTCTTTGTCCAGCAACAAATCATTTGAAATGTAAGGTTCACCAACCGGCAGATTACGTTCAATTACGGGGTGCCGTGCATCTTTCAACACAAGATCAGCACCATCATGTATTTGCGGACGAACATATTTGAACTGTAATGCATTTTCTGCAAAGCAGCCAATGCAATCCAGCATAGCCATTACTTGTCCGTTGGTTTGGATAGGACCAATGTATTCCTGCAGTTCGATCAATATTTTTTCAAACAACTCTGTTTCGATCTTCAATATTTTTTCTTCGGCACCAATAATTTTTTCTTCGTATTCTTTCAGTTCAGGTGTAATGTAACGTTCAGCATTTGCAAGCGTTTGTTTTCGTGTCCATTCAGCCGGCACTTTGTTTTTGTGCGTATTGGTTACTTCTAAATAATAACCAAACACATTATTGAATGCAATTTTTAAAGAGGGGATACCGGTTGCTTCACTTTCACGTTGCTGTATTTCCAGTAAATATTCTTTGCCATGGTGAGCGATGCGTCGAAGCTCATCCAATTCACTGTTGATGCCATCACGAATTACATCGCCTTTGCTGACCATCACTGGTGGATTCTCCACCACTTCGTTCAAAATTTTTTCAGCAATATAATGGCAGGGGTTGATGGTATCGCTTAAGCGTTTCAGATAGTTATTCGATGAAGTGTTGCACTGTTCTTTGATTTTTTCTGCAAAGCCTAATCCTTTTGCTAAATGAAGAATTTCTCTCGGATTGATCTTCTTCAATGGAAGTTTTGCAACCAATCGTTCCACATCGCCACATTGTTTGATCAACGATTGCAATTGCTTTTTTCAACTCAGGTTCCAGTATCATTGATTGAACTGCATCCAGTCGTTCATTGATCCGTTCTTTATCCTTTAATGGTAACACCATCCATCGGCGCATCAATCGTGCACCCATGGGTGAAACGGTATTGTCCAATACTTTTAATAATGAGTTACCGCCATCGGCATTACTTCCCAGTAATTCAAGATTACGGATCGTAAAACGATCCATCCATAAATAATCAGCCTCATCTAAACGTTGCAGTGAAGTGATATGATTGAGGTTGGGATGCTCGGTATCCCGCAAATAATGTAACACCGCACCTGCCGCAATACTACCGAGTGTTAATGTTTCTATTCCAAATCCTTTGAGTGAATGTGTTTGAAAATGTTTCAGCAACAACTCTGTTGCGTATGCTTCACTAAAGATCCATTCTTCTAAATGATAGGTATAAAACTTGGTACCGAAATGTTCCTTGAATTGTTTTTGTTTGTTGCGTTGAAAAACAACTTCAGCAGGTTTTAAACTCTGTAATAATTTATCGGCATATTCCCTGTTTCCTTCTGCAACAAAAAATTCACCGGTACTGATATCCGTAAACGCTAAGCCATATTGTTCATTCTCTTCATGAATGGCTGCAAGAAAATTGTTGCTGTTGTGTTCAAGCAGTTTATCGCTGGTAGCAGTGCCGGGAGAAAGTAATTCTGTTACACCACGTTTTACAATTCCTTTTGCCTGTTTGGGATCTTCTAACTGATCACAAATAGCAACCCGATGGCCGGCTTTTACAAGCTTATGTAAATAGGTATCCAATGCATGATGCGGAAAGCCAGCCAGTTCATTACTGTCAACAGAACCGTTGTTCCGTTTAGTTAATGTAATACCAAGCACACGTGAAGTAACGATGGCGTCTTCACCAAACGTTTCATAAAAATCACCCACCCGAAATAATAAGATTGCATCAGGATATTTTGCCTTGATCGCTTTGTGTTGTTGCATCAATGGAGTATCTCCGCCTGCCTTTGCCATGGCGGCAAAAATAAGGAAGCGGATTGTTCAGCAACAGATTAATTGTTCAGACTTTTCTTACAGGTACTCGATCTCATATTCAATCTCAGCAAAAGCAGCAAACATGGCGCTAACACCACAGTACTTTTCCTTCGACATGGTAACGGCCTTTTGCACTTTTTCCTGATCTTCTTCTTTTACCTTGATCTTATAAGTGATCTTCACCCATTCGTAGGTTTTGGGTGTTTCTTCGGTAAGATCGGCTTCAATATCCATGCTGAAATCGCTGAATTCTACTCGCATCTTGTTCAACATGCTCACCACATCAATGCCCGTACAGCCCGCCAAAGAGGAGAGCATCAGCTTTTTAGGACGAGGCCCCAGGTTAGTGCCGCCAGCATCTTCGGTTGTATCTATAATAATGGTGTGGTTGTCGAGGTGGCTGGTGAAGCGCATGCCTCCCTCAAAACGGGTAGTAACTACATGATCTGCCATAAAAAACAAGAATTTAGCCACAAACCTATGGAAATATGGCGCACATTTGCATTTCTTCACAAAAGGCAGGGAAAAAAGGGGAAAGAAAAATGTGATTTAATTTCCTTTTTTTAGTCGAATTCTCCTACCTTTGCCGTCCAAAAAATTTGTATCATGGCTAGAGTTTGTCAGCTTACAGGAAAAGTGCCGGTTGGTGGAAACAAGGTGTCGCACTCAAATATTAAGACCAAGCGTCGTTTTTTACCGAACCTGCAAACCAAGCGTTTCTTCCTCGCTGAAGAAGATAAATGGGTTACGCTGAAGGTTTCTACAGAAGCGATCCGTACAATCAATAAAAATGGTTTGTACAGTGTGGTAAAAGAGTTAAGAGCAAAAGGAGTACATATTTAAGAAACATATTTTAAACAGAGCACAATGGCAAAGAAAGGTAATCGTGTTCAGGTAATCCTGGAGTGTACAGAGCACAAAACATCGGGTCAGGCCGGTACAAGTCGCTACATCACTACCAAGAATAAAAAGAACACACCTGAGCGTTTGGAGTTGAAAAAATTCAACCCGATCCTGAAAAAGGTAACTACGCACAAAGAAATCAAATAATGTGTTTCGTGCACATTTGAATTATTCAAACTAACCCTTGGGTTAAAAATTAAGAAGTCATGGCAAAAGCAGCTTCAAAGAACGCAAAGATCAAAGACGCTAAAGCAGCGGCTGAATCAAAAAACTGGACAAAAGTAATTCGTGCTGAACGCAGTCCTAAGTCAGGTGCATACACGTTCAAAGAACAAATTGTGCACAAGGATAAGGTGAAAGATTACCTGGCCACAAAATAACTTATACCTGATCAGTATATTCAAAGCTGTTCCAAGTTGACTAAACATGGAGCGGCTTTGTTGTTTTTATATGCTGCGTGTTTCATTGTAATATTGTAAAAACAGAATCATGGGTTTTTTTGGAAAATTATTCGGTAAGAAAGAAAAAGAAAGTCTTGATCAGGGTTTGGAAAAAACCAAAGAAGGATTTTTAGGAAAGATCGCAAGAGCTGTTGCTGGTAAAAGCACTGTTGATACGGAAGTGCTCGATAATCTGGAGGAAGCTTTGGTGAGTGCGGATGTGGGTATTGAGACAACGGTTGCCATTATTGAGCGCATTGAGGCAAGAGTAGCAAAAGATAAATACATTAACACATCTGAGCTTAATTCCATTCTTCAACAGGAAATTGAAAGCATGCTGGTGGATGCGCCAGCCGATACAACTTATTCTAATTTCGATTTACCAAAAGGGAAAAAGCCATTTGTGTTAATGATCGTAGGCGTAAATGGTGTTGGTAAAACAACCACTATTGGAAAACTGGCTCATCATTTTACCCAGGCAGGAAAGAAAGTAATGCTTGGAGCCGCCGATACCTTTCGTGCAGCGGCGGTAGATCAGCTAACGATCTGGAGTGAACGGGCAGGTGTACCCATTGTAAAGCGGGAGATGGGCAGTGATCCGGCTTCCGTTGCCTTTGATGCCGTGAGCAGTGCCGTGGCGAAAGATGTGGATATTCTGATTATTGATACCGCAGGCCGATTTCATACAAAAACCCATTTGATGGAAGAGCTGAGCAAGATCAAACGGGTAATTCAAAAAGTGATCCCGGATGCACCACATGATGTGTTGCTTGGTGCTGGACGGATCAACCGGGCAAAATGCCATTGAACAGGCAAAGCAATTTACGGCAGCTACCGATGTTACGGGATTAGTGATCACCAAGCTGGATGGTACGGCGAAAGGTGGAGTGGTGTTGGCAATTGCACATCAGTTTCAGATTCCGGTGAAGTTTATTGGTGTGGGTGAAAAAGTGGAAGACCTGCTGGTATTCGACAAACATGAGTTTGCCGATAGTTTGTTTCGAATCAAATAAGATCGCATGATCAATCAATACAAACAGTCACTAAAAATAAAAACCTCCTGTAAACAGGAGGTTTCTTTTTTGATTCATTAGAATCTTATTTTTTCTTAGCAGCTTTCTTAGCAGCTTTCTTTTTAGGAGCAGCTTTTTTAGCGGCTTTCTTAGGAGCAGCTTTTTTAGCAGCTTTCTTTTTAGGAGCGGCTTTTTTAGCGGCTTTTTTTGGAGCAGCTTTTTTAGCGGCTTTCTTTTTTGTTGCCATTTTTTTGTAGAATTTAATGATTAGTAAAAAAACTTAACAGGGTAAAAATAAAAAAATTTTTTATTTAAAAAAATTTTTTTAAGCACCTGCTAAAACGGGGGCAACAGAAACGAAAGTCTTATTGTCTTTTCCTTTTTTGAATTCTACCAGTCCATCAGCTAATGCAAAGATGGTAAAGTCTCTGCCAACACCAACGTTTTTACCAGGATGATAAACCGTTCCACGCTGGCGGATAATGATGTTTCCGGCTGCAGCAGGTTGACCGCCGTAGATCTTTACACCAAGGCGTTTGCTTTGTGAATCACGACCGTTCTTTACACTACCTTCACCTTTTTTATGTGCCATTTTATAACAATTTGACGTTTTTAATATTTATACACATGTTCGTTGAAAAGCTCAACAAACTCATTTTTACGCAATTCCTGTTACTTTGATCTGCGTATAAAGCGTACGATGACCTTTCTTTTTACGGAAACCTTTACGACGTTTCATTTTAAACGCAATCACTGTTTTGCCTTTTCTTTCTGCAAGAATTTCAGCTTTCACTTTCACATTCGCATCAGCTCCAGCGCTGATGTTACCATCGGTATCAACATACAATACATCAGAAAATTCAACCTGATCACCTGCGTTACCATCAATGTGGGGAACATACAGGCTCTGACCTTCTGATACTTTAAACTGCTGACCGGCTATTTTAACAACTGCAAACATAACTTTCCAATATTAGGGCTGCAAAGGTAGGGATAAAATTTCGTTGAAAACAAGTTTCCACACAAAAAATTTGCTCCCATTTTAACGGGATGCTTTGAGCTGGTAAAGCTAAATTTGTGACCTCTTAAACGAGGACTTGGAATGAAAATTAAATCAGTATTGGCAAAACCCTTTGCCGGCTATATATACAAGACCATCCAGAAAAATAAATTAACGGCTGTGCACGATCAGGAGCAGATTCTGAAGCAGCTGATCAAAGTGGGACGGGGTACCGATTATGGGAAAGAGCTTGGCCTGGAAAAGGTAAACGGCTACGAGGAATACAAACAAGCTGTTCCTATCAGGGATTATGAGCAGATGAGGCCCTGGATCGACAAGATCATCGAAGGCAAGCACAATGTACTCTGGAAAGGCGTTCCACTTTATTTTGCCAAAACATCGGGCACCACCAGCGGGGCAAAATACATCCCCATCACCAAAGAATCAGTGAGTAATCATTTTGGAACCGCCCGTAACGCTGCCCTGTGTTATGCATCCGAAACCGGCAATACCCGTTTTTTCGATGGAAAACTCATCTTTTTATCCGGATCACCGGAGCTGGAGCGGATCGGCAATATTCCGACCGGCCGGTTAAGCGGCATCTCCAACCACCTGATTCCGAAATACCTGCGTACCAATCAACTCCCATCATACGAAACCAATTGTATTGAAGATTGGGAAACCAAATTGGGCAAAATAGTGGATGAAACCATTCACCAGAATATGACCCTCATCAGCGGTATTCCACCATGGATGCAGATGTATTTTGATGAATTGATGAACCGCACCGGCAAAAAAGTGGGCGATATTTTCCCCAACTTCAGCGTAATGATTCAAGGTGGGGTAAATTTTGAACCGTACAAAGCCAAATTGTTCGAAAGTATCGGTCGAAAAATAGATTGCATTGAGTTGTTCCCGGCCAGCGAAGGTTTTTTTGCTTTCCAGGATTCGCAGGAAGCGGAGGGATTACTGCTCAATACCAACGATGGTATTTTTTATGAGTTTGTACCGGCGGCAGAAATTCATACCGAAAACCCTACGAGACTAACGTTGAAAGATGTAAAAGTGGGAGAAAACTATGCACTCATTATAAATAGCAATGCTGGTCTTTGGGGTTACAATCTCGGCGACACAGTAAAATTTATATCCACCAGTCCATATCGCATTGTTGTTACCGGGCGTATCAAGCATTTTATTTCTGCTTTTGGTGAGCATGTAATTGGAGAAGAAGTGGAGCAAAGCCTTTTGAAAGCTGCCGCAGCCGAAAATGTGCAGATTACTGAGTTTACAGTTGCCCCTATGATCCAGCAGGGCGAAGGAAAAAGTTATCATGAATGGTTTATTGAATTTGAAAACCGCCCGGCCAATCTGGAACAGTTTGCAGGCAAACTCAACGATCTGATGCGGGATAAAAATATCTATTATGATGATCTGATCGCCGGCAATATTCTACAGCCACTTAAGATCACCCCGATGAAAAAGAATGGATTTATCGATTACATGAAAAGTATTGGTAAATTGGGCGGACAAAATAAAGTGCCCCGTCTCAGTAATGATCGCAAGATTGCGGATGAATTAATGAAATGGGTGGATAATTAATTGAAGAAGTAAGATGCAGGCTGCTTATCTCTGCGGCATCATCACACAAGAATAAATATGCAGCAACAACAAAAGAAACGTATTGCCATTTTCGGATCAACGGGTTCCATCGGTACACAGGCACTGGATGTAATAGAAGCAAACCCTGATTTGTTTGAAGTAGAAATTCTCACCGCTCATACAAATGATGAACTGCTGGTAAAGCAGGCGCTGCAATTCAACCCCAATGCAGTTGTAATTGTTGATGAAAAAAAATATCAAAAAGTAAAAGATGCGCTTGCATCAACCGATGTAAAAGTATTTACCGGCGAACAATCATTGGAAGAGGTGGCAGCATTTGATACGTATGATATGATGCTGGCAGCCATTGTTGGCTTTGCCGGTTTGAAACCTACCTTACGGGCGATCGAAAATAAAAAAGCCATTGCATTAGCCAATAAAGAAACGCTGGTGGTTGCAGGTGATATTGTGATGCAAAAAGCAGTGGAGAACAGGGTGCCGATTATTCCGGTTGATAGTGAACATTCCGCTATTTTTCAATGTTTGGTTGGTGAGCACAGAAATAAGATCGAAAAAATTATTCTCACTGCAAGTGGCGGCCCCTTTCGTGGACGGAAGCCAAACTTTTTAGTGAATGTAAAACGGGATCATGCGTTGCAGCATCCCAACTGGAGCATGGGTGCTAAAATTACCATCGACTCTGCCACCTTGATGAACAAAGGGTTGGAGATGATCGAAGCAAAATGGTTGTTTAACCTTGCCCCTGAGCAGATACAGGTGGTGATTCATCCGCAAAGTATTATTCACAGCATGGTGCAGTTTGAAGATGGGAGCATGAAAGCACAAATGGGTTTGCCCGATATGAAATTACCTATTCAATATGCAATGGCATTTCCGCAACGGATACCCAATCAGTTTCCACGGGTTGATTTCAAAAAGATCAACACACTGAATTTTGAAGAGCCTGATCTTAAAACCTTCCGCAATCTGGCCTTGGCAATTGATGCATTAAATAAAGGAGGTAATCTTCCCTGTATCATGAATGCGGCCAACGAAATTGCTGTGTGGGCCTTTTTACGAAACAGAGTTGGATTTCTGGATATGACGGACATCATTGAAAAGACCATGAACCATGTTCCGTTTATTGAAAAGCCAACATTGGATGAGTACCTGGATAGTGATGCCGAGGCCAGAAACTACACTGCATCGCTCATCCAACTTTAAATTTGTAAAAGTTTTGGATTCAGCCTCCTGTTTTTCTTCGATATTTGCAGATTCCGTATTTGACCTACAACGTTTATAATTATTTATTAATCTATGTTATTAGCAATTAACTGGGCCGAGTTTGGGATCAAAGCTGCACAATTGTTATTGTCGCTTTCCATCCTCATCATCTTTCATGAATTCGGACATTTTATTACAGCACGTTGGTTTAAATGCCGTGTTGAAAAATTCTATTTATTTTTTGATCCCTGGTTTTCTATTTTCAAAAAGAAAGTGGGCGATACCGAATATGGTATCGGCTGGCTTCCTTTAGGCGGTTATGTAAAAATTTCCGGGATGATCGATGAGAGCATGGATAAAGAAGCCATGAAACTACCTGCACAAGACTGGGAGTTTAGAAGTAAACCGGCCTGGCAACGTTTGATCATTATGATTGGCGGTGTAACGGTGAACTTACTTTTGGCATTCATTATTTATGCAATGATTTTGTTTGTGTGGGGCGAAGACAGAGTGCCTATGGAGAGTGTGAAGAATGGAATATGGATCACTGATAGTTTGATGTACGATGCAGGGTTACGAAATGGAGATAAAGTGGTTTCAATTCAAGGAAAAAAGGTTGATTTTTTTGAAGATGTCAATAAAAAAATCCTTACTGCCGAGCAAATGGTTGTAGAACGAAACGGGAAACAGAAAAATATTACATTCCCTGTTGACCTTGTAGGAAAACTGGTAGAGAGTAAACGTAGACGAAGACTGGTGGAAATACGTGTACCAATTATTATTGCGGAGTTTGATCAGAAAGATACCAGTTATGCAAGCCGTTCCGGATTAAAGAAAGATGACAAGATTATTGCTGTAGATTCAGTACCCGTAAACTACTTTGACGAATTGGTTCCATTAATTGCAAGAAAGAAGAACAGTGCAGTTCAAATGACTGTTGATCGCAATGGAAAAATACTGAATGTTACATCAAATGTAAATACTGATGGTAAAATAGGTTTAAGTCTTTCGGAAATGGAGGTGTATGAGAAAGCAGGCGTGTTTAAGGTAGAGCATTTGTCATATGGTTTCTTTGAAGCATTTCCTGCCGGTGTTAAAAAAACATTCAGTAAGCTGGGCGATTATATTGAGCAATTCAAACTTATTCTACGTCCAGAAACAGGTGCATATAAAGGTGTGGGTGGCTTCAAATCAATGGGATCGATTTTTCCTTCTGTGTGGGATTGGGAAAGTTTCTGGAGTATTACTGCTTTCTTAAGCATCATTCTTGCGTTTATGAATCTGTTGCCAATTCCTGCACTGGATGGTGGACATGTTCTTTTCACATTGATTGAAATGATTACCGGACGCAAACCCAATGAGAAATTTTTGGAGTATGCGCAGATCGTTGGTATGGTGATCCTGTTTGGATTACTGATCTATGCAAACGGAAATGATTTGTTTGGCTGGAACAGATAAAGGTGAATTGATAATTATTTAATTGATAATTGAGAATGAGAAGACAGGAGTTGTCTTCTCATTTTTTTTGATGTTACTTAAAGTTCTATTCCAATTTTTTTCATTAGAATTGAGGCATTCATACTTTGGCAAATGCCTCTTTTCAATTTATAGTCGAAGTATAATTCATCTTTATTTACCTGCACATCAAAATGGTAGTTATGTATACCGATCGGGAATTCATGTGCAAGATTTGCCAGTTCCAGATCATGTGTTGCTAAGATGCCGGTTGCTTTATGTTGCAGTAATTGTTTAATGAGCGCTTTTGATCCTGTGTGTCGGTCATTCGAATTGGTGCCTCGTAATATTTCATCCAGCAGAATAAAAACCGGTTCGTTGTTATTTACTGCATCAATAATTTGTTTGAGCTTTTTTAATTCAGCATAAAAGGTAGACGTACTTTCTTCCAGGTTATCTTTAATCCGCATGCTGCTCATTACTTTCAACGGCGATACCGTCAATTGTTTGGCACAAACCGGTGCACCCATGGCAGCTAAAACCATATTTACTCCAATGCTTCGCAGAAAGGTGCTTTTACCAGCCATATTTGAACCGGTGATGAGATTGATCTGTTCGGTACCGGTAGTTGAAAAATCATTCAATACCGATTTCTGTGCTTCGATCAACGGATGCCCCAACTGCTCAGCAATAAAAGTTGGTTCGTCTGTTTTTACGATTGGGAAACACCAATGCGGATGATTGAACGCAAGCGTACCAAGGCTGCTCAATGTTTCCAGTTCTGCCAACGAATCAAACCAATGATTGATCTGCTGATTGTTTTTTTGTTTCCATGCTTCGAGTTGTAATACCTGTTGCAGATCCCACAACAGAAAAATATTCAACGGTACAAACACAACCGGATTTAAACGATAGTCGAAGCGGTTGAAAATGTTTTTCAGTTGAAAGATCTGTTGCGATGCTTTTTGATTTCCGGTATAGAATTGTTGCTTTAGTGAAGTGAGTAATGGGTCTTGAAAAGAAGCCTGCTCAATACAGGCAATACTTTTCGAGAGTGTTTCCATTTCTTCGGTGATTTTGTTGAGTTTTCGATAGAGCGGAACAATAATGCGTGTAATGGCAAACGCAATAATTGTAAATACCAATGCCGAGCGAAGAAAAGCCTGATAACTGATCACATCAAACAAAAAACAAACCAATGTGCCAACTGCTACGATCGGGAACAAATATCGAATAACATGCCATATTTTCTTATGAACGAATTGATTGCTTTCCTTCAGCCAATCTTCCATTTTCTGTTGCGTTGCAATGGTGATGATGGCAGATGAACCATTGGCCTGTAACTCCTGTCGCCAGTGCGTTTGTTGCGTTAACTCCTGCACAGCTTTTTGTCTGTCCAGAATTGTTGTTGCATTTGATGGAGCTGACAGCCAATCGGCCAATCGTTGATTTCCTTGTTGCGAATTTGTACGATTGATATATTGATAAAGCGAAGCCCGGCCAAAGATATCCAGATCTCCGGCGTACGGATGTTCATCTTTATAAAATTGAGTTCCATCTTTTTGATGTGTGTAGTTGTATTGCAGGTAAAGCAGTTCCTGTTCGTTGATACTGACCAATCGTTCATGATGGGTGATCGCTTCTTTGTTCGCCAGATCTTTCCGCACAGCAAATAAAAACACTGCCAGCCCGGTTGAAAAAATGGCTGCTGCTAAAAAAATACCGTACGATGCAAACATCCAGACGAGTAAACCCGTTGCAGCCAAAATCCCAAATCGAATCCAACCGAGCAACTGTTTTTGTTTCAGCAGGCTGTTCAAATGACTTTTTAAATCTTCTAGTTGTTTTCTGTAAAAATTCTCTGGAGTAATAGTTCCTGCCATAATGTAAAACTAAGAAAGAAAGAAACAACGATTTTCTTTTGCATTTTAGCAACAGAAATAAATGTATTTTTGCTGTCCGATTATATTTAGTACTTCGTATTTCCTACTTCGTACTTTGTATTTTCAAATTGGGGCTGCCTGGTTTTGACAGCATAGATCTTTGAAGGTGTAAGCATGCAGTGCGTTGGATAATTAGCACTTTAATCTGAATATTCAAAAACTCAAATGGCAATACACAGTATGCCATGGCCGCTTAATCAGTGATTAAGTAGTCATTAGGGCCGCCGAACAGGTTGATCTGTTACCAAGTTCCGCCGCCGACTCAAACACAAAACAGGTTGCTGTAACAGAAGGCTGTGACTGTTGCAAAAGACTATTCAGCTACGTATTACATTGGTCTGTTCATGTCCTGTGTAGTGCCGACAATCAATCATGAAATAAGCATGTAGAAAGCTTTTGGCGAATATGTTTGGACAGCGGTTCGAATCCGCTCAGCTCCACCTGAACGGACAACCCCGATTTATTGAAGGGTTGTCCGTTTTTTGTTTCGCTGAAAACCTTGCTGGTATTGAGTACCAGGCGAAGGGCTTCATTCAAACTGGTGGTGTGATAATTTTTTCAAAAGTAGTTTTTCGGAAAGTATTGAACCAAGAATTGTATGTTATTACCGAATAGCCACCTTGTTGTACAACGTTTTTACATCTGATAACAGATCAATCTCATTTTTTAAATACTGCCGATAAGTGGATTCAGTAGAAACCTCCTCACTCTTTTCGTTCTCAAGTATGAGTATTTGTTGTTTGTGCCGATTGCTTTTTTCCTGAAATATTTTTGCATTGATAATGCCGTCTGCAAAGCCATCCTGTAACCGTTTGATGTGAATCAATCAAAATGTTATGAAACTGTAGTTTATAATGATAAAGCCATCCTTGTCAGAAAAAATAATTAAAGCTGAAGGGTGTATTTATTTACGGTTACTGCGTAAGCGAAGCTCGAAGAAATGGCTAATAGTTTCTTATAACTTTTCTAATTAAATATCCGTGAAAAATGATTCTCCAAATGATTGCGCATACCATTTCTGAATTGTTCAGGAGTACCATGCTCTAAAATCTCCACCAACTCTTTATGCGATACGAATGTTTTTAGTGCCGTTTGTTTTTTTAGTAAACCACTGTTATGTACATAATCGAACACGGGTAACAACATTTTCTGGAATTTCTTCATCGTTTCGTTGCCTGTTATCTCATACAGCTTTCCATGAAATGCAATTTCATGTTCTACATTAAATAAGTGATCCTGTGCTGCAGGTGGCTCGTTCGCTACAATTTGTTTCAGTTCTTTTATGTCGGCTTTTGTAATTCGATGAAAGAGAAAGTCAGCCATACCTATTTCTAACACCAAACGTATCTCAAATACTTCTTTTAAAGTGCCGGGGTCGAGTATATGCGGATTCATACTCTTGCTGAGATTGCCGAATATATCCGGGCTGGTGATAACAGATCCTTTCTTCTTCTTTGACTCGATCAAACCCATCATCCGCAAACGAAGCAGTGCCTCACGGATCACTGTTCGGCTTACGCCCAGCGCTTCGGCTAATTCAATCTCCTTGGGAATACTATCGCCCACTTTTAGTTTTTGTTGTTGAAGCAATCCCACAAGATTGGCCTCCACCTTATCCACCAGACTGCTAGTTTCAATAGTCTTAAAGTGTCCGTTCAAAAGTTCGTTCGCCATATTATGTACTACTTAATGATTCAAAATTAGGAAAATCTACCAGTCCTCATAGAAATTCTACATTGATTATTAATCACTTAAAAATAATTCAAAATTTTTTTTGGTCAAATGAAGAAAGTTTTTCAATTTTATTATGTCATACATAATACAAAAATAAAACAAAACTTGCTGTATGAAAGTATTTTTAAAGATTGGGTTGATGTTCACTTTTACGTTTCTCACTTTTTTGGCAGGCGCTCAGTCCATCAAAGTTTCGGGTAAGGTATTATCGAAAGATGATAATGCTGCCATTTCCGGTGTTACGGTACTTCTGAAAGGAAAGAATACCGGAACAAACACCGATGCTGCCGGCCGCTTCAGCATTGATGCAGCCATTGGCGATGTACTTATTTTATCCGTTGTAGGTTATGGATCGCAAGAGGTGAAAATTCAAAATTCAAGTGACCTTACTGTTACATTAGAACCATCTGTTTCAAAAATGGACGAGGTGGTGGTTGTGGGTTATGGTACACAATCAAGACGGGAATTAACAGGCGCTGTGTCAACTGTTAATAAACGTGCATTTGAAAATGCACCCACTTCAAACGTTGCAACCGTTTTGCAAGGTAATGCACCGGGTTTGCGGGTTCAGCAACGCACTGGTCAGCCAGGTACAACACCATCTATCTCTTTCAGAGGCGGCACCGAGTTTGGCGGTGGTGGATCACCTCTGTTTATTCTTGATGGAGTTATCGTTACATCTCTTTATGGATTAGATGTAAACGATGTAGCAAGTATTGATCTCTTGAAAGATGCTGCTTCCACAGCCATTTATGGTGCAAGAGCAGCTAATGGTGTAGTACTTGTTACCACAAAGAAAGGGAAACGTGGCAAAGCACAAGTTGTGTATACGTTTCGCCATACTTCAAATTTTATCCGACCTAATTCATCTGAATATTTGAATGCAGCAGATTATATCCGTATGAACCGGATCGGTATTCAATCGAGATTCAGAGGCGACTCTTTGGATAATAATACCAATGCCATGAACACCGATCGTAATCAGTTATCGGGTGCATGGGGATGGGCGTTGAGTAACGGATGGCGTTCTGCAGAAGGGTTATATACAACCCAACTGCTAAACAATCAAAACAGGCATTTACTAAATAATTCAAGATGGAATTTATTGGTTGATCCTAACCCTTTCAACACTTCACAAATGGACAGTATCATCTTTACCGACCTGAGTGTGCAGGAACGGGAGCGGATGATTCTTCAGCAAATAAATACAAGCGAACACAATGTAAACTTCTCCGGTGCTAATGAACAAGGATCGTATGCCTTGTCGTTGGGAACCGTAAAAGATAATGGTATTATCGTTGGTTCATGGTTGAAGCGGTTGAACATGAATTTCAATGGAGGACTTAATATCGGCAAGAACCTGAAAGTAACCACTAATATTGGTGCATACACAGTTGATCAAGGTTTACCATACACCGATCCTGAAGGTGGTGCAGCAGGTGGATTGATGCAGCGTTTTATTGGTGTGGCACCTACAGTACGTTATCAAAACGATACATCGGGCGCAATGCTGCCGGGACCAAATGATGTTACATTAGGTAATCCTTTGTATTGGAGAGATCTTTCGGTGAACAGTACAAACCAACAACGCTTTTTAGGAGGTATCAATCTCGAATATACCATTCTGCCTTTTCTGAAATTGCTGGCAAGCGGATCGGGTTACTATCAATACACAAATAATAATTTCTTTACAAAGGCTTTTCAGCAAGGGAATGGTGGAGCATTTAATACCAACCGTGCAGCAAGTTTTAATAATAGCAGAATTCAGCAGTACACAACAAATGCTTTTCTACAATTCAAAAAAAGTTTTAACGACCATACGGTAACTGCAATGGCTGGTGGTGAGTTTTACGATTATAAGAGTTATGTAAGTTCAGGATTCTCACAAGGTGCACCAACTGATTTAATTCCCTGGCTTACGGCTTCCACGCCTCCAAGTGTACAAGGCACAACCATTATTAATCCTGCCGGTACATCTTCCAATTTCAATGCATGGGAGCGCATTTCATCTGGTATTGGAAGAGTGAATTATAACTTTCAAAACAAGTATTTGGTGGAAGCTGTTGTAAGGATCGATGGTTCCAGTCGGTTGAAAAAGGGAAATTATTTTGGAACATTCCCCGGCGTTTCCGTTGGCTGGAATTTGCACAAAGAAGATTTTTATCAACGAACAGGATTGCCAAAATATATCAGCACCATCAAACCAAGGGTTAGTTATGGTGTAAACGGAAATGTAAATTCACTTGGGTTGTATGCAACAGCGCAGGTGTTCAACAATGCGGGTACATACAACGGAGCAGGTGGTACTTATGTAGCTTCTTACATCAACTCCGATCTGCGTTGGGAACGTACGAATAGTTTAAACTTTGGTGCCGATCTAGGTTTTATCAACGATCGTATAACTGTCAACTTCGATTATTTTATCCGTAACGTATATGATAAGCTTGCAAGCTTAGGTATTTCTTCTCAAACAGGTTTCACCGGTTTTACAACTAACCTTGGTCAGTTACAAAACAAAGGTGTTGAAATTGCAGTAAATGCACGTTTAATTGAACCGAAGAAAGCAGATGGATTTAGTTTAGAAGTTGGTGCAAACTATTTTCATGTAAAGAGCTTCGCAAAAAAATTACCATTCAATGCACTTCCCGGCAACAGGTCAAATGGATTTTTTGTATGGGATCCCAAAAATCCCGGACAGCAGATTTATGTTGGTGGCTTAGTGGAAGGTCAGCGTATTGGACTGGATGAAGTATGGGCTCCAAAGTGGGACGGTATTTATACCGATGCTTCAAAAATTACCGGAGATGCGAATGTGTTCAATGCATTTCTGCCTTATTCCAACAAACGTATCAAACAACTGGGTGATGCACAATGGCATCAGGTTTATAAGAATGATACAATCGACAGCCGTCAGTTTGTAAAGGTTGGAAGAACAACTCCACAACATGTTGGTGGCTTTAATATCGCCAGCTCATTCAAAGGAATCCGCTTGTATGCAGGCTTTGATTATGCATTTGGATTTGTGATTCTTAATAATGAAATTTTAAGAGGGCTTAGCCAGGTACAGGGTTCACAAAACTCAACAACAGATGTGTTAAAAACATGGTCACCAACAAATCCAAATGGTACGTTGCCCCGCTACTATTGGGCCAACCAGGGACGTAACTACGCAACAGATGCATCTGGTAACAATCCGCCAGCCAACATGTGGGAGAAAGGAGACTATATAATGCTGCGTGAACTTACGCTGAGTTACGATCTTTCTTCATCACTGCTTGATAAACTTGTTGCAGGTAAGATAAAAGGGTTTAATGTAAATGTTACCGGTAGCAACCTGATCTACTTAACAGGTTATAGTGGAAATTTTCCTGAAGTAGGAGGTATTGACCAAGGTAAGTATCCTCTTCCAAGGCGCTTAACCATTGGCGTTAGGATAACACTGTAACATGCATATCTGATCATTTAAAACGAAATAAAATGAAACAAAATAAATTTTTAATAACAGGGGCATTCATCGTGATTCTCTTTGGGTTATCCTGCACAAAAAAGTTAGATGAAGTTGTGCCGCAGGATGCCGTAAGCAAAGACCAGGCGTTAAAAGATCCCAATGCAGCACGAACACTTTATCATGGACTCTATGGTCAATTCAGAGGATTCACCGGTACCTTTTTTCAGTTGGGAGAAATGCGTTCTGATATTTGGGAGGATGGTCTTTTTACCGAATCGGTTGAAGCCGGTTTTCAAAATCAATATCGGCACAACATTAGTTATCTGAATGTACCGTTTGCAAACTGGGCAGGGTTTTATAATCTGATTTATAACTTCAATAATGTTATTAAAATATATCCGCAAACACCATTACCGCAAGATGAAAAGAACAGAGCATTGGCAGAAATATACGGGTTAAGAGCATACGTTTATTATACAATGGCCAAAACATGGGGAGCTGTGCCTTTGAATACAGAGCCTGTTGAAACAATCGTGAATGCAGCAGAAACATACAAGCGACGTACTTCTGTTGACACAATCATGATGCAGGTAAAAGCGGATATTGAAGAATCACTTCGTTTGTTTGGCACTTCGAATACGTTCACTCCAGGCAAACGTGCTTACTGGAACAGAGCTGCGAGCCTTATTTTGAAAGGCGATGTATTTCTTTGGTCCGGTACACATATGGGTGGGGGCGCAGCCGATTTTACTACAGCTAAGAATGCATTGTTGGAAGTGAGAAATCTTGAAGGAACAACGTTGGGTTTACAAAACAACTACGCACATATTTTCGACCCAACATTGAAAAACAATAATAAGGAGATCATCTTTGCAATAAACTATGAATTACAGCAAGCGCAATTAGGAATATTTGGAAGTTTCCTTGTTAATTCTATTCAGGCAAATACACTTTCGTTTGCACAAGCGCCTACGCCCACTGTATCATCTGTTTATCCTTACGTGAATGGTGCTAATAGAGTGGGCATGAATCAGGCAATGATTAACAGATTAACAGGTGGACCTGCTGATCAGCGTATTTCGAATACATTTCGGGTGATGTATTCAACTGCTGCGCCACATAGCGTAAGAGGAGTGTTTCTGTCAAAATATATTGGAACAACAGCAGGCACTTCCCAGATTTATAATAATGATTATCCGGTGTACCGTTTTGCAGACGTGTTATTATTGTTAGCCGAGGCGAAAGCAAAGTTGAGCGAAGACCCATCAGCCGAAATTAATTTGATCCGTCAAAGAGCCTACGGCACAGGTTATACTGTACATACAAATGGAACCGTTACCGAAAATATGAATGCAATCCTGGAGGAATACCTGCGTGAATTTATTGGTGAAGGAAAACGTTGGTGGGCACTTCGCCGTGCCGGCGATAGCTATGTGTATGCGAGTATTAATCCAACCTATTTTTCACCAACAACTGCAGCAAAGTTTTTGTTGCCATTGTCGCAGGGTATGTTAAATAATGACCCGTTACTAGATCAAACAACCGGTTATCCACGACCATAAGCCAACAAAAGTGTTATTCTTATAATTATCAGTTAGTTTCCCCGGGGGTAGTCTTACCCTGGTCTTTAAAAAATCTTTACTATTTTTTACGACTTAACCGAACGTATGAACAGACAATATTTAGAAGGTTTGATTGCAGCGCCATTTACACCGATGCACAAAGATGGTTCGCTGAATCTTGCAGTCATTCCCGCATATTACGAAATGCTCAAGGCAAACGGAGTGAAGGGTGCATTCATCTGCGGTTCAACAGGCGAAGGTGTTTCATTATCGTTAAACGAAAAGAAAGCAGTGGCCGAAGCATGGGCTGCAGTAACAAACCATGATGAAGATTTTATTGTGATGCCTTTGCTGGGCGGTACTTGTTTAACCGATTGTAAAGAGCTGGCCTTGCATGCAAAGCAGATCGGACTTGATGCAATATCTTTTACAGCACCATTTTATTTTAAACCTGCATCGGTAGAAATGCTGGCAAAGGCCTGCAATGAAGTAGCTTCTGTAGTGCCCGATATGCCATTCTATTATTATCATATTCCTGTACTTACCGGCGTAGGTTTTTTAATGATTGAATTATTAAAAGCAGTAGACGACCTAATTCCCAATTTCGCCGGCATCAAATACACACACGAAGACTTCATGGATTTTCTTTCGTGTATGAATTTTAAAGATGGTAAATACGATATGCTGTGGGGAAGAGATGAAAATATGTTGCCTGCATTGGCATTGGGTACAAAAGCATCAGTAGGCAGTACCTTTAACTATGCGGCTCCATTGTATTACGATTTGATTGATGCGTTTAACAACGGCGATTTGAAAACAGCCAACGCATTGCAGCAACAATCGATCGATATGATTACATTGTTGGGAAAGTACGGCGGCATCGCAACAGGCAAGGCGTATATGAAACTATTGGGTATTGATTGCGGAGAGTTTCGCTTACCTGTGAAGAATATGAGCGCTGAACAATTTGAAGCATTTAAAAATGATACAGAACAGATCGGTTTCAGCAAGTTTTCATCACGCTTACATCCGGCTGTGAATGCATAAATAAGAATGGATCGCTTGTACATATCACTTTCGTTATTTTTCTTCATGTTTTTTACTGCAAACATATCTGCACAGAAAAAACAGGAGCTGACACTGCAATGGACTGTTGCAGCTGAGTTGCCTGTTGCCGCAAACGAAGCGAAAGCGCTGGGTGTTGCTGGCGCAATTGCAGGTATACATAAAAATAAATTGATCGTAGCAGGTGGTGCAAACTTTCCTGATGGTATGCCTTGGTTGGGAGGGAAGAAGAAATACTCGAATGAATTCTATGTGTATGCAAAAAGCGGTAACGGTATTGCCTTGCAGCAAAAAGCAAAACTTCCATTTAATATTGCATATGCTGCTTCCTGTACAACAACAAAAGGAATTATCGTTGCAGGCGGAGAAAATGAAAATGGCATCAGCGACAAAGTTTTTTTGTTGCAGTTAGTTGTAAACTCGGTTCAACTTGTAATTCAAAACCTTCCCGATCTTCCAATTGCAATAACAAACGCTTCAATTACTTCGGTTGATCATAAAGTATACATTGCTGGTGGCGAAACAGCAACGGGAGTAAGTAATCAACTTTTGGTGATAGATCTTAAAGAAATAGTGAATGGCTGGCAACAATTGCCTGCAATTCCCCAACAGCTTTCCCATACGGTGTTGCTTTCAAAAGAAAACAATATTTATTTGATTGGTGGTCGTAAACGAAACAGCAATGGTATCAGCGATCTTTACAATACTGTTTTTGCATTTGATCTTTTAACCAATCAATGGACTGAAAAAAAATCCTTACCCTATACTTTATCAGCCGGTACAGGAACAGTTTATAAAAATCAACTGCTTTTGTTTGGTGGTGACAAAGGCGAAACCTTTCATCGTACAGAAGAATTGATTGCAGCCATTAATGCAGCAACAGATGAAGCAACTAAAATGAAATTAACCGACGAGAAAACAGTTTTGCAATCTGCTCATCCGGGGTTCAGCAAAGAAATTTTATCGTACAATATAATGAATGATAGCTGGGATGTTATTGGCAACATTCCTTATCCAACGCCTGTTACCACAACAGCCGTCACATGGAATAATTGCTTTTTTATTTCAAGCGGTGAAATAAAAGCAGGTGTACGTTCGCCTTATATTTTATCAGCTAAACCAACAACCAAATAATGGGTTATTCAAAAACATATCCGTGGATCGTTGTTGGTTTGCTTTGGGTAGTAGCACTACTCAATTATATGGACAGGCAAATGCTCAGCACTATGAAACCATCGATGATGATCGATATTGCTGAGTTGCAAACTGCCGCCAACTTTGGTCGTTTAATGGCGATCTTTTTATGGATCTATGGCATCATGAGTCCGTTTGCTGGAATGATCGCTGACAGAGTAAATCGTAAATGGCTCATCGTTGGAAGTTTGTTTGTGTGGAGTGCTGTTACACTAGCAATGGGCTATGCAAGAACATTTGACCAGTTGTATTGGCTTCGTGCAGTCATGGGCGTTAGTGAAGCTTTGTATATCCCTGCAGGCTTATCACTCATTGCCGATTATCATAGCGATAAAACAAGATCACTCGCCATTGGTATTCATATGACGGGCTTGTATATGGGCCAGGCATTGGGTGGCTTTGGTGCAACTATTGCATCGGCCTTTTCCTGGAAAACTGCTTTTCATTCCTTTGGTTTGATCGGTATTTGTTATTCAGTTGTGTTGATTCTTTTCTTACATGAAAAGAAAGTAACTGAAGTTGAATCAACGCTTAGTCCAACAGCAAAACCATCTGTTACAAAAGGATTGGCTTTACTCCTCAGTAATATTTCATTTTGGATCATCTTATTATATTTCGCTGTACCAAGTTTACCAGGTTGGGCAGTAAAGAATTGGTTGCCAACTCTATTTGCGAATAACCTGAACATTGATATGTCGCAGGCTGGTCCGTTATCAACCATTACCATTGCAGCATCTTCATTTATTGGTGTCATCTTCGGCGGTTTGTTATCAGACCGTTGGGTGCAGAAAAATATTCGTGGAAGAATTTATACAAGCGCCATTGGACTTGCATTAACCATTCCATCCTTATTGTTTATTGGTTTAGGTGATACGGTGTTTCATGTAGTAGCTGCAGCCTTTTGTTTTGGTTTTGGCTTTGGTATGTTCGATGCGAACAATATGCCCATCCTTTGCCAGTTTGTATCGTCAAAGTACAGAGCTACGGCGTATGGCATTATGAATATGACCGGTGTGTTTGCCGGTGCATTCATTACCGATTGGTTAGGTAAATCAACCGATGCAGGAAACCTTGCTAAGGATTTTGCTATGCTCGGAGGCATTGTTGCATTTGCATTGATCATACAGTTGTGGTTTCTGCGACCAAAAGCTACAACTGTAACAGAATAATAATCATTCATCAATTTTTAAAATATAAAAATGAAACGACTTTGTTTGAGTGCATTTGTTTTGTTCATCACAACTACGATTGTGATGGCACAGACTGCACCGGTTACTGTATTTGAATCGGGAGCGGAGGGACACAAAAGTTACCGCATTCCTGCCATCGTTACGTTGAAGAATGGAACCTTGCTTGCGTTTGCAGAAGGTCGTGTAAACAATGTAGGTGATTTTGGTGATATCAATATTGTATTGAAACGCAGTTCCGATCATGGTAAAACATGGAGTGTAATTCAGACAGTAGTGAATTACGATAATCTTCAGGCAGGTAATCCTGCACCTGTTGTTGATCTAACTGATCCAATGTATCCGCAGGGAAGAGTGTTTTTGTTTTACAACACCGGTAACAATCATGAAGGTGAAGTCCGTAAAGGAAAAGGCTTGCGTGAAGTGTGGTATAAAACATCAACCGACGGAGGTGTTACATGGAGTGAAGCAGTCAACATCACCACACAAGTACATCGTCCCAAGCAGCAATCAGCAAATACAGCATATAACTTTAATGAAGACTGGCGGAGTTATGCCAACACGCCGGGTCATGCCATGCAGTTCAGCACAGGTGTGTACAAAGGACGGATTTTTGTTGCGGCCAATCATTCTGCAGGTGAACCTTTGAAACAGGCAGAAGATTACAAAGCACACGGTTTTTATACCGATGATCATGGTAAAACATTTCAGTTGAGTGAAACCGTTGATCGTGTTGGTGGTAACGAAGCAATGGCAACAGAGATTTCCGGCAATCGTTTAATGATGAATATCCGAAATCAAAAAGGCGATGTGCGTGCAAGATTGATTGCTATCAGCAACAGTGGTGGTGCAAAATGGGATAGCGTTTACTTCGATAATAATCTACCCGATCCTATTTGCCAGGGAAGTATTTTAACGGTTGGTAAAAAGAAAGGCAAACATATTGTTGCATTCTGCAATGCGGCCGATACAAAGAGCAGGGATAATCTCACGCTTCGTATCAGCTACGAAGACGGATTTACCTGGAAGAAAAGTATCGTTATCGATTCAACAGGTAAAAGAGACAATGCAGCGTACTCCGATATCGTACGTATTTCTAAAAAGAAGATCGGCATCCTCTACGAAAAAGATAATTATGCAAAGATCATTTTCACGGTTGTAAAGTGGAACTGATGTTGTTATTGAAATACTAAAGCAAAATGGCTTACACAACAAACGATTTAATTGCACTTCGTGATTTTTATGCAAACCAATTACTGAACGATACCGTTCCGTTTTGGTTTCCCCGTTCCTTTGATACAGAACATGGTGGCTTTTTATTAATGCGTGATGCAGATGGTTCGTTGATAGACGATGATAAAGCTGTTTGGATTCAAGGAAGAGCCACATGGTTGTTATCAACTTTGTATAACACTGTCGAACAAAAACAAGAATGGTTGGATGGTGCTAAACTTGGTTATGAATTTCTCAACAAACATTGTTTTGATATTGATGGACAAATGTTCTTTCATGTAACAAGAGATGGGCAACCCATTCGTAAACGCAGATATTTTTTCTCCGAAACCTTTTATGTGATTGCAGCCGCTGCTTATGCCAAAGCAAGTGGTGATGAAGAAGCTGCAGCAAATGCAAGAAGAGTATTTGGAGAATGTATTGCCTATGCAAGTGGTGAAAAGAAACTAGAGCCAAAGTTCACCGGTACAAGACCAACAAGAGGAATTGGTGTACCAATGATCATGATGAACACCGCACAGCAGTTAAGAGAATTGATCGGTGATGATCGTTGCGATGAATGGATCAGCAAATGGATCAGCGATATTGAAACTTATTTTGTAAAAGACGATATCCAATGTGTAATGGAGCAAGTTGCTCCTGATGGAAGTATTATCGATCATATTGATGGGCGCACACTCAACCCCGGTCATGCAATGGAAGGTGCATGGTTTATTTTACACGAAGCGAAACATCGAAACAATGATCCGCAGTTGATTGCACTTGGCTGCAAAATGCTCGACTATATGTGGGAGCGTGGATGGGATAAAGAACACGGCGGTATTTTGTATTTCCGTGATGTGTACAACAAACCGGTACAGGAATACTGGCAGGATATGAAATTCTGGTGGCCGCACAACGAAGTGATCATTGCCACCTTACTTGCTTATACCATGACGGGCAATGAAAAGTATGCACAATGGCACAAACTGGTTCATGATTATGCTTACAGTCATTTTCACGATAAAGAAAATGGTGAATGGTTCGGTTATCTCCATCGTGACGGAAGTATTGCACAAACAGCCAAAGGAAACTTGTTCAAAGGCCCGTTTCATTTGCCAAGGCAGGAATGGTATTGTATGCAGTTGCTGAATGAGCATCTTCAATCCACAATAAATCTTATGCATAAGGTTGATCATTCAGCAAACAGCAATATTTTATAGTTTCACCCCGGCAATTTTGTATTATTCTCATCAATGAAAAGATTGTTAATCAGTTTAGTTTTTTTTCCTTGTGTTGTAATTGGTCAGGTATCGGTAGCAACAATTTTTTCCAGCAACATGGTGCTGCAACGAGAAGAGCCAATTGCTGTTTGGGGAAAGGCCGTTCCGGGAAATACGGTTGAGGTGATATTTGGTAAAACAAAAGGAGCTGCAGTTGCGGGAATCGATTCTGCATGGATTGTTTATTTACCAAAACAAATGGCCAATATAAATCCCCAGGTATTAAAAGTTAGTAGTGTCGATACTGCAGTTCAATTTCATAATATTCTTGTGGGCGATGTATGGCTTTGCATTGGGCAGAGTAATATGGAATGGCCGATGCAACGTGAGTTGAATTATAAAACAGAATTCCTTGAAAGTAATCAACCCTTGCTTCGTTTTTATAATCCAAACTATGCCGGTAAAAATATTTTTGCCAAAGACTTTACCGATTCTGTTATAAAACTCCTCATCCCCGAACATTTTTACAAAGGAAACTGGCAGTTGTGCGACAGCAGCTCAATCAAACAAATGAGTGCAGTTGCTTATTATTTCGGAAAAACAATCGCAACGTCTATTGATATGCCCATTGCGTTAATCAATCTTTCCATTGGTGGCGCACCGCTTGAAACATTTATTGATCCCGTAGCATTGCAACAAAATAAACAATTCGCTGCAAAAGTAAAAGGCGATTGGTTGCAAAATTCTTCCTTACCGGTTTGGATAAAAGAACGTGGGTTGCAAAATATGGGCAAGAATTCTATGGTTGCATTTGATGAATATGGAAAGAATCATGCCTTCAAACCCGGCTTTGCATACAAAGCAGGCATTGAACCGTTGTTACTTTTCCCAATTAAAGGCATTCTCAATTATCAGGGGGAAAGTAATGCGCAGGAAAAAGAACGGGTAGAAGAATATGCAGCATTGTCTGCATTAATGATACAAGACTTTCGTGCCAAATGGAAGAAACCCCAGTTACCCTATTATTATGTGCAGTTATCGTCAATAGATACCGTTCAATATAAAAGTCAATTATGGCCGCAGTTCAGAAATGAACAGCGACATATGATGCAACTTATTCCTAACAGTGGCATGGCCGTAAGCAGCGATTATGGAGCAACGAATGATGTGCATCCTGCCAATAAAAAAATAGTTGGTGAACGATTGGCAAGGTGGGCTTTGTACCAAGCCTATCGAAAAAAAATAATTCCTTCAGGTCCGTTGCCGGTAAAGGCAACTTATAAAAAAGGGTTTGTAAGGATTTCTTTTCAATACGCTGATGGTTTACAAGTAACCGATGGGAAGTCTTTGAATAGCTTTTCTATTGATGGGAAAGAAATGAGCGAGGCATTTGTTCTTAAAAAAAGGGTGTTTGTGAAATCGAAACAAAAGCCTGATTATATTTATTATGGCTGGCAGCCATTCAGCAAAGGAAATTTGCAGAACGGAGAACAATTG
This sequence comes from uncultured Bacteroidota bacterium, assembly GCA_963830845.1. Classification (GTDB taxonomy): domain Bacteria; phylum Bacteroidota; class Bacteroidia; order Chitinophagales; family Chitinophagaceae; genus Lacibacter. Next base: position 58,127 of record CAWHOR010000039.1, on the reverse strand, counting down.
CCGGCATCAACTTTTAAAGTGAAAGTAGAGTGAGAAAGAAAGTAGTTATCCTTTATTTTTTTTATAGTTGGTGTTTGGGAGCTACTGCGCAGTTGAAATTGCCGGTGTTGCATGATAGCATGTTCTCCACCTACTATAATCAACGTGTGACTTTTTTCAAATCGATGCCGCAAACAACCCTTCGACAAGCTCAGGGTGAAATTATTTTTCTAGGCAACAGTATTACGGATGGCTCAGAGTGGGCACAACTCTTCAACGATCTGCGGATGAAGAATCATGGCATCAGCGGTGATATTACGGAAGGGGTATTGCATCGTTTGCCAGTTGTAACAAATCGGAAACCGGCAAAGGTCTTCTTACTCATTGGAACAAACGACTTGGCAAGAGGCATCAGCCCCGACAGTGTATTGAAGAACATGCTGCTGATTGCAGATTATGTGAAGCAACAATCGCCCGAAACAAAACTGTACGTGCAAAGTATTTTGCCGGTGAATGAAGTGTACGGCAAGTTTGGCGGTCATACAAAAAATACAGTATTCATTCACAAGTAAATGAGCAATTAAAAGCAAACGCAGCTGCTCATCAATACCAATATATTGATCTGCATACTCCTTTCAGCAATGGAAACGGAAAACTGAAACCTGAACTGAGTAATGATGGGTTGCACTTGATGGGCAATGCGTATCTGCTGTGGAAGCATCATCATCTATCCGTATGTGTACGATCTGCAACCAAAAGCAGCATTGATTCCACAGCCACAACAATTGCAATGGAAGCAGGATGCTTTTGCTTTATTCAATTGCAAAACGATTGTGTTGAAAGATAAAAGTCTTTTGAAGGAATCAACACAACTTCAGCAATATCTTCAATCGATTGGTTGGGAAATGAAGCTTGACAGACAAAGCAAATGCCGGAGAATCGTTTATTGAATTGAGTATTGGGAAAATAAAAGTTGCACAAAATGAGGCTGAAGCATATCAGCTTGATGTAAACGCAACAACTATAAAGCTGGTTGCTAATACCGCACATGGAATTTTCAATGGTATTCAGACTTTGAAACAGTTGTTGCGTACTGAAACAATGATTGATGGCTGCAGCATTACCGATTGGCCTGCATTCAGTTGGCGAGGTTATATGATCGATGTGGGACGGAATTATATGTCGATGCCATTGCTGAAACAACAGATCGATGTAATGGCAGCCAACAAACTCAACGTCTTTCATTTTCATGCAACAGAAGATATTGCGTGGCGCATTGCCATTAAACAATATCCGCAACTCACTGCCCCCGAACATATGCTGCGTAACAAAGGCATGTATTACAGCGAAGCTGAGATGAAAGAATTGATCAACTATTGTAAAGAACGGCATATCACCTTTGTTCCGGAAATTGATATGCCCGGCCATAGTGCAGCTTTTAAGCGTTCTATGAAAACCGATATGCAAAGCGATAGTGGATTGGTGATCGTAAAAAATATTTTGAAAGAATTTTGTACTACTTACGATGTGCCATACATCCACATCGGTGCAGATGAAGTAAAGATCACCAACAAAAAATTTATTCCGGAAGTAACAGCCTACATTGAAAATCTTGGTAAGAAAGTGATCGGCTGGCAACCCGGTGGTAATTTTCAGCAACAGCACCATCCGTCAACTATGGATGGATGATAATGCACGTCTTTCTTCCGATGCAGAAATTCAATTCATAGATTCACGGCATCTGTACCTCAATCATATGGATCCACTAGAGGCAGTTACAACAATCTTCAACCGAAAAATTGCAGATAAAGAAAAAGGCGATGCAACAACACTCGGCGGCACTATTTGTATGTGGCACGATAGAGCTGTGGGCAAAGAAGAAGATGTGCTCAATATGAATCCTGTTTATCCGGGCGTTCTTGCATTTGCAGAACGCAGCTGGCAGGGTGGTGGTGTTGATGGTTGGGTAGCAAACATCGGCGAACCAAATACTGCAAGAGCAAATGCATTCACTGAGTTTGAAAACAGATTACTTGATCATAAGCAGCAGTACTATGCTACACTGTCATTTCCTTATGTGCAACAATCGAATCTTGTATGGAAACTGTACGGTCCATTTGCAAACAAGGGCGATCTTTCTAAGCAATTCACACCTGAGCAAAAAGGGTTCGATGCAGATAAAAGAAAGCCAACACTTGAACAGGTTGGGGCAACAGTTGTGCTGCGTCATTGGTGGGCACCTTTGATTAGTGGAGCAATACCTAATGCAGAAGACAGTACTACTTGGTATGCCGTAACAAAAATCTGGAGCAATGAAGATGGAGAGAAGAAGTTTTGGATCGGCTTCAATAATTTGTCACGATCACCGGCAACTGATCCGCCACCTGCAAATGCATGGGATAAAAAACAAAGTGCTGTGTGGGTAAATGGACAATTGATCCCGGCTCCGCAATGGAAACATACAGGGCAAAAAGGAAACAGCGAATTACCGTTAGCCGATGAAGGATATGAATACCGTGCACCAACAAGTATCCTCTTAAAGAAAGGATGGAATACAGTACTGATCAAAGCACCGGTTGGAACTTTTAGAGGAAAAGATTGGCAAAATCCGGTGAAGTGGATGTTTACTTTTGTTCCGGAAGCTGGTTATTGATCTCCGGTTGTCTGATACAATGCTGAAAAATTATATTCAACTGATTATAACATAGTTGTATTTTATTTACAGTAACCGCCAATGTTTGTTGAAAGTTTTTAAATAGTACTTTTTGTTTTGGGCTGTAAGATGCTTTTTATCCCCTCTCTTCGATTTTTAAGCCAAACCTTTCTGGTCTGTGGGAAAATAATCCATCAAATCAGTAAAACCTTCCATTGAACGCCCCGGCAGGCTGTTATACCTTGAACTTCGGATGAACCGGGTGATTTTGCCATTTTTGAAACCAACCTGTTGGTATAAAAACTGATTGCAGCCAGCTATGTTTATACAGAAGTATTTTGAGGAATTTAAACTCAATGATGTTCGCCAGACTAAAGGCAGAACCATCACCGAAACGGATATTGTGATTCACGCCGGTCAGTCAGGCGATTTTTTCCCCCATCATATGGATGAAGAGTGGTGCAAAAGCCAGCCGTTTAAAAAACGCATTGCACATGGTACACTCATCTTTACCGTGGCCATTGGCCTCACTGCCGATTTTGTAAACGAAGTAAGCATGACCTATGGGTATGAACGTCTCCGTTTCATTAAATCGGTATTTATCAACGACACTATTAAAGTAACTGTAACGATAAAGGATTTGAAAGATCATAAGAAACCCGAATTCGGTTTAGTAACTGAATTGGTTGAATGTTTTAACCAGCATAACGAACTCGTGATGCTTTGCGAACACATCTTAATGGTTAAAAAAGCAAGCTAACTATGGCATCAATTGTATTAAATGGAATTACATGGGGACACAGCAGGGGCATTACTCCGTTGCTGGCTGTTTCGCAACGTTATTCCGAATTACATCCTGATGTAGAGATACGTTGGAAGAAAAGAACACTCCAGGAGTTTGCTGATTTTCCCATTGAAGAACTCACAAAAGAATATGATCTGCTCATCATCGATCATCCGTGGGTTGGATGTGCCGATGCAACAAGATGCGTGTTGCCATTGAACGAGTATTTATCAGCCGGGTATTTAAGAGATCAGCAAACAAACTCAGTTGGTCTTTCACATATCAGTTATAACTACAACAATAATCAATGGGCATTGGCGATCGATGCAGCTACACCTGCAGCCAGCTATCGCAAAGATCTACTCAGCAACGTACCACAAACATGGAACGATGTATTGGATATGGCGAAAGATGGAAAAGTAGCGGTGCCTGCTATTCCCATTGATCTGCTCATGAACTTTTATACCTTCTGCATTGCACATGGTAAAGAACCATTTCAAAGCGAAGAAGAAGTGATTGATGCAGCAACAGGCATCAAAGCAATTGAAACAATGAAGGAATTGTATACTGTGGTTGACAAAAAGATGTTCAGTCGTAACCCGATCGCTGTTGCTGAATTAATGAGTACAACCAACGATTATCTATATTGCCCGTTTGCATACGGTTATTCAAACTATGCTCGCAAAGGATATGCAGAACATTTATTGCATTATACCGATGTGGTTTCTTTCAACGGGAAAAAACTACGGACAACCATTGGCGGGACAGGAATTTCTGTTTCAGCTTTCAGTCAACATAAAGAAGTGGCGGTTGATTTTGCAGCGATGGTAACATCAGGTGAATGCCAAAGCAGCATGTATGTACAACATGGTGGTCAGCCAGGTCATCGTAGTGCATGGACAGATCCAACTGCCAATCATTTGACCAATTATTTTTTCACGCAGGTATTGCCTGTGATGGATAACGGATATATGCGTCCGCGTTACAATGGTTATCTGCATTTCCAGGATCATGCAGGCGACCCGTTACAGGATTGTCTGAAGTATGACGGTGATCCTTCAAAAGCATTACACGAAATGAATAAGTTATACGAACAAAGTATTTCAAAACAAACTGCAATAACAGCATGAGCGCATTACCACTAAATGGAGTTGTGGTGCTGGAGTTCAGTCAATATTTATCCGGCCCGTCGGCTGCTTTGCGTTTGGCTGATCTTGGTGCAAGAGTGATCAAGATCGAGCGACCAAAAACAGGTGATGCAGGTCGCAAACTTGCCATTAAAGATCTATGGGTTGATGATAATTCATTGTTGTTTCATACCATCAACCGAAACAAAGAAAGCTTTACGGCTGATCTGAAAAATCCAGAAGACATTACGATCATCAAAAAACTTATTGCAAAGAGTGATGTGTTGATCCATAATTTTCGTCCCGATGTAATGGGAAAGAACGGACTGGATTATAATACCGTTCAGCAGATTAACCCACGAATGATCTATGCAGAAATTTCAGGCTATGGTAAGAAAGGTCCGTGGAAAAATAAACCTGGTCAGGATCTGTTATTACAATCAATTACCGGGTTAGCTTATACAACAGGTAATGGAACAAATGGTCCTGTGCCATTTGGTATTTCCATTGCAGATATTCTTGCAGGTTCTCAATTGGTGCAGGGAATTTTAGGTGGATTGATTCGTCGTTCAAAAACTGGAAAAGGCGCATTGATCGAAGTGAGTTTAATGGAATCACTACTCGATTTTCAATTTGAATTACTCACTACTTATTTTACCAACAACGAACAACCACTTAGAAGTAAAGTAGCGAATGGTCAACCATTATTAAGTGCACCGTATGGTATTTATCAAACAAAAGATAGTTATATCTCAATTGCAATGATGGATATTCATGTGTTGGCCGATACGATTGGCTGCGGAGCATTAAAACATTTTTCGAAGGACGATGCTTTTGCATTGAGAGATGAAATAAAAACAGTGTTGGTAGAGCATTTGCAAATACAAACAACAGCACATTGGTTGGGTTTATTGCAGCAGGTAGGTCTTTGGGCAATGGAAGTATTGAATTGGGATGAGATGACAGACCATGAAGCTTACAATGCATTGCAAATGGAACAAACCATTCATGCAGGCGATAAAACAATTGTTACAACAAGATGCCCGATACGCATCAATGGACAACGTTTGACTGCTGATAGACCAGCACCACAGTTAGGAGAACAGAATGAGAAGATAAGGAAGGAATTAGAAGAAGTTACGAGTTAAATGTTATGAGTTACGAGTGAAGCAGCGTGTTTCTCCCCTCCCTGTAGGGGTTGCAGCGTCTTACACAGGAGAATGATAAAAAGGGGTGGGTTAAGATGATGAGTAATGAGTGATGAATGAATCATAGTGTAGCTGCTTATTGTATAATTGATAACCAGAATGTTTTTAATATCAAATACTTTTTAAAAAGCGAGGGCTGTGTGTTGATGGCTTCACCCTTTGGGGGAAGTCGGAAGGGGGCTAATAATATAAAATGAAACTTTTAGAAGACATATTAGTGATCGATTTCAGCCAGTTTTTGTCGGGGCCGTCTGCGGCTTTGCGAATGGCGGATATGGGTGCACAGGTGATCAAGATAGAACGACCGGGAAGCGGCGATATTTGTCGTGAGCTGTACGTAAGTGATGTGATGATCGAAGGTGAGTCAACCATTTTTCATGCAATCAATCGCAACAAACAAAGCTATGCGGCCGATTTAAAAAACCCCAATGATCTCGAAAAAGTAAAACAACTGATTGCCAAAGCCGATGTGGTGATGCATAATTTTCGCCCCGGTGTAATGGAACGTATTGGGTTGGATTATGAAACAGTGAAGCAGATTAAATCCGATGTGGTGTATGCAGAGATCAGCGGTTATGGAGTAGAAGGTCCGTGGAAAGATTTGCCGGGACAGGATCTGTTGTTGCAATCTGTTTCCGGTTTAACCTGGCTCAGCAATAATATTGATGAAAGCCCTACACCGATGGGTGTTGCCGTGGTGGATATCATGGCGGGCACACATATTGCACAGGGAATATTGGCGGCACTTTATCAAAAAGCAGTAACAGGCGAAGGCGCATTGGTGCAGGTGAGTATGCTGGAAAGTATTCTGGATTTTCAGTTTGAAGTATTGACCTGTTATTACAACGATGGACGACAATTGCCGGTGCGAGGTGCAGTGAACAGTGCGCATGCATACATTGCGGCACCTTATGGTATTTATAAAACAAATGATGATTACATTGCATTGGCAATGACCAATATTCCAACGCTGGCAACACTGCTGGAATGTGAACCGTTGAAAGATTTCATCAACAGCAACGATTGGTTTGCAAAACGTGATGAAATAAAATTGATACTGGCGGGTCATTTAACAACAAGACCATCAGCAGAGTGGCTCAGTATTTTGGAGAAAGCAGATATCTGGTGTGCACCGGTAATGGATTACGATCGGTTGGTGAAGCAGGAAGGTTACCGTTCACTCGAAATGGAAGTAACGGTGAAAACGAGCTAACGGACTATCAGTAACCACTACACGCTGTCCCATAAAAGTGGATGGTGAAATACTGGCAGCAGGCAAAGGCGCACCATTGTTGGGTGAGCACAATAAGGAAATTGACGTATCGATTCGGAATAACAGAACAATTGCAGACAGTTATTAAATGATCATTTGAAAAAAATGAGGCTTGCTGATACACATGTACATATCTGGGATTTTAACCGTGCAGAATATGCATGGTTAGAAGGCAACACATCTATACTCAATCGTACGTATAGTATTGAAGAGCTGGAACATGATCGAAATTCAAGCGGAATTACAAAAGGCATTCTTGTACAGGCTGCCAATAATTTTGAAGATACTGATTGGATGTTGCATGTGGCGGTAAACACAGATTGGATCGCCGGTATTGTTGGATGGTTACCCTTGATCAATCCGGATGCAACATTAAAAGCACTGCAAAAGAAATACGGCAAAGAAAATTATTTCAAAGGTGTTCGTCATTTGATACATGATGAGCGTGATCCGGAGTGGTTGTTGCAACCGGAAGTGATCAACAGCCTGCAGATATTGGCCGATCATAATATTCCTTACGATGTGGTGGGTGTTTTACCTGAGCATATAGAAACTGCATTGCAGGTGGCAGCGAAAGTTCCTGAGTTAAGGATGGTGTTCGATCATTTGAATCAACCACCTATTACAACAAAAGAAAAATTTGGAAAATGGGGCGAGTTGATGAAAGAAGCAGCGCAGCATAAAAATTTTTATGCAAAAATTTCTGGGCTTGGATTAACTGCACAAAAAGGCGATCAATGGACAGCGGATGATATTAAACCTTATGTTGGCTTTGCAATAGAACAGTTTGGAACCGACCGTTGTTTCATGGGCGGCGATTGGCCCGTTTCATTATTGGCCGGTTCTTACAGCAATACCTGGAAAAATTTCAAAGAAGTAATTAACGATTTGGTTGATGATAACGCAGCAGATAAAATATTTTATACCAATGCTGCAAACTTTTATTCCTTTTAACCCATCTGCATAAGAATATGGAAGTAATTAACGGAGTTTTGTTTCATGCTGTCGGCGCTTCAAGTGCATCGCTCTGTTATACACCACAGCGAAAAGTAAAAGGATGGAGCTGGCAAACTTACTGGCTGGCACAGGCAGCAGTGTGTTGGTTATTGTTACCCTTGCTCGTTGCATACATCACCATTCCGGAAATTGTTGCCGTATTAAAAGACGCACCAGCTTCTGCCATGCAACGTTCATTCCTGCTTGGCATTGCTTATGGAGTTGGTGGAACTGCCTTTGGTATTGCTATCCGTTATGTTGGTTTTTCATTGACCTATGCAATTTCAGTTGGTATCAGTTGTGTGTTGGGTACGTTGTTGCCGCCATTAGTAGCCGGAACATTAGGAACTATTCTATCAGGAACCGGTGCCGGTTATCTCATCAGTGGTGTAACCATGGGAGCAATTGGTATTGCCGTATGTGGCTTGGCTGGTCGTAGTAAAGAAAAAGATATTGAAAAACAATCAAAGACTGAATCTGCTTTTTCATTGGCGAAAGGATTGCCGCTTTGTTTACTTGCAGGTGTGTTGTCGGCATTGTATGGATTCTCATTAAATCAAGGTCAGCCCATTGCAGATGTTGCAGCAAAATATGGTGCAGGAAATTTCCAGGGAAATGTGATTTATATTTTTTCTAATTCTGGTGCATTCATCAGTACCATGTTGTATTGTTTGTATTTGCATCGTAAAGAAAAAACATTTGGCGAGTATAAAACAACCGGTGAAAGTGGATTGGGAATGAATTATCTCATGTCGATCTTAACAGGTATGTTATGGTACGGACAGTTTTTCTTTTATGGTCTTGGTCATGTGCGCATGGGCAAATATGAATTCAGCAGTTGGGCCATTCACATGATCCTACTGGTGTTGTTAAGTGCAGTAACAGGATTGATGTTGAAAGAATGGAAAAACAGCAGTGGCAAAACGATTCGTTTGCTGACCGTTGCTATTATTATATTGATCGCTGCTGTTTTATTATTAACACAAGGAAACAAGTTGGGAGAGGTTGGTTAATGACGAATCATCAAAGAGATATCGCTTCTGCACAATTACCAATTTATATTATTGGCGCAGGTGGTATTGTAAATACGGCACACCTGCCTGCTTATATGTTGGGTGGTTTTCATGTGCAGGGTATTTGTGATATTGATCCTGCAAAAGCACAAGCAACAGCAGAACGTTTTGGAATTAAACAAGTATTTGAAAGCCCGGAGGAATTGTTGAAACAGTTACCGGCAAATGCCATTATTGATATTGCAGTGCCCGGTCCTGCATTAATTCCTTTATTAGAACAATTACCTGATGGCGCTGCTGTGCTGTTGCAAAAACCAATGGGCGAAGATCTGGATGCAGCAAAAAAAATATTAACGATCTGCAAAGAGAAGAAGTTGAATGCTGCAGTTAATTTTCAATTACGCTATGCACCATACATCCTTGAAATGAAAAGGATGATGGCCGAAGGTTTACTTGGGGAGATCAATGATATTGAAGTAAATGTAAATGTTTACACGCCTTGGCATTTGTGGGATTTCTTAATGGCATCTCCACGTGTAGAAATTCTTTATCACAGTATTCATTACATCGATCTCATCCGTCATATACTCGGCAATCCAAGATCAGTGTACGCAAAATCAACAAAACATCCATCCATGCCTGCGCTTGCATCGGTACGCAGCAACATTATTATGGATTATGGGGATATGACAAGAGCAAACATTTTGACCAATCATTGTCATAACTACGGTACGCCCAAGCAACAATCTTATATAAAGTTTGAAGGAACGAAGGGTGCAGTACTGATCAACTTTGGTGCACTCATCAATTATCCACGTGGTGAAGCAGACAATTTTGAATATGTTTTTTTAGAAGAAGGCAAAGAACCACAATGGCAGGAAAAGAAAATTGAAGGCAGTTGGTTTCCGCATGCATTTATCGGAAGCATGGAACAGTTAATGCTTGCTGCTGCAGGAAAAATTGAAAAGCCTGATAATGCAGTGGAAGATTGCATTTATACAATGGCATGTATGGAAGCAGCATATATGAGTTGTGAGAAAGGTGGTATCAAACTAAATGAATTGATTTGAAAACCCTGACGGCGGCTATCAGCCCCGTCAGCGGTTGTAAATATTTTTATAATTCTGCTCCAACCGCCGTCAGGGTTTTCAACCGCTGACGGGGTTGCTAACAGGTTTAAAGAACGAATTGTGATGAAGAAACAATCAGTGATCATACTTGCATGTTTATTTTTTGCTCAATATTTGTTTGCACAGCAAATTGCTTTTCCCGGTGCAGAAGGGTTTGGTAAATATGCAACAGGTGGAAGAGGAGGCAAAGTAGTTGCTGTTGCAAATCTCAATGATAGTGGTGAAGGAAGTTTCCGCTGGGCATTGGAACAATTTCCCGGCGAACCGTTAACTGTTATCTTTCGTGTATCAGGTATCATCGAACTACAAACGAAAATTCAGATCAAACGTTCAAACCTGACTATCGCCGGACAAACAGCTCCCGGCGATGGTATCTGTTTAAAAAATCAATCACTCATTTTAAATGGTGCTTCTTCAAAAGGCAATCATGGGAATATCATTATCCGTTATATCCGTTCACGCCCCGGTGGTACATTGAAAACAGGATTGTATGGATTTGATATGGAGAACTGTCATGATGTAATTGTTGATCATTGCAGTTTCAGTTGGGCCAATGAAGAATGTGCAGCGATGTACGATACAAAAAATACAACAGTACAATGGTGCATTGTAAGTGAAGGTTTGTATGAAGCTGGTCATCAGAAAGGGCATCGTTCGTATGGTGGAGTATGGGGCGGACAATACGCAAGCTATCATCATAATTTAATTGCACATCTTAACAGTAGAGCAATCCGCTTTAATGGCGCAAGGGCACATGATACCATTGCCTTGATCGATTACCGTAATAATATTATTTATAACTGGGGCAATGCGAATGCAGCTTATGGTGGTGAAGTAAATATTGCAGGTGGCGTTTCGCAAGTGAACATTGTTAACAATTATTACAAGCCCGGTCCGGCAGCTCCTGCTGAATTGAAGTTTGTGCATGCATCTTATCAAAAAGAAAACAGCAAAGGCACTGGACAATGGTTTGTGGATGGTAATATTATGGAAGGTGATAAACTATTAACCAAAAGAAATAAACAAGGCGTTGATTTGAGAGAAGCAGGTTCTCCTTCAGGTGCCATTTCAGATAAAGCATTTCCTGTTTCTGTTGCATTGCCTGTTGAAACAGCAAAAGAATCGTATGAGAATGTATTGAAATATGCAGGTGCTATTTTTCCAAAACGTGATGCAGTGGATGAACGAGTAGTGAATGAAACAAGAACAGGAACTGCTATTGGCAAAGGTTCATTCGGTAAGCCGGGCATTATTGACAATGTATTTGCTGTTGGTGGCTGGCCTGAATATAAATCGACTGCAGCGCCTGCTGATACAGACAATGATGGTATGCCCGATGCATGGGAAACAAAAAAAGGATTGAACCCGAATGATGCAAGCGACGGTAACAAGAAAGATGCAAACGGTTTTACGATGCTTGAAATTTATTTAAATGAATTAGTGGAAGTGAAATAACATGAAACAACAATTACTCATTATATCAGTTGTTATTAAGTGTTGTTGGTTCAGCACAGGTGAAGATCGAAAACAAGCAACCTTCTGCTCGTACAAATTTTGGTTTGCAGAAGTTACAGTCAGTCATCAATCAATTAAAGCTAAGCACTGCTAAGCATTCGATACTTCTTACAAAACAATCAACTGGAAAGAAAGAAGGATTTGTAATTGAGACAAAAAACAATCGTACAACAATAACAGGTAACGATGAGTCAGGTATTTTATATGGCTGTCTTGCTTTTGCTGATGAGTTGAAGAAAATAAAAAAATTTCCTGTTACATTTTCATTGAGCGATGCGCCTGAAATGGTCTTACGTGGCTCATGCATTGGTGTACAGAAACCTTACTATCTCCCCGGCAGAAATGTGTACGAATATCCTTATACACCTGAAACATTTCCCTGGTTCTACGATAAAAAATTATGGATACAGTATTTGGATTCAATGGTGACAAACCGCATGAATTCTTTGTATCTCTGGAATGGTCATCCGTTTGCTTCATTGGTCAAGTTGAAAGATTATCCTTATGCGGTGGAAGTAGATGAAGCAACATTTAAAAAGAATGAAGAAATCTATCGTTTCTTAACAACCGAAGCAGATAAACGTGGCATCTGGGTGATACAGATGTTTTACAATATCATCGTCTCCAAACCATTTGCTGAACATCACAAGATAAAAACACAGGAACGTGAACGACCGATCATTCCATTGATCTCTGATTATACAAGAAAATCCATTGCAGCTTTTGTTGAAAAATATCCCAACGTTGGTTTAATGGTTTGTTTGGGCGAAGCGATGGAAGGTGTAGGTAAAGATGATATTGAATGGTTCACACAAACAATTATTCCCGGTGTGAAAGATGGATTGAAAGCATTGAATAAAACAGAAGAGCCTCCCATTGTGTTGCGTGCACATGATACTGATGCACCTGGAGTAATGCGGGCTGCATTACCTCTTTATAAAAATTTATACACCGAAGCAAAGTTCAACGGTGAAGCATTGACCTATGCACGACCAAGAGGAACATGGGCTGAATTACATCAGACATTAAGTAAACTCGGAAGTGTACAAATTGAAAACATACACATACTTGCTAATCTTGAACCGTTCCGTTATGGTTCACCCGATTTTATTCAGCAGAGTGTAATTGGTATGCACGAAGTAATGGGTGGTAACGGTTTGCATTTATATCCACAGGCTTCTTATTGGGATTGGCCTTACAGTGCCGATAGTGTGAAGGGCAAACGCTTACTACAAATTGAACGTGACTGGATCTGGTACAGTGCATGGAGTCGTTATGCATGGAAAGCAAAACGTAACCGTGAAGAAGAAGTTGTTTACTGGAGTCGTTTGCTTGCCGATAAATTTGGTTGCAGTGAAGCAGATGGAAGAAAAATATTGACAGCGTATGAAGAGAGCGGAGAGATTGCTCCGAAATTATTGCGTCGTTTTGGTATCACTGATGGTAACCGTCAAACATTAACGCTGGGTATGTTGATGACACAACTAATCAATCCATTCCGTTATGGTTTGTTTACGTTGTTGTATGATGCAGAAGCGCCGGAAGGTGAAATGATCCTTGATTATGCAGATAAAGAACAGAAGGGAATCAAGCATGTTGGCGAAACACCGTCACAGGTATCAAGAGAAGTGGTATTGCATGGCGATAAAGCTGCTGCACTGATTGCAGAAGTATCAAAGCGAATCACAAAGAACAAAGATGAGTTCAATCGCATTGCTAAATGATATGTATTGTTACAAAGCAATGGCGCATCATTTCAGTAACAAGGTGAATGCAGCCGTACAATTGTTGAAGTATAAGTACAGCAACAATGTTACTGATCTTGAATTAGCAGTGCCAATGCTGCAAAAAAGTGTGAACGATTACAAAGAACTGGCAAGACTTACTTCCAGCTCTTATCTCTACGCCAATAGCATGCAAACGCAGCAACGAAAAATTCCCATGCGTGGTGTAAACGGTACTTTCAAACATTGGAATGAAATGGTACCAGTGTTTGAAACAGAGTTAAAGACCTTTCAATCTAAAATTGATTCGCTGAAGAGTAATTCTAACACAAAAGTGCAGGAGCGCAAGCCGTTTTTACAAGCTGATGATAAGCTGAATCCTAATCCAGTCGTTTTAAGTGAAGGGGCATCGCTTTTTACTGACACGGCCATCAGTATAAAATATTTGACTGAGGAATTGAAGGGGTTGAAAGCAATTCAGTTCTCATTTCAGCAACAATTGAACCAACCAACAGAGATCAACTTTTTTACTCATACGCCAGTGAAAGTGTTGGTAGGCTATTTCAAAACACAACGTGCTGCATTCACGACAGATACGGTTTTTGCCAAAGCACCTGAACTGGAAACAAATGCCAGTGCCGATGACTATGGACAGGCAGAAATAAAAATTTCAAATGCAATTGCCTTTGAAGGTATGCCACCGGTGAACATTCACAGTTATTCATTTAAAGCAGGCATCAACACCTTAAAACTGCCGAAAGGAGTTTGCCTTGTATTGGGTTTTGTTGATGGCACACAAATCATTCCTGTATATGATGCAATGCTGATGAGTGATGCGAAGAATAAGAATATTGATTGGTTGTTTGATTAGGCTCTCACGGATTACACAGATTAACACAGAAAAAATCTGTGAACATCAGTGCCATCTGTGAGCAAAAAATAGATAAATGAAAAAACTAAGTCTCTTTGCTCTTGTAACAATTACCTGCTTCACATCAGCTGCACAAGCCTTTTATGATGTAACCAAATATGGTGCAAAGAAAGATAGTAGTAAGCTTGCAACGAAACCAATTGCAGATGCCATTGCTGCTGCATCAAAAGCAGGTGGTGGTACGGTGTATTTTCCCGCAGGTAAATATTTAACCGGCCCGATACATTTGAAAAGCAACATCACCATTTTTATTGATGCAGGTGCAGAGTTGCATTTCTCCGACAACTTTGATGATTACCTGCCTATGGTTCAAAGCCGGTATGAAGGTGTGGATGTCATGAGCTTTTCACCGTTGTTCTATGCATACAAAGCCGAAAATATTTCCATCATTGGTCGGGGATCAATAAATGGACATGGTAAGAAGTGGTGGGAATACGCACTTACTTTTTATAAAAATCAAACGACAAGAAATAAATATCAACTGTTGTTTGATAGTTTGAATAAAGATATTTTGTTGCCCGATGATCCAACACAAATGAAACGTGGTTTTCTTCGTCCGCCGTTTATCCAGCCTTTGTATTGTAAGAATGTGTTGATCGAAGGAATCACCATTACGAATTCTCCCTTCTGGACAGTAACACCTGAGTTTTGCGAAAACGTAACGATTAAAGGTGTAACAATTGATAACCCGAAGTCACCAAACACCGATGGTATCAATCCTTCGAGTTGCAGGTATGTGCACATTTCCGATTGTCATATCAGTGTGGGCGACGATTGTATTACGATTAAATCAGGAAAAGATCTACCGGGCAGAACAAAAGCAACACCTGCAGAAAATTATACCATTACGAATTGCACCATGTTAAGCGGACATGGTGGAGTAGTGATCGGCAGTGAAATGAGTGGCGATGTAAAGAAGATCACTATCAGTAACTGTGTGTTTGATGGAACAGATCGTGGCATTCGTATTAAAACAGCAAGAGGAAGAGGTGGAGTAGTGGAAGATATTCGTGTAGATAATATCATCATGAAGAATATCAAAGCACAGGCAATTGTGCTGGATATGGAGTATTCAAAAGTACCACCTGAGCCGGTGAGTGAACGAACTCCACAGTTTAGGAATATCCGGTTCAGCAATATTACAGCTTACACTAAACAGGCGATGTACATAAACGGGCTTGATGAAATGCCTGTGAGTGAGATCAGTTTAAATGATTGTGTGTTTGAAGCAGAAACAGGAATTACAATTCGTAACGGAAAAGATATTGAACTGCACAATGTACGGGTGAATGTAAAAACAGGCCCGTCTTTATCAGTTGAGAAGACAGATCGATTGATCATTGATGGATTTGTTTCTGCTAAACCAATAACAACAGCAACGTTGATTCGTTTCACCAATGTGCAGAATGGGTTGTTGCAGAATAGCTGGCCTTTCAACGGAACAAAAGCATTTATTGAAATAAAAGGAGCGAATACTAAAAATATCATCTTTAAGAACAACATATTAGGTGACGCCGAGGTGAT
Source organism: uncultured Bacteroidota bacterium (assembly GCA_963830845.1). Classification (GTDB taxonomy): domain Bacteria; phylum Bacteroidota; class Bacteroidia; order Chitinophagales; family Chitinophagaceae; genus Lacibacter. The sequence goes on along the minus strand of CAWHOR010000039.1, from coordinate 42,270 downwards.
TGTTGCAGATGATGTAAAGAAGGAAGAAGTGAAGCAGTGATGAGTAATGAGTAATGAGTGGGTCAGCCCGTCTGACGCCCTCGTCTGACGGAGTTAACATAAGAAATGATGAATAGAATTGTTGTTGTACAAGTGTGCGACGCAACAAAAGTTAAATAGTAGTACTAGCGATGATACAAAAATCAAAATATTTAGCTCTTGCATTAACATTATGTTGCTTGCAGATGTTGCAGGCACAGGATTTAAAACTCTGGTATCCCAGACCTGCAGTTAAATGGACAGAAGCATTGCCTCTTGGTAATGGTCGTATTGGTGCGATGCTATTTGGTGGCATTGAAAACGATCGTATACAGTATAACGAAGAAACGTTGTGGAATGGAGAACCAAGAGTGTATAGTCGCCCGGGTGCATATAAATATTTAGACAGCATTCGCCAGTTGTTATTTCAAGGCAAACAAAAAGAGGCTGAAGCATTAGCGGAAAAAGAGTTCATGAGTTTGAAAAGTTATGACGGTGAAAAAGCAGGTTGGATAACAAAAGTTACGACGGATAAAAAATATGCTGCACCGGGTTTTGATGATAGCAAATGGCTGACGATGACTGTACCGAGTTGGGATGGTTGGGAAACTGTTGGTCATGAAGGACTGGATGGTGCAGTATGGTTCCGTAAAAGTTTTGTATTGCCGGATGATTGGAAAGAAGAAGAGTTGGTTTTTGATTTCAACCGAATTCGTGATTGGGATTATACTTATGTGAATGGGCAGTTGGTGGGCAGTCAGCAAAACACAGAAGGAAGAAAATACACAGTTGCAAAAAATATTCTGCACAAGGGAAAAAATACCATCGCCATTTTAGTACTCAACTTTTCTGACAAAGGTGGCATTTATGGTTATAAGGATACGGTAAAACATATTGGTGTTTATTCATTGAACAATGAAGAAGCAAAAATTTCATTGAATGGAGAATGGAAATATTTTGTAGCGAGTGATACCCCGCCACCCGTAGGAGCATACCAGGCATCGTATCAACCGTTTGGTGATTTGAATTTAAAATTCAGCAATACAAGTAGTGCAACTAATTACATAAGAGAATTGGATATTGCCAATGCAATTGCAACTACGTCGTATAGAGCAAATGGAATTAATTATAAGAGAGAGTATTTTGTAAGTCAGCCTAACCAGGCAATTGTTATCAATCTTACAGCATCTCAAAAAGTCAAGTATCAGCTTTACTGCTGAATTAAGTAGTCCGCATAAAAATTATACAGTTACAAAAGTTAATAACGACGTTGTGTTATCGTTTAAAGTAAGAACAGGTGCATTGCGTGGCGAAAGTTATATGCGTGTTGTTGCAAAAGCCGGAACCATGCGAATTGATAATGGGAAATTGATAATTAGTAATGCTGATGAGGCTACAATCTATTTAACTGCTGGAACCAATTTCAAAAACTATAAAGATATTACTGCTGATCCAAAGCTTCCATGCATCAATGCATTGGCATCTGTTGCAGGAAAAACTTATCAGCAAATTAAAGCAGCACATATAAAAGAATACCAAAAATATTTCAATCGCTATTCAATAACATTAGGCAATCCGAAGTTATCGGAGTCTAAAGCCCCTCCTTCGGAGGGGTTTGGGGAGGCTCTGTCTACCGAAGAACGTTTGAACAATTTTGCAAAAGGAAATGATCCATCCTTTGCTGCATTGTATGTGCAGTACGGAAGATATTTATTGATCTCATCTTCACGCCCAGGCACAAGACCGGCAAACCTTCAAGGTATCTGGAATGATCTTACAAATCCACCATGGGGAAGTAAGTACACAACGAACATCAATGCAGAAATGAATTACTGGCCTGCAGAGTTGTTGAATTTATCGCCGATGCATGAACCATTGTTTGATATGATCGGTGAGTTGGCCGTAACAGGAAAGCAAACTGCAAAGGATCATTACAATGCACCGGGTTGGGTATTGCATCACAACACAGACCTGTGGAGAGGCACTGCACCGATCAACGCTGCCAATCATGGTATATGGCAAACAGGTGGTGCATGGATGTGTCAGCATTTGTGGGAACGTTATCTGTTTACACAGGATAAAATTTTTTTACGCAACAGGGCATACCCTATTATGAAAGAAGCAGCCTTGTTCTTTAACAGTGTTCTCGTAAAAGATCCGGCAACAGGTTATCTCATCAGTACACCATCTAACTCACCAGAGCAAGGTGGATTGGTTGCAGGCCCAACAATGGATCACCAGATCATCCGTGCATTGTTCAAAAATGTAATTGATGCGAGTGAATTATTGAATGTTGATGTTGCATTACGAACTACATTAAAAGAAAAGTATAAACAGATCGCTCCAAACATGATCGGCAAACATGGACAGTTACAGGAGTGGATGCAGGATAAGGATGATCCCAATAACAAGCATCGTCATATTTCGCATTTGTGGGGCATGTATCCCGGTAATGAAATTAATTATGATGAATCACCTGCGTTGATGAATGCAGCAAAGCAATCATTGATCTTTCGTGGTGATGAAGCGACAGGTTGGAGTCTTGGTTGGAAGATCAATTGCTGGGCACGATTCAAAGATGGAGAACATGCATTTACAATGGTGAAAATGTTATTGAGTCCGGTGAAAGGTGGAGCAGGTAGTTATCCGAATTTATTTGATGCACATCCACCATTCCAGATCGATGGAAATTTTGGTGGCGCTGCTGGCATTGGTGAAATGCTGGTGCAAAGTCATACGAAGTATGTTGATCTGTTGCCAGCATTACCTGCTGCCTTTGCTGATGGAGAAGTAAAAGGTATTTGTGTAAGAGGTGGTTTTATAATGGATATGAAATGGAATGCAGGTAAGTTGGTACAGTTGAAAGTAAAATCAATTGCAGGTAATGTATTGCAGTTGCGCTATAATGGTAAAGTGAAGTCAATTAAAACAATTAAGAACGGAGTGTATCAGTTTAATGAAGAGCTTAGATCATTATAATGATCAGCATTTTTTTATCACGCAAAGACGCAAAGACACAAAGTGTAATACATGAGTTTCTTTGCGCCTCTGCTACTTTGCGCCTTTGCGTGAAATTCTTTGTGCTGCTTTGTGTCTTTGTGTCTCTGTGGTTCAAAACATTTTCTCAAAGGCAGGATATTTCCCTAAATGAAAACTGGTTCAGCATTGCAACAAGTAACGATCAGCAATTACCTGCCAACACTTATCAAGCAAGCATCAACAATAACTGGAAAAAAGTAAACGTTCCGCACAACTGGGATCAGTACGAAGGTTACAGAAGATTATTGCACGGTAACCGTCATGGCGATTCCTGGTATCGCAAAACATTTTCTGCAACACTATCAAAAACAGGCAAACGTTTCTTTTTATTTTTTGAAGGCGTGGGATCGTATGCAACGGTTTATCTTAACAATAAAAAAGTTGGTGAGCATATCGGCGGACGAACAACGTTTACATTGGATGTAACTGATGTAATTAAAACCGATGGAAGTGCAAATCAATTAGCAGTTAGAGCCTATCATCCTTGCAACATAAAAGATCAACCTTGGGTTTGCGGTGGTTGTAGTGATGAACGTGGTTTTTCTGAAGGTTCACAACCGATGGGGATTTTTCGCCCTGTTCATTTGGTTGTGACAAATGATGTACGCATTGAACCGTTTGGTATTCATGCATGGACGGATATAGCGGCCGATCAAATTCAGTTAAATATTGCTGCTACTCTTAAAAATTATTCGCAGAAAGGAAGAACTGTTGTGGTTGAGCATAGATTGATTGATGCAAGCGGAAAAGAAATAAATAAGATAGTTAAACAAAGTTTAAGTGTAGAGAAAGGAGCTGTTGTTGAACATAAATCCGAAATCATAAATCCGATATCAGACATCAACCTCTGGTCTGTTGACAATCCTTACCTGTATAAAATTGTTTCCGTTATTAAAGAAAACAATGTTGTACTTGATAAGACCGAAACAGAATTTGGATTTCGCAGCATCAACTGGAGGAACCCAACCAACCAGTTTATCTTAAATGGTAAACCTGTTTTCATTAACGGCATTGCAGAATATGAGCATTTACTTGGACAAAGTCATGCGTTCAGTCAAGAACAAATTTTTTCACGATTCAAATGGATACAGTCATCCGGCTTCAATGCATTTCGTGACGGGCATCAACCACATAATTTATTATATGGACAACTCTGTGATCAAAAAGGAATTCTTTGGTGGACTCAATTATCAGCTCATGTATGGTACGATTCACCTGAGTTCAGAAAAAATTTCAAACAACTGTTGAAAGAGTGGGTGATTGAGCGACGTAACAGCCCGTCCATTATTTTATGGGGCTTGCAGAATGAAAGTAAACTTCCGGAAGATTTTGCAAAAGAATGCACCGAGTTGATCCGTTCACTTGATCCCACTGCATCCACACAACGTTTGGTTACAACATGCAATGGTGGAACAGGAACTGATTGGGATGTGCCGCAAAACTGGACTGGTACTTATGGTGGTAATCCTGAAACCTATGATAATGATGTAAAAAAGCAAGTGTTGATTGGTGAATATGGTGCGTGGCGAACAATCGATTTGCATACCGAAGGTGGGTTTGTACAGAACGGCATTTTAAGTGAAGATCGTATGGTGCAGTTGATGGAACAGAAAGTTCGTTTGGCGGAATCGGTGAAAGACAGCAGTGCAGGACATTTCTTTTGGTTGTTGACATCGCATGATAATCCCGGTCGTGTGCAAGGTGGTGAAGGCTTGCGTGAGCTTGATCGCATTGGCCCGGTGAATTATAAAGGATTGCTTACGCCTTGGGAAGAACCAACGGATGCATACTATATGTTCCGCAGTAATTATGCACCCAAAGAAAAAGAACCGATGGTTTATATCGTTTCGCATACATGGCCCAACCGCTGGATGAAGCCGGGCATCAAAGACAGTATTTATGTTTACAGCAATTGTGATGAAGTGGAATTGTTTAATGATGTCCACGGTTCCTCACTTGGGAGAAAAAAGAAGAACGGTATCGGCACACATTTTCAATGGGACAAAGTAAATATTCAATACAATGTACTTTATGCTGTTGGTTATGTGAATGGCAAAGCAGTTGCAAGGGATACGATTGTGTTGCATCATTTGCAGCAGTCTCCCAATTTTAAACAACTATATGCAAATACAAAACAGTTAACCACATCAAATGCAGGGTATAATTATATCTATCGCAACAATTGTGGTGGACCTGAGTATAAAGATGAAAATGGCAATACTTGGAAAGCAGATAAAGGGTTTGCCACATCATGGACAAAAGATTTTCCTGAAGTACCCATCAACTTTGCAAGTCAACGCAGAACTTTCAGCCCCATAAAAGGAACGAATGATTGGAAACTGTTCCAGGATTTCCGTTACGGAAAAGATAGACTCAGTTATGAATTTGCATTGCCCGATGGTGAGTATTTAGTTGAACTATATTTTATTGAACCGTGGCTTGGAATCGGCGGCGGTATCAATGCTACTGGTATGCGGTTGTTTGATGTTACGATCAATAATAAAACAGTGTTGAACGATCTTGACATTTGGAAAGAGGTTGGAACAAATGCAGCGTTAAAGAAAACTGTGAAAACAAAGATCAGTGGTGGGAAGATGATCATTTCATTTCCTGAAAGTAAATCGGGGCAGGCAATCATTTCGGCAATCGCCATCGCTTCAACAAAGTCCGGTATTAAACCCGCAGCAGCATCTTCTTTCATTAGTAAACTTTCCTGCAATAATTGTAAAGAGCAAAGCTGGCTGGATATTGGCCAGCAGCAATACAGCAATGAAGCCATTCAATTCAATACTCTTCCTTCTAACTTATTTGGTGCTGACTGGATTCAACTCAACAATAAAACACAAAAGAAAACAATAAGCTTTGTGCCGACAATTGAGTTGGATATATTTCTTGCAGTAAAAAAATCAGCAACACAACCTCCCGCTGGAGAGTTGACCAAAACAGAATTGATCACAGATGAAGAAGGGGGTACTGTTTACAATATTTATCGGAAGCGTTATTCAAAAGGTGAAAAAGTAAACTTGACAATCGATCAGAATGTTGTACTTACTTTTCTGCCGGCTGAATAAAATGCAACCTGCTTATGATCTGAAACCGATCACTCCTTATCGTACCAATGTAGCCATCATTGGTGAAGGTGTGGTAAAAGATTCGGTGAATGGTAGATTGTGTGCCGTCATCAAATCAAATGCAGGAACAACCATTCAATGGCCGGTGCAAACAGGAGTGGGCGATATTTATTCCATCACCATGAAATATTATTACCCGAAAGAACAAATAGTGAAGGGAAGATTGCAGTTGTTTGATGCAGGTGGCAACAGGATGATGGATGAGGTGGTTCAATTTACATTTACACGGGTGGGCAAATGGAATCAGTTTACAGTAAACACGGGTTCGCAGATCAATGCAGGAAATTATGTGGTGAAACTGGTAACAGAAAAAGGAACTGAACTGGCTATATCGGGAATTGAGATACAATAGTGAACGCAGAACCCCGTCAGCGGTTGCAAACCCTGACGGCGGTTCGATGAATATAAGATTACAATGAAACGATGCTTGTTGATATTACTGGCAGTTTGTATGAGCTTATTATTGAATGCTCAGCAATTAACTGTTGCCAATCTTCGTTGCGAAAGCCGCAGCAATCCTTTAGGCGTTGATGTGATTCAGCCAAAACTCAGTTGGGAACTACAATCGAAACAACAGAATGTATTGCAAACAGCCTATCGCATTCTTGTCGCCGATGATGAAAACTTGCTCAGGAAGAATGTTGGGAATGTGTGGGATTCAAAACAGATCAAATCATCTGCATCTATCCAAGTCGTCTTTGCAGGCAAAATATTACAAGCAGCAAAAAAATATTACTGGAAAATACAGGTATGGGATAACAAAGGAAATGCTTCTGCATGGAGTAGTACTGCTCATTGGCAAATGGGTTTGTTACAAGTGAAAGATTGGAGTAGTGCAAAATGGATCGGGTACGAAGAGATCAACGATACTGCTATTATTGCTCCGCATGTACACCAGAGTGGAAAGAAAGCATGGGGACCACGGAAAGATATTCTGCCTGTTTTACGTAAAGAATTTTCTGTTGCAAAAACGATCAAGCAGGCAACGGTATTCATCTGCGGTCTTGGTCATTTTGAATTAAGCATTAATGGAAAAAAGATCGGTGATCATTTTCTTGCACCGGGCTGGACGAATTACAGCAAGCATGCACAGTATGTAAGCTTTGATGTAACAAAGAATATACAGCAAGGGAAGAACGCTATTGGTGTAATGCTCGGTAATGGTTTTTATTATATTCCTTCGGAACGTTACCGCAAGATGACCGGTGCCTATGGTTATCCAAAGCTGATCGCAAAAACATTGATCGAGTTTACTGATGGTACTACACAACAGATCATCAGTGATGAAAGCTGGAAGACAGATAAATCACCTATCATCTATTCAAGCATATTCGGTGGTGAAGATTATGATGCGAATCTTTATCAACAAGATTGGAACAAACCCGGCTTTAATGATGCAGCCTGGAAAAATGTCATCATCACAAAAGGCCCTCCATTACTCGAATCACAAATGAATGAGCCTGTGAAAGTGATGCAGCAGTTGCCAACGCAAACAAAACGTGAATTAAAGGCAGGTGTTACTATTGTATGATCTCGGACAAAATTTTTCCGGTGTTCCGTCCATTACTGTAAAAGGGAACAAAGGCGATACGAGTGAAACTCATCTGTGGTGAATTAATTAATGAAGATGGAACTGTAAACCAGAAAGCAACCGGATCCCGTCGTATTTTACGTACATCCTAAGAGGGGATAATAACTCCCCTTTAGGGGTTGGGGGCACAAGTGATGGACGAAGAAAGCTGGTATCCATTGTTTACATACACTGGCTTCCGTTATGTAGAAGTGCATTGCATGTCGAAAGAAAATAATCAATCCTTACCACAAGTAGTAAAGCTCGAAGGATTGCATATCCGCAATGCAGCTGCAACTGTTGGTTCATTCAGTTGTTCAAATGATCTGTTCAATCGCACACATACATTGATCGACTGGGCTATCAAAAGCAATATGGTGAGTGTGTTTACCGATTGTCCGCACAGGGAGAAACTTGGTTGGTTAGAAGAAACACATTTAGTTGGCACTTCTGTTCATTATAATTATGATGTAGCTGCGTTGAATAAGAAAGTGATCAACGATATGAAGAATGCACAATACGCCAATGGAAAAATCCCAGAAATAGCTCCTGAGTTTACCGTGTTTACGCCGCCATTTGATGAATCGCCGGAGTGGGGAAGTGCAGCAATTATTTATTCATGGTATAACTATCAATGGTATGGCGATAAGGAAACGCTTTTGCAATCGTATGACATGATGAAGGCGTATGTGCTGTACCTGAAAAGCAAAGCCAACAATAATATCCTGTCACATGGTTTAGGCGATTGGTTTGATATTGGTCCGAATAAATCAGGCTTTGCGCAAATGACCAAGATGGGTGTAACAGCAACGGCAACGTTTTATTATGATCTCAACATCATGATTAAAATAGCGACGATGTTGAAGAAGAACGATGACGTCAAATTTCTATCAGCAACTTGCAGAAGATGTAAGAACAGCTTTCAACAAAACATTTTTTGATCCAATCAAAATGCAATACGATTCTTCCAGTCAAACTGCCAATGCCATGGCCTTGTACATGGGTTTGGTAGAAGAGAAGAATAGAAAAGCTGTTGTTGATGCATTAATAAGAGAAATTAAAAGTCGCAACAATGCATTAACCGCCGGCGACATCGGTTATCGCTATGTATTAAAAGCATTGGAACAAGCAGAAAGAAGCGATGTGATCTTTGATATGAATTATCGTGATGATGTGCCGGGTTATGGTTTTCAATTGAAGCATGGAGCAACAGCATTAACTGAAAGCTGGCAGGCTTATGAATCGGTATCAAACAATCACTTTATGCTTGGGCATTTGATGGAGTGGTTCTATGCCGGGCTTGCGGGCATCAAACAAACAGAAAATTCTGTAGCTTATAAAGAGGTCATGATTAAGCCCGAAATAGTAGGTGATATAACCAATGCTAAAGCAAGTTTTCAATCCCCTTATGGTTTAATTAAAAGTGAATGGGTAAAAACAACTTCATCATTTAACTTGCGGTTGGAAATACCTGCCAACAGTACAGCTACGATTTATGTTCCGGCAAAGCAGGGTCAAACTGTGATGATGAATGGAAAGAAAGCGATGGTTATTTATGCAAACGGTAAAGCTGTAGTAAAAATTGGGTCAGGTAGTTATGAGTTTCATGTGGTGAATAATTAATCGAAAGCCCTTTGTGAACTTTGCGTAAACCTCGGTGTACTCCGTGCTATTTTTTTGGCACTAAGACCACAAAGTATAAACAGAGAACACAGGACTAAAAATTGAAAATATTTTTTATGAAAGCATTAGTGTGTCAGCAACCGGGTTCATTTGAATACGCAGAAAAGGAGAGACCGGAAATTCAACCCGGTCGTGCAATATTAAAAGTTAAACGCATTGGTATCTGCGGCACCGATCTGCATGCCTTCGAAGGAACGCAGCCCTACTTCGCCTATCCACGCATTCTCGGGCATGAGTTGGGTTGCGAAATTGTACAAGTTGATGCAGATGCAGGTTTTGAAATAGGAGAGCGTGTAACACTCATTCCATATTTTCATTGCGGTGAATGTATTGCCTGCCGCAACGGTTTGCCTAACTGTTGTGCAGCCATCAATGTATTTGGTGTGCATGTAGATGGTGGTATGATGGAATATATTTCTGTTCCCACATCAGCATTGCTGCATGGCGGCGACATGAGTTTTGATGAACTTGCATTGGTTGAACCTTTAGCGATTGGTGCACATGGTATCCGCAGAGCAGGCGTGAGACCAGGTGAATTTGTATTGGTGATTGGTGCAGGCCCAATTGGTTTGGGTATTATGGAGTTTGGCCGCATTGCAGGCGGACAAGTGATTGCTATGGATGTAAACGATACACGTTTGAATTTCTGTAAGGATAAATTGAAAGTGCAGCATACCATCAATCCATTGAATGAAGATGCTACTGCAACGCTTAAAAGAAATTACCAATGGCGATATGCCGACAGTGGTGATCGATGCAACAGGAAATCAAAAAGCCATCAACAGTGCATTTCTGTACATGGCGCATGGCGCAAGATATGTGCTGGTGGGTTTGCAGAAAGGCGAGTTGATCGTTAGTCATCCTGAATTTCACAAGCGTGAAGCAACACTTATGAGCAGTCGAAATGCCACGCAGGAAGATTTTGATCATGTGATGATGTGCATGAAGCAACAAACTCGTTGATCCATCAACATACATTACACACCGTGTACAATTTGATGAAGTGAAAGAAAATTTCAAAAGCTGGCTCGATCCGAAAAATGGAGTGATCAAAGCAATGGTGGAACTGTAACTTTGCACAAATTTTAAACGATCACAATCAAGAACACATGCAATACAGAACATTAGGCAAAGCAGGATTCAATATTTCGGCAATCAGTCTTGGCACATGGCAGGTAGGCGGTAAATGGGGTAGTGCATTTGATGAAAAGAATGCAGATGTCATTTTAAATACTGCTGTTGATAATGGCGTCAACTTTATTGATACTGCCGATGTATACAGCGATGGTGAAAGCGAAAAAGCGATTGGCCGATTTCTGAAAACAAGAAAGGAAAAATTGTTTGTCGCTACAAAATGCGGACGACAAATTCAACCGCACGTAAACGTGGGATACACGCCTGCTGTTTTGCGCAAGTATGTAGAAGACAGTTTGCAGCGTCTGCAAATTGAAACAATTGATTTGATTCAGTTGCATTGTCCGCCGACAGCAGTGTATTATCGTCCGGAAATTTTTGGTTTGTTTGATGATTTGAAGAAAGAAGGAAAGATTCAACACCTGGGTGTGAGCGTAGAGAAAGTGGAAGAAGCATTAAAAGCGATTGAGTTTGATAATGTAACAACCGTACAGATCATCTTCAATATGTTTCGTCAACGACCTGCCGAATTATTTTTTGAAGAGGCGAAGAAGAAAAATGTTGGCGTGATTGTGCGTGTGCCGTTGGCAAGTGGTTTGTTAACCGGAAATTATTCTGCACAAACCGTATTTGAAAGTGGTGATCATCGTCAATTCAATCGAAATGGTGAAGCATTTGATAAAGGCGAAACATTCTCTGGCATTGATTATGCAAAAGGTTTACAAGCTGTTGAAGAATTAAAACAAATTGTTCCAGCAGGAAAAACCTTAGCAGCATTGGCATTGAAATGGATATTGGATTTTAGTGCAGTAAGCACGGTTATTCCAGGCGCTTCAAATCCTGAACAGGTTACACGCAACCTGGAAGCATTGAATGAAACATCACTCAGCAACGAACAATTGCAACAGGTGCAGGCTGTATACGAAAAATATATCAAAGCATCGGTGCACCATTTGTGGTAGGATAATGCTACCGTCTGACGCCCTCGTCTGACGGATAAAATAATTTACAATGATGCGCTGAAATCACGGAATAATGAGGTTGAATAAATATACTTTACTCGTTGTTGCTTTCTTGTTGTCGAGTTTATGCTCATCAGCACAGGTTCGTTCTGTTGTTAATTTCAACAGCGGATGGAAATTCTTTTCAGGCAATGATAGTCTTGCAAGCAATACAAACTACAACGATGAAAAATGGCGCAGTTTAAACTTACCGCACGACTGGAGCATTGAAAGTAATTTCTCATCTTCATTTCCTGCAACCAATCAGGGTGGAGCATTACCCGGTGGCATTGGTTGGTATCGTAAAACATTTACCGTTCCCGCTGCATCAAAAAACAAAATCACCCGTATTGAATTTGATGGCGTGTATAAGAACAGCGAAGTATGGATCAATGGACATTACTTAGGTAAACGCCCTTACGGTTATATCAACTTCTCTTATAATCTCACTCCTCATTTGAATTATGGTAAGCCGAATGTACTTGCTGTAAAAGTGGATAACAGTTTGCAACCCGACTCCAGATGGTACAGCGGCAGTGGTATTCACAGGGATGTAAAATTGATTACAACAAATAAATTAGCTATTGCAGAAGCCGGCGTATTCATCACAACACCAATCATCAGCAATAACAAAGCAACTGTTGCTGTTCAATACAAAGTTGCAAACACTGGCAACCAAAAAGAAATCGTCAACCTGTACACCGATGTGTATGATGCGGCAGGGAAGAAGGTTGCTACATCAAAGCATATTGTACTGCGTGCAATACCCGTTGGTGGTTATTCGTATGCTGATCAATTACAGATCAACATGCCTATCCTTTGGTCAACTGCCAAACCTTATTTGTACAAGGCAGTTACACGCATTGAACGCAATGGTCAACTCATTGATGAAGTAAAAACAACATTCGGCATCCGTTCATTTCATTTCGATGCGGCCAATGGTTTTTTTCTCAACAATCAGCCCTTAAAAATTCAAGGTGTTTGTATGCATCACGATCTGGGTGCATTAGGTGCAGCATACAATCATGCTGCTGCAAAACGTCAGTTGAAAATATTAAAAGAGATGGGCGTGAATGCTATTCGCTTCTCACACAATCCACCGGCCGCAGCCATACTCGATCTCTGTGATGAAATGGGGTTTCTTGTACAAGTAGAGGCATTCGACATGTGGAAGAAACGGAAAAACAGGTTCGATTACAATCTCTACTTCGACGAATGGCATGCACGTGATATCCAGGCAATGGTGTTGCGTGATCGGAACCATCCTTCTGTTTTTATGTGGAGTATTGGTAATGAAATACGGGAGCAGTTCGATAGTACAGGTACAACCATTGCAAAGCGATTGGTAGATATAGTAAAAGCATTGGATACAACACGGCCTGTTACCTGTGCATTAACAGAAAATTTTCCTGAGAAAAATTTCATCTGGAAATCGGGTGCATTGGATGTACTCGGCTTCAATTATAAGTTGTACGATTATGCAGACTTGCCCAAGCGTTTCCCCGGTCAATCATTTGTAGCAACAGAAACAGCATCTGCATTAGCATCAAGAGGATCTTACGATATACCAAGCGATAGTAATCGTCTCTGGCCTTCCGATGGTAAAACTCCAACAGTAAAAGGTAATGCAGATATGAGTGTCTCTGCATATGATCATGTATATGCTTATTGGGGTTCATCACATGAAGCGGCTTTGCTGGCAGTGAACAAATACAAATTCATGTCGGGTATGTTTGTATGGAGTGGGTTTGATTTTCTTGGTGAACCGGTTCCGTATGCATGGCCTGCCCGTAGCTCGTATTATGGTATTGTTGATTTGGCTGGTTTTCCCAAAGACGTTTACTATCTCTATCAAAGTGAATGGACAACAAAACCAGTTCTTCACCTTTTCCCTCACTGGAACTGGAACAAAGGCGATTCTGTTGATGTGTGGGCTTATTATAACAATGCTGATCAGGTTGAATTATTTCTCAACGGTAAATCTCTAGGCAGCAAATCGAAAACAACGGATGTCTTACATATTAAGTGGCGTGTGCCTTATCAGCCGGGTATAGTAAAAGCAGTTTCTAAAAAAAATGGAAGGGTGGTACTGACAAAAGAAATCAGAACAGCAGGCGCACCTGCAAAAATTCAAATAATAGCCGACCAAACTAAACTTAAAGCCAATGGAACAGACTTGGCATTCATTACGGTAAGGCTGTTAGACAAAGATGGCAATCTTGTCCCTGATGCAGATCAACTCATTCAATTCACTGTTGCCGGAGAGGGTTTTTTAGCCGGAACGGATAATGGTTTTCAAGCCGATAGTCTTTCACTCAAAAGTCCTCAACGTAAAACATGGAAGGGTCTTGCATTGGCCATCATTCAGTCCTCCAAAAAACAGGGAAATATTACAGTAACAGTAAAAGCTGCCGGATTAAAAGAAGCTCGTCTTACGCTGCAAACCGGGAATTAACAGGCGAAAAATGTTTCCGGGAACGTTTCCGTAGTTATTTGGTGAATAGTAAAATGTTCCATCAAGATAGCAAAACCTTACATTTTTATGGCTGGTGGTGAATGTACCTTTAGTTCGTGAATGAATTGATTGGATCCCCTCCAACAGCATTCACAAAAACGATTAAATGCTGTAGAATGAAACGATGTTTGCTTGTATCTACTAATGCTGTTTCAAAGTTGCTCGGTAAGAGTTTCTTTCAAACAGTCACTTCATTTTTTGCAAGTAAAATTTTGATTTTCACTATCAGCATTGCATCGGTTTCGTTTACATGCGCACAAGAGAATAAGCCGGCAGATCCAGCCTATATCAAAGTGATCACCGAGCGCTCGGCTAAGATTGTTAACACACTTTCCATCAAGGATTCAGTACAATATAAAAAAGTTGTAGCTGTACTTGTAAATCAATATAACAGTATTAACAATATACACGAAGAAACTAAACTCGCTTTAACAGCAATCAAACAGCAATCGATCACCGCTCAGGAATCTGCTCTTCAGATACAAAAGCAGGAAGAAAAAAAAGCTGCGCAGCTTCAGCAACTGCACAACTCTTTTCTTGCCGGGTTACAACAGTTTATTTCTGAAGAGCAGATTGAGCTGGTGAAAAATGGTATGACGTATGGAGTGCTTCCGGTTACCTATACTGCGTACCAGGACATGATCCCAACCCTAACGGAAGAACAGAAAAAGAAAATTTATGATTGGCTGATCGAAGCAAGAGAGCTTGCAATGGACGGCGAATCATCCGATAAAAAACATGCCATCTTCGGTAAGTACAAAGGCCGCATCAACAATTATTTATCTGCTGCCGGTTACGATTTGACGAAAGAACGAGAAGAATGGCAGAAAAGGATCAAAGCAAAAAACGAGTCTTCTAAATAAACAACAACAACTGTTCATTATCATTCATCCCCAAAAGCAAAATGCCATATAACATGAAGTATTTGCGACAACCAAAACTGCTGTTACTCACTGTCTTTTCATTTCTTACTGTAACACTATTTGCACAGGAAGTTACCATTACCGGTACGGTAACAAGTAAAGAAACCGGCGAGGCTCTCGAAGGTGTAAGTGTAAAAATTAAAAACTCATCCACTGGTACTACCACCAACGACCGTGGGCAGTTTTCCATTAAAGCTCCATCTTCAGAATCCATTATCTCTTTTACCTATGTAGGCTTTCTGGTGTATGAACGGAAAGCAGGTTCGTCAGGTGCTATTAAAATTGAAATGGACAAAAGCAACGACCGTCTTGAAGAGGTGGTTGTAATTGGGTATGGCAGTAAGAAACGGGTAAACGTACAAGGTGCAGTAGCCACCATCAAAGGGAAGGAGATCGAAGATTTGCCGGTTGCAAACCTCGGTAGTGCATTGATCAATCGTATTCCCGGTGTATCAGTGAATTATTCTTCAGGTAAACCCGGTTCAACTACCGATATTAATATCCGTAATTCTATTACATTTCCTGGTACTGCTTCAGGAGTTACCACACAACCATTGTATGTTATTGATGGTATTATTATCAACCCACAACCTTGGGCACAATCGGGCAATCCTGATTTTTTTGAAAACTTAGATGCCAGCCAAATTGAAGATATTACGTTTTTGAAAGATGCATCTGCTGCCATTTATGGTGCTGCCGGCGCAAAAGGTGTAATATTAATTACAACCAAAAAAGGGAAGGCCGGTAAACCGAAAATTTCTTACTCAGGTTATTTTGGTACTTCTAATGAAGCAGTTAAATCACCAACACTCAGTGGGTACGAGCATGCAAAACTGCTAAACACAGGGTATGAATTAAATAATACACAGTTCAGTCAGCGTTTTTCTGAAGCTGATCTTACACGCCTCAGGGCAATGCCAAATCAAAGCTGGTTCGATCAGTTGTGGCGCCCTGGTAAAGTAAACAGGCATACCATGAATATTTCCGGAGGTTCCGACAGAATTACGTTTTTCATGGGAGGAAGTTATTACAATGAAAAAGGAAACTTTGGTGATATTGATGTAAACAAATACAGCATCCGGGGTTCAGTAACAGCTAAGATCATCGACGGCCTTACTGCCAACATGAACTTTGCAACAGATTATAACCAGGAGTTTAGAAATACATTAAGAGCATCCAATAGCGAAACAGATGATTTGAATATCCGTGCGTTGTATTTAACTCCAAAATGGGTGCCCTTGGAGATCAACGGAATTCCAACATTATGGAATGGTCCCAATCCTCCGGGCAACTGGAGTATGATGGGTGTGTTAGGTTCCGGCAACTACGATCGTAGCCGTTCGCAAGGGATCAGCTTCAATACATCATTGGAATATAAACCTAAATTCATTTCAGGGTTAACAGCTAAAGTTCAGTTTGGTCAAAATAACAGGAACGATGTGTCAAAGCAATATTATCCTCCTTATACGGTAGGTAATTTTATCAGGGATGGGAACAATGGGTTGCTTTACTCCGATCAGTTAAATGCAACAACTCCATATACACTCGTACAAAATAATAACCGTATTTCAGAAGGAACTACGGTCGGATCAAACTATCAGATCATTGGTACACTCAGTTATCAGAAAACATTGGGCGATCATGATTTTTCTGCCATGGTAGGTATGGATATGGGCGAAGCACAAGGTCGTAATATCTTCCTCACCAAGTTTACGCAATTGGTTGGTGGTGTTGATGAGTTCTGGGCGTTTAGTAACGACCTGTCCGGTATTGCTTCGATTACAGATGTTATCCGTAATCCACAGGCAATTGCAAATTCTAAATTATCTTATATCAGTCGTGCGGATTATTCATTCCAGAATAAGTACTTTATCGAATTTATTGGCCGCATGGATGCTTCTGCAAACTTTGCACCTGCAACACGATGGGGCTTTTTCCCAACAGTTGGTTTAGGTTGGAAAATTAGTGATGAGAAGTTCTTCAGTAATAATATCGATTTTGTTAATACTCTCAAACTGAGAGCTACATTGGGTCTTGTTGGAGAGGATCGTGTTGCAAACAGAACATATGTAAACCGGTTTACGCAAACCACCGGATATCTTTTTGGAAATACCATGACAAATGGATTGGATCCAAACATTTATCCAAACCCTGCAGCAACATGGGAAAAGGCAAGAACACTCAACGTTGGTTTTGATGCCACCCTTTTAAGAAATAAACTGTCAATTGGTTTCGACTTTTACCACCGTTACACATACGATGCATTTAACCAGATGTCGCCTGCTGATCTTCCGCTTACCACTGGTTTAATTGCTGGTGTTGTAAACTATGGACAGGCAGTTGCATGGGGCTCTGAGTTTATGGTGGGTTACCGTACCGATCTTGGACGTGATTGGAGCATTAGTGCTGATATAAACTTCGCATTTACCAATAGTCGTATTATCAGACAATTTTTTGCTCCCACTGATTTTGGATTATATGGCAACCGTGGATTTGAAAACCCAGATTGGAAAAGATCCAAGACGTTACAATGGAAACAACTACGGTTATATTTCCAAAGGCCTTATACGCACGCAGGAAGAAGTGGATGCTATCTTGGCAAAAAATCCAAACTATTTAATTGGTAATGCAAAGCCGCAGGTTGGATTTATGGATTTTGAAGATATCAATGGCGATGGTAAAATTGATGACAATGACATTACATTGATGTTTAACCGCACAAATGCAGCATTTGCATCAGGCATTACACTTGGAGTAACTTATAAAGAATTCAGACTGCAAACAAATATTAACCTGCGTGTTGGTGGTAAAGTGATTTACGATAGTGAAGCAAGAAAAGTGGCAACTACTACGCAAAACGTACCGGCATTCTGGGCCGATTCATGGAGCCCCGAAAATCCCAATGCAAAATATCCACGGGCTGATGCTCCGCTTGCTAGAGAAAATTCAACATTTTGGGCAGTTGATGGTACTACGTGCCGTATCAACAACGCAGTGTTGTCTTACTCTTTGCCAAAGCGGCTTGTGAGTAAGTACAAGGTACCCGATATGCGGGTGATGTTAACTGGTACAAATTTGTGGACGATTATTAATCCTTACAAATACAAAGATCCTTACACCGGCAACTTTGCAAGCTACCCGATTCTCAGAACCATTTCGCTTGGGGTTAACGTAAGCTTATAATAACAACAAAACAACAACACATGTTATTTACAAAATATAAAACAGCAGTTAAAGCCCTTTTGGTATGCATTGGTATATCGTCTGTAGTGGCTTCCTGTAGAAAAGACTTTTTTGAAATACCCGACCCCAATGGTTTGGATGATGCCATTATGTGGGCAGATCCGGGTGCCATCAATTTATTCTTAAACAGAACCTATCAATTGGTGATACCACAATGGCCAACATTAGGTGGTATTCATAATACATCAGATGAGGTGAACAATGCCAATACAGCTTTCCTGTATGGTACTTTGGTTGAAAACTCTGTAACAGATATTGGTACCAGTACCAGTATTACTGCCAACCGTTATGCTGATATCAGAAGATGTAATGTGGCTATTGAAGGAATTAACAATGGTACCTTATCGCAAGCCGATAAAGATCGCCTGAAGGGCCAGTTCTTTTTCCTGCGGGCTTACACTTATTTTAAATTGGTACGTTTATATGGTGGGGTTCCCTTGATCTTAAAGGCGCAAAATATTGATGAAGAAGACCTGCAGGTTCCAAGAGCAAAAACAAGTGAATGTGTGGCTGCTATGGTAGCCGATCTTGATTCTGCTGCTTTACTTTTACCAAGAACATGGCCTGCAACAGATCGTGGACGCATTACATCAGCAGCGGCACGTGCAGTAAAAGGGAAAGTATTGTTCTATTGGGCAAGTCCACAGTTTAACCCCAATAACGATCAGTCTCGTTGGGCTGCTGCCTATGCAGCTAACAAAGCAGCATACGATACATGTGTAGCACATGGTTATCAACTTCTATCCAGCTATGCAAACATCTTTTTAACCGAAGACAACAACGAGGTATTGTTGGTTCGGAAGTATGCACCCAACAAAGATCTTGGTCACAATATCGAAAACTTAACCAGGCCTTTTTCTGAATCAACAGGTGGTAGTGGTTCTAATCAACCAACATGGAATTTGGTGCAGGCATACACTATGCGAAATGGCTTGCCGATCAATGATCCTGCTTCAGAATATAATGCGCAGCAATTTTGGATAAACAGAGATCCACGTTTTGATGCAACCATCGCCTACAATGGTGTGGTGTGGCCTTTAAGCGGTAAGGCGGGTCGCAAGCAATGGTCGTATACAGGAGTATTGGATGAAACTGCAGGAACTATTGTTACAGGATTTTATTGCCGCCGTTTCTGTAATCCGTCTATCAGCGCTGCAAATGCTGTGTACAATTCCAACAGTGGGGGAGGTAGTGGTATGGATTGGATTGAAATGCGATTTGCCGAAGTGATTCTGAATCTGGCCGAGTGTGCCAATGAAACGGATAATCTGGCCGAAGCAAAAAGCATGGTACGTTTAATAAGACAAAGAGCAGGCATTGTTGTGGGTAGTGCAGATTATGGTTTAGATATTGCTACCGATAAAGTATCCATGCGTTCGCTGATCTTAAATGAGCGACAAGTTGAATTTGCATTAGAAGGAATGCGCAACTTTGATTTGAGAAGAACAAGAAATCTTGATTTGATCACTGCGAGATTTGGTTATAAAATAGTACCAAAGCCCCCTTATTTTGCAGGTACTGGTACTGTTGCGGGAAGAATATACCTTGATAAGCCAGATGCATTTGGCGTAAGACCAAGAGATACGGCTAACCTCAATAACTTATCGGTTTATACAGCGATGTTCAGTATTCCTCCAACGCTTACAAACCTTGAAGGATCAAATACTATCAATCTTCCTGATAGATATTATGCATACCCTCTGCCGAATATTTTTGTACAAACTCCGGCTATTCAGCAAACCATTGGTTGGGCTGGCGGTACCTTTAACCCATTTGAATAAGATTAAATAAAGAATTTGTTATGAATATAAAATCAATTTTACTTTTCTTATCTGCCGGTGTTTTGCTCAACGCTTGCGATAAAGGGGCCCAGCCGGTAGATGGAAATAATGCAATGGTGGAACTGAAGGGCGATGCTGTGAAGCAATATATTACAGCGAACACTACTGTAAACCCAAAAGACAGTATCTTCTTTAACTTCACGATCACTTCATCCATCGATATGGCCTATGTAAGTATTCAAAAGAATCCTGTAAATCAGACTGCATTTGTTCTGAGAGATACATTGAATACTTCACAGAAAAATTCATATTCGGCTATCAAAGGTTTACGGGCCGACAGTATCAATGGCCCTGTTTTGTATCGTATTGTAGCGCATACATCCAGAGGAATTTATATTGGACATAAAGATGTTACAGTAACGGTGAACCCCGATTTTAATTTCTGGTCGTATCGTATATTGCAAGTGCCCGATTCCGTTAGTAAAACCAATAAATGCTACTATTCAACCAAAGATGGTAAAATTTACAGCTACACCGACGGTGCTGCCAATTCAGGTTCCATTGACTTTGGTTATTATTGGGATACAACAGGACGTGGTACCACTGCAACCAATGACGACCTAAAACACTCTTTCTATTCATTAAGTGCAGCGCAACCACAGTTAGGCTTTTATGATATCGCATCATGGACAAAGAAAGTTACACTGTTAAAGAAAATGCCAAGCTCTGTGAATTTTGTAAGTCAGTTAACATCTGCCGGTGCCATTCAAACATTGATTGGTGGAAATATGAATTCCGGCACATCATCGAAGGTTACATTATTGAGTACAGCGGGAGGTAGTAATGTAATTGGATTTAAAACGGCAGAAGGGAAATTTGGAGCAGTATCGATCCGCTATGTAAATGGTGATTCGCCCAATAAAGAAACATCCATTGAGATAGATGTAAAAGTGCAGAAATAAGTTTCAGTATAACACAAAATTTGAAAAGAGAAAGTGTTATCACTTTCTCTTTTCATTAGAGTAGTTTTCAGTGTAAGAAATCGTCATAACAAGTTATAATTAAGAAGTATGAATTTCCTTTCTAAAAGAGTTCTCGCAGCAGTGGTTTGTTTCGCAGCAGCAGGAACTGTGTTTGCACAGTATCCTGATATTCCAAAAGATGTTCAACAGGCATCTGATTCATTGATGCGTGCTGCAAATAAACATTCCGATTCGGCGTGGGCAATCGCATGGCCCATCATTCAAAAAGAAGCAAGAGAAGGCAAGCCTTATATTCCATGGGCTTCACGTGTGGATGAATTACCGCAATCAGACATTCTTGCTTTTCCCGGTGCAGAAGGTGGTGGGCGTTTCAGCTTTGGTGGCCGTGGCGGCAAAGTATATGTTGTAACAAATTTGAATGATGATGGTCCCGGTAGTTTACGTTGGGCTTGTGAGCAAGGCGGTGCAAGAATTATTGTGTTCAATGTGGCAGGTATCATTCGGTTAAAAACTCCGTTGATGATCCGTGCACCATATATCACGATTGCCGGACAAACAGCCCCTGGCGATGGAGTATGTATTGCAGGTGAAAGTGTGTGGATCAATACACATGATGTCATTATCCGTTACATGCGTTTCCGCCGTGGTGAAACATGGGTGGGAAGAAGAGATGATGCCATTGGTGGAAACCCTGTTGGTAATATCATTATTGATCATGTAAGTGCAACATGGGGTTTGGATGAAAATATGAGTATGTATCGCCACATGTATAACGACAGCACAGGAAAAATTGAGGATAAATTTGGTACAGTAAATATTACGATTCAGAATTCAATTTTTGGTGAAGCGCTCGATACATGGAACCATGCATTCGGCAGCACATTGGGTGGTGAGAATTGTACCTTCATGCGGAATCTTTGGGCAAGCAATGCCGGACGTAACCCATCGGTTGGTTGGAATGGGATATTCAATTTTGCAAACAATGTTGTTTTTAACTGGGTACACAGAAGCATTGATGGTGGCGATTACAGAGCTCAATTCAATATCATTAATAATTATTTTAAGCCCGGTCCTGCAACACCGAAAACAACCATTGCTTATCGCATACTGAAACCGGAAAGCGGACGAAGCAAGCTGAAAGAAAAATATTATGGCCGTGCTTATGTAAATGGAAATATTGTGGAAGGTTATCCAGTAGTAACCAAAGACAACTGGAAAGGTGGCGTACAGGTAGAAAATGAAAATGATAAAGTGGAAATTGATACCAGTATGAAATGGCCGAAGCCATTACCAATGGCGCCAATTACAATTTTATCAGCTGAGCAAGCAAAAACATATGTCTTGGCAAATGCAGGTGCAACCTTACCAAAGCGTGATGCAGTGGATACAAGAATTGTAAAGCAGGTTACAACAGGCAAGGTTGAAGTAGATCCGAATGTAAAACCACCGGCAACACAATTCAAGCATCGTCGTATGCCGATTGATTCATACAAGATCGGTATCATTACAGATCCTGCACAGGTGGGGGGCTATCCTGAATACAAAGGCACGCCTTATACCGACAGCGATAACGACGGTATCCCTGATGCCTATGAAGTAAAGAGTGGATTGAATCCTAAAAATGCAGCCGATGCAGCTAAAATTGCAAAGAACGGTTACAGTAATATTGAAAATTATCTTAACAGCGTAGTGGATGTAAAAAATGTGAAACCCATCCCCGCTGTTGTAAAGAAATAAAGATTCGGCAGTACATACTGTTTTTGTATCTTATAATCAGTTTGAAAGAAATGAACGTGAATAAAAGAACAGTATATCAGGTTTTATTTTTAATCAGTCTTATTACAGGTCAACAGGCTTTACTTGCCCAAAAGCAGGTAAAGCCTGTTCCTCCTTTATACAGTGAGAAGGGGAAATTGATGTACACTACCGATACGCAGGGTAACCGCATTCCTGATTTTTCTTATTGTGGTTATAAAGCATCGGAGCAACCAATACCGAATGTTGATGTGAAAGTTGTTGTGCCGGTGAAAGCAGGTGATGCTACATTGCGTATTCAATCTGCATTGGATCATGTGGCTTCTCTGCCTGCTGATGCAAATGGTTTTCGTGGAGCAGTATTGTTGCAGAAGGGAATCTATGAAGTGTTTGGACAATTGCGCATCACTGCATCGGGTGTGGTATTACGTGGCAGCGGCATCAACGCAACAACAATTGTTGGTGCAGGAACTGGACGTTTGGCGTTGATCAAAATAGTTGGAAAGAATGACAAAGAATTGTTGTCTGAATTTAAGATTACAGATGCTTATGTACCTGTAAATGCAATGAAATTTAATATTGCTATTGACTTGTCAAAAAGACAATTTGTAAATATGATTGTAATCCGTCGCCCTTCAACAGCCAACTGGATCAACCTGCTTGGTACTGATCATTTTGGTGGCGGCATTACAGCATTGGGCTGGAAGCCAGGCGACAGAGATTTATTTTTTGAAAGAACGATCACGATGGCGAATGGAAACAGTATTACAATTGATGTGCCTCTGACTACAGCATTCGATTCAACTTATGGCGGGGGTACAGTTACATTTTATAATTACAAAGGTAGAATTGCCAACTGCGGCATTGAAAATATTAAACTCGTTTCCACTTACGATAAGGCAAATCCAAAAGATGAAGACCATCGCTGGAATGCCATCAACATCGAAAATGCAGAAGACTGCTGGGTGCGTCAAATTACATTTCAACATTTCGCTGGTAGTGCAGTAAGTGTATTGGAAACATCCAAACGAATTACTGTTGAAGATTGTATTTCATTAGCTCCTGTTTCTGAAATAGGCGGTCAACGTCGTTATACTTTTTTAACCACCGGTCAGCAAACCTTGTTTCAACGTTGTTATGCAGAATATGGTTATCATGATTTTGCTGTTGGGTTTTGTGCACCCGGTCCGAATGCATTTGTACAATGTGAATCGATATTGCCATATAACTTCAGCGGTACAATTGACAGTTGGGCAAGTGGTGTTTTGTTTGATGTGGTAAATGTTGATGGCAATGCACTGCGTTTCGGTAATCGTTGGCAGGATGCAAATGGTGCAGGCTGGAGTGCGGCCAACAGTTTATTCTGGAATTGCAGTGCAGCTCGTATTGATTGTTATAAACCACCAACAGCACAAAACTGGTCATTCGGCAGCTGGAGCCAATTTGCAGGTGATGGTTACTGGAATGAATCGAATAATACCATCAGCCCAAGAAGTTTATTCTACGCACAGCTGCATGAACGACTGAATAAAAATATTGATCAACAGGCGCAGATCATGGATGTGCCAACAGAAGCAAGCAGTAGCCCGTCTGTTGAAGTTGCAATGGCTTTAACAAAGGAAGCATCAAAATCAAGGTTGCAGTTGAAGGGATTTATTGAACAAGCAAATAAGCGGAATCGTATTCCAACAACTTATAATTCTAACAACATACTAAGCACAACTGAATTTAATAGACTCGTTAAACAAGCAGAATCTAAAGCCCCTCCTTCGGAGGGGTTTGGGGAGGTCAAAATCAAGAACGGCGTATTGGTACGAGGTGATGAATTGGTAACCGGTAAGCGTTCCAATGTTCAGTGGTGGAGTGGTGGTTTACAGGCAAAAGATATTCAACAAGCGAAATGGCATATCACTCGTTTTGTTCCTGGCCGTTCCGGCAAAGGCCTAACTGATAATTTACCTGAAGTAGTTGCTGAAATGAAAGCAACGAATACAATTGCGATCGAACATAATTATGGTTTGTGGTATGACAGACGAAGAGATGATCACCAACGTGTCCGCAGAATGGATGGCGAAGTATGGCCGCCTTTTTATGAATTGCCTTACGCAAGAAGTGGTAAAGAAACAGCATGGGATGGTTTGAGTAAATATGATCTTACAAAATTCAATTTGTTTTACTGGAGTCGGTTAAAACAATTTGCTGATCTCGCAGATCAGAATGGGTTGTTACTGGTACATCAGAATTATTTTCAGCATAACATTATTGAAGCTGGCGCACACTATGCCGATTTCCCCTGGCGCACTGCCAACAATATCAACAACACCGGTTTTGTTGAGCCGGTGAATTATGCAGGTGATAAACGTATTTTTTATGCTGAACAGTTTTATGATATATCCAATCCTGTTCGCAGAGAGTTACATAAAAAATACATCCGCCAATGTTTGGCAAATTTTAAAGACAATAATGGAGTCATCCAATTGATTGGTGAAGAATTTACCGGTCCAACTCATTTTGTAAAATTCTGGCTCGATGTTATTCGTGAATGGAAAAAGGAAACCGGTAAGCATCCCATCATTGGATTAAGTGTAACAAAAGATGTGCAGGATTCTATTTTAGCAATACCAGCTTATGCAACAGTTGTTGATCTCATTGACATTCGTTACTGGCACTATCAGGCCGATGGTACGTCATATGCACCAAAGGGTGGAGAGAATCTTGCTCCACGTCAACATGCACGTTTATTGAAACCAAAGAAGACAAGCTTTGAGCAGGTGTATCGTGCAGTGAAAGAGTATCGCACAAAATATCCAGCCAAAGCAGTGATGTACAGTGGTGATAATTATCCCGAGTTTGGCATAGCTGTGTTGATGGCAGGAGGTAGTATGCCTTTATTGCCCGAAAATAGTGATGCAGTAATTTTAAAAGCAGCAGTTGGTATGAAGCCTGTTGAATCAACCAATGCAAATGAATATGTATTAAGCGATGGCAAGAACAGTATTATTTATAACACAGTTACAAGAAAAATCGAAAGAAAATAATAGATGAAGAACAGATTAACCATATTGTTTGTATTGGTTTCATTGTTTGCAAATGCACAACTGCAGCAATTAAAAGTATCTGCCAACAAACGGTTTTTTCAAACAGCAGATGGTAAACCTTTTTTCTGGATAGGAGATACAGGGTGGTTGTTGTTTGTGAAGTGCAGTCGTGAAGATGCCATCCATTATCTCGAAACAAGAAAGCAGCAAGGTTTTAATGTGGTGCAGGTAATGGTGCTGCACGATATGAACAATACAAAGAATGTATATGGCGATTATGCATTGATCAATGAAGATGCATCAAAACCAAATGTCACTCCTGGTAACAATTTTGCTGATACAGCGGCTTATGATTATTGGGATCATGTTGATTTTATTGTGAACGAAGCAGCGAAGCGTGGTATTTATATGGCAATGGTGCCTGTGTGGGGCAGCAATGTAAAAGCTGGAAAAGTAAATGCAAAGCAAGGTGAAGCGTATGCAACGTTTTTAGCGAATCGGTATAAAAACAAAACAAATATCATCTGGTTGAACGGTGGTGATGTGAAAGGAACAGAAGGGATGGATGTTTGGAAAGTGATAGGTCCAACGTTAAAAAAGTTAGATCCAAAACATTTGCTCACGTATCATCCACGTGGCAGAACTTCTTCAAGTGATTGGTTTCACAATGAAGAATGGTTGGATTTTAATCTATTTCAAAGCGGGCATAAAGATTATACGCAGGATACCAGCAGCAATGAAACAAATCATTACGGTGAGGATAACTGGAGGTTCGTTGATGTTGATTATAACTTAAAACCGGTGAAGCCGACATTAGATGCTGAACCATCATACGAAAACATTCCGCATGGACTGCACGATAGCTTGCAACCACGCTGGACGGATGAAGATCTTCGCAGGTATGCCTACTGGAGTGTGTTTGCAGGAGGTGCTGGGTTTACTTATGGCGAAAATGCAACGATGCAGTTTAACATGATGGGCGACTGGACAGCCAATTATGGTGTAAGAATGAATTGGAAGCAGGCGTTGCTTTCACCCGGTGCAACACAAATGGTTCATTTAAAAAAACTCATGCTGAGTAAATCTTATTTCGATCGTGTACCTGCACAGGAGTTAGTAGTTGATAGTGGTGAACGTTATAATCGTGTAGCTGCAACAAGAGGAAAAAGCTACGCCATGTTTTATGTGTACAATGGAAGAGAATTTAAAGTAGACATATCGAAGTTGAAGTTTGTTCCGAAGAAAGCAAGTTGGTTTAATCCGGCAACAGGTAGGCAACAGTTGATTGCGGGATACAAAAATGAATCGATCAAAAGTTTTGATCCTCCCGGAGAACAAAAGGACGGAAATGATTGGGTATTGATTCTCGAAAAATAACAGGCAATGCATTTTAAATTATTCATTTTTTATTTTTCATTATTCATTACTCTGGCTTCCTGTTCAAGTAAAGCATACCTGTTCACTTCTTTTCATGAGCCTGCGAATGATGGTTTGCGGATGTTGTACAGTTATGATGGCAGAAATTGGAACGATCTTGATACAGTTCTTTTACAGCCGAAAGTAGGCAGCCAGAAAGTGATGCGTGATCCATCGATGCTGCAAGGACCTGATGGCACTTTTCATTTGGTGTGGACGAGCAGTTGGCGTGGTGATCTTGGTTTTGGTTATGCTTCATCGAAAGATCTTTTTAACTGGAGTGAACAACAAGTTATTCCGGTGATGAAGAATGAGCCAACTACTGTTAATACATGGGCACCTGAATTGTTTTATGATGATGAAGAGAAGCGATATATTATTATCTGGGCCAGTTGCATACCGGGAAGATTCGAACGTGGTATCGAAGAAGATAGTAACAATCACCGCATGTATGTAACCACAACGCCTGATTTTAAAACATTTACTGATACGAAATTATTTATCGACCCAAAGTTCAGTGTAATTGATGCAGTGATTGTAAAACGAAAGAAAGATGATTATGTGCTGGTGCTGAAAGATAACACAAGACCTGAGCGGAATATTAAAGTAGCTTTCGGCACATCTCCGCTTGGTCCATGGACAAATATTTCAAAACCATTCTCCGGCAATTTCACCGAAGGGCCAACGGTGGTGAAACTGAAAGATGAATGGCTGATTTATTTCGATTCGTACCAAAAGAAAATTTATGAAGCAGTTGCAACAAATGACTTTGTGAGTTTTGAAAACGTAACTACGAAAGTAAAAATTCCGGAAGGGCATAAGCATGGAACGATTGTATCGGTGAAGAAATATTTTATTAAAAAGCTTGTTCGAAAAAATCAAATTTACAAATGAGAATAGCTCTTACGATATTATTCATTATCCATTATACATTATTAATTGGCCAAGATACCGTTCGTTACACAGGCACAACCTTGTCGAACGTTGATTATCATCACGGGCAGTTATCGCCTCCAGTTGGTGTACACAATATTCAAACCATGCGAGCCAATCGTTCCGACACAGGCGCTGCTTCGTGGACCTACAACCACGCACCCATGCTGGCTTACTGGAACAATACATTTTATCTTGAATACTTAAGTGACCCTGTTGGCGAACATATTCCTCCGGGCCAAACATTATTGCAAACATCAAAAGACGGTTACAACTGGACTTATCCTGTTGTTATTTTCCCGCCATATAAAATACCGGATGGTTTTGTAAAAGAAGGAAAGACAGATACAGCAAAAAATAGCTATGCAGTCATGCATCAGCGGTTTGGTTTTTATACATCCAAGTCAAAGCGATTATTTGCATTGGCGTTTTATGGAATTGCATTGGGACAGAAAGATGACCCCAATGATGGTAATGGTGTTGGTCGTGTGATAAGGGAAATAAAAGCTGATGGATTATTTGGTCCCATTTATTTTTTACGGTACAATCATTCATTCAATGAAAAGAATACAAATTATCCGTTTTATAAATCATCAAAAGACAAAGGGTTTGTCGCGGCCTGCGATGAAATTCTGAATATGCCATTGCTGATGATGCAAACGGTTGAAGAAGCTGATCGCAACGATCCGTTGATCCCTTTGCAAAAAGATTTCAAAGCATTCAACTATTATCATTTGCCAAATGGAAATGTAGTCGGACTTTGGAAGTCTGCATTAACAAGCATTTCAAAAGACGAAGGCAAAACCTGGCAACACAATCCAACAAGGGCGCCGGGCTTTGTAAACTCCAATGCGAAGATCTGGGGGCAGAAAACCAGCGATGGTAAATATGCAACCGTGTACAATCCTTCTGAATTTCGCTGGCCGTTGGCCGTTAGTGTAAGTGATGACGGATTGAAATATAAAGATCTTCTGCTCGTAAATGGTGAGATCACTTCAATGCGTTATGGTGGAGCTTATAAAAGTTATGGTCCGCAGTATGTACGTGGCATCCAGGAAATAGATGGCAAACCTGCTGATAATAATATGTGGGTGACTTATAGCATGAACAAAGAAGATATGTGGGTGAGTCGTATTCCTGTTCCAATAAAAAATAAAGTAATAGCACATGTAAATGATATGTTCAACAACAAGCCTGCAGGCAAAGAGTTGAATGAATGGAATATTTACAGTCCGCTTTGGTGCCGGGTGAATGTAGAAACGATCAATAATCAAAAAGTAATTGCATTGCACGACAGCGATCCATTTGATTATGCAAAAGCTGAACGCATTTTTCCTGAATCAAAAAAACTGGTTGTTGAGTTTACAGTTTCAGCACAACAAACAAATACAGGTAATCTTGAAATTGAATTACTCGATACAAAAGGAACAGCTACGCTTCGTATGATGCTCGATTCGACCGGAAGTATTTTAACCAAGCAAGGTTATCGCAATAAGAGTCTTGGTAAATACAATGCCGGTGAGCAACTCACTATCAAAATTGAACTTAACACAATAACCCGTTTCTATACTGTCACAATTAATAACGGAAAGCCTAACCTCAATCTGTTTTTCCAGCCGGTTGAATCGGTAGAACGGCTATTGTTTAGAACGGGCGAGGTTCGTCGTTTTCCAAATGCCGACACGCCGACTGATCAGAATTATGATTTACCGGGAGCTGATTCAAAAGCGAAGGAAGCGGTTTATTTTATTCATTCAGTAAAAACAAAATAGTCTGAACCACGATTTATAAGATTTCAAGGATGAAGAAGATGGGATACAAAATATGGAATAGTTTGATTGCAACTCAAAGATTTCAGTTGAAAAGAACTCAAGCAAAATTCTTTGTGTTTCTCTGTGTCTTTGTGTCTCTGTGGCTCAATTCTTACACACAGAATAAAGCCTTTGTGTTGAAACAAGATCAGTTCAAGCATTACGTTGACTATTTTAATAAAATGGAAGATCCGAATATTGAGCAAGCCATTCCGAATGCACAGAGTTGGGAATGGATGAAGAAAAATATTCCGTTGTTTGAATGTCCGCAGCAAAATTTCGAAGAGATTTTTTATTATCGTTGGTGGACATTACGTAAGCACATCAAAAAGACAGAAAAAGGATTTGTGTTTACAGAGTTTTTGGTGCAACGTAGTTACGCTGATAAATACAATCTCATCTCCAGTGGTCTCGGTCATCATATCTACGAATCAAGATGGTTGCACGATAAAACCTACATGGATAACAACCTGCATGTGTGGTATCGTGGCAACGATGGCAAACCGTTGAAGAAGTTACGTTTTTACAGTGGTTGGAATGAAGATGCGATCTACAATCGTTTTCTTGTAAATGGTGATAAAAGATTTGTCATTGATTTGTTGCCGGATATGGAAGCTAATTATGCTGCATGGGAGGCAGAAAGGAAAAGAGACGATGGTCTTTTCTGGCAATATGATGTAAGGGATGCCATGGAGGAAACGATTAGTGGCGGGCGAACTGAAAAAAATCCCAGACCAAGTATTAATGGCTACATGTATGGGAATGCAATTGCTTTAAGCAAATTACTTTTATTGTTTAAGTCAAAGGTGTTGAGTTATGTAAAATATATGGAAAAGGCCGATTCCATCAAACAGCTTTCACAACAACTACTCTGGCATCCGCAACATCAGTTCTTCGAAGTAAAAAAAGAAAAAGGCGATACGCTGTCGAATGTGAAAGAAGAGATCGGTTTCATTCCCTGGTATTTCAATATGCCCGATGCACAGTACAATGTTACCTGGAAAAGTTTGATGGATACAAAAATATTCTGTGCGCCGTTTGGAATTACAACTGCTGATCGCAGTCATCCTGAATTTCGAACACATGGTTGCTGTAAATGCGAGTGGGATGGTGCAGTGTGGCCGTTTGCAACAGCACAAACATTAACGGGCATGGCGAATCTGTTGAATAATTACAGGCAAGATTATGTGGTCGACAGTAATTACTTCAGCTTGTTGAATACGTACGTTGAATCACAATACTATCGTGGTCGTCCGTACATCGGTGAGTATCTTGATGAGAAAACAGGTTTCTGGTTGAAGGGTGATGAAGAACGCAGCAGGTATTATAATCATTCAACATTTAATGATCTCATCATCAGCGGACTGGTTGGTCTTCGGCCAAGAGCAGATAATGTGGTTGAAGTAAATCCATTAGTGCCGGAAGGAAAGTGGAACTGGTTCTGTTTGGATAATGTGCTGTATCATGGAAAGATCGTAACCATCATTTGGGATAAAGACGGATTGAAATACAAAAAAGGAAAAGGATTAAGTGTGTGGGCGAATGGAAAGAAAGTGGCTTCGTCGCAGAAGCTGGAAAAAATTACAGGAAAATTATGATTGTAAGATGTTACACAAAGAACGCAAAGGGTTTCACTAAGTTCACAAAATTGTGTTCTTTGTGCTTCTTCGTGTTCTTTGTGCTACTTTCTCCTGTAGACAGCAAGTCGCAACAAACAGAAAAAATTTATCTCTCCGGAACAGGCAGTGATCAAACAGTTCAATGGGATTTCTTTTGCACCGGCGGTATGAATGCCAACAAGTGGACAAAGATCGCTGTGCCGAGTTGCTGGGAATTACAAGGCTTTGGCAAATATGATTATGGTTTTGCAAAAGACAGTGTACGTGGAAAAGAAAAAGGATTGTACAAACATCGTTTCAATGTTCCTGCCAGTTGGAAAGGTAAAGCCATCAATCTTGTGTTTGAAGGAGTAATGACGGATGCAGAAGTTAAAATAAATGGTAAGGTCGCAGGTGAAGTGCATCAAGGTGCTTTCTATGCTTTTAAATATGATGTTTCCAAGCTGTTGAATTACGGGAAAGAAAATTTATTGGAAGTAACAGTTGCCAAACATTCATCCAATCAATCCGTGAATGAAGCAGAACGCAAAGCAGACTTCTGGATTTTTGGTGGCATCTTTCGTCCGGTATGGCTGGAAGTGTTACCTACTGTTCATATTGAGCAGGTAGCGATCAATGCAAAGGGAGATGGAGAATTCAGTTGTTCTATCATAACAAATAAAAAGACAGATGCTTTTGCTGATATAAGAATCCTTGATTCAGAAAACAGAGTAGTGGATACAATTCGTGCCATTAATGTTGGTTCCGGTAATGGCATTTACATTCTAAGAAAGAAGATTAATAATGTAAAGCAATGGAATACTGAGTATCCTGAATTGTATAAAGCTGAGGTTGCAATTTATTATAATGGAAAATTGTCTCATACAATTTCACAAAAATTCGGTTTCCGTACCGTAGAAGTAAAACAACGTGATGGCATCTATGTAAACGGTGTGAAAGTGAAAATGAAAGGTGT
The DNA here is from genome assembly GCA_963830845.1 of uncultured Bacteroidota bacterium. Taxonomy (GTDB): domain Bacteria; phylum Bacteroidota; class Bacteroidia; order Chitinophagales; family Chitinophagaceae; genus Lacibacter. Next base: position 9,722 of record CAWHOR010000039.1, on the reverse strand, counting down.
GAACCGTCATGCATTTCGTCCGGAGACAGGAAGAACCACCAGCAAACAGATCAGCATTGAGGATGTGTTGCTCATGAAAGAAATGAACATGAATGCCGTGCGGATGAGTCATTATCCACCCGATGATCATTTCCTCGACGTATGTGATTCACTTGGTTTGTTTGTAATGGATGAATTGGCAGGATGGCATGGGCATTACGATGATTCAAGACCGGAAAAAAATTATTGAAAGAAATGATTGATCATGATGTGAATCATCCTTCCATCGTCATGTGGGCAAACGGAAATGAAGGCGGTCACAATTTTGCATCTGGATAAATACTTTACTGAGTTTGATATTCAGCAACGGCCTGTTGTTCATCCCTGGCAATTGTTTGGAGGCTTCGATACGCAGCATTACCGTGAATACAATTATGGTATCGGTAATTATGAGAACGGCAAAGAGATCGTTATGCCTACTGAATTTTTACATGGGCAGTTTGATGGTGGTCATGGTGCAGGCATTGAAGACTATTGGGAAAAAATGTGGCACAATCCATTAAGTGCAGGTGGGTTTCTCTGGGACTTTGCTGACAATGCTGTTGTAAGAAAAGATAAAAACGATTCACTCGATACCGATAAACATCGTGCAGCTGACGGTATTGTTGGTCCGCATCATGAAAAAGAAGCAAGCTTTTATACGATCAAGGAAGTTTGGAGCCCGGTTTATTTTGAACGAAGAGAAATTGCAGAAGGTTTTGATGGGTCATTCAACTTAGAGAACCGCTATCATTATACGAATCTGAAAGAATGCAGTTTCAGCTGGAAGTTGAAACGTTTTGAAATAACGACATCAAAAGAAGTTGAAGGAAAAGCAACAGCACCCGATATTCAACCCGGCGCAAAAGGAAAACTGCAATTACCATTACCAACAGACTGGAAAAATTATGATGTGCTGTATGTAACAGTCAAAGATCGTTATCAAAAAGAATTGTTTACCTGGAGTTTTCCGATCAGCAGTCCTGCATGTAACAGGTGCAAGAATGATCGTAAGAGAAGGAACCAATGCAATCAATACTTCAGAAGCAGATTCATTGCTGACTGTTAGCGTAAAAGATGTAACGGTTGTGCTCAATAAAAACAATGGCTTACTTGTTTCAGTGAAAAATGCAAAATGGCGACTTGCCATTTAACAATGGTCCTGTGTTGCAGGAAGGAGCAAACAATTTTAAATCATTCAAACAATACAAAGAAGGAAACAATCTTATACTTGAATCAACCTTCAATCAGAAAGAAAGTTACAACACACTCAAGTGGACGATCTATCCTTCGGGTTGGGTGCAATTGCAGGTGAACTATTTTCCTGCTGCTTACTTCACCAACTTCGCTGGTATCAACTTTTCGTTTCCTGAAAAAGAAATTCAATCAGTCACTTATATGGGCGATGGCCCTTACCGTGTATGGAAGAACCGTTTGAAAGGAAATCAATTTGGCGTCTGGAGCAAAACCTACAACAATACAGAAACAGGTGAAGCACCATGGATCTATCCGGAGTTCAAAGGGTATCATTCTAATTTTTATGGTGGTTATTTCTTCACAAAAACAAATCGCTTTACTGTTGTGACCGAGAATGAAGGTTTGTTCCTGCGACTGTTTACACCTGTATGGAAAACCGATCAGTGGCATAATTATGAACCGCTTGTTTCCAAGTGGTGATATTTCATTTATGCAGGGCATCAGCAGCATCGGCAGTAAAACACAACGCAACGAAACAACAGGCCCGATGGGCAGCAAGAATATTTTTTACGATTACGAGAAAGATCCGTCGAGAGCCTTGCACATCAACTTATACTTTAACTTCTCAGCACAATAACAATGAAAAAGTTAATAACGATACTTGTTCTGCTTATTTCTATTCAGCAATTGAATGCACAGGTAACAGTGGGCAATCTTCGCTGCGAAATGTTGCTGAACCCACAAGGCATTGATGTAAAACAACCAAGGCTCAGCTGGCAATTGCAAAGCAACCAACGCAATGTTGTGCAGACAAGCTATCAAATCTTAGTAAGCAGCAATCCACAAAACCTGCAACAGAACAAAGGCGATGTGTGGAACAGCGGTAAGATCAGCAGCAATCAATCATTGCATGTGCAATACAACGGAGCGGCATTGCAACCGGGCAACAGGTATTTCTGGAAAGTAATTGTACAAACAAGCAAAGGACAGGCACTGTCAACACAAACAGCATTCTTTTCAACCGGACTTACAAAAGAACTATGGAAAGCGAAATGGATCGGTTACGATAAAGCATCAAAATGGGATAGTATTACACAATGGAGCAGGTTAAGTGCAAGATACCTTCGCAAAGAATTTAGCAGCAAGCCTTCAGTAAAACGGGCGACTGTTTATCTCTCCGGTTTGGGTATGTACGAACTGTACATCAATGGGAAAAAGATCGGTGATCAAGTGCTTGCACCAAACCCAACTGATTATCGCAAAACTTATTTCTACAATACGCATGATGTAACAGCACAGATCAAAGCGGGCAATAATGCCATTGCAACAGTGTTGGGTAACGGACGTTTCTTTACCATGCGTCAGAATTATAAAACGCATAAGCATAACACATTTGGATTCCCTAAACTGTTATTACAACTCGAAATTGAATACACTGATGGAACAACAAAAACAGTAGTGAGCGATGAAAGCTGGAAGTTGAATGTGGATGGCCCCATCCGCAGCAACAATGAATACGATGGCGAGGAGTATGATGCAAGAAAAGAATTCAATGGTTGGACGAAAGCGGGCTTTAACGATATTAAATGGATGCAACCGGAATTGGTAGAAGCACCGAGCGGTAAGATGGTAGCGCAAATGAGTGAGCCAATGAAAGTAATGCAAACCATCAAGCCAGTTTCGATCAAAAAAATAGCAAGTGGAAAGTATGTGCTTGACATGGGACAGAATTTTGCAGGATGGATCAAGCTGCAAAACATCACTGGTAAGAAAGGTGATAAGGTAACACTTCGTTTTGCAGAAAGCTTACAATCGAACGGAGAAATATTTGTAGCGAACTTACGGGATGCGAAGGTGACCAATATTTATACGTTAAAAGGAACGGGTGCAGAAAGCTGGCAGCCATCTTTTGTGTACAATGGTTTCCGTTATGTGGAAGTGTCGACATTTCCCGGCACACCAACCATCAACCAGTTTGAAGGAAAGTTGGTGTTTGATGCATTGGAAACAACCGGTTCATTTGAAACAGCAAATACAACACTCAATAAAATTTATAAGAACGCATGGTGGGGCATTGCATCGAATTACAAAGGCATGCCGGTTGACTGTCCGCAGCGGAACGAACGTCAGCCATGGTTAGGCGATCGTACGGTTGGATCACAAGGCGAAAGTTATGTATTCAACAATGCGGCACTGTATGCAAAGTGGATGCAGGATATTGAAGACAGTCAGACAGAAGATGGAAGTGTGCCCGATGTAGCGCCTGCTTTCTGGAATTATTACAGCGATGATGTGACATGGCCTGCGGCATATATTTTCATCAGCAATAATCTATACAACCAATTCGGCGATATCACACCAATTCAGAAACATTATCCATCCATGAAGAAATGGATGATGTACATGAAAGAAAAATTCATGAAGGATTATATTGTTACCCGTGATAAATATGGTGATTGGTGTGTGCCGCCTGAAAGCTTAACTCTTATTCATGCAAAAGATAGCAATCGTTTAACGGATGGTAAACTCATTGCAACGGCTTACTATTACAAGTTGCTTTCATACATGCAACGCTTTGCAAATCTCACCAACAACAAAGCCGATGCAAACTATTATGGTTTATTGAGTGATAGTATCCGTACTGCATTTCAGCAAACATTTTACAATCCAAAACTCAAGCAATACAGCAACAATACAGTTACAGCAAACCTGCTGCCTTTGTATTTTGGTATTTGTCCTGATTCATTAAGAACGGCTGTGTTTGAAAAGATCAGGATCAAAACGCATGTAGAAAATCATGGGCATATCAGCACGGGTTTAATTGGTTCGCAATGGATCATGCGGGGATTAACGGAGTATGGTTATCCTGATTTGGCATACATCATGGCATCAAACAAAACCTATCCGAGCTGGGGTTATATGGCAGAGAATGGTGCAACCACCATTTGGGAATTGTGGAATGGCAACACGGCTGATCCCGGTATGAACAGTCAAAACCATGTGATGTTACTTGGCGATCTGCTTACCTGGTTCTATGAAAATCTTGCAGGTATCCGCAGCAACAAAACGGATGTAGCATTTAAGAAGATCATCATGAAACCAACAGTACCTGCTGGTTTGGATTTTGTGAAAGCATCGTACAACAGTTTTCATGGCTTGATCAAAAGTGAATGGAAAAACTCAGAAGATAAATTTGAATGGAAGATCAGCATTCCTGCAAATACATCGGCTACTATTTATATTCCGGCGAACAGTGTAGAAGAAATTACTGAAAGCGGAATAGCTGTTACAAATAATAAAGACATTAAGTTCATGAAAGAAGATGATGGTGCAGTAATGCTTGAAGTGCCTTCGGGCAACTATACATTCATCCGTAATAAAAAATGGAGAAAGGGAATTGTAAAAGATGAATTCATTTTCGACCGTGCATCATTTCCTGAAAGTCATGCTGCAACCATTGCAGAAACACCGGAGGGTTTGATCGCTTCCTGGTTCGGTGGTACAAAAGAAGGGTATAAAGATGTGTGCATCTGGACAAGTCATTACAAAAATGGCAAATGGACAGCGCCAGCAAAAGTTGCAGATGGTGTAATGAATGATACGCTTCGTTATCCGACATACAATCCTGTTTTGTTTTATGCACCGAATGGCGAATTGTTATTGTTCTATAAAATAGGACCGAACGTTGCAGGCTGGACAGGTTGGATGATGCGCAGCAAAGACAACGGACATACGTGGAGCAAGCGTGAAGCATTGCCCGAAGGGTTTTTAGGACCCATCAAAAACAAACCTGAATTTATCAATGGCGTATTGCTTTGTCCGAGCAGTACAGAAAAAACCGGGTGGAAAGCACATATCGAATTCACAAAAGACTTTGGTAAAACATGGACGAAGACCGAAGCGATCAACGATCCGAAAATATTACAAGCCATTCAACCAAGTATTTTAAGATATGCTGATGGTCGATTGCAGATCCTTTGTCGTAGCCGCAATACAACATTGAATGAAAGCTGGAGCAGCGATGGCGGTAAAACATGGAGTGAAATGAAAGCATCCGCATTGCCGAATAATAACTCCGGAACAGATGCGGTAACATTGAAAGATGGCAGACAGTTGTTGGTGTACAATCATAATCTTCCAAATTCATCATGGGTAAATGGCAAAGGCCCACGTACACCATTGAATGTTGCTATCAGCAAAGATGGTAAAACATGGAGTGCAGCGCTGGTGTTGGAAGATGCGCCTATCAGTCAATATTCATATCCGTCAGTAATTCAAACAAAAGATGGAATGGTGCATATTGTTTATACATGGCGTAGAGAAAAAATAAAACATGTGGTTGTTGATCCGAGTAAATTGGAGTTGAAAGAAATTGTGAATAAGCAATGGCCGGGAGTGAAAGAGATTGTTGGGAAAACAACGGATGATTAAAGCGGCCCCTCTAACTCCCCCGGAGGGGGAGGATTGCTGAGCACAGCCCTTGCTTTTCAAAGTTGTTGTGTAATGGAGGCGTTCAGAAAATGTTGAATAGAGGTATCATGTTGATGTGGTAGGAAATAAAGTTTATTAAAAATATAACGCACCGCTCCCTCTCTACTGCAGAGGGAGAAGGAGGGAGAGGCTTTAACGATGCACAATTTGCCATTTATTGATCTTGCGGTGATTGCCGTGTACATGCTTGCCATGATCGGCATCGGCATGTATTTTTCACGTAAGAATAAAAACAGCGATCAGTTTACGAAAGCATCTGGAAAAATTCCAGGATGGGCAATTGGCCTTTCCATCTACGCAACATTTTTAAGCAGCAATACTTTTTTAGGTGTACCCGGCAAAGCATTCGGCAGTAACTGGAATGCATTTGTGTTCAGCATATCTATGCCATTGGCTGCATGGCTTGCATCAAAATATTTTGTACCATTCTATCGCAACACCGGTGAAATATCGGCTTACACACATTTGGAAAAACGTTTCGGGCCTTGGGCGAGAACATATACAGTGATCTGTTTTTTACTGACACAGTTTGCACGAATGGGTTCCATCTTTTTTGGTATTGCATTAAGTCTGCAGGCACTCACCGGTTTCAGTATGCAATCGATCATGATCGTGATGGGAATCTGTATTATTATTTACACAGTGCTCGGTGGTATTGAAGCCGTGATCTGGACAGAAGTGGCACAAGGTATCATTAAAACATTGGGCGCATTGCTGATCTTGTTTTTAGTGGTGAAAGAAATCCCCGGTGGCTTTACAACCATCATTGATGTTGCAAAGGCTGATCATAAAACAAGTCTTGGTAGTTTCTCACCCAACTTTACAGAATCAACTTTTTGGGTGGTGTTGTTTTATGGTTTCTTCATCAACCTGAATAATTTCGGGATGGATCAGAATTATATTCAACGTTATCATACTGCACAAACATCAAAGCAGGCAAGCAAATCGGTTTGGCTTTGTGTGTGGATCTATGTGCCAGCTTCGTTTTTATTTTTTGTGATCGGCACTGCCTTGTATGCATTTTATCAAACACAACCTGCATTGATCGACCCGGTGAAATTGCAGGTAGCTGCAGAGCGGTTAGGTGCGGCCGTTACTTCACCCGAAGTAAAAGAACTGGCTGCTTCATTAACTGCTGCTGATTATGGCGATAAAGTGTTGCCGTTTTTTATGGTGAACAATATTCCAACCGGATTGGTTGGCTTGATCGTGTCCGCATTGTTATCTGCTGCTATGAGTACCATCAGCAGTAACATGAATGCATCGGCAACAGTGTTCACTGTTGATATTTACCAGAAATATATTAAGCCAGATATCACTGATAAACGAAAACTCTACCTGCTCCATGTGTCCACGATCGCTTTTGGTGTAGTTGGTTTGTGTACTGGCTTGGCAATGATCGGCTCTAAAAGTCTGCTCGATATCTGGTGGGAACTGAGCGGCATTTTTGCTGGAGGCATGTTGGGATTGTTCCTGCTGGGGCTTATCAGCCGACAAACAAAAAATGCTGCAGCAATAACGGCCGTAATCATTGGTATTATTGTTATCTTATGGATGACCTTCTCGGGAAAACTGGAAGGAGAGTATGCGTTTCTCCGCAATCCATTGCATAAGAATATGATCATTGTGGTGGGAACGTTGACCATTTTCCTTACCGGTTTGCTCGTTACGAAACTCCGGCCTTCGAAACAGTAAAATTGTACAGCAGAATAGTTAAATGCAACATTTTATAAAGGGTTGAATGATTGCACATTTATGCACTTAAAAAATGGTTGTTATGCCTGATAAAAAGTTTGTTCCGGTTATGATCACTCCGTACAATCTCAAAGCGGAAGTTGACCTGGATGTGGTAACTACACTCATCGAATTTTATTTAGCTGCAGGTGTAAAAGGTTTTTTCGCCAACTGTCTCAGCAGCGAAATGTTCAGCATTACAGAAGATGAACGTTTGAATTTAACTGCACATATTGTAAAACAGGTGAGAGGTCGTGTGCCTGTTGTGGCAACCGGTTCGTTTGGATTAACCATTGCAGACAAAGCACTTTTCATTCGAAAAATTTATGATACAGGTATTGATGCTGCTATTATGATCACAGGGCATTTTGCAAAAGAAGAAGATACGGATGATGTGTTGTTGCGAAATTTTGAACAACTGTTCCAGGCAACAGGCGATATTCCTTTGGGAATGTATGAATGCCCTGCGCCATACAAACGTATCATTAGTCCTGATGTATTCAGGCAATTACTGTCAGCCAACCGTTTGATCTATCACAAGGATACTTCCATCACACATGAAAATGTGCAGGCGAAACTTGAACTACTGAAAGAGACAAATAATAACAGCATGGAGTTTTATGATGCACATACACCCAATGCAGCATTTAGTTTGCAGCAAGGCGCAAAAGGCATGTCGTCGATTTCCGGTAATTTTTATCCTGAAGCAATGGTGTGGATGGTGAACAATGCAACCAATCCCGACAAACAGGAAGATGTAAAATGGTTGCAGGAAGAATTAACGAAAGTTGATCCACTCATTCATATTGCTTATCCCATGAGTGCAAAATATTTTTTACAAAAACGTGGCTTGCCAATAAGAACCATCAGTCGGGCCGTCGCAAACAAGTTAACACCTGATCAACGTGCTGTGCTTGATGATATTCACAATCGCTTTGAACATTGGTGCGAACGATTGGGAATTCAGAAAGTAGATGTAGCTTCAATTGTTGGATCAACGAATCATTCGGAAAGTATTTATTAAACTAAATATGATAGCTTTTATCTCTTTCATAAAGAACAGGAACCAATCAGGAATTTATTTCTTTCTTCTTCTTTGCTTTTTTGTGTCTTTGTGGCAAACAACAAATGCGCAAGTAAACACCGACAATCAATACAGCAAATCATTAAAAGAAGTATTGAACGAGCCACTTGAGCCGTTGGCCCACACAGGCGCGAGTGGTGCGGACTCCTGCCCGGCATTGGTCAGGGTTCCGGCCGGAACGTTCGCCATGGGTACAGACGATCCCCGAGGATACGTCGAGGACGGCGAAGGCCCCGCCCACCAGGTGCACCTGTCGCCGTATGCCATCGGCATGCACGCAGTCACGAATCACTGGTTCGCGCGGTTCGTCGCGGACAGCGATCACGTCACCACCGCCGAGCGCCTCGGCGACTCCTTCGTCTTCGGCGGACTCGTGCCGCGTGACCTCGAACGCACGCCGGGGCGTCGCCGGAGCTCCGTGGTGGCGGCTGGTTGAAGGTGCGTCGTGGCGTCACCCCGAGGGCCCACACAGTGACCTGATCGGCCGCGAAGATCACCCGGTCGTGCACGTCAGTTGGCTCGACGCCCAAGCATTCTGCGCCTGGAGCGGCACCCGGTTGCCCACCGAAGCGCAGTGGGAACGGGCCGCTCGTGGCGGGCTGGAGGGTGCCCACTTCCCGTGGGGGCGCGAGCGCGAGCCGGCCGGCGAGCATCGGATGAACGTCTTCCAAGGCACGTTTCCCCAGCAGGACTCGGGTCGGGGCGGGCTGGGTGGGCACGTGTCCCGTCGGCACCTACGCCCCCAACGGCCTTGGTCTGTATGAGGTGACCGGCAACGTGTGGGAGTGGTGCGAGGACTGGTTCGACCGGGGGTGGTACGCCGTGTCGCCAACCGTCGACCCAGTGGGCCCCACGGCAGGCCTGGCCCGGGTGATGCGCGGCGGGTCCTACCTCTGCCACCACAGCTATTGCTCGCGCTACCGTGTCGACTCACGCAGTTCCAACACGCCGGACAGCACCACCGGCAACCTCGGCTTCAGGGTGGCCATGCAGATCGAGGATGCAAGCCGTGATGACCTCCCTGGTCTGGCCCCACCTCAGGGCGTGGATTCAGCCCACCCGTGACCGTGCGGGCTCCTACTGCCCGGTTCGTCGTCCTAGTTCGAGGAACCGAGAGTGAGCCCCGCGCCTCCAAGACGCATCGACCTGGGCTGGGTGGTGACGCTGACCTGGCTTGGCGCCCTGGCGATGAGCGCAC
>CAWHOR010000038.1:0-24858 GCA_963830845.1 uncultured Bacteroidota bacterium | reverse complement strand
AACCAATTAACCTTCCAACTTGAATTACTATAGTTTAAACAAACAATCACCCATTGCTTCATTCAAGGAAGCAACCATTCTGGGGCAAGCACCGGACAAAGGATTGTATTTTCCTGAACGTATTCCGAAGGTCGATAAAGATCTGATCAGTAATATCGAAAACATCAGCAATGAAGAAATTGCGTTTCGTGTGATCAAACCGTATGTCGGTAATGACATTGCAGAAGATGAATTGTATCGCATTGTATCGGAAACAGTCAACTTTCCAATACCATTGGTACAAGTGAGTGAAACTATTTCTTCACTTGAATTATTTCATGGGCCAACATTGGCGTTTAAAGATGTTGGTGCACGATTTATGAGTCGCTGCCTTGGTTATTTTGCAAAAGCCGGCATTTCGACTTCGCTCAATGCACGGCAACAAAACCCTTCGACTCCGCTCAGGGTTACTGTACTCGTTGCAACAAGTGGTGATACTGGTGGCGCCGTTGCCAATGGTTTTTACAATGTAGAAGGAGTGGAGGTGGTGATTCTTTATCCAAGTGGAAAAGTAAGCAGTGTGCAGGAGAAACAACTCACCACACTTGGCAACAATATTCATTCACTGGAAGTAAACGGAAACTTTGATGATTGTCAGCAATTAGTGAAGCAGGCGTTTACAGATGAAGAATTGAACAAGCAACTATTTCTTACATCAGCTAATTCAATCAACGTAGCAAGATGGTTGCCACAACAATTCTATTATTTCTTTGCATACAAACAATGGATCAGCTCCCCTTTAGGGGATGGGGGCCAACCACCTGTGATTGCTGTACCAAGTGGCAACTTCGGTAATATCTGTGCAGGTATTCTGGCGCACATGAGCGGCTTGCCGGTAAAACATTTTATTGCAGCATGTAATGCAAATGATATTGTTCCCAACTTTATGCAATCGCAGCAATACCAACCAAAGCCTGCCGTTGCAACCATCAGCAATGCAATGGATGTTGGTAATCCCAGCAACTTTGTTCGAATCCTTGAATTGTTTCATCAACAGTTTCCGCAACTGAAAGAAAAATTCAGCAGTGTGAGTATTACGGATGAAGAAACAAAACAAACCATGAAACGGGTGTACGACGAATTAAAGTACACGCTTGATCCACATGGTGCTGTTGGTTATTTGGCATTGGAACGATATCTGCTGCAACATGTAACTGATAAAGGAATCTTCCTTGAAACGGCTCACCCTGTGAAGTTTTATGATGTAGTTGAACCTGTGTTGAATCAAACCATCCCATTGCCGGATACAGTAAGAGAAATTATTGATCTTCCAAAAAAGTCAACTGTAATGGACGTCTCTTTTGAAGCATTGAAAGATTATTTATTGAAAGCTGTATAATTTATTTCATCAACTAAGCTGTTTTCCCTAAATTGAGCAAAGAGTTGCCTGCCGTACATAATACTGTGCGTATGCAACTCTTTTTGCTTTATTAACACTCAAAATCATGATGGACAGCGAACAACTGATACAACACTATCAGACCGGCCCTGCATTATTTGACGAAATGCAGCAAGGCGGCGATATCCGGCTTCCTTATCAAAAGCTGGTTGATACGATCCGGGAGCATAGCATTGATGATCTGCATCTGAAACACAAACTGGCGGGTGAGCTTTTCATGAACCAGGGCATCACATTCACGGTGTATAGTGATGATGCCGGCATTGAACGCATTTTTCCATTCGACATTCTTCCACGTATCATCACCGCAGCAGAATGGGCACATGTAGAAAGCGGCATTACGCAACGGTTAAAAGCGTTGAATCTTTTCCTGAAAGATATTTATCATGATCAGCAGATCATTAAAGATGGAATTATTCCCGGAGAGCTGATCGCTTCCTGTCAGCATTATATGCGTGAAGTATCGGGTATTAAAGTGCCGCATGATATTTATGTACACATTTCCGGCATCGATCTCATTCGTGGTGAAGATGGTACGTTTTATATTCTCGAAGATAATCTGCGTACACCATCGGGTGTATCGTACATGCTGGAGAACAGAGAGGTAACCAAGCGTCTGTTTCCTGATCTGCTGTCGAATGCAAAAGTTCGGATGGTGAATAATTATCCATTGTTATTGCATAATAATTTAATGGCATTATCGCCACGACCTGTATCGAATCCAACCGTTGTATTATTAACACCGGGTATTTACAATTCTGCTTACTACGAGCATACGTTTCTTGCACGGCAAATGGGAATTCAATTAGTAGAGGGCAGAGACCTTGTGATTGATAACCATAAAGTGTATATGAAAACAACCGGCGGACTGCAACAGGTAGATGTGATCTATCGCCGGATTGATGATGAGTACATGGATCCGTTATTATTCAAGCCCGACAGTATGTTAGGTGTTCCGGGTATTATGGGGGCGTATAGAAAGGGAACCGTTGCATTGGCAAATGCAGTGGGAAATGGAGTGGCCGATGATAAAGCAGTGTATGCTTATGTACCAGCCATGATCAAATATTATTTGAACGAAGACCCCATTTTGCCCAATGTACCAACATATCAGATGAGTAATGAAGATGAGCGTATGTACGTGTTTGAGAATATGCACAAGATGGTGGTAAAACGTACCAATCAAAGTGGTGGTTATGGAATGTTGATGGGCAACAAAGCAACCGAGGAGGAAATGCGATTATTCAAAGATGCAATTGAAAAAAGTCCACGGGAATTTATTGCACAGCCCATTATTCAACTGTCAACGGTTCCGTGTTTTATTGATGGACAGTTACGTGCACGCCATGTTGATCTTCGTCCGTATGCGTTGTGTGGACCTGATGGTGTGAAAATTGTTCCCGGTGGGTTGACACGTGTTGCGTTGAAAGAAGGTTCATTGGTTGTAAACTCATCGCAGGGTGGAGGAAGTAAAGATACGTGGGTGGTGGATTGAGAGGAAGTGGGAAGTACGAAATCAACAACGCCTGCAGCTATTGACTGAAGGACAATCAAAGCTAATTTTATTTTTCAATTATAAATTATCAACTATAAATGCTATCTCGTGTTGCCGATTCAATGTTCTGGATGAACCGTTATATGGAACGGGCAGAAGGGTTATTGCGTGTATTACTCACCAACTATGTATTGTCGCTTGATAAAGGCTCGTACGATATGTATTCATGGCGGCCGGTATTGGAAACCTTCAGTCATCTCAACAGCGAAGAAATAAAAGAACTGGAACATTCGTCGGCAGCTACATTACAGTATATTCTGCTGCGCCAGTCCAATCCCAATTCACTGCGTAACATTATCAACAAAGCCAGAGAGAATGCAAGAGGTATGCAGGATCATATTACCAAAGAAGTGTGGGAAGAAGTAAACCTGCTGTATCACACCGTTAATCAAACGGGGCTTGAAAAAAAACTGGCGGGTGCAGAAGCGTTACCAACCATTGACCGGTTATTGAAACTGTGTCTTACATATGTTGGTGTAACCGATACAACCATGCCACGGGGAATGGGCTGGAACTTTATGAGTCTTGGACGGTTTATTGAACGGGCAGTTTTGACTGCTGATGTTACGTACAAACATTTTGAGCTGGTTGGTTTTGAACTCGATGAACATAAAGATATTTTTTACTGGCGCAACTTGTTATTATCACTGTCCGGTTACGAACTTCATCTCAAACATTACCAAAGCAATGCGATCAATGGTAATGTGTTAAATCAGGCTGTGTTTAACCAGCAATTTCCACGTTCGGTCATCTATTCACTTTCCCGTTTGGAAAAATATCTCAAAGAAGTGCTGGAGGAAAATGAACCGCCCGAAATGGAAATGCTGTACCGTGAATTTGGCCGTATTTACAGCCGTGTAAAATTTGCTGATGAAAGCTCCATCAAACAAATTACATTGCAACGCTTTTTGCAGGATACCAAAACGGACCTGTTGAAATTTTCACATGTACTGGGACAACAATTTTTCTCGTACGCTTAAATTCAAGGATGCCGGTTTTTCAGATACATCACGTTACGAAATATACCTACAACAGGCCTGTAAAGGAAAGTGTGAACCAGTTACGTATTTATCCGGTTGCTTCCGATCAACAGGAAATATTACAACACGACGTAAATATCACTTCCGATCCTGAAATGTTTTTCTTTTTAGATTACTGGGGCAACCGCTGTGCTGATTTCAGTTTAATGGAAGCACATAAAACGCTTGTGGTTGACAGTCGGGTAGTAGTTCGAACAATTGCACAGGATGTGGTGCCTGATGTTGCATCAACAATCAACGATCTGATGCAATACATCGAAAAAGATTTTCATTTACTTGAACTGGCAAGGCCCGAAGAGACACATTCTGCCAATGCAATTGAAGAAATATTACTTTCGCTTGATTGCGGCCAGAAAACGGTGATGCAGATCGTAGAAGCTTGTTCATCCTATATTTTTTCCGGTTTTAAATACATCAAAGGCATCACCAATATTGAAACAACGGTGGATGAAATACTGGAACACCGTAGTGGTGTATGCCAGGATTTTGCACATGTGCTGTTGCAGTTGTTACGTACTATGGGGATTCCTTCACGTTATGTGAGTGGCTACATTTGCCCGAATAAAAATGGTATGCGGGGCGAAGGTGCAACCCATGCCTGGGTAGAAGCGTGGATTCCGCAAATAGGATGGATTGGAATTGATCCCACCAATAATGTATGGGCCACAACGCATCACGTAAAATTGGCTGTTGGTCGACATTTCAATGATTGCTCGCCTGTAAAAGGGACATTTAAGGGCTTGGCAAAGCAAATACTTTCGGTGTATGTATCAGTTGGTTACGAAGATGGGCATGTATTTGAAGAGCTGAATGATGTTCAAATGATCGTTACTGAATCAGCGTTGGAAGCCGAACGCCAACAGGCCGAAGAAGCCGCACAACAGTAAGTACTTTCACTTAAAAATCAAAAGAACCGAACAGAACCCCTTGTGAATCGGAAAGTTTTCGCTTATATTCATGGCATCGTTTATCCAATTACTGTAAAACCAAATTGTGTATCCATGAAGAAGTCTTTTTTTGACGATCAGTCGCACATCGCAGATGAGTTTTCAATTTTTGAAGACCATACCAGCCAGCTTGCCCGTTTAGCCTTTCACAAAATCAATGCCTACAAACTTTCGTTGCAAAATCAGGCTTTTTGCATGAGCCAAAACGAATTGCAGGATCTTCTTAAAGCAACATTGTTCAATTACACACATCCCTGCACTATACTGCAGTTGGTGAATTATTTTAATGACAGTTGCGAGAACTGATTTTAATTTTTTAATTAACGGTTCAAGGTTCAACTTTGCAGTAACTGCCTGATTACAGGTAATTACCTATTATGCATACAATTGAACCTTTTTATAACTGGCGCCATATCTATATAACGGAAGAAGATGAGCGTTCGCCGTTTTTCGGTCGACAGTATTCTGAATTTGAGTTTACACATACCGTTTACAACTATTATATCCATCCACAATGGGATGAGTTTGGCAGCCGTACTTTATACCTTAAGATACTGATTGCTGACTATGCAGAACAATACGCCATTATTGAAATGATAGGAGAATGGAACGATGCCATAGAAAACGACATCATGGAACTAAAACGTGAAGTGATCGATAAACTGATGGCAGAAGGTATTTATAAATTTATTCTGATTGCAGAAAGTGTACTCAATTTCCACAGCAGCGAAAAAGATTATTACGAAGAATGGTATGAAGAGTGCACAGATGAGGAAGGCTGGACCATTATCCTCAACATGCCCCAACAAACCCAATACGATTTCAAAAAATTAAAACTCAACCGTTATCTTGAATTAATGGAACTGGATAACTGGCGCATTTATAAACCGTATCACCTGTTCAAAAAAATTGATGGGGAGCTGAATAAGCGCCTTGAGGTATAGGTTTCGTTCCAAAAATACCCCCTTGTAGGTATAGATCGCTGTAAAAAGAAAGCGCATTTTTACATTTCACCTTAAATCCACATTTCAAAAAAACAAAACGTATGAAACGTAATCGCCTCATTTTGATGGCAGCGCTTTTTTGCTGCACTGCAAGTTTATTGAATGCCCAATCAACGCTGGATGAACAGTCTGGTGGTTCGAAACAGGCACCGAAAGAAGCTCCTAAAAAAGAAAAAGCTGCAATAAAAAAGAATATTGTGAAAGTAAACCTGATGGCTTTGGGGTTAAAAAACTACTCATTTCAGTATGAACGTGTACTATCGAAACATGTTTCGGTTGCTGTAGGCGTGCGTACAATGCCAACCGGAAGTTTGCCTTTTCAGGACTTGATTGTAGATCAAATTGCAGAGGGGAATCCTGAACTTGAAGCAAGCCTTCGCTCATTCAAAGCAGGTAATTTTGCAGTAACGCCAGAGGTTCGGTTTTATCTCAGTAAAAAAGGGTACGGACGCGGCTTTTATATTGCTCCCTATTACAGGTTTGCAAAATTTAATTCTGACGAACTTCCGATTGAATATGAGAGTGGAGGAAATACAAATACTGTTCGTTTAAAAGGCGATGTTACCACGCATACCGGCGGATTGATGTTTGGCGCACAATGGCAGTTGGGAAAAGTAGTTACACTTGATTGGTGGATATTGGGCGGACATTATGGAAAAAGTCAGGGTACTTTAAGCGGTGTACCTTCGCAACCACTCTCACAGCAGGAGCAGCAAGATATCAGAGATGAGATTGCAAACTTCGATTTGCCACTTACAAAAATTACTGCTGAAGTAAGTGCCAACAATGTAAAAGCAATTGTAGATGGTCCATGGGCCGGAGTAAGAGCAGGACTAACAATCGGTATCCGCTTTTAATTATTCTAAATACAGATAAGATTTACAATGCCCTTGTTTCAAGGGCATTTTTTATTGCATTAATCATAGTTATCTGTATTTTGGAACTGATCATACCCTAAATTTGCAACGGCTTCCCAAAACTATTTTGTTATGACGTTTAAGCAGATGTTTACTTCTTCTATTGGTAAAAAATTAGTGATGGGCCTTACCGGCTTGTTTCTTATTTCCTTTTTAATTATTCACGTAAGTATTAATGCTACCATTTTCGCCGACTTGTTTAACCCTGATGATAACGGTCAGATGTTTAACAAAGCAGCTCACTTTATGGCTTCTACCGTTCTTATCCGGATCATGGAAGTTGGTTTAATGGCGGGTATTGTGTTGCATATTGTGCAAGGCTATATGCTTACACTGCAAAATCAAAAAGCACGTTCAACGGGTTATGCAGTTGAGATGGGAAATAAAGGAAGCAAGTGGTACAGCCGCAGCATGGGATTGCTTGGCACACTGTTGTTGTTGTTTTTCGTTTTGCACTTCAGTCATTTTTGGGTGCCTGCCCGTTTTACAGAAGCAGGTCTTGAAATTCCTGTAGAATACAATGGTGTACTGATGCACGATATGTTTGGCTTAATGAAAGTAACGTTTAGCGAATTGTGGGTGGTAATCTTGTACATCGTTGGATGTATTTCTTTGTTCTGGCATCTGCTGCATGGTTTTCAGAGTGCCTTTCGTACCATTGGAGTAAACAACAATCGCTATCTGTTGTTATTGAATACAATTGGCCTCGGCTTTTCGTTGCTGGTAAGTGTGTTGTTTGCGTTGATGCCGGTTGCAATGTATCTGAAGTGGATCGAATAAGCACAAACGTTGAAGTGTGCGACGCAACAACAGCCGAACAGATAACACAAAAGCTGGCTACAAAAAAAATACCTTATAATTTGTACGATAAACGAATTTGATACGATATGCTCAATTCAAAAATTCCTGCCGGTCCGTTAGATACTAAATGGGTAAATTATAAAAACAGTTGTAAACTGGTGAATCCTGCCAACAAACGCAGTCTGGAAGTGATTGTGATTGGTACGGGTTTGGCCGGTGCATCTGCCGCTGCAGCTTTAGGTGAACTTGGTTATAAAGTGAAAACATTTTGTTTCCAGGACAGCCCACGCCGTGCTCACTCGATTGCTGCACAAGGTGGTATCAATGCTGCTAAAAATTATCAGAACGATGGTGACAGTACTTACCGTTTGTTTTACGATACGATTAAAGGTGGTGATTACCGTGCACGTGAAGGAAACGTTCATCGTTTGGCAGAAGTAAGTGCAAACATTATTGATCAGTGTGTGGCACAGGGTGTTCCTTTTGCACGTGAATATGGTGGTTTGTTAAGTAACCGTTCTTTTGGTGGAACACAGGTACAACGTACATTTTATGCTGCAGGTCAAACTGGTCAGCAATTATTAATAGGTGCTTACCAGGCATTGGAGCGCCAGATCGCATTGGGTAATGTAACACAGTATTCACGCCATGAAATGCTGGATATTGTAACAATCGATGGTAAGGCACGTGGTATTATTGCACGTAACCTGGTAACAGGTGAACTGGAGCGTCACTTCGGTCATGCAGTACTGTTATGCAGTGGTGGTTATGGTAACGTATTTTATCTTTCTACAAATGCCATGGGCAGCAATGTTACTGCTGCATGGAAAGCACATAAGAAAGGAGCTATGTTTGCCAATCCTTGTTTTACACAAATTCATCCAACCTGTATTCCTGTAAGTGGAGATCATCAGAGTAAGCTCACCTTGATGAGTGAATCGCTCCGGAACGATGGACGTATTTGGGTGCCAAAAAAACAAGGTGATACACGCAAAGCCAATGAAATTCCTGAAGAAGAAAGAGATTATTATTTAGAGAGAAGATATCCTGCATTTGGTAACCTCGTACCCCGTGACGTGGCAAGCCGTGCAGCAAAAGAACGTTGCGATGCCGGTTATGGTGTTGGTACAAGTAAGCAAGCTGTTTATCTTGATTATGCAGCTGCCATTCAACGTTACGGAAAAATTGAAGCAGGTAAGCGTGGTATCAATGCCGATGCTGACACCATTACGCAAATGGGGAAAGATGTAGTGAAAGAGAAGTATGGTAACCTGTTCGACATGTATGCAAAGATCACTGGTGAAAATCCATACGAAGTACCGATGCGTATTTATCCTGCAGTACACTATACGATGGGTGGCTTGTGGGTTGATTATGAACTGATGACCAATATTCCCGGCTTATATGCATTAGGTGAAGCAAACTTCAGCGATCATGGTGCAAACCGTTTGGGTGCATGTGCATTGATGCAGGGACTGGCTGATGGTTATTTTGTGATTCCCTACACAATTGGTAACTATCTCGCCGATGAGATCCGTACCAAAGCAATTCCAACTGACCATCCTGCATTTGCTGAAGCAGAGAGTAAAGTTCGTGACCGCATTCACATGCTCATGAATATTAAAGGAACAAAAACCGTTGAAAGTTTCCATAAGCGTTTGGGTAAGATCATTTGGGACAAATGTGGTATGGCCCGCAATGCCGAAGGTTTGAAACAAGCCATTAAAGAAGTGCAGCAGTTAAAGAACGAGTTTTGGAGTGATGTTCGTATTCCCGGTGATATCAATGAAATGAATCCTGAACTGGATAAAGCCAACCGTGTTGCCGACTTTATTGAACTGGGTGAGTTGATGTGTATTGATGCGTTGAATCGTGAAGAAAGCTGTGGTGGTCACTTCCGTGAAGAACACCAGACAGAAGATGGCGAAGCATTACGTCATGATGATAAGTATATGTATGTAGCTGCCTGGGAATTGAAAGCTGATCATGAATGGCAACTGCATAAAGAAGAGTTGAATTATGAGGTGGTGAAACCGAGTCAGAGAAGTTACAAGTAATTTGAAAATTTGATGATTTGAAAATTGCAAAGACCATAGCATTATTTCTTAGTCTTTCGTTTTCAGCATCTGCACAAACAGTTCTTTTAAATATTCCCGATTCAGGTAAATCGATTGCAGAGTTTATCCCTGAAAATTATATTTTTATCGATTCTGTTTTTGGTGACTTGAATAAAGATGGGATAAAAGATGTGGTGATTGCATTGAAACATAAAACCGAAGATACTTTTGAAATGGATGAAGAGCCAAAGCGGATTCTGTTGGTGATGTTAAGATCAAAGAATGGCTATAAAGTAATCGGGAAATCGGAAGATGTATTGATGTGCGTGCATTGTGGTGGTGTATTTGGAGATCCCTATAGTGGAATTGAGATTACGAAGGGTATACTTAGTGTAAGTCATTATGCCGGCAGTGCATGGCGCTGGTTAGAAGTAAGAAAATTCAGGCTGCAACAAAGCAGAATGTATTTAATTGGCGCTACATCAGATTATTATTGGAATGTGTCGGATTGTGATGGAAAAGGAGTTGGTGATGCAGGAAGAATCTACAGGGATGTAAACTTTGTTACCGGTGATGAAGAACTGATTGAGCGTACAGAAGAGTGTAAACTCATAAAGCAAGTAAAACAGAAAATAAAACGAAAGCCTTTGGTAAAGCTGGAGGATTTCAACTTTGACAAAAAATACTAACATATAACCATCAAACTATTTTTGAATGGAACATAAGAATATCAATGTAAAACTGAAAGTTTGGCGCCAGAAGAACAGCAACGATAAAGGTTCGTTTGAAACCTACGATGCAAAAAATATTTCACAGGAAATGAGTTTCCTTGAAATGTTTGATGTGTTGAACGAAGAGCTGATTGGCGGAGGGAAAGACCCGATTGCTTTCGATCACGATTGCCGTGAAGGAATTTGTGGTATGTGCAGTATGTACATCAATGGTCGTCCGCACGGCCCTTGGGAAGCGAATACAACTTGTCAGTTGCACATGCGTGCTTTCAATGAAGGTGATACCATCGTGGTTGAACCATGGAGAGCAAATGCATTTCCGGTGATCAAAGATCTGATGGTGGATCGTTCGGCATTTGATCGTGTAATCCAGGCTGGAGGTTACATTAGTGTAAACACCGGTAATGCAGTTGATGCAAATGCACTGCCCATTGATAAAGCAAAAGCAGATGCTGCATTTGCAGCAGCAGCATGTATTGGTTGCGGCGCTTGCGTGGCAGCTTGTAAAAACTCTTCGGCTATGTTGTTTGTGAGTGCAAAAGTGGCTCACCTCAACCAATTGCCACAAGGCGAACCTGAAAAGAAAACACGTGTGCTCAACATGGTGGCACAAATGGATAAAGAAGGTTTTGGTGCCTGTACCAACACTGGTGCTTGTGAAGCCGTTTGTCCGAAAGAAATTTCATTGACGAATATTGCACGTTTGAATGCGGAGTATGCTGTTGCAAGCTTATCTGCTTCAAAATAAGTTGACTGTTCAACATACAATAAAGAAGAGACTCCCTTACCGGGGTCTTTTCTTTTTTTAGGAAGACCTCCGAGGTTTTAAAAACCCCGGAGGTCTGGTTAGCACAATAAATTATACTTTTACGCATTCTTATCCTGAAAACCACTGACTTATCAGAAAACTCGTTTTTTTCATCGCCGTATTGCTATCCTCTCTGCTGTCGTTTGCACAGCAGCCCAACTCCTTATCGAATCTCCGCACGAAAACGATCAGCACAAAAATAACTCCCGTTAAAATCGATTCATTGAGTCTGGTGCCGAAATCGATCTTTATTGCAGGAATACCTTCAGAGAGTTACCGGGTAGATGCCATCAACGCACAATTGTTCTGGATATCTCCACCGGCTATGGATTCTGTAACGGTTACGTACAGGGTATTTCCCTACAAATTGAATGCACAGGTGCAACGTATGAATTTTGAGGATGTGAAGAATAATTTCATCACTACGCCCATCACCATCGATCAGAATACAGGCTTTGGCAAAGGCATGTTCGATTTTGGAAATGTAAATTATAACGGAAGTTTTGGTCGTGGCATTTCATTCGGCAATAACCAGGATGCTGTGGTTAACGGTGTTCTGAATCTGCAGATCAATGGAATGATCGGCGACAGTATGATGCTGTCGGCTGCGTTGACCGATAATAATATTCCTGTACAGGCGGAAGGCAATACACAGCAGTTGAATGAATTTGACCGTGTGTGGATCCAACTCAAAAAGAAAGGCTGGCAACTCAATCTGGGTGATATTGATATCAGAAGAAACGATGCGTACTTCCTCAGCTTTTTCAAACGACTGCAGGGTATCTCGTTTCAAAATGAAAGCAACGTGTTTAAGAGCGGTAAAAATTCAACGATGGTTTCGGGAGCCATTGCAAAAGGGAAATTTAATCGCTATGTTTTTCAAGGACAGGAAGGCAACCAGGGACCTTATCGTTTACAAGGTCCGAACGGTGAACTCTTCTTCATTGTGCTTGCAGGAACAGAGCGTGTGTTCATTGATGGTGAATTGATGCAGCGTGGCGAAGACCAGGATTATGTGATCAATTACAATACGGCTGAGATCACTTTTACTCCACGAAGGATGATCAACAAAGACCGGCGTATACAAGTGGAATTTGAATATGCCGACAGGAATTTTCTCAACTCACAATTTTTTGTGGGCAATGAATTAAAGCTGAATGAAAAACTAACGGTAAGGGTCAACGCTTTTTCAAACGCTGATTCAAAGAACACATCTGTCAACCAATTCTTAACAACAGAACAGAAGCAATTTTTATTTGATGTGGGCGACAGAGTGGAAACGGCATTGTATCCATCGATTGTTCGTGATACGTTTGCGGCCAATCGAATTGTATATCGCATGACCGATTCAACGGTAAACAGTATTACATACGATTCGGTATTGGTTTATACAACAGTCGATCAGCCGGATGTATTCAGTGCATCGTTTACGGATGTGGGACAAGGCAATGGCGATTATGTACTGGAGCAATCGGGTGCAAATGGCCGAACCTTCAAATGGATTGCACCAGCGAATGGAGTACGGTTGGGACGATATGCACCTGCCGTGCGGCTCGTGGCACCACGTACACAACAAATGATGACGGTAGGAACCGATTATCAACTCAACAAAAATTTTCTCATCAAATCAGAACTGGCCATCAGCCGGTTTGATATCAATACACTTTCACGAAAGGAAAAAAGTAATGATGATGGTGTTGCAGGTCGCATGGCTTTGCAGTACACAAATCAATTCAAAGGCAATCCAAAAAAGCCATTAACATATAAACTCACCGGCAGTTATGAATATGTGCAGGAAAGTTTCCGTGCATTGGAACGGTTGCGTCCCGTTGAATTTACAAGAGAGTGGGGGCTTCCCATTTTTCTGCAACAGGAAAAAGAACTGTTGGCAATTGCTGGATTGGAATTGATGCGAACCAACATGCACAAATTCAGTTACACCATTCAAAACTATCAACGGGGAACGTTATTCAAAGGTTATCGACAGATACTGCAACACAGCTTTCAACAAAAAGGATGGACCTGGAGCGGTAACTTAAATTATTCGTCCACCGATAGTGGTTTCAACAAAGGCTTCTTCCTGCGCCCAACGGTTGATCTGAAAAAGCGAATTGAAAAATTAGATAATATCGAAATTGGCGGACAATACTATCTGGAACAAAACGAAACCCGCAACCGCTTAACAGACTCTTTATCGGCTCTCACATTTAGTTGGGATACATGGACCTTATTCCTCCGTTCCAAAGAAGCTGCCAATAAATGGGGCGTTAGTTTCTTTACCCGTCGTGATAAATTGCCGTTAGGTAAAGCACTCGAGCAAACCGACCGCAGCTTTAATTACAATGCATACGTGGAACTGATGAACAGCGAAAAACATCAGTTTCGGTTAAACGCTACCGTAAGAGAACTAAAAGTGTATAATGCACAGATAACAGGTCAGCAACCCGAACGAACCTTGCTGAGCCGTGCAGAATATTTTATCAATGAATGGAAAGGAATGGTTACCGGAAACGTATTGTACGAAGTAGGAAGTGGGCAGGAACAGCGTCGTGATTACTCATTTCTGGAAGTACCTGCCGGGCAAGGTGAGTTTACCTGGAACGATTATAATTCCGATGGTATTCCACAGTTGAATGAATTTGAAGTGGCCCTGTACCAGGATCAGGCACGATATATTCGTGTGTTTACACCCACACTCGATTTTATACGGGCGAATTACAATCAGTTCAACTACAGTTTCAATCTCAGCCCGAGAGCGCTGATTGACATCAACAAAGCAAAAGGGTTTAGTAAATTTTTGACTCGTATTTCCCTGCAATCGGGAATGCAGATCTTCAAAAAAGAAATCTCTGATAAAAACTTCAACCTCGATCCGTTTTCCAAACCTACACAGGATACCAGTTTGATCTCGCTCAGTTCTGTACTCACCAATACATTATTTTTTAACCGCACCAGTACTGTGTGGGGTTTTGATCTTACACATATTCGTAACGAGGGTCGCTCAATATTAACCTATGGATTGGAAACAAGAACACTTCGTGATCTGTCGGCACGTATCCGTTGGAATTTGAGTAAAAGTTTTTCAACGAATGTTTCTGTAAAGTCAATCAAAAATCAATTGGAAACACCTTCGTTTGGAAACAGGAATTACAACCTTGCGCAGTTCGTAACAGAACCTTCCATCAGTTTTCAGAAAGGCACCAAGTTTCGTCTTTCACTCAATTACAAATTAGAGGATAAACAAAATCAGGAAGGCCAAAAAGAACGGGCAAAGATCAACTCAATCATTTCTGAAATTCGTTACAATGTTTTATCAAGCAGCACACTGAACGGTAAATTTCAATTCAGCAATATCCGTTTTGATGGGGCTACCAATACAACAGTTGCATTTATCATGCTGGATGCTTTGCTGCCTGGTAAAAACTTTATCTGGAGTCTTGATCTTACACGCCGGTTAGCTAATAATATGGAAATTAATTTTACGTATGAAGGGCGGAAACCGGGCGAAGCTAAAGCGATTCATACAGGAAGAGCAAGTGTAAGAGCGTTGTTTTAATTGCTTTAGTTTTCTTTACGAAATTTTTCCTCTTTTTTTGTCTGACGGTTTGCAACCGTACCAACAAAAAAAGGCGGCAGAATAAATCTGCCGCCTCACTAATAAACCATCAACGTGTATGTATGCTTAAATATACTTAGCTGAACAATCCACCTTTACGTAATGTTTTGCTGCCTTCACCAATTTTAAACCCGTTGTTGTACACTTCTACTTTATAAGCACCTTCTGCAAATTTTGCACCTGGCTTCCACTCAATTGAAACAGGAACTGTTTTTCCCGCCGTGAAGGTAACATTCGTCATTTTTGTAAATACTCTTTCACCTTCATCTCTTGTTGTGAAACGACCGCTACCTAAAGCTTCGTTACTTACAACTTGTCCTGTAGGATCAGTGATCACCACATAAACATCTTTTGTGCCTTCTTCACCCACACGGTTGAAAACATTGAAAGTTAAACGGATCTTGTCAACACGCTTTGCAACATCTTTTTCTTTTTCTTTACCATTCTTACGCTCGTCAATTGTAACGATGTTGATATTGGATGCATTCAATGTAGATGCTACATCCAGTTTTGATTCAACAACTGTTTTTTCTGCTGTTGTTTGATCATATTGAACCTGTAACGCTTCTTTTTGTGTAGTGATTTCCTGCTTTTCTGTTTTCAGCTGCAGGTTTTCGCCACGTAATGTTTCAACTTCTACTACATAACTGCTAACCTTTTCATTCAGCTCATTGATCAGGCGTTTTGCTTCAGCAAGATCAGCAGCTGTTTTGTTCTGCTTGTTCAGTAAAGTTTGAATACGGCTTTTCATACCTGCAACTTCACTGTTCTTTGATTTCACCAAGCTGTCCATGCTGGCATTCATGCTTGTTAATTCGTCCAAACGCTGCAAGGCTGCATTGTATTCGTTTTGAACGGCACTCTTACTGCTATCGCTTGTGCTCAGTTGCGCCTGCAGTTGTGTGGTTGCTTCTTTGGTTTTTGATTTGTCCCAGATGATGTAACCCCATGTACCAAGTAAGGCTGCGATCAACAAACCGTAGATCAGTCCACGACTGTCTTTCTTTTGCGCTGGCGGAGGAGTATCCTGAGGAGCGGCTGAAGGATAATTTGAATAAGACATAATGTTTGATTTTAAAGTTTAAAATTTTATTTTTAAGTTATGACTAACCAGCAACACCATCAACCCGAACAAGTACTGGTACTGGATATTGAAACAGTGCCACAGTATTCATCGTTTGAAGAACTGCCGGAATTATGGAAAGTTCTCTGGGCAGACAAAATTTCCAAAACCATGCCAGAAAATTTTTCTGCTGCAGAAATGTATGCACAAAAGGCCGGAATACAGGCAGAATTCGGCAAAATAATCTGTATCAGTACCGGTTTTTTTTATGTAGATAAAGGCAGCCGCTTGTGTTTTCGGCTAAAGTCGTACGCCGGAGATGATGAAAAACAACTGTTAGCCGAATTCAGTAAAGCAGTTGAGAAATTTTCCAAAACAGTTCCGCACATGCAATTTGCAGGACATAATATTAAAGAGTTTGACATACCCTATATCAGCAGGCGGATGATGATACAAAACCTTGCCTTGCCGGACTGTCTTCAGCTAAGCGGCAAAAAGCCTTGGGAAACAAATTTGATCGATACCATGCAACTCTGGAAGTTCGGCGATTATAAAAACTATACTTCACTTCATCTGTTGGCTAACTGTTTTGGCATTCCCACACCAAAGGATGGCATTGATGGCAGCCAGGTAAAAGATGTTTATTACGTTGAGAAAAATATGAATCGTCTTGTGGAGTATTGTCAGAAAGATGTGATCGCAACCGCACAGATTTTTCTTCGCTTTCAACAATTACCTTTGCTGCCGCAGGAAAATATTTTCGTTGCCGATTGAGTATGAATATTGATAAAATTCTGAGTGAGTGGAAAAAAGGAAAGTTCAAACCGGTGTATTGGTTTGAAGGGGAAGAAGATTATTACATCGATCAATTGGTTGACGCTGCCGAGCATACAATTTTAAGTGAAGCCGAAGCAGGTTTCAATCTGTCTGTTTTTTATGGAAAGGATTCGAGTTGGGCAGATGTGGTAAATGCCTGCATGCGGTATCCCATGTTTTCGGAGAAACAGGTAGTGATATTGAAAGAAGCCCAGCAAATGAAAGACCTTGACAAGCTGGAAGGTTATGTCGGCAATCCACTTGCCTCTACTGTTTTTGTAGTGGCGCACAAAGAAAAAAAGGTGGACGGCCGTAGTAAGCTGGCCAAAATGCTGAAAGAAAAAGGAGAGGTGATCAGTACAAAAAAAATGTACGAAAATGAACTGCCTGCCTGGACACAGGATTTGATTGAACACAAAGGTTATCAGCCAACCCAAAAAGCGGTTCATTTATTGGTTGATCATATCGGAAACGACCTCAGTCGTATTGCCAACGAAATCGACAAAGTGATTTTAAACCTCGGCGATCGAAAAACAATTACCGACGATGATATTGAAAAATTTGTTGGCATCAGCAAAGAATACAATGTGTTTGAACTGCAGAATGCAGTAGGTAAAAAGAATCTGTCGAAAGCATTGCAGATCGTTCAATATTTTGAAGGCAATCCAAAAGCTGCACCTATTCAATTAGTATTACCATCGCTCTATAGTTATTTCTCAAAAGTGTTTATGTTGTTTGGTGCGCAAGGTGATGATAAAGCAGTAGCAGCACAAACAGGCATCAATGCCTGGTTTCTGAAAGATTACAAAGCATCTGCCAATATCTATGGATTTGAAGGCGTGCAATCAGCTTTGTTACTCATGCATCACTATAATTTGCGAAGCGTTGGCGTAGGTGATGTGGGTACAGAAGATGCTTCACTGTTGAAAGAGATGATTTATAAGATGATGATGTGAGTGGTGAGTAGTGAGTAGTGAGTGGTTAGTGGTTAGTGGTGAGTAGGAGGACAGCCCTGAGCGAAGTCGAAGGGCGGTGAAAGTACATCGAGCGATAGTCGAGATGTACGATACATCATTCAACGCATACGGTTGCACCAACACATCCCAAACAAAGAACAAACATTAACTTCGCAGCAAATCCGCAATCGAACTTCTAAAATCTAAAATCAGCCATGGCTTTAATGAAATCAATCTCCGGCATTCGTGGTACCATTGGTGGTGCACCCGGCGATAATTTAACTCCTGTTGATATTGTGAAATTCACCGCCGCATATGCAACGATTCTTGGCAAAGGCAAAAAAGTAATTGTTGGTCGTGATGGACGGATGAGCGGCGAAATGGTGCGCAGCCTGGTGGTGAATACCTTGACCGGTATGGGATTGGATGTGATCGATCTCGGCCTCAGTACAACACCCACCGTTGAAATGGCCGTGAAGTTTGAAGGTGCTGCAGGCGGCATCATTCTAACGGCATCGCATAACCCAAAACAATGGAATGCATTAAAGCTGTTGAATGAAAAAGGTGAATTCATCAGTGCTGAACTTGGTTTGCAGATGCTGGGCATTGCAGAAAAAGAAGCATTCGATTTTGCAGGAGTGGATGAATTAGGTTCGTACTCCTACGATGAAAGTTTATTACAAACACATATTGATGCCATTCTTGTGCATCCTTTGGTCAATAAGAAACTGATCGCTGAAAAGAATTTTAGTATAGTGATCGATGCGATCAACAGTTCAGGTGCAGTTGCTGTTCCGGCTTTGCTGGAAGCATTGGGCGTAACGAAGTACACAGTTCTTCACGGAGAGATGCATGGCAATTTTGCACACAATCCCGAACCACTTGCTGAAAATCTCGTTGATCTTTGTGCAGCAGTTGTAAAGCAACAGGCCGATCTCGGTATAGCCGTTGATCCCGATGTAGATCGTTTGTGCTTTGTGAGTGATGACGGCAGTTTATTTGGCGAAGAATATACATTGGTTGCTGTTGCAGATTATATTTTATCACAACAAAAAGGAAATACTGTTTCGAATCTTTCTTCTACACGTGCATTGAAAGATGTAACGGAGAAACATGGCGGTGAATATTTTGCCAGTGCAGTAGGAGAGGTGAACGTGGTAACCATGATGAAGGAAGTAAATGCAGTGATTGGTGGTGAAGGCAACGGTGGTATCATTGATCCGCAATTGCATTATGGGCGAGATGCATTGATCGGCATCGCTTTGTTCCTCACGCATCTTGCACAATCCGGTAAAACAACAGCTGAGCTTCGCAAAACATATCCGGATTATTTCATGAGCAAGCAAAAGATCGATCTGCCAAAAGGAACCGATGTAAAAGCAATACTTGAAAAAGTAAAAGATCAATATGCTGCACAACCGGTGAACACAATAGATGGTGTAAAAATTGAGTTTGATAAAAGCTGGGTGCATTTGCGGAGCAGCAATACAGAACCCATTATCCGGGTTTATTCTGAAGCTTCAACAATTGAAAAAGCAGATGCATTGGCAAATGAGGTAATGAATGTGATCAAAGGGTTGATGTAATATGTATGAGTCTCCGCGTGAGCCAGACTTGAATACAAGCGGGTGACTCACCGGCTAAATTTCACAAGCAGTATATCATTATCTTTGCAGCCTCATTTCCCTTATTATGACCCGTATTTATTTTGACAACGCCGCCACAACAGCCATCGATCCACAGGTATTGGATGCCATGCTGCCTTATCTGCAGAATGGATTTGGAAATCCATCTTCTATCTATTCGTATGGACGGGAAACAAGACTAGCCATTGAAAATGCACGCAAGAGCGTGGCCAAAATCCTCAATGCGCATCCGGCAGAGATTTTCTTTACAAGTGGGGGTACCGAAAGTTCCAATACAGCCATTACAGCTTCGGTTCGTGATCTTGGTTGCAAACATATCATCACATCGAAAATTGAACACCACGCTACGTTACATACAGTAGAATATTTAGATAATCTGGACGAAGCCAAAGTGAGTTATGTTGATGTGCTTCCCAATGGCCATATTGATCTGGAACATCTGGAACAACTGCTTGCTGCAAGTGAAGAAAAAACATTGGTCACACTCATGCATGCAAACAATGAGATCGGTAATATCACCGATCTGCATGCGGTAGGAAACCTTGTGTAAACTGTACAATGCCATCTTTCATTCCGATACTGTGCAAACAATCGGCCATTTTCCGCTTGATCTTCGCAGCACACCTGTTCATTTCATCAGCGGTTCAGCACATAAATTTCATGGTCCCAAAGGCGCCGGGCTTACTATACATCAACGAAAATGTTCACATCAAACCATACATCCATGGTGGTGGTCAGGAACGGAACATGCGTGCCGGAACAGAGAACGTGTACGGCATTGTTGGTTTTGCCAAAGCATTACAGATCGCAACCGATAAACTGGAAGAAGAGAGTGCTCATATACAAGGCATCAAATATTATATGATCGAGCAATTGAAAAAGCAGATCAAAGGCATCAGCTTCAATGGCGATCCAATGGGAAGAAGTAACTACACGGTGTTGAATGTAAGTTTTCCAAAATCAGAAAAATCTGAAATGCTGTTGATGAATCTTGATATGGAAGGCATCTGTGCATCGGGCGGAAGTGCCTGCACCAGCGGCGCACAACAAGGCTCGCATGTAATTCGTGCCATCAACAGCAATCCCAATCAAATTCCTGTTCGTTTCTCCTTCAGCAAATACAATACAAAAGAAGAAGTGGATATGGTGGTGGAGAAACTGAAAACGTCTGATCTGATTTCTGCAAAGTTCAAACGGTTTTCAAAAAAGCATAACAGGCGTAAAGCAGAAATGGAAGCGGATCGCAAAAAAGTGCTTACTTTCCCTTTTCCAAACTTTAAACTATGACCATTCGTCAACTATTGCTTGTACTGTCCGCTGTATTACTATTTACAAATTCCTGCACTACAAGCGAAGAGAAAAAAACGGAATCTGTTGCCGTAGCCGGCATACCGGATTATGTGTTACAGTCGAATATTTATGAAGTGAACGTACGGCAATATACACCTGAGGGAACGTTTAAAGCGTTCGAAGCTCACTTGCCAAGGTTAAAAGAAATGGGCGCAGAGATTCTCTGGTTCATGCCCATTACACCCATCAGCAAAGTTGATCGCAAAGGTGAGTTGGGAAGTTATTATGCAGTGGCCGATTATACAGCGGTGAATCCTGAGTTTGGCACAATGGACGATTGGAAAAGTTTAGTGAACAAAGCACACGAACTTGGCTTTAAAGTAATTACGGATTGGGTTGCCAACCATACCGGCGCAGACAATCGTTGGATGCAATCGAACCCTGATTTTTTTCTGAAAAACAAAGATGGCCAATTTGCATATGCGTTCGACTGGAGTGATACACGTGATCTCAACTATTGGAATCCGTTATTGCACGACAGCATGATCAACGCCATGAAGTTTTGGTTAACCGAAACAAACATTGATGGCTTTCGTTGCGATGTGGCAGCAGAAGCGCCCCGTAGTTTTTGGCAACGTTGCATTACTGAACTAAAAACAGTAAAACCAGATATTTTTTTATTGGCTGAAGGTGATGTTGCCTGGTTGCATGATGCAGGTTTTCATGCAAGCTATGGTTGGGATGGTTTTGCTAAGATGAAAAAAGTTGCAAAAGGTGAAGCAAGTGCAAAAGTGCTGGACACCGTAATCCGTCATTTAGATGAATCGTATTCGCCGAACTATATTAAAATGTATTTCACCAGTAACCACGACGAGAACAGTTGGAACAAAGCCGACTATGAAACTATGCCCGGCGCCGTGCATGCGCCGTTTGCAGTGTTATCGCAAACATGGAAAAATACATTGCCGTTGATTTACAGCGGACAGGAAGAACCGTTCCTTGATTCCATATCGTTCTTTTACAAAGACACGATTTCATTCGGCAAATTTCAACGTGCTCCGTTTTATAAAACATTATTGGCACTGCGTAAGAGCACACCTGCATTGGCTGTTGATGCGGCTTATACAAAACTGCAATCTTCCAACGACGATGCGGTGTTTGCATATACAAGAGAAAAAGACGCAAAGAAAGTGATGGTGCTGCTCAACCTTTCAAACAAACCACAAACATTTACAGTGCAAAGCACAATTGCCGGCGAAGCACAAAATGTATTTGTTGACAAAAAAGAATATCTCACCGACGGACAAAGTTTTGTCTTAGCACCGTGGGGGTATTTGGTGTACAGTTATTAATAAAAGAGAATCGCATGTCTGAAATTCAAGCCATAGGTATTTTAAAAATAGGGGATAATACATTTCATCTTGAAGAGGCAAATATTTATGGAATATTTGAATCGTATGAGGCTATGACGTGGCATATTGAACTCTTCCCTCCGGGGGATCAAAATTACATCATGCTAAACAGCCTGATTTTAGACGATATATTTTCTCCCACACAGCTCAGTGAAAAATGCTACGATGCTGCATTGAATTCAGATGATTTATACGAGCATACCGTTCTTGTAAATTCAGAAGAACGTTTCCTTTCATCTTTACAAATCAGATTTGGAACATGGGACACGGGCAGTCAGACAATAAGTTTTACTGGAGACGGAATTGTTGAGGCATCCAATACTGCTCCGTCAATTATTTTTGAATTCAATTCAATTCTCACATTTAAAGAGTTACTATTATTTGAAACAACAAGAGCAAAAGCAAAATTATTCATTGATAATTATCTGCAAGAAAATAAAGAAAACTTAGCGGTAAGATTTGAAAAAGCTCTAAGCGGACTTCAGGCGATAGTTAGTGGTAAATTCTAGACAATTTCTAAGAATGTCTTACCTCCGCTTTGTATGTGTTTCTAATACTCTCTTGTTTTCATTTCGCACAGAGTTCGACTTTTTTGTATCCCACAAATTTTTCCGTGCATAAGCTGCTGCTTCCTTCACAGAAATAATTGGGAGTGGATAATCAATACCCATTTGTACATGATGTAATTGTTGCTCCATGCTACTCATCAACCATGGTTCATGGATAAACTCAACAGGAACTTCTTTTAATTCGGGTATCCATTTTTTTATAAAATAACCTTCAGGGTCATGATCTTTTCCCTGTTTCACCGGATTGTAAATGCGAATGGTATTTACGCCCATGGTACCGGCCTGCATTTGAAACTGAGGATAATGAATGCCGGGCTCGTAATCCAAAAACTGTTTAGCTAAATGTGTTGCACCAGCCTGCCACGGTTGCCATAAATGATGTGTAAGAAAAGATGCCAGCATACTTCGCATACGAAAGTTGAGATAGCCAGTTTGGGTAACACAACGCATACAGGCATCAATCAATGGAACACCGGTAACTCCTTTTTTCCAGGCAGTTACATATTCTTCATTTATTTCTGTACGAATCACATCAAAGCCTTTGTTCAAATTTTCAAATTCCATGCGGCATTCGCTCTCAAATTTTTGAATGAAATGGCAATGCCAATGCAGACGGGCAATAAAAAAATGCAGTGGTTTTTTGCTTGATGCTTCGCTTGCTGCTTTTATGGTTGCCTGATACACCTGTTTCATACTCACATTGCCGTATGTTAAATAGGGTGAAATACGGCTGCAACTTTTTCTACTCTCTTCCGGTTTTGATATATACTTGCTGTAAGTGACACAGCGTTCGTTTAAAAAAGAAGACAGATAACGCCATGCTGCTGTTTCTCCACCCGGCTGAAACAACGGATTTCTTTTAGTAAGATTTTTTGGAAGCTTATCTAATGCATCATGTTCACTTACTGATGCCGGGATTTGAGCTGATTGAATTGCACTGAGTTTCACTGTATGTTCTTCTGAGGCCATTGTTGCTGTCCATCGTTCACTCCAGTCTTTCCGATGTGTTAAACCACGTATGATTCCATTAGTAGGATATTCTTTCCACTGTATATTTTGTTGTTTGCAAAAAATAGCTACCGCTTTATCTCTTTCATAACTAATAGCGTTACCGGTTTCTTCATGTGAATAAACAGCTTTGATGTTATAGTTGCTGTTTAATTCCTGAAGTACAGTGATTACTTCGGCATGTAGTGAATAGAAATAAATTCGATGCTGATGAAGCTTCGCTTTCATTTCTTCGATCGATTCATAAATGAAACGCCAGTGTCGTTCGTCACTGTCTCCAGCTGCCATCAGGCTGGGTTCAAAAAAGTGGAGCAGCAAAACAGGCACATCACTTTTTACAGCATCCGCTAATGGGGCGTGATCTGTAAGTCGAAGATCTTTTTTAAACCATACTATATTGATCGTTTGCTGCATTCATCAGGAAACAAAGCAGAATGCTTTTTGTTGAGGAAAAGTTTATACATTCATTACTGAATGATTTAAAAGACGAGACATTAATAATATCAGCTTAAAAATCCCAACGCCTTGATCAATTCATCAGGCAGCTTCGGCAATTTTCTACGTTCAATCAAATAAGTAGAAAGAGCAGCAAGATCTTTAAAAATATAATGTTGTTGTACGGCACCTTCCAAATAACCGGCGCCGCTTGTATTGCCTGTGCCCACACGCATGCCGATCATGCGACGAACCATTACATAATGTTTATGTCGCCAGCCCGCCAGCCAATGATCAATTTCAATTAATGTATCAAGTATCTGAAACGAAGTTTGAAAAACCGGAAAGTCACGATACAGCATAATGAACAAGGCACTTCGCATCGCTGCATCACTGAACGAGCCATCCGCTTGTTTTTCTGTAATGAACTGTGTATCAAAATTGGCCAGCTTCTGTTGTTCCCGTTCGGTTAAACTGCTTTGATAAATAGTTCTGTAATCATTCCAGAACGCATGCAGGCCAGATGATGGATACAGTGCAGTATAATCGTTCCAGAACTTTTTATCAAAGAACGGCATACGTTCCAGCCATTGATTGATGAGCTGCAGAACAGTTGATGAAGTTTCAATGGCATTGATCTCATCAAAATCTTTTTGTGCAAAACCACCTTCATTGGTGCGTTTGTAATAATCCTGTTGATGACGCTTTTCCATTTTTAATCCAAGCGTTGCTTCAATTAAACGAAACTG
>CAWHOR010000037.1:0-7128 GCA_963830845.1 uncultured Bacteroidota bacterium | reverse complement strand
AACGATCTCAGCGATTCGATCCTTGATCAGAAAAGTGGGTGATATTGATGCAAACACCCTGCGTGAAGATGTTGAACTGGTAGACGGTGTACATGGTGATTTGAATATCAATGAATACCTGAAAGGAAAAGTGGCACCCGTTTTCTTTGGTAGTGCTGTAAATAATTTTGGTGTGAAGGAAATGCTGGATACGTTTATCCGCATTGCACCGTTGCCACAAAGCCGGGAAACATCCACCCGTCATTTAGATGTGCAGGAAGATAAATTCAGTGGATTTATTTTTAAGATCCACGCCAACCTTGATCCAAAGCACAGAGATCGCATTGCGTTCCTGCGTGTATGCAGCGGCAAGTTTGAACGCAACAAATATTATCACCATGTTCGTCTTAGATAAGGATGTACGTTTCAGCAATCCTTATTCGTTTCATGGCTCGACAGAAAGATGTGATCGAAGAAGCTTATCCCGGTGATGTAGTTGGTTTGTTTGATACTGGTAATTTCAAAATTGGCGATACATTGACGGAAGGTGAAAATTTTTACTTCACGGGCATTCCTTCGTTCTCGCCGGAGTTGTTTAAAGAAGTGGTGAACAAAGATCCGATGAAGACCAAGCAATTGGAAAAAGGTTTGCTGCAGTTAACGGATGAAGGTGTTGCACAATTGTTCACGCAGTTTGGTGGAAACAAAAAGATCATTGGTTGTGTGGGCGAACTGCAGTTTGAAGTAATTCAATATCGTTTGTTGCAGGAATATGGCGCCAGCGCAGAGTTTCGGGCCATGCCTTATTACAAAGCTTGCTGGATCACCAGTAAAGATCAAAAGAAACTGGATGAGTTCACCCGTTTTAAAACCAACAATATTGCAGCCGATAAAGACGGACACCTTGTTTATTTAGCACAGAGTGAGTGGTTCTTAAATAC
Source organism: uncultured Bacteroidota bacterium (assembly GCA_963830845.1). Taxonomy (GTDB): domain Bacteria; phylum Bacteroidota; class Bacteroidia; order Chitinophagales; family Chitinophagaceae; genus Lacibacter. Next base: position 6,208 of record CAWHOR010000037.1, on the reverse strand, counting down.
CGAAAGACAAAATAACCCTGATATAGAGTTTCACTTTACGAGTGAAATACATAAGGAAGGATAACAGGAAGTATGTGGTAAGAAGTACGAGGTACGAACCAGCCTACACATTAATTGCAGATTTGCGATTTCAGATTAAAAGAAGCAACAACTTGTTATGCCCCTCTTCGAATCAGAACGATTATATGTACAGCCTTATACAAAGGAGGATGCAGATCTATTCTTTGAATTGAATGGCGATGCAGAGATCATGCAGTATATCCGTGAGCCAAAAACAAGAGAACAAAGCGATGCCTTCCTGGAAGAGAATCTGAAGTTTTATACGGATCATCCGGGACTTGGACGCTTTGCTGTGTTTGCAAAACATGACGATAGTTTCGCCGGCTCTTTTTCATTACTATCTATCGACAACAGCGACAACATTCATTTAGGTTATGCGTTGCTGAAGACATTTCATGGCAAAGGATTAGCAACAGAACTGGTACAGGCGTCGTTTGATTATGTATTCCGTACAATTCCGAACGATAAAGTACAGGCGTTGACGGTAGCTGAAAATATCGGTTCGCAGAAAGTGTTGTTGAAGTGTGGTTTTGTTTTTACCGGTACAATGGAACACGAAGGTGACGAAGTGATGGTTTATGAGAGAAGCAAGCTGTGAGCTATCAGCCGTGAGCTTCGAGCCGTCACACCCATTAAAGTAAAATAGCATCTCAGACAATGATCAATAAATTGCTACAGTACAAGAGTCAAAGACGCTTCGGTCTTGATGCCGAACGAAAGCTTCGGCATGCGACGCAACAAAAGAGCAATAGAATTAATGCCGTTTAGTACAAACTAAAAACTGAGAACTACAAACTGCATTTATACTTTCCCGATTTTCTCCATCATCTTCTCTACCAACTTATAAGTAGCCGGACAATACTCCACATTCTGTTTGTACACATGCACCCACTCCGTAAAATTCTTTTTGGTGTGATGCGGAAACGTGGCACAATCAATAGGGCGTATCTCGTAAATAGAGCACTTATTATCTTTTAAGTTGAGGAACTGGCAAGGTTGTTTTTTATTCATCATATCACCTGTGCTGCGTTCTTTGTACAGCCACTTATCTGTAAACTCTTCAGGGGTTTGATCGAAGTGTGCAGAGATGCGTTTGATGTCCTGCTTGGTAAAAGTAGGCGTCATGGTTTTGCAGCAATTAGCACATGCTAAACAATCGGTTTCGGCCCACACTTCTTTATCCATTTCCTTTGCTAATTTGTCAACGCCCTTTGGTTTTACAGTTTCCAAACGGGTTAGGAAATAACGGAAACGACGACGGTTCTGCTGCATTAAACGTTTAAAGAAAGGAAGATGCATGGGTTTCGATGATTGCATACAGGAATTGATTATTAGGTAGCGAATATAATAAGCAATTGGCAATGAACAATAGGCAATGGATAATAAGCAATAGTTAATTGGCAATAGACAATCTGCAAGTAATATCTAAAGAGACGCTGCCAACTTTCAGCCTCCCCGACTTTCTAACTTCAAATTCTTCTTATCTTCCAAACTTCAATCGTGTGTGTATTATGTGGGATCCGTATAAAAAAGGGTTTAAAGCTTATTTGCAATTGGAACGTTCGCTGAGTGAAAATTCAGTGGAAGCTTACCTGCACGATGTAGAAATGCTGACACAATACCTGCAGTCAAACGATGACATGAAAACGCCCCAGGAAGTTGAGCTGAAAGACTTACAGCAATTTTTAAAATGGATCACTGAATTGAGCATGAGTGCGGGCAGTCAGGCTCGTATCATTTCGGGGCTTCGTCAATTTTATAAATACTGTTTGCTGGAACAGATAACAACAGTAGACCCAACGGCTTTATTAGAAGCGCCCAAACTGAAACGTGCCTTACCCGATACATTGAGTTATGCAGAAATTGAAAGCATCATTAATCAAATCGATCTCAGCAAACCGGAAGGCGGCCGTAACAAAGCTATTCTTGAAACCATGTACAGTTGCGGTTTGCGTGTAAGTGAAGTACTGAACCTGAAACTATCTAATCTTCATTTGGATGTGGGCTTTATCCGTGTAATTGGTAAAGGCGATAAAGAACGATTAGTACCAATTGGCAGTAGTGCCATTAAATACATCGGCATCTATACCAAAAATATACGGGTGCATGTGCAACCGAAAAAGGGAAAAGAAGATTTTCTTTTTCTGAATAAATACGGTAATGAATTATCACGGGTCATGATCTTTCTCATCATCAAACAACTGGCGGGCATGGCTGGCATTAAAAAAAACATATCGCCACATACCTTCCGTCATTCGTTTGCAACACATTTGGTAGAAGGCGGTGCCGATCTGCGTGCTGTACAGGAAATGCTGGGGCATGAAAGCATTACCACCACAGAAATCTATACGCACTTAGACAGGGAATATTTACGCAAAACCCTCGAGAAATTCCATCCGGGCTTTGGTAAAAAATAAATCAGAACGGAAGCATTACCAATGCCGCTTTCACCTGCTCTTTCAATAAACTGATGCGTGATGTTTTTTGTTTGAACTGTAGCTGATGAATATCGGTCATCTTTTTTTCCAACACCGTAGCATTTGAAAATAAATGGCTCAGCGAATGAAGTGAAGGATTTTCAAATTGACAGGGCAGCATCAAACGTAGCTTGTTTGTAAACAGTCTGCTGCTTAACTCGAACTGCACACAATAATCAGCCAATTCAATTCCCGGCTGAAACAACAACATCATATCATGCAGTCTGTTGAAACGCCATTGCTTTTCGTAAAACAGGAAATTGAAAACTTGTTGCTGATAGGTTGAATGAATAAAAAGAGCTTCTCTGTTGACTGCAAACAGAGAAGCTATACGAACTGCTTCACTTCCAAATTTCTGTTGAAGTGAAGTATTGATTTCATTGGTATTGAAGTTCATATTTATGTAAGGATAATTGATTTCAACGATATTGCATTTCACCTGTTTCATCGATTACCGGCGCTTCATGATTATTTGAATAAAAAAGTGCAAACCTGCTTTCAATATCTTTTACCACACGTAGCATTTCCTTCGATTGTCTTTCTTTTTCATCAAGTTTACAGTATAATTCATCAATGGTTGCCTTCATTTCTTCTTTGGCTCTCAGCAATTCCTCTCGTATGCTTTCTTTTGCTGCAATTTCCTCTTTCAAATGAAGTATACTTGATTCAAATGCAAGTATCTGGTTGAGCCAGCTTTGCTCTTTTGCCTGCCATTCGGCTACACTGCTTTTTGATTGCTCCTCCAGTATTGCTTTCTCCTTTTGTAATTGTTGCAGCAATTGTAATTGTTCTTCTGCCAAATACTTTTCGTCCTGTAGTTTTTGCATCGAAGATTGCAGCCGCTCATTGCTGGCAAGCAGTTGCTCATACGAATAACTGTCACGAAGAATAGTTGTGAGATGATCACGGAACTGTTCAATTGTGGTTGCAACCTCACCGGCTTTTGTACGGATGGTTGAAATTCCCGCCTTTTGTACACTCATGTCAGCAGAAACAGTTTCCTGTTGCTGAAGTTGCAGTTCTTTCACACGTTGCCGTAGCTGCTCCAATTCGTCTTGAAGACGTCCTTGCTGTTCATCTTTTTGTTTGAATAATGAAAGTTGTTCCTGCACCTGATTTAATTCATTAGCTGATGCCTGCAAGCTGGATTCATAGTTCATTTGTAACGCTTCTTTTTCCTTCGCCTGTTGCTTTAATTGCAAGGCCAATTCTTCTTTTTCCTTTTGTATTTTTTCAAGCGATGTTCGTTCATCCACTTCTGCATCAACAAGCTGACGGTACAAAACAGAAAGCTCATCTTTCGATTTGTTGGCTTGCTGCAATTGCTGTTCCAGTTCAAGCAGATTTCGTTCCTGCTTTGCAATTTTATCTTGCAGATTATGTAATATCTGCCTGCCATCATCTGTTTCCAGCTCATGCATATCAGGCGCTGTACCTGCCTTCAATTGTTCAACAAAATGAAGTGCTTTTGCATATTGCACCTGCAACTCCACATTCCGCATGTCGGCTGCTTTTACTTCGTCCTGTAACAATTTCTCTGCCTCTTCTTTCCGTAGCATTTCGGCACTGAAACGGTTTTGTAATAGTTCCAGTTCATCCGATTCACTCGTTTTTGATCCATTTCGGAATTGATCGAACAGGAGTTTTAATAAAAAACCGGAAAGTAAAGCTGCGAATACGGTTAAGATAAGCTCCATCGTATGCAATGTGTAAATGGCACATGGCATCAATAAGATTGTATCCATAATTTTCATTGTTATTTAAGTACGTTTTTCACGCAGAAAGGCTTGGTTATGCAGTAGAACAAAAAGGATCTTCGGGAGATGCAATAGAATAAACAAATATCAAACCAAACTGGAAGAATGTGGATATTATGCAGAAAGGCCGCTGTCGCAGCCTTTCAATGATAATTTTGTTTAAGTTCTAAAACAGGATCAGTAGTTATTTCTTCATCGTACAATGAGTTTTGAACTCTGTACCAATTGATTCTTTTCGTTTACGATCTGAACAATATATATACCCGGGATAATGGCATTGCCCAATTGAATTAGTTCGGTTTCTCGCTTCACAATTTGCTTTTGAACCGTGTAAAACAGTTGACCCGCTGTATTGAACAAGCGAACCTGGTATTGTCCGGGCATTACATCAGTGAATGAAATATGGATGCTGCCGGTAACTGCAACGGGATTGGGATAGACCTTTGCTTTTACTTGCGGATTAAATGATTGCTTTACAGCTTGTATTTCTTCAGTGATTGAAACACCATAAGCAAGGCAACGAATTTGCCCACATAAAGAGGTTACCGAACAAGTTGAACTGATACTTCTGTTACTGATGGTTGGATACGCCACGATCAGTAGCTCTTTCAATTGAATAAATTCACGCTCCAGTTTTATTTCTCCTTTGTTTTGAAGAATGGTTTTTAATCCGATAGTTTTAGTCTTATAGCCTGTTGATGAAATGGTGATTGTATAGTCCGTCGATCTGAGCGAATCCGTTTCGAGGCGGCCAAATTCATCTGCAGTAAAGTGAAATTGTTTCCCTGTTTTTTCAAATACCGCTTTTACAGTTGCTGAACCGATGCCGGTTAAATTAGCAGCATCTTTAATAATTAGTTTTCTATACAATGCTTTTTTTGTGGTGATGATAATTACACCCCGCATTGGACGGCAACTATAGAGAGTAGTTGCTGCTGCGTCTTTTAAAACATATATTTCCTCAATATCATTTGGATCTAGCGATTTTATTGTTGCTGTTTCCCACGGAATACCATCAATAATATATAATGGCTGATTATTAGAATTGATGGTTGGTCCACACCTGAGAAAAATATGTGTTGCTGGCCCAGACTTACCAGTCATTTGCTGAATTGTTTTGTTCAGCTCCGGCGCTTGTAAGGAAACGCCTATTGGATTTGTTTGTGCAGTTCCAAAAAACAGCAAACAAATGACGCATACGCTGAGTAGAATTGATCTCATGATAGTAGTTTTGGTTATAGGATGAATTATTGCACGATCAGTTTTATGCTTTGCAGCAATTTTTTCTTTTCGTCTAACACCTGTACAATATAAATGCCTGCTGCTGTTGTATTGCTTAAATGAATTTGTTCCGTTTCTCCTTTGCTGCTGATCTGTTTTTGAAAACTGTAAAACAGTTGCCCGGCTTCATTGAGCATGCGTATTTGATATTGCCCGGGCTTTACATTGGGAAATGAAATATTGATTGAACCGGATGCAGCAACGGGGTTGGGATAGACTTTTATTTTAGCTGGCAAGAAACTGTCGACAATCGAAAATCTGTTTCGTGTTACGATTGACATAGCACCCGTCATCCCGCCCATTCTTCTCGATTCATAACCTACCACCACCACTTCACTTAACATACCCACTATAGCTGCTTTCATTTTTACAACTGCATCAGTCTTTCTGTTTAGCTCATTACTTTTTATTTCTTTCATTTCATAACCAATGCTGCTGTACTGAAGCACTGACTTTTTTGATGGCAGATAAATGGAATAATTCCCTTTCGCATCCGTAACTACTCCTTGATTGGTTCCTTTGATCATGATTGAAACACCCGCCATCGGTTCTTTGGTTACTTCATCAATTACAACTCCGGTTATCACAAAAACCCTTTGTTGTCTTGAAGCACTAACACCTCCTGCTATAATT
>CAWHOR010000036.1:0-8254 GCA_963830845.1 uncultured Bacteroidota bacterium | reverse complement strand
TTAAACAATTGATTAGGAAAGATCAGCGTAACAGAACTCATAGAAAAACACAACAATTTTCAATGCAGAATGTTTAGCATTCAAAAAGAACAATGTCTTTCTACGGTTTGTCAGATATTCAGGGTTGGGAACGTTTTTACAGAGGTAATTTCATCAACAGCCTCAGTGGTTTCAAAAGCGCAAGTTTAATTGCAACGGTTAATAACGAAGGCATGAGCAATCTTGCCATCTTCAGCAATATTGTACATATTGGTGCTGATCCTGCAATGATCGGTTTTGTCAATCGTCCAAGAGAAGCTGCACCGCATACTCTCGGCAATATTGAAGCAACAGGAGCGTATACTATCAATCTTATACCTGCAAACCTCATTGAACAGGCGCACCAGACCAGTGCAAAATATGCAGATGGTTATAGCGAATTCAATGCTGTTGGTTTTACAGAAGAATTAACCGAACACAGCAAGGCACCGTTTGTGTTTGAAAGCCCGGTGAAATATGCGATGGAGTTGAAAGAAATCATTCCTATCAAATTCAACAGTACTTCTTTTGTTATTGGTTCCGTTAAGGGTGTTTTTGCGGATCAACAGATTTTATCTGCTGATGGGTTTCTTGATCTGGAGAAAGCCAATATCATCACATCTTTAGGTATTGATGGATATTATGCAACAGAAAAATTGGCCCGTTTCAGTTATGCAAAGCCGGGCAAAGAACTTACCCGTATCGATTAAAGTCATTTGTAAATCCCTTGTGGTAATTTAAAAAATATTTCTTGATTGCTCCGAAGGAGTAAAATGTCAGTAGAAATTTTTTAGAACATATTATTTAAGCCCCATCGGGGCGTCATGTAAAGAAATATATCGCCCCTATGGGGCTTCCTAAATATTTTGTTTTAATATGCTACTGATATGTCGCCTCTCCGAGGCTGGTTCTGTTGAATTCTGACAACGGGTTTTCTTTATTTTTGATGTATGCAGAAAAAGAAACTGGTTGTACTCACCGGTGCAGGCATCAGTGCCGAAAGTGGTTTGCGTACATTTCGTGACAGTGATGGATTGTGGGAAGGGTATCAAATTGAAGATGTAGCCACGCCAGGTGCATGGCGAAAGAATCCGCAACTGGTGCTTGATTTTTACAATTACAGACGAAAAGATGTATTAGCTGCACAACCCAATGCAGCACATATTGGTTTAGCTGAACTGGAAAATGATTTTGATGTAACCATCATCACCCAAAACATCGATGACCTGCATGAACGTGGTGGCTCCACCAATATTCTACACCTTCATGGAGAGATTTTAAAAATGCGGAGCGAACGTGATGAAGATTTAGTTTATGAAATTAAAGGCGATATCAACTTAGGTGATACTGCTGAAGATGGAGCTCAACTTCGTCCGCATATTGTTTGGTTTGAAGAAGCGGTTCCAATGATTGAAGTGGCAGTCCCGATTGTACATCAAGCCGATTTTTTTGCAGTGGTTGGCACATCATTGGTGGTGTATCCGGCAGCCGGATTAATTACTGTAGCTGCAGATGCTATTCCCAAATTCATTGTTGATAAAAAGATTCCTTACACATCGGCGGTGCAGAATGTTACGGCAATCGAAAAACCGGCAACAGAAGGAGTGAAGGATCTGAGGGAATTATTGTTGCGTTTGAAATAGATGAAACTGAATTAAAAAGAATGATGAAACATATTCCTTCCATTCTTATCTTACCAAAAAACGAATAGGCATGATTGCTGTTTATGAGTTACTTCTGTTATCGCTGTTTCTTGTACCATACATTTTTTTTGTACTGACTCTTTACCGAACGGCAGAACAAATTTCAGTTCAAAAAAGAAGGATTGTTCCCTCGCAGGTTTGGCTGCTATTCATTCCTCTCTTTAATCTTATCTAGATGTTTGTAGTGATCAATAAATTGGCGGCTTCCATAAAACAGGAGTGCGACAGGTTAAATATTGCCTACACGCAGCAAACACCAACAAAAGATATCGGTAATATTTATGCCCTCTTAGCCATTGCAAGCCTGATGCCTGTTATTGGTTTATTCTTCGGGTTGGGAGCTTTGATCTGTTGGATTATCTATTGGGCACAAGTTGCCCGTTACAGAAAACAGTTTATCGAAAACAAGGATAACGAATTGCTTGATGTAGAAAAGCTTTCAACGTAGCATTCATTCGCTCATATAAATACATAAAAAAAGCTCCTTTTAACAGGAGCTTTTTGTGTATAAAGAGTTTACTTATTGAAACTTCTTAGCATCTTCTAAAAATTGCGCCAAACCAATATCAGTTAACGGGTGCTTTAATAAACCAAGGATTGAACTCAACGGACAGGTGCAAACATCAGCACCTAACTCAGCTGCCTGTATAATGTGCAAGGGTGTGCGGATAGAAGCAGCAAGAATTTCTGTTTCAAAACCCTGCAATGAGTAAATATTAGCGATTTGTCCAATCAACTCCATACCATCCCAACCGCCATCATCAATACGACCGATAAAAGGAGATACATACGTTGCACCCGCTTTTGCAGCAAGAATTGCCTGGCCTGCGCTGAAAACTAACGTGCAGTTGGTTTTAATACCATTATCGCTAAAATATTTCAACGCTTTAATACCATCTTTGATCATCGGCACTTTCACCACGATGTTCGGGTGAATCGCTGCCAATGCCTTTCCCTCTTCAACCATCGTTGCATAATCAGTGCTAAGCACCTCTGCACTAATGTCGCCATCCACCAGTTCGCAAATGGTTTTGTAATGCTGCATAATGGCATCAGTTCCTTTAATGCCTACTTTGGCCATTAACGAAGGATTGGTAGTAACACCATCAAGAATGCCTAATTCATTGGCTTCTTTGATTTGGGCGAGGTCGGCCGTGTCAATAAAAAATTTCATTGTAAAAGTTTGGTTGTTTTGAAGATGAAAAATGCTCAGTTTGTAAAGGGGCATCTTCAAACAGAAAAAGAAAAAAATGGCAGGTTACTTACATCGCACCGCTACAACCGCTTACCCTTGCTGCGTTCCCACCCTGGGGGAGTTCAGCAGGAGCTGGTCGTGCAAGACCTGCCGGCGCAAAGATAGGGGAATGGGAGATTAAGTTGAAAGTTGAAAAGTGGAAAGTTTAAAATATGTTTAAAACTCTGTCAGTGGTTGTAATCCCTTAGGTGGTTTAATTTAAATGATAAAATAAAAGCAAACTCGTCTTTTACAATATCCTGTTATTATTAAAATTTGGTCTATTCGCCAATGAATTTACCTGCATCATTCCAACCAATTCATCCACACGGCCGCCCAATGGTTTGTAATACACAAGAATGGTGTAAGTGTTCTCTGCTTCCCACCAGTTGCCTTCTGTTACTTCGGTACTTATCTCGTTTGTTTTTTTATCCTTCGTTACATAAATATAATCGTACAAGGCTTGCTTCAGCATCTGTTTGTTTTCATACATGCCGGTTTCTTCATTAAAGATTAAGCGGTTAGCGTCTGTCAATTCATAATTGGTAAACTCACCAAAAATGTACACATCTTTATTTGGGATAGCTGAACGTTCGGGAGTTGAATAGCGGAACCACACTGTTGCATAATCGCCCTGCCAATACGGATTGTTCTGCTCAATATTCATCAACTGGTAAAAACCATTGAAATCACGGTAGTACATGTACCGCAGATCTTTTCGTTCGCCCTCTGGTTTAATGTACAATGTTTGACCGGTATTGGTATAGTCGCCTTTTTCTACACGATCGGTTTGTAAACGAAAACTTGTAAGGTCAACCCATCGCCATTCTTTCTGCGCAGGAAACAATGCCTGATTTTCGGTGTTGTACTCCAGAACATTCTGCCGAATGAAGGTTGGTTGCAGATCGGTTATACTGTTATCCCAGCGGTAGTTCTGCAAAATCACCACTTTCACCTGTTGAAAAATATTGGTGGGCTTAATATTTTGTGCATTGACAGTGAACTGTAGTTTCTGATGTGTTTTACCAATGAACGTATTGAACGGCTGCACTACTGTAGCGCCGGCCGTAACTCTTGTATCAAGCACCAAAAAACGTTTGGTGAACGCCACTTGTGACGTATCGCCATTGATGAATACTTTTAAGATGTAGTTGCCGCTTTTGGTAGGCGATGTATTACGATCCGGGAGATTGCAGGTGTAATGGGTATAGCGGGTAAGTACAAGCGAAGAGTTGCGGTAGGTATTGATGCGTACGTTCGAAAAACCTTTCATGTAGTCAAACTGACTTACCATAGCCTGTGACCAGTCTGCATTGCAAAGTGTAAATGTGTAGGAATAATATTTTACATCGGCATCCATGTCATCAAAATGCAGTTCCAGCTGGTCGTTACTGTTGAGCCGCATAATGGGGTAGCTGAGCTGATCGCCTTTTGCATGGAACTTGACCGAACGGATATTGCTCTTGTAAATTTTATCGGCCTGCTGCTGTGCAGCAACGGTGCTGCTCATAAAGAAGCCGAAAACAAGAAAAGTGAAAAGGCGTTTGATCTGGTGCATACTGCTTTTATTTAAAACCTGCTTTAGTAGAGATTAAAAATGATGTTAAACGGTTGCTTTGTGTTTAAGGTTGCCAACCTTTTGGCAAAATGCTCAAAAAATTAAGCCACCGGTTACAAGGTTGGCAACCTTTGCATTAGTTTTACAACCTTTCAAAGATAAAGATTTGAATATTGCCTCCTTTATAGCACGCCGGTTGGTTTTTCAAAAGAACCAATCCTTTTCAAGGTTCATCATCCGCTTGTCAACGGTGGCCACAGCCATCAGTGTAGCTGTTATGATCCTTGCATTTGCATTTGTAGAGGGCTTTCAATACACCGTCAGCAGCAAAGTATTCAGTTTTTGGGGACACTTGCGGGTGCAGCAGCAACAATCCTCTGCATCCGGTTTGGCAGAAGAGTTACCGGTAGAGCAAAATGATTCGGTGTATCAAATTCTGAAATCACATCCCAATGTACAATTGGTGGATGCGTTTGCTACGAAATCAGCAATGTTGAAAACCAGTGAAACCATTGAAGGGGTTTTGCTGAAAGGGGTGGACAAACAATTTTCCAGCGAACGGTTGCAACCATTTATGCAGGAAGGGAAGTGGTTGGCTTTTGACGATAGTGTGCAGAACAACCAGATCGTTATTTCAACCTACACGGCGAAACAGATCAATGCCAAAGTGGGCGACCGCATTCTCATTTATTTTATTGATAACAACAGCACCGCACCACGTGTGCGACCTGTTACTGTAAGTGGAATTTATAAAACAGGGATTGAAGAGTACGATAAAACATTTGCAATTATTGATATGAATCTCATCCGGCGTTTAAACGGATGGAGCAATACACAGATTGGGGGATATGAAGTAACCTTGAACGATTACCGAACCGATTACAAAACCAACAATCAACTGCTCGATCAGTTACCTGTTGTTTGGTTCAGCACACCATTGCGTGAAATTTATCCCAACATTTTCGATTGGCTGGCATTGCAAAGCACCAATAAAACAGTGATCTTAATTATCATGTGCATTGTAGCAGTCATCAATTTAATTTCCTGCTTAATTATTCTTGTACTGGAACGCTCCCGCATGATCGGGTTACTCAAAGCTACCGGTGCCACTAACGGGCAGGTACAGGTGATCTTCTGGAACCAGGCATTGATCATTACTTTGGTGGGCCTTACATTAGGCACCGTGTTAGGTCTTGGTATTTGCTGGCTGCAGCAAGCAACCGGGTTTATTAAACTCGATGAAGCTGCGTACTATGTTTCTAAGGCACCCATTCGTGTGTTGTGGTGGCAGGTGGTATTGATCAACGTGGTAACTTTTGTTGTAAGCTTTTTAATTTTCTTCATTCCGTCGTTGCTGGTGAGGAAAATGAGTCCGGTGAAGGCGCTGCGGTTTGAGTGATTTGATGTACGATGTACGATGTATGAAAGCTAAGACATGTTGCAAAACCTGACAGTGGTTCAAATATTTTGGGTATATAAATCAATGACCTTTCAAATTAATTATTGTAATTTCTCAAATGACAGAAACGAAGCTTTTGTTAGCGGAATTGGATGCTGTATTGAAGAAATACAATATGACTGAATACGTGAAACTTCAACCACCTTTGCAAGATGAGGAAATTGATAGGTATTTTAAAGATTTTGGAATAGTGGATGAAGATTTGAAAGCATTATATCAATGGAAAAATGGTGAATACGTAGACTCATATAGTAAATTAATGGACAATGGTGGAATACAATCTTTACAAGAAATAAAAAACTATTTATCATTTGATAAGCCTTACGATTCTGATTTGTTGGAAATAATAAGCGATAATGGAGAAGAAGCTCTTCTATTCAATAAAAGGAAAGGACCTCACTACGGAAAGCTTTATTTCTATTCGATACCCTGTCTATATATTGAGCATCCGATAAGTTATTTTGATTCAATCAATTCAATGTTACAGACAACTATTAAAGCATACAAGGAGGGTATTTACCGATACGATAATGAAGACAAATGGCTGAATGTTGATTTGAAGAAATTTGCTGTAATTGCAAAAAAGATCAATATAAGCAGCATGTATTGGACAAAACATAATCCTTTGCGTGAGGAAGACTGGTATGAAATATAGTGATACTTTTAGAAGCACTTATTGAATATGAATTAATGGAATAAAATAAGTAAAAAAGAAATTTATTCAAGCCCATGCGCATTCTCTTATTTTTCTTCTTTTTTAATGGCCTACTTGTAACCCTGTTTGGTCAAAAAAATCCAGTTAGTATTTTAGGAACAGCTAAGATCGATGATAAGTCATCTGTTGATGTAACCGAAGTTACAATTCAAGAATACACATACTTTCTTATTAACAATAATTTCGACTCGACGCTTATTCCTAACCTGCAGAAGCTTCCTGTACATGCACGTGCTTATTTTAAGGATTTGCAAAACGGCACACAGAGTTTGTTTGTTTCGATTGTCAGGAACCACTCATCAATCGCTTCGAGTTACGGCGAAAAGGGATTTATTTTAACAAACGCTTATAAAGAGTTCGAAAAAAATGAAAGCACGGGCTTCTCAATTTTCAATCCGGTTGTTGCTGTTTCTTTTGAACAGGCGGAAAAATTTTGCGAGTGGCGACAAAATAATGAAAATAGGAACCGAACGATAAAGATTCGGATTACGTTACCTCCTCTGGAGATTTATCAAGAACTTATCGCAAATGTGGATAGTTTGCTGCCAAACAAAAAGAACTGTTATCAATTTCAATTCAATTTTGCACATCCGCCATGCAGCGAAAAACACAAATATAAAGATATGAGTCAACAAGGTTTTGGCTTGGTGCGTGCGGATAGATTTAAACCAACACCTGAAAAATTTTACAATATACAAGGAAATGCTGCTGAAATGACATCGACAAAAGGTATTGCAGTTGGCGGTTCGTTTAAACATAGCGCAAAAGAATCAATGGCTAATGAGGTGCAACGCTATGCGGAGGAAGAAGAATGGTTGGGTTTTCGCTGCTACATAATATTACAGGATAATTATTTTCGTAAGGTTCGGGAGTAGAATTGTGCCATCATCTTTATCTATTTGCCAATAAAAGTAAGCCACACAACATCAACAATGCATACCGACATCAAATCATACAACAACAAACAAACTGCTACCGACAAAGCAATTTGTAACCGTCTTGCCACTATCATTGACAGTGAACTTGCTGATGCAGAAAGTAAAATATGGCATGCCCACCCGGTTTGGTTTTTGGAAGGTAATCCGATTGTTGGGTACAGCAAACAAAAGCCGGGCATCCGATTGATGTTTTGGAGTGGCGCTGATTTTGAAGAAGCGGATTTAAATGGTTCCAATGTGCCGCAGACGCGCACCCCCGACGCCCACTTCTTTACCGAGGTTCGTTACAAGGGCACCAAGACGGTTGCGCATCCATGCGCCGCAGCCGACTGGAACAGTGAAGCTTGCCGACATCTGGATGAAACCGAAACAGGGAACCGACGCTGCCGTCGCCATGGCCATGGGCCGGGCCTCCAGATTCCGAAAGAGTTCTATTTCGACAAGCGCAGCGCCTACTTTGACGACTACGTGCGCCGCTATACAGACATGCCGATGCTGGTCTTGCTCAAGGAGCAGGCGCTGCCCACCGGCGAAACCGTGCTGGTGCCGGATCGCTACCTGCGCGCCAGTGACTTCAACGGCAAGCTCGGTGCTGCCAACAACCCGCAGTGGAAAACCGTCGCGCTCAA
>CAWHOR010000035.1:0-43966 GCA_963830845.1 uncultured Bacteroidota bacterium | reverse complement strand
AACACACGGGCAACGATTTACCAACCCATGTAATGGCATGTGTGGGTGGTGGCAGTAATGCAGCCGGTGCATTCTATCATTTTTTAGATGAGTTGAGTGTGCAGCTGATTGCTGTTGAAGCAGCCGGACATGGTGTAAACAGTGGCATGAGTGCGGCAACAACACAACTTGGCAAGCCCGGTATTTTGCATGGCAGTAAAAGTTTGTTGATGCAAACATCAGATGGACAGGTGGTAGAGCCGCATAGTATTTCGGCAGGTTTGGATTATCCGGGTATTGGCCCGCTGCATGCAAATTTATTTGACAGCGGTCGTGGTATTTTTTTAAGTGCAACGGATGAAGAAGCCTTGGCTGCTGCTTTTGAAGTAAGTAAGCTGGAAGGAATTATTCCGGCGTTGGAAACAGCACATGCGTTTGCCGTGTTGCACAATTATCAATTTAAAGCAGACGACCAGGTGATCATTTGTTTGAGTGGACGAGGGGATAAGGATCTGGCGACGTATATGAAACATTTATAACCGCAAAGGCACGAAGGCGCAAAGAAGAGTAAACTTTGTGCTTAGCGACTTTGCAACTTAGTGGTAAAAACAATGAGTAGAATTAAAACATTATTCGAAAGAAAGAGGAAGAACGTACTGAATGTGTACTGCACTGCAGGTTATCCTCAATTGAACAGCACAATTGAAGTAATGAAAGCCTTGCAAGAAAACGGTGCCGACTTAATAGAATTAGGTATGCCGTACAGCGATCCATTAGCAGATGGTCCGGTGATTCAACACAGCAGTACAATTGCATTGGCAAATGGAATGACAATTGAAACTTTGTTCGCACAATTGAAAGATGCAAGAAAAGAAATTAATGTGCCGATCATTTTAATGGGTTACATGAATCCTGTTTTGCAATATGGGTTTGAGCGTTTTTGTAAAGATGCAGCAGCAGTTGGTGTTGATGGATTGATTTTACCTGATCTTCCGGAATATGAATTTGAGACAGAGTATGGTGCCATCATCAAAGCAAATGGGTTGGATTTTATTTTCTTAGTTACACCTGAAACAAGTGATGAGCGTATTAAAAAACTGGACAGTTTAAGCACGGGCTTTTTGTATGCAGTTTCATCATCGTCTACAACGGGCAGCAATAAAAACATGACGGATGTAGGAGCATATTTGCTGAAATTAAAAAACATGCAGTTGAAAAATCCTGTGTTGGTTGGATTTGGTATTAAAGACAAACAGACATTTGATACTGCTTGTGCAAATGCAAATGGAGCCATTATTGGTACAGCATATATTAAAGCATTGGATGGAACAGATAACGTAGCAAAGACAACAAAGGAATTTCTCGAAACAGTTTTAAAATGAGTGAAGACAAAAATAGCGGTGGGGGTGTCGCAATTGTAAAATACAACGCAGGAAATATTCAATCGGTGCTGTTTGCATTGGAACGTTTGGGCGTTGATGCAAAAGTGACGGATGATAGAAATGAATTGTTTGCTGCTGATAAAGTGATCTTTCCCGGTGTAGGTGCCGCACGCAGTGCCATGGATAGTTTGAAAGAAAAAGGATTAGATGCTTTGATCAAAGAGTTGAAACAACCTGTGCTGGGAATTTGTGTGGGCATGCAGTTGCTGTTTGAACATTCAGAAGAGAGTGACACAGCATGTTTAGGAATCATTCCGGCAAAAGTAAAATTATTCAGGAGTGAAGAGATAAGTCCTGATATTCCAATCAAAGTACCACAAGTGGGTTGGAATGATATTTACAATTTGAAGACTGATCTGTTCAAAAATGTACCCGAACATAGTTATATCTATTATGTACATAGTTATTACGCAGAAATGAATCCGTATTGCATTGCAACTTCGAACTATGGATTGGAGTATGCAGGTGCAGTGCAGAAAGATAATTTTTACGGCGTACAGTTTCATACAGAGAAAAGTGCCAAGGTAGGAGAACAAATACTAAAAAACTTTCTTGACTTGTAATTGATAATTGAATAATTCATAATTGATAATGCAGATAATTCCAGCCATTGACATTATAGACGGAAAATGTGTTCGCCTTACTGAAGGTGATTATGATCAAAAGAAAATTTATAACGAGCATCCTTTGGAAGTAGCCAAAGAATTTGAAGGAGCAGGTCTGCAGCGTTTGCATCTTGTTGATCTCGATGGTGCAAAGGCAGGTGCCGTAAAGAACTGGAAGGTGTTGGAATCAATTACTTCTAAAACTTCGCTCATCATTGATTTTGGCGGAGGCATTAAACAGGAAGAAGATGTAAAGATCGTTCTTAATTCAGGTGCTGCATTAGCAACGGTGGGTAGCATAGCTGTGAAAGATGAAACCAAATTTGTAAGCTGGTTGCAGCAATTTGGCGCAGACAATTTTTTGTTAGGTGCTGATGTAAAGAATGAAAAAATTGCAGTAGGGGGTTGGTTAGAAACAACGGATATCTGGATTTACGACTTTATCGAAAAATATATCAATCATGGTGTACAGCAGATATTCTGCACCGATGTAAGTAAGGATGGTCGCCTCGAAGGTCCATCAACTGAACTCTACAAAAATATTCTTCAGAAATTCCCGCAACTGCATTTCATTGCAAGTGGCGGCGTAAGTTCTATGAAGGACTTAGATGAATTAGCTGAGATCGGTTGCAACGGTGCAATCGTTGGCAAAGCCATTTATGAAGGAAGAGTAACGTTGAGTGAGTTGAAGAAATACTAAGAGATGGCTGATGTAAGAGTTTAACTGATTTTGTAACCCGTCACTCTCGACTGCGCTCGATTTACTGAATCGTCCTTCGATCTTTCGACTCCGCTCAGGATTGCTCAGGACTCACGTTTCACGACTAACGATTTCTTCCAAACCGCTTCTTCACTACATCCACTAACTGCATCGCATCAGGTGTAAGCTTGAATGCAAAAATGCTGCTGAAGAATAGAACGGTAAACAAAGTGCTGCGCAGCATAATTCCCATCCATCCATTCATTTCGCTGAAAAGATAGTAGCTGATGAAATAAGCAATAACAGCAATTACAATGCTGACGATTGTTTTGCTGCTGAATGGTTGCAGCTGAAAACGCTTCCAGAGAAAAATATAACGGATGAGATTATAAACGGTGAACGATATCAGGTTAGCATATGCACTTCCTTCAATGCCGATCTGTTTGATGAGAACATAGTTTAGCGGCAGAATCATCAACAATAACAATACACCTGTAATAAATTCAAAGCGCCATTGTGTGGATGTACCGATGATCTGCGAGTTAACGCCTGTGCCTGCATCGATGATGCGGGAAAGCCCCAAAATAAAAATCACCGACATACCGGTTGCATATTCGGTCTGGATATTCAACAAACGAAATGCATCTTCAATATTGAGCCAGATACCGCAAAAAATAAACATAGCAGCCAGCAACAAGTTAATGGAGGAGCGTTTGTAAATACGATCGATCTCCATCATGTTTTTATCTTTCCATGCCTGTGCCAACGTTGGAATCGCAATGGCATTAATACTTCGTTGCGGGATCTGTATCAGGTTGGCAATATAAGAAGCGAGTGCATAGATACCGGTTGGGATCATTCCCATGATGCTTGCAATGAAAATGCTGTCCATTACCTGCGACAGTATAAAAATGATTTGTCCGGAAAAAATAAAACCGGCCAACGTCAACATTTTTGTCTTGAATTTTTTGGTAACTCTGCTAGCGGTAAAGTTCAGATGCAGGTGCTTGTTTTTGACCAGTGAAACAAGAAGTAGTACTGCAATAATGAGAAAGCTGAAGGCAAACAGTTTAATGAAAAGATCGAAGTCAACCAGTTGAAACAGGTATAAGCACGATCAACAGGGTAGTGATCAAACGAAAGGCTGTTTCCCGAAGAAATGCGGGAAAAATTGTTTTGCGGACGCTGCCGCTCAATGTTTCAAGCAATGTAAATAAAAGTATACCCAACCCAAATGGGAATACCCATTTGTAATAATCAACAAACAACGGAGAGCGTCCAATAAATTTTTGAATCACCAACGGTTCAAAGATCAATCCGCCAACAACAACAAGGCAAAAGCCAATGAGTACGGCACTGAACGACCATGTCATCAAATCATTATCCTTCGCTGCAAGATTGTCTTTGTAATAAGGATAGAATTTGTAAATAACAGAGACAACGCCAAGGTTTGCACAGGCAAACATGAGTTGCCCTACATCGAAGAATAAACGGGTGAGTGCATATTGTTCCGGTAGAAAACTGCCGTTCTTGGTAAAAAACCAGGTATTGATAAAGCCAATAAAAAAGCCAATGTAAATGACGATACTGGAGACGATGGCTTGTTTCCTGATTTGACCCATTCAGTTAAAGGTTAATGGTATAAGGTTGAGGGTTAAAGGTAAAGGGTTTAAGGTTAAAGGTATAAGTTGATGAAATTGAATACAGCCTGTTTTCCTTACACCTTATACCTTACAGCTATCACTTATTTCACCTTCTTATAGTTTACATAAAAGTTTTTATCCATCAACTTGCTGATGTCTTCGCCGGGCTGAAAATTAGTGCGCATCTTCTGCCATTTTTCAGTTGCCAGCATCAAGCCATATTTCGGATTACCGTTGCCGGGTAAAAGAATGGGCATATTAAATCCTTCTACACAATTTGTCCAGCGGTAGTTTAATATCTGCGTGCCATTTTCTGTTTCCAGATAATATTCAAGAGTAGGCACTTGTGTTGTACGCAGGTATTGATCAAACATTTTCCCGAGATTAAATCCGGTACGCTTTGAAATAAAATCTTCAATTTCTGCACCCGTCACTGTTTTGTGATAATATTTTTCATTCATATCACGCAGCAACAAACGGAAGGTACTTTTATCACCAACGATCTGCCGTACCATATGGATCATGTTGGCAGCTTTGGGATACATATCACCACTTCCCTCTTTGTTCACATTGTATTTGCCAACAATCGGAATATCGTTACGGATATTCCGGCGAACACCTTGTACATAGGCATCACCTGCTTCGGTTCCAAAAATATAATCGGTGTAAAGTGTTTCGCTGTAATTGGTGAAACCTTCATGTACCCACATGTCGGCAATGTCTTTTGTACTGATGTTGTTGCCATACCACTCATGTCCGCTTTCATGGATGATGATGAAATCCCATTTGTTTCCCCAACCGGTTCCGCTGAGATCATTCCCTCTGTATCCATTCATATAATTGTTGCCATATGCTACGGCGCTTTGGTGTTCCATGCCCAAATGATGACTTTCAACCAGCTTGTATCCATCTTCATAAAAAGGGTAGGGGCCAAACCAGTGTTCAAAAGCACGAAGCATGGGCATCACCTGTTCAAAATGTTTTTTAGCTTTATCGAGATTGTAATCGAGTACATAGTAATTCAAATCAAGTTTTCCATTTTCGCCATTCAATGTATCGCTGAAATGTACATACTTGCCAATGTTCATGGTTACACTATAAAGATTGATCGGTTGTGTTACAACCCATGTCCACACTTTATTTCCATGTCCATCATTTACAACATCTTTCAACCGGCCATTTGAAACATTCATCAACGTATCAGGAGCGGTTACACTAATACTTACCCCATTATCAGGTTCGTCACTTTGATGGTCTTTGCAAGGCCACCATACACTTGCACCTAAACCCTGGCAGGCAACGTTGATCCATGGATTCCCGTTTTTATCTTTCTTCCACACAATGCCACCATCCCAGGGAGCCCGTAAGGCAGGCTTTGGTACACCATGATATACGATTCGCAACTGATGTAAATCTTTATCATCGCTGAGTGTTTTTGGTAATTTACGTTTTGGCGTTTCAATGAACCATGCATTTCCTTCCCGTGAAAAACGCATAGGCACGCCATTTAAAATCGCACTGTCAATGATCAGCGGATCTTGCAGATCAACCTGCATGCGGGCCGGTTTCTTTTTTACCAAACGGAAGTAGATCGTATTGTTTCCTTTGATCGTAAAATCTTTAAAGTTGGGAGTAACATGCAGATCATACTTCACCACATTCCACCATGCACGTTCAGGAGTTATTGAACCACGCAATGTATCCTGTCTTGTAAGTTTCTCATTATTATGAAATGATTGCGATTGCGTTGAAACAGATTGCAACAACAAACAAAGAGTGATGCTGATAAGGGCTAATTGATTCTTTTTTTTCACCGGATTCATATTTGACGCTAAATTTAGCAGTAATTCTTTATGTGGAAAGCGAAAAATACAACAGATACCGAAATGACTCCCCGAAAAATAATGCCGGGAAGCGGTGCCAACATTTCTTATTTTTCATTTCTTATTTTTCATTTTTCATTTCTCCTCATCCTTTCCTGCGGCAAAGCAAAAAAAAGCGAGCAACAGATTTTCCGGTATAATGAAGTGAGTGGTATCAGTTCATCTGGATCCGGCTTTTGCAAAAAGTCAATCGGTGATATGGGCTACACATCAGTTGTTTAACACATTGGTTGAAACCGATCGGCAATTGCACATTGTACCATCACTTGCAAAAAGCTGGGAGATCAGTGACGACAGGCTGCAGATTATTTTTCATTTACGGAACGATGTGGTTTTTCATGATCATCCTGTGTTTCCAAATGGGAAGGGCCGAAAGATGGTTGCTGCAGATGTAGTATATAGTTTCAAACGGTTGATGGATAAGAATACAGCCAGTCCCGGGGCGTGGATATTTAACAATCGTGTTGATCCTCTAAATGGATTCATGGCAGTTGATGATTCCACTTTTCAGCTCAACTTACTACGTCCATTTGTACAGATATTGGGTGTGCTCAGTAATGTATATTGTTCTATTGTTCCAAAGGAGGTAGTTGAAAAATACGGAACAGATTTTCGTCGCAATCCCTGCGGCACCGGACCTTTTCAATTCAAAGCCTGGGAAGAAGGGCAGGCATTGATATTGGTGAGGAATAAAAACTATTTCGAAAAAGACAGCGCAGGAAATCAATTGCCTTATCTCAACGGTATTAAAGTAAGTTTTCTTGAAAGTAAAGCCGCAGAGTTTATGGAGTTCCGGCAAGGTCGTTTACATTTCATCAACGATATAGATCCTTCATTTAAAGATGAAGTGCTGAGTAAAAAAGGAGAGTTGCGTGAAAGCTGGAAAGGCAAAGTGCAGTTGAACAAACATCCGTATCTCAATATTGAATACCTCGGCATACTGGTTGATTCATCGAAAGATGTTGTGAAGAATTCACCGCTTCGATTAAAAGCAATCCGACAGGCGATCAATTATGGGTTTGATCGGCGCAAGATGATGTTGTATTTGCGCAACTCCATTGGTACTGCTGCCGAAAGTGGTTTTGTGCCGATGGGCTTACCCAGCTTCGATACAGCCGTTGTAAAAGGTTATCATTATGATCCTGTGAAAGCAGCAGGATTACTAAAGCAATCCGGGTTCAAAAATATTCAGGATATTCCTGAAATAAAACTGCTCACCATTCCCATCTATGCTGATCTCGGAAGTTATATTGCCCGTCAGTTGCAGGATATTGGTTTGAACGTAAAAGTGGAGATCGTTCAAAAGAGTTTATTGTTAACGCAAACGGCCAAGAGTGAAGCATTGTTTTTTCGTGGCAGTTGGATTGCCGATTACCCGGATGCAGAAAATTACCTCAGTGTGTTTTATGGAAAGAACCCTGCCCCGCCGAATTATACACGTTACAAGAACCCTGTCTTTGACGCATTATATGAACAGTCGAACAAAGAGCCTAACGATTCTATTCGTTACCGGTTATACCAGCAAATGGATCAGCTGCTCATGAACGATGCGCCGGTGGTTCCGCTTTGGTATGATATGGTCATTCATTTGGTTCTAACAGAAGTCGTTGATTTTTATCCGAATGCGTTAAACTGGCTTGAGTTACGACGGGTTAAAATCAGGTAGTTTTACGTTAGAGCGCAAAACATTTACCGTATTTTCTGCAAAAATATATTCCATTTTGCTTGCATAGCTAAGGGTTATTACCTACTTTGGCACTGTGAAAACGCTGACAGTCTAAGTATTTTCACTTGTTCGAAACCCTAATAAGAAAACTTAACAGTATTACCCATGAAAGCGAATGGTACATTTTCCATTTCGAAAGCACTGCTACTTTTTATAGTCGCATCTGTTTCTTTAATGACGGCTTTTTCTCAACCTGATTACAAGTTTACATCCCGCACATTAGTTGGCGGTACAAATCTCCAGATTGGAGCTGTGTACAGCTTTTCGAATGTAAAAACCGGAGTAGACGCCCGTGTAACTATCATTGATATTACCGGTGGAATAACCTTGACCGATATCGATGGCTCTGGCGGTTTTGCGGATGCTTTGCAGCCTGTTCTTTCCGTACCGGGATTAGCGAATGGTTATATTGAATTCAGGATTGACTTTTACCATGCCGGCACATTGAATCCGGCAGTACAAGTGGAAATCCCGATTACTCCGATTGATGTTGATGGTCAGATTTATTCCGGTATGCCTTTGTATGAGTTTGATGAAGTGGAAAATACAACCGGTTATACAATGTTTCAATTTACCGGTGGGCAACTGGATATGTCAGTTTCTGGTGCCTGGGTACGTGGAAAAAATAATGCAGCCATCGACTACCCCGGCATTGACACGGTAAGAAAAGAAGTAATGTTTACATCTGTTAACGCCGGTATCAGTTCTTTGCAGGTTCGTGTAGGAGCAGATAACAGATCTAACTCGCACGCTTCAAGATTGCGTAGTTTTTATTTCAAAAAATTCGTTTATCCGTTCGGAGGTTTGCTCGATAAAAATTCACTTGTTTCGTTTACCGGGGCAGCCAGAGAAAATCGTGTTGAATTGCGCTATGAGATCAGCGAACCTTCGAAATTCCGGGAAGTGATTGCTGAGAGGGCTAATGCTGATATGCAGTTTAATGCATTCCAAACGGTAACTGCAATTGAAAAGCAATCTTTGTACTATGTATACGATACATATACGGATGGCACTTCTTTCTATCGTTTAAAACTTATAACACATACAGGTGAAATTATTTACACCAATGTATTGCGGTTTGAAAAGAAGGCTGCAATAAAAAAGACATTTAAAGTTTTTCCATCTCTCGTAAACGAGCATGTAACGGTAATGTTTGAGTCGGCTGGTAATGGGCCTGTGAGCATACAAATTGTCGATTACAATGGTCGTGTGGTTTACAATCAAACTTCAACAGCTCAAAAGGGCAGCAACAATCTTTCTGTGGCTGGCCTTGGAAGTCTTGGCAGCGGGAATTACATCATTCTGGCAAAAAGTGCGAATGAAGTGTTTCAGCAGAAGGTCATCAAATTATAAGTTTCGTGTGTATAAGAAAGCCGCTCCCAAAAAACAGGAGCGGCTTTCTTATACAGATGCTTTATTTAATTCTGTTTTCGCTTTTTATCTTTAAATACTTTGTCGAATTTTTCCAGCTTGGGCTTAATTACATAGTAACAATAAGGATTAGAGTTTTTGTTGTTATTGTAATAATTCTGATGATAGTTTTCTGCTTCGCTGTAATTTTTGTAAGCTTCAATCGTGGTAACAATCGGGTTTTCGAAGGCACCGCTTTTATCCAAGGCTGCTTTGTACTGCTCCGCCTTTTGCTTTTGTTCTGCATTATGGTAAAATACTGCACTACGGTATTGCGGACCTGCATCATTACCCTGACGGTTTAATGTAGTAGGATCGTGTGTTTGCCAGAAAACTTCAAGTAATTCATCAAACGAAATTTTCGTTGGATCAAATACGATCTGTGCCACCTCTGCATGGCCGGTGGTTTTTGTATTCACCTGTTCATACGTTGGATTTACTACATGGCCGCCACAATAACCACTGGTTACTTTCAACACACCTTCTACTTGTTGAAAGATTGCTTCTACACACCAAAAACAACCTGCACCAAAAGTGGCAGTATCAATGGCGGCTTCATTGCCTGTGCTGCCGGTAAAGGCAACATTACTTATATTATCACTCATAATTTTATTATTCGGTTCACTGGTAACGCAGGAAAAAAGCAGGAACGAACCTACTGCTGCACTTGTATTGAAAAGAAATTTACTCCACATATCGTTTGTAATTTTAAGCAACATGCAATTTACGTGTAAAACTGTGCCGAAAGTTTTGATTGCCTTGTAGTACAAATGACAATTTAGGGATTTTAGAAATGCTTTAACGTTTGTATTCAGTATTAAACCCGGTTTGCCACACTTTTATTAAACACAGGTTTGCCGGTTATTTCAATATGTCTATTTCATGTAATTCAATTCGCCTGCCTTGATCGAAACAGGTAAATCATTTTCCTTTGGAGGAATCGGACAGTTGTAACCTGCTGCGTAGGCGCAATAAGGATTGTATGCTTTGTTAAAGTCGAGTATATACAATTTGTTTTGTATGTCTGAAATGTTGAGGTCAATGTATCGTCCGCCGCCATAGGTTTCAATGCCGGATGTTTTATCGGTAAACGGAATAAATAAATGTTCCCGGTATTTTTCTGAAGTCAGTAATGAACGAGATTGATAGATATGCAATTCAACAGCAGTATCTTTTATGCTGAACCGGATAATGCCATACACCCGGTATTGTTTCTTTTCGGTTCCGGTGCTGTTCATTAAAAACCACGGACTGTTTTCTGTTCGTTCAAAAGTTGTCGTGATCCTGTATTGTTTCTGGACTGGGTAAAACTTCAGGTTCTTTTTGTCGGTACCAGTTACAATTTCGTGATCCGCTACATATTTTTCCTGAAACAATTGCAACGAATCTTCGTAGCTGCTCTGTGCAAATACATAAAAGGGAAGTGAAAGCAGAAACAGTAAACAAAAACGCATGGGTGCTGTTATTTGAGGCAATTTAAGAAACAGTCGGCAATTCATGATATAAGTCGTTCGCTGCTGCGCTTGTTGCAGTAAAAGTGAATGACCTGCCTTTTGGCAGGCAAGCGCAAGGAACGACGAATAGAATTACCTTTGCCGGCAACAAAAAAGTGGTGTTCAGTGATCAAGTTTTTTCCCGATTCGGCCTTGGTGCAGTTAGAGTTTGATAAAGTGAAGGCTTTGTTACATGCGCATTGCAAAACGGAGTATGCGAAAGACAAGGCAGAGAATCTGCGTATCCATACACGAAAAGAATATATTCATACAGAGTTGCGGCAGAGTTATGAAATGATGTTGCTGCAACAGCAAGGCCAGTATTTTCCGGTTGATTATATTTTGAATTTGGGAAGAGAATTGAAATTGTTGTCAATTCCCGGTGCTGTATTGGCAGAAGAACAATTGGTACAGATCCGCAAACTGGCAGAGAATACACAAAGCATTTTTCGTTGGTTTGATGCAGATCGAAGATCAGCTTATCCCGCATTAACACAGGTAATTGAAGGGACGTATTACGAAAAAGTAATTCTTGAATTGATCAATGATGTGTTGGATGATGGCGGTGTGGTAAAAGATGATGCGAGTGAAGAGTTGCGTGATATTCGGATGAGTTTGTACCGTAAACGGAATGAGTTGCGTCGTGAGTTTGAAAAGGTGTTGAAGAAGTTACAGAAGCAAGGTTATGTAGCAGATATTGAAGAATCGTTTTTAAGTGGGCGAAGGGTAGTGGCCTTGTTTGCAGAACAGAAACGGCAGGTGAAAGGAATTCTGCATGGCGAAAGTGAAACAAGAAGAACTGTTTTTATTGAACCGGAAGAAACGATTGAACTGAATAACGATATTTTCAGTTTGGAAAATGAAGAACGCAGAGAAGTATATCGCATTCTGCGTGTATTAACAGAACAACTTTCTGTGTATGCGTCGTTGCTTACAACGTATCATACAGTATTAGGTGAATATGATTTTATAAAAGCGAAAGCAAAGCTGGGTGTGGATATGCAGGCGAATTTCCCCATGCTTACTGACAAAGCATTGATCTCTCTGCGGGATGCTTATCACCCTTTGTTACTGCTGTACAATAAGAAAAATCAGAAGCCAACCATTCCAACACAAATACGTTTGGATGAGAAGAGCAGGATACTCGTTATATCCGGACCCAACGCCGGTGGTAAAACAGTAACCATGAAAACGGTTGGCTTGATGCAGTTGATGGTACAGAGTGGTTTGCTGGTGCCGGTGCATCCCGATAGTGAGTTTGGAATTTTCAAACAGGTAATGATCCATATTGGTGATACACAAAGTATCGAATATGATTTGAGCACCTACAGCAGTCACTTGCTGCACATGAAACATTTCATGGAAACAGCACATGGACGTACCTTGTTTTTTATTGATGAATTGGGTAGTGGTAGTGATCCAAACCTCGGTGGTGCATTTGCAGAAGTAATTTTGCAGGAACTGGTGAAGAAACATTCGCTTGGTATTGTTACAACGCACTATCTCAATTTGAAAGTAATGGCCAATCATACACCAGGCATTGTGAACGGTGCCATGAGTTTTGATGAAAAGAGTTTGCAGCCGTTGTACAAACTGATATTGGGCAAGCCTGGCAGTTCGTACACATTTGCTATTGCCGAACGTATTGGATTAAGCAAACAATTGATCGATCGTGCAAGAGCACTGGTGGAAGAAGATCATTTTCGATTGGATAAATTATTGAATACGGCAGAGAGTGATCTCCGTCAAATTGAAAAGAAAGAAAAAGACCTGCATCGCTTGTTGAAAGAAAATGAACGGCTGAAAAAAGAAATGGAGCAGGTGCTTAACAAAGAAAAGCATCAGCAGCAGGTTGAACTGTTGAAACAGCAGAATAAAATTACCGAAGACCGCCTGGCTTACCTCAAAGACATGGACAGGAAACTCAAGGCTCTTGTGCATGAATGGAAACGCAGCGATAAGAAAGAAGAAGTAATGAAGCAGATGAATGCATTACTGTTCGATCAACGACAAAAACAGGTAGCCGAGAAAAAAGATAAGAAGCTCAACGAAAAATTTCAGGAAGTTGGCGGCGAAATAAAGCCCGGCGTAAAAGTGAAGATGATGAAGAACCGCCAGGTGGGTATTGTAAAAGAGATCAAAGGCAAAAACGCCGTAGTGCAGTTGGGGGCTATTCCAATAACTGTAAGTTTGAATGATTTGGTGGTGGTGGTTGATAAAGTGGAGGAAACAGAAACAAAGTAGGAAAAATTATTTTCTTCTGAAAGCCTTTACTGGCGGCTGTTTCAGCCGCCTTTTCTTTTTCTTTTCGATGAATATTTGGGATGTATAACCTGTAAATGTATTTTTGCGCCGGAGAGTTGGCAGAGCGGTCGATTGCGGCAGTCTTGAAAACTGTTGAGGTGAAAGCCTCCTGGGGTTCGAATCCCTAACTCTCCGCAGAAATCCTGGTTCATACCGGGATTTTTTTATTGATGCCGTTTTACGCTTACATATTAATCAGTGAAGTAAATGGCCGACGTTATTTTGGCAGTTGTGAAGATGTTGAAAAACGCCTTTATAATCATAATGCCGGTAAAGTAAGATCAACCAAAGCTTATCGTCTATACCGGCTGTTATACTATGAGATTTTTGAAAGTAGAAGTGAAGCATTTTCCCGTGAACGATATTTTAAAACGGTTGACGGGTACAGGTTTTTAAAGTCAAAAGGAATTATTTGAGTTGGCAGAGCGGTCGATTGCGGCAGTCTTGTCCCACAGGGATTCCTTTGGAAAAAACTGTTGAGGTGAAAGCCTCCTGGGGTTCGAATCCCTGTTCACCCTTTGGGTAACTCTCCGCAGAAATCCTGGTTCATGCCGGGATTTTTTATTTATGCCATTTTACGCCTACATATTAATCAGTGAAGTAAATGGCCGACGTTATTTGGCAGTTGTGAAGATGTTGAGAAACGCCTTTATAATCATAATGCCGGTAAAGTAAGATCAACCAAAGCTTATCGTCCATACCGGCTGTTATACTATGAGGTTTTTGAAAGTAGAAGTGAAGCATTTGCCCGTGAACGATATTTTAAAAGGGTTGACGGTACAGGTTTTTAAAGTCAAAAGGAATTATTTGAGTTGACAGAGCGGTCGATTGCGGCAGTTTTGTCCCACAGGATTCCTTTGGAAAAAACTGTTGAGGTGAAAGCCTCCTGGGGTTCAAATCCCCAGTTCACCCTTTGGGTAACTTTCCGCAGAATCCCAAACCGACCGGTGTGCAAAGCCGGTCGGTTTTTTTTGCCTGCCTTCCTGCAAACGTTTGCTCCCTTCTTATTTAATCTGCAACTATTTTTTGTTGAAGGAATGCTGTATAACCATCGGAATTTCACTATTTTACTGCCCAATTGTTGATTATGAAGATTCAATTCTATCTGCGTTTCTCTACGCAGTATGGCCAAAGCCTGTTTCTTTCAGGAAATTGTGACGGGCTTGGCAATAACGAGTTAGCTGCCGCAGTTCCCATGGAATACCTTACAGATGAATTCTGGACGGCAACCATTGAATTGAATAAGGATTTCGAAAACGATCTGCAATACTTTTATCTCCTCCAAAACGAGAATGGCGAACAGGTAATTGAATGGGGCGATGACCGTGTAATTGAGGTAATGAAAATGCAGGTAGATGAATTAACACTCATCGATACCTGGAACCATGCCGGTGAATTTGAAAATGCATTTTATACGCAGCCTTTCCAACGAGTATTGCTGCCGAAACGAAAAGAGGTTAAGGCACGATCGCTCAAAAACGTCACGCATATTTTTAAAGTAAAAGCACCTTTGCTCAAAGCGGATGAGGTGCTCTGCCTGTCGGGAAACAATGAAACATTAGGAAAGTGGAGTACAACGGAGCCTGTGTTGATGCAATGTGAAGGAAACTGGTGGACAGCCCGACTGGATTTTTCCAACGATAGTTTTCCGGTAGCATATAAATACGGTGTGTTCAATACCAAAACAAAAACCTTTGTTGGTTTTGAAAACGGGAACAACCGCATCCTGTACGATAGTTATGGAAAAAAGAAGATCAGCATTTTGCAGGATGGATTTGCACAACTGGCTAACAGTACATGGAAAGGAGCAGGTGTTGCCATACCTGTGTTCAGTTTACGTACACAAAAAAGTTTGGGTGTTGGCGAGTTTGCCGATATCAAAGAATTAGTAAACTGGGCAAAGAAGGTTGATTTGAAGTTGATCCAGATATTGCCCATCAACGATACAACTGCTACACATACCTGGCTTGATTCATATCCCTACGCAGCGATCTCCGCTTTCGCATTGCATCCTATCTTTTTGAATATTGAAGCAGTAGCAGGCAGCATCAATCATCCGGTTGTAAAATCAATAAAAAAGAAACAGAAAGAGCTGAATGCATTGCCGGATGTTGATTACGAAGCAGTGATGAAAGTAAAGTGGGCAGCCATTAAAGAATTATATACGGAGCAAAAGAAAGCAATGCATGAAGATGCGGTGTTTTTTGAGTTTTTCGAATTGAACCGTCATTGGTTAGTGCCGTATGCTGCATTCAGTTATTTGCGTGATAAATACAAGACGCCTGATTTCAGTCAGTGGAAAGCATATAGTATTTACAGCGAAGCAGCGATTCAAAAGTTTGTTGATCCTACACATAAATATTACGATGAGATCGCATTGTATTATTTCATTCAATATCATTTGCACCTGCAGTTAAAAGATGCAACTGACTATGCACATAACCATGGCGTTGTTGTAAAAGGTGATATACCGATCGGTATTTACAGAAACAGTTGCGACGCATGGGTTGAACCTGCGTTATACAACATGAGTATGCAGGCGGGTGCGCCACCCGATGATTTTGCAGTGAAAGGACAGAACTGGGGTTTCCCAACTTACAACTGGCAACGCATGGCCGAAGATGATTTTAAATGGTGGCGTCAGCGGTTCGAGCAAATGAGTGCTTATTTTGATGCATTCCGCATCGATCATATTCTCGGTTTCTTTCGCATCTGGAGTATTCCTATGCATGCAGTAGAAGGTATCATGGGTTATTTTGTTCCGGCATTGCCAGTACATATCAACGAATTTGGACAACGTGGAATGTGGTTCGATTATCAACGTCTTTGTCGCCCGTTCATTAATGATGCTGTATTGGTTGAATTAATGGGAGCTGATACCGAACTGCTGAAGCCTTTTCTGAATGATATTGGTGAAGGACGGTTTGAATTAAAAGAAGCATTCAATACACAACGTAAAGTTGAAACGTATTTTGAGCAGTTGGAAAAGAACGGGCAGAATAACCGTATCAAGATCGGTTTGTTTGATTGTATCAGCAATGTGATCTTTTTTGAAGTGGAAGGAAGTAACGGACAACAGTTTCATTTCCGCATCAGCATGAGTTCAACTACATCGTTCCGTTATCTGGATGATGGTTCAAAACGAAAACTGGACGACTTGTATGTGAATTATTTCTTCCGCCGGCAAGATGATTTCTGGCGAAAAGAAGCTTTGGTAAAACTTCCTTACCTGAAACGTTCCACCAATATGTTGGTGTGTGGCGAAGATCTGGGTATGGTTCCCGATTGTGTACCCGATGTAATGAAACAAATGGGTATGCTTGAGTTTAGAAATTCAACGGATGCCAAAAGATCCCAACAAACAATTTTTTCATCCGGCAAATGCACCGTACATGAGTGTGGTTACACCCAGCACACACGATATGAGTACGATCCGTGGATGGTGGGAAGAAGACCGTACACAAACACAAAAATTTTATACCAACGAATTGAGTCAGCGTGGCGAAGCTCCTTATTTCTGCGAACCATGGATCGTTCGCAGCATTATTGCCCAGCATTTGTATTCGCCTGCGATGTGGAGTATTTTTCAGATACAGGAATTGTTTGGTATGAATGAAAAACTGCGGAGAGAAAATCCAAACGATGAACGCATCAATGTACCTGCCAATCCAAAAAATTACTGGCGCTACCGCATGCACATCAGCCTGGAAGATCTGCAAAAAGAAGACGACTTCAACAGCGAGATAAGAGGATTTGTGATTACGAGTGGGAGAGGGTAGAAGTTGTGTAGTTGATAATTGGGTAATTGATAATTTGGGTGATGAAGTTGATTGCAACTTAACTTACTCTTTACTCGTATACATTCTGGAAAATGTTATGTTTCGTATAACCCCGGATCGTTAGTCCGGGGATGATGCAAAGAGGTAGCCCGGCTTTAGCCATGATAGTACTTTACGCTTGTTGGGTTGCTAAAGAAAAAAACACACCGTCCTTGCTTTTGCTGTTACGAACTGTAGTATTGTTATCATCAAACGACAATGCCAGCAAATACAAAAGGTCATCCTCGAAAAACTATATACAGGTCATTGAGGTTAGCGAAGTTGCCATGTAAAAATATTTCCCTTAAATTGAAATAGAATAGTTCTTTGAAGTTGTTTCATTACTATCCCGAAGGGATAGTAATACAAATGATGCTATTGCATGCCAATGCTCGTTTTCAAAGAACAGTACAAGGCATAAAAATAGCTGAAATATGCAAAATCAGTCTGTTTTATGTTGTACCAATGCGCTTATTTTTGCGATTGCTTATCAGTAACAGCAACAAAACATTTTCGACCAACAAATAAAATTCAAATGCCGTTAGCAGTCAGATATAAAAAAACAGAACTTCCGTTTCAATATCCTTTCACGATTTCCAAAGGAACGAAAACACATCAGCCTGCATTGCTTGTTGAACTGGAACATCGTGGTGCAAGAGGTTATGGCGAAGCACCGGCCATTGCGTATTATAATATTCCGGTTGAAAAAATGATCGAAGACCTCGAGCGAAAAAAAATCTTTGTGGAGAAATTTGCGTTTACCGATCCGGAACGTTACTGGCATTACCTGCATCATTTGTTTCCGCAGAATCATTTTCTTGTTTGTGCATTGGACATTGCAACATGGGATATGTATGGCAAGCTGCGCAACAAACCTTTGTATCAACTCTGGAATCTCGATTACAGCAAAGCACCATTGTGCGATTATACCATCGGCATTGATACGGTGGAAAAGATGGTGGAGAAGATGAAAGAAAAACCATGGCCGATTTACAAAATAAAAGTAGGCGTGCCCGGCGATGTTGAACTGGTAGCAGCATTGCGAAAACATACCGATGCTGTATTTCGGGTAGATGCAAATGCAGGTTGGACATTGGAAGAAGCACTGGAAAAAATTCCGCAGTTAAAAGAACTGGGTGTTGAGTTTGTAGAACAACCGTTGGCAAAAGATAATTGGGAAGGCATGAAGGTATTGTACAACGAATCATCGCTGCCATTGATTGCAGACGAAGCTTGTGTGTACGAAAGCTGATGTTGAAAAATGCTTCACATCATTTTCATGGCATCAATATCAAGTTAACGAAGTGCAGTGGTATTACACCTGCTAAACGAATGATTGAAAAAGCAAGAGAATTGAACATGAAGATCATGATCGGTTGCATGAACGAATCAACGATCGGTTCTGCAGCCATCGCTCATCTGGCACCGTTAGTGGATTATATTGATATGGATGGTCCGTTATTACTGGCCGAAGATGTGGCCACCGGATTGACGTATGAGTATGGAAAAGTAGGAGTGAGTGATAGACCCGGCCTGGGTATTCAACTGTTGGAAGAATTTTGATTTTCACAGGTTGATCAATAAATGAAAAAGGAGCTATTCAGCTCCTTTTTCATTCATGCAGTTTCAATGTATTTACGCATCCCAAACCAATGCACTTGCACCAAGTATGGCCGCATCAGCTTCTTTCAAATCGCTGTATAAAATTTTCACTTTGTTTTTGAAGATCTGAATCAGGTTTGTTTCCATGGCCTGCACCGTTGGTTTCAGAATCAAATCACCGGCTTTGGTCAATCCGCCAAACAACACAATAGCCTGTGGCGAAGAGAACATCACAAAGTTGGCGAGTGCTTCACCTAATATCTGTCCGGTAAATTCAAAAATTTGATTGGCAATTGCATCGCCCTGTTCCGCACATTTGAAAACAGTTTCGCTTGTGAGGTCGTCAATTGCATAATTGCGCAACAGACTTGGAGCTTTGGGATTATCATTGAGCATTTCAATGGCCGTTTCACGTACGCCTGTTGCAGATGCATAGGATTCCAATGATCCACGTACGCCGGTTCCTTTGTGCAAACGTCCACCCGGACGAATTACAGTATGTCCTAATTCGCCGGCAAACCCATCATAACCCAATACAATTTTTCCATCGATCACAATACCACTGCCAACACCTGTGCCCAATGTAATGGTAATAAAATGCTTCATGCCTTTGGCAACCCCATACATCATTTCACCCATCGCTGCGGCATTGGCATCGTTGGTGAGTTTTGTAGGAACACCAAATTTTTTCTCGATCAGATCGGCAACAGGAATAATACCTTTCCATTTCAGGTTTGGTGCATATTCAATGGTGCCGGTATAGTAGTTGCCGTTGGGTGCACCTACGCCAATGCCTTTGAAATGATCGTTGCCTCCATGATTGGCCATCATCAATCGAAGCTTGCCATGCAACGCTTCAATAAAGTCTTCTGCATTTTCATGTTCATCGGTTCGCATGCGATCCTGTTCTAGAATAATTCCATGCCGGTCAACAATACCAAACTTGGTATTTGTTCCGCCAATATCAATTCCTACTGCTAAATCCTTATTCATTGTACCTCAGTTTTCGGTCTGTAAAAATTAGTTGTATAAAAAAATCAATGACCTCCGCCGCTGATCTGGTTATCAAAATCCAATCCCTGTGCTTTCAATACAGCTTTCAGTTTCAATGCAATCACCGCCAGTAAACCAAAGCAGATAGCCGCAAGCATATATGAATAGTGAATACCAATGCTGCCGATATCTCCGAGTACTCCCTGGAATGGAGGTATAATTGCTCCTCCAAGAATCATCATGATCAGTAAAGCAGAACCCTGACTTGTATATTTTCCTAAACCACCAACACCTAATGCGAAGATACAAGGCCACATAACGGAGCAGAACAAGCCACCCGCCATCAATGCATATACAGAGATAAGGCCTGTTGTAAACACACCGATCAACATCGAGATCATAGCGAGTACAGAAACCGTTACCAATGTTTTAACTGGTTTTTCCTGTCCGTAGAAAAAGGCAACAATCGCAATCAATACACAAATGGAATAAGGAAGCAGATCGGTAATATCACTTCCATAGATGTAATTCACAAAAAGGATCATTGCAAAAGCAATAAATGGCACAACTATCATGGCAATGGTTTTAGCCATGCCTTTTAAGTTGAATATACTTACGGCACCTGTCCACCGGCCAATCATTAAACTGCCCCAGTATAAAGTAACATATTTGGAAATCTCACTTTCATTCAATCCGGCTTCTGTTAAATAGCCCGGTGTTTTTAAAAGTGCACCGAAATTATTATCAATGGTTACTTCTACACCTACGTAAACAAAGATGCCTATCATGCCAAAGATCAACTGTGGATACTTCATTGCACCCCAACCATTGTTATTACTCATAGCATTTTTATTTGAAACGAGTAATACCAATACAACAGCAAGAATGATTGCAACGAGTAAAGGGAGCTTTGGAATGTCGGTCAACATTCCAACAACAATGGTTGCTACGATCAACCCCGTCATTATTAAAAGCGAAAGCGAAGCTTTGCTTTCTTTTTCAACTTTTGATTCACTTGTTCCGGAAGGTAATTTTGAAAATGTAAAGAACAGAGCCACCGCTGCAAATACTGCCGCCACAATGATATAAAGGGTATTGATGTTCGTTACTGTAACAATTTCATTTTTTGCTTCATCACCTACAGCACCAAACAGGAAGAAGCTTACAATAATCGGCCCTAATGTTGTACCAAAGGAGTTTACACTGCCGCCCATGTTTAACCGATGTGAACCTGTTGCAGGGTCACCCAGCGAAAGGGCAAATGGTTGTGCGGAGGTTTGCTGTAAAGAAAAACCTAACGCCACGATGAAAAAAGAAACGAGGATTGCAGGAAACGAATTGGCATTGGCCGATGGGATAATCAGCAAGGCGCCAATCACCGAGATCCATAAACCATAGATGATCCCTTTTTTGTACCCGATTTTGTTAATGATGTCGTACCCAAGAATATTCGAAGCAAGAAACAATACAAGCGAGCCAAAAAAGTAGGCCACATAAAAAGCCGAACCGATCAGTTGTGATTCAAATTGGCTTAATTCGAAATGAGTTTTACAAAAAGGGATAAAGATGCTGTTGGAAGCAGCAATAAATCCCCAGAAGAAGAAAACGGTCACGAGAGTGCCGAGGGCACCATAGTTGGTTGGTTGTTTGGTCTGATCCATAATCAATCGTTACAATAGTTTGTTTGCAAAGGCTGAAAGTAAAAAGAAAATACGGAGCGAAAAATTATTTGTTGTTTTTTGGTGTAAGCAAAACTCCTTCCTATATTCAACTATCATTTCTTATAACTGGTTTCAATGGAAATTCTTCATGTAAGCGCAGAGTGTTATCCCGTAGCGAAAGCAGGTGGTTTGGGCGATGTGGTGGGTGCGTTGCCCAAGTATCAACAGGATGCAGGTCATCAGGCCAAAGTAGTAATGCCCATGTATCGCACAAAGTTTCTGCTCAATAACGAATGGGACGTAGTGCACAAGGGTTACACTAATATTGGCGACTATTTCTTCGACTACACTATCATTAAAGAAACAACAAACAAACTCGGGTTTAGCCTTTATCTCGTTGATGTAAATGGTTTGCTCGACCGTGAAAAAGTGTACGGCTATGACGATGATGTACAACGTTTCACTGCCTTTCAGGTATGTGTGGTTGATTGGCTCGTTTCCTGGCAGTTTAAACCGGATGTGGTGCATGTACACGATTACCATGCCGGGCTGATACCTTTTATGATGCAGCATTGTTACCGTTACAATCAACTGGCATCTATTCCAACCGTTCTTACAATCCATAATGCACAATACCAAGGCTGGATGACATGGGAGCAAAGCGTGTTACTTCCTCCTTATGATGAATGGAAACGTGGAATGCTGGAGTGGGGCAGCAGTATCAATCCATTGGCAAGCGCAATTAAATGTGCAACAAAAGTTACAACCGTAAGCAACAGCTATATGGATGAACTCAGGTATATGAGCAACGGGCTTGAAGCGTTGTTTGAATATGAAAAAGGGAAATGCAGCGGCATCTTAAATGGAATCGATACAGAGGTATGGGACCCTGCGGCAGATAAATACATCAAACATGATTATTCACTGGCAACAGTGGAAGAAGGCAAAGCCAAAAATAAAGCCCAGCTTTGTGAAACATTTGGTCTTGATTTCAGTAAACCGTTGTTTGTGTTCATTGGCCGGCTGGTCGGTGAAAAGGCAGCCGATCTGTTGCCCGGTGTTATTGGCGATTCGTTTTATTATATCGGCCGTCGAATGAATTTTTTAATTCTGGGTAGTGGCGAACCGGAAGTGGAAGGAAAACTGAATGGAATGATGTCGGTTTCGCAAGGCGATTACAGTTGTTACATCGGTTATAACGAAGGGCTCAGTCATTTGATGTATGCAGGTGCCGATTTTCTGTTGATGCCGAGCCGTGTTGAACCATGTGGATTAAACCAAATGTATTCCATGCGTTACGGAACCGTACCTTTAGTTCGAAATACCGGTGGGTTGCGTGACACTGTAAAAGATGTGCTGTTGCCGGATGGTTACGGACTTGTTTTTGACAATGCAACAGTGGGTGAAGTGTGCAATGCTGTGTGGCGTGGTTGCGAGTTGTACAACAATAAAGAAAAGTTTGCTGCAGCAAGGGAACGCATGATGCAGTTAGACTTTAGCTGGGAATCAAGTGTTCAACAATATCTTGCATTATACAAAAGTTTGAAATAAATTTAATTACCTCTCTACTAAACCTAAACTTGTCATATGAATACGTCAGCATCCAAGAGTACATTAGCCGTTATCCTCGGCGGCGGAGCCGGAACCCGTTTATATCCGTTAACAGCAAGCCGTAGTAAACCTGCTGTTCCCATTGCAGGGAAATACCGGTTGGTAGATATTCCCATTTCCAACTGTATCAATTCAGGCATTAACCGCATGTTTGTATTAACACAGTTTAACTCAGCATCATTAAATAAGCATATTAAAAATACCTATCACTTCAGCACATTCAGCAGTGCGTTTGTGGATATACTTGCAGCAGAACAAACACCCGATAATCCGGGCTGGTACCAGGGAACTGCTGATGCGGTTCGTCAATGCTTACGCCACGTGCAGCAGCACGATGCAGAGTATGTATTGATTCTTTCCGGTGATCAGTTATACCAAATGGATTTTCAGCAAATGATTGCTGATCATATTGCATTGGGTGCCGATATTAGTATTGCCACAATTCCTGTTGGCGAACGTGATGCACCTGAGTTTGGGATTTTGAAAGCAGATGATAAAAGTATGATCACTTCATTTATCGAAAAACCAAAGAAAGAAATTCTTGGTGAGTGGGTGAGCGATACCGGAAATGAAATGCGCAATGCAGGCCGTGTATATCTTGCTTCCATGGGTATTTATATTTTCAATAAAAAGTTACTCATTGAGCTGTTACAGGATGAATATAAAGATGCAACTGATTTCGGTAAAGAGATCATGCCGGATTCGATTGAAAAGTATAAAGTGGTCAGTTATCAATACGATGGTTACTGGACCGATATCGGAAATATTTATTCTTTCTTTGAAGCCAACCTTGCACTAACTGCAGAAATTCCTGATTTCAATTTGTTTGATAATACCAAGCCGGTATTTACACGTGCTCGTATGCTGCCACCTGCAAAGATCAGTGGTACTACGTTAGAGAAAACGATCATTGCAGAAGGTTCCATCATTCTTGCCAGCAGGGTAGAAAACAGTGTAATTGGTATTCGTACACGCATTGGTCATGGTACAACTGTTGTAAGCAGTTATATCATGGGTAGCGATTATTTTGAAACGCTGGAAGAAATGAATCATTCAGCAGAACGTGGTATTCCGAAAATTGGTATTGGTGAACGTTGCTATATCAAAAATACCATCATCGATAAGAACTGCCGGATAGGTAATGATGTACGTATAAATGGTGGTAGCACATCTTGCCAAATACAGATCATGCTCTTGTATACAGTGAAAGATGGTATTGTGGTAGTGAAGAAAGGCGCCATTTTACCTGACGGATTTGTGATTTAAACCTTTTCCCCTAGAAAAGTGGTGTCAGATATGTAACATTGATTTGAACCTAATACAACATCCTCTTTCTAGGGGAATAGGGTGTATGATTGCTATGCAGGATTTATTGCCTACCGGTAAGCCCAAACTCAGTTTAGGCCAGATCATCAATATGAGTGTTGGCTTTTTTGGGATCCAGTTTGCTTTTGGATTACAGAATGCCAACGTAAGCCGAATCTTTCAAACCCTCGGTGCACAGATCGAAGAAATTCCTATTTTGTGGATTGCAGCACCCTTAACAGGATTACTGATTCAGCCAATCATCGGTCACATGAGCGACCGCACATGGTTAGGAAAATTAGGAAGGCGAAGGCCCTACTTTATGGCAGGCG
This sequence comes from uncultured Bacteroidota bacterium, assembly GCA_963830845.1. Taxonomy (GTDB): domain Bacteria; phylum Bacteroidota; class Bacteroidia; order Chitinophagales; family Chitinophagaceae; genus Lacibacter. Next base: position 19,459 of record CAWHOR010000035.1, on the reverse strand, counting down.
CTATTCTTGCAGCATTGGCCTTGTTTGTATTCCCCAATGTATCGGCACTGTGGATGGCGGCAGTAATGCTTTGGTTATTGGATGCATCCATCAACATTTCAATGGAACCTTTCCGTGCATTTGTAGGTGATATGTTACCCGACGAACAACGTACAACAGGGTTTGCGATGCAAAGTTTTTTTATTGGGATTGGTGCAGTTATTTCATCGATACTTCCATATGTACTTACCGAGTTTGGAGTTGCCAATACAGCCGAGCCGGGTGTAATTCCTGATTCAGTTCGCATTTCGTTTATAACGGGTGCAGTTATTTTTGTTGCTGCTATTTCATACACGGTTTTTACCACGAAAGAATATTCACCCGAAGAAATGAAAAGCTTTGGTGATGGCGATGATGTGGATCATAAAAATGTACAGATCAAAACTTCTGCAGCAACGTTCTATAAAAGAGGTAGTACCTGGTTTGCAGCTGGTGCAGTATTATCAGCCATCCTGTTTTTTTATAACAGCAGTGCATCTGAGCCACTCGAAAAAGAATTGTATGTGCTATCAGGGGGATTAGCAGCATTTGGATTATTTCAAATCGTAGCTGGATTATTTCATGCAGGAAAAATGGATAATGGTCTTGTAGAAATTATGGATGATCTGAATTTTCTTCCTGCTACAATGAAAAAACTGGCGGTTGTTCAATTCTTTTCCTGGTTTGCATTGTTTGCCATGTGGATCTATTCCACTCCTGCACTTGCACAGCATTTGTATGGCACTACTGACGCAAGTTCACCAGAGTACAACCGCATTGGAAACTGGGTAGGTGTGTTGTTTGCATGGTACAATGGGTTTGCGGCTTTGTTTGCCTTCTTTTTACCAGTACTCGCTAAACATTTTTCAAGACCCATCACACATTTGATCGCATTAACAGCAGGGGGACTTGGATTGATCTCTTTCTATTTGTTCAAGAATGAAAATTTTCTCATTCTCAGCATGGCAGGTGTTGGTTTTGCGTGGTCAAGTATCTTGGCAATGCCGTATTCCATGTTAACACAATCATTGCCACAACATAAAATGGGTGTGTATATGGGCATCTTTAATTTCTTTATTGTAATTCCGCAAATTCTTGCAGCAACGCTGCTTGGATTTTTTACAAAGAATATTTTTGATGGAAATGCGATCTACACGATTGTGTTAGGCGGATGTTCAATGCTGGTGGCAGCTCTTCTTAATTTACGTTTAAAAGGAAATTAACTATCATGAAAACGATATTTCTTTCGATCAAGTTACTGTTACTCACAGTAACTTTTTCATTTGCACAAAACAGTTATCAACTATATCCTTCCAATTGGTGGATAGGAATGAAGTACAACAAACTGCAAGTGATGATCCATGGTGCAGATGTTGGGAAGCACACTGGTTTTGCCATCAGTTATCCCGGTGTTACGCTGAACAAAGTGAACAAGTTTAAGAATGCGAATTACATTATACTCGATGTAACTATTACACAAACAGCGAAACCGGGAACCGTTGCTATCCTTTCGAAAGGAACCAATGGCAAGGCCATGAAGTTTGATTTTGTATTGCAGCCACGCAGGCCCGGCAGAGGATTGGCATTTGCAAATGGCGCTACGTCATCGGATCTCATGTATCTCATCATGCCCGATCGTTTCAGCAATGGTGATCCATCCAATGATCGTGTGCCGGGTATGCTCGATCAAACCTTACGTCGTGATACAGTTTTTAATCGTCATGGTGGCGATTTGAAAGGCATCGAAAATAAACTTGATTACTTAAGCGATCTTGGTGTTACTGCTTTATGGCTCAACCCGGTTATTGAAAATGATATGCCCGAACGTACTGAACATGGCTATGCATTTACCAATCATTATCGTGTTGACAGGAGGTTAGGTGGCGATGATGCGTACAAACAACTCATCAACGCTGCACATGCAAAAGGAATGAAAGTGATTCAGGATGCTGTGTACAATCATGTAGGGTTGCAGCATGTGTTATTTCAAGATCAACCCGATAGTACCTGGTTTCATCGCTGGCCTAAATTCACACAAACAAATTACAAGGATCAGGTTTTGTTTGATCAATATTCTGCCGCATCGGACAGAAAAATCATGAGCGATGGATGGTTTGTAACATCCATGCCCGATTGGGATCAAAGCAATCCATTTGTTGCAAATTTTTTAATTCAGCATGCTGTATGGACGGTTGAGGAATATGGGATTGATGGATGGCGGATCGATACCTATGCCTACAATGATCTTGCTTTTATGAACCGTTGCAATAAGGCGTTGTATGATGAGTATCCTTCCATCAGCATCTTTGGTGAAACATGGGTGCATGGTGTGCCCAACCAAAGTTTCTTTTGCGAAAACAATTACAATCTCAAATACAAAAGTAACCTGCAGGCCACAACCGATTTTCAAACATTATTCTATGGTATTCAACCGGCGTGTAATGAAAAATTTGGATGGACAGAAGGGGTAAACAAACTTTATACAACTGCAGCGCAGGATTTCTTGTATAAGAATCCAATGCGGCAGGTGATTTTTTTAGACAATCATGATCTGCCACGTTTTTATTCTGTAGTAGGAGAGGATACGTCGAAATACAAAATGGCATTCGCCTGGATGCTCACGTTCAGGGGTATTCCGCAAATGTATTATGGTAATGAAATATTAATGACCGGGTTTACATCACCGAATGATGGATATGTACGTCAGGATTTTCCCGGCGGCTGGGAAGGTGATAAGGACAATAAGTTTACAGCAGCCGGTCGAACACAAAAAGAAAACAATATCTTCAACTATATCAAACGATTGGCAAATTACCGCAAAACATCATCGGCTATTAAAACCGGAAAGATGATGCAGTTTTACCCGACAGATGGCGTGTATGTGTATTTCCGTTACGATGCAAAGCAAACGGTGATGTGTGTAATGAATACCAATGCAGAACCAAAGACCATTGATCTGAACCGTTTCATGGAACGCATCGGCAGTTTTCAAACAGCTGTTGATGTGGCTGCAGGTGTTGCATTTCGTTTAGAAAAGAATTTGCAATTGATGCCAATGTCGAATTTAGTGTTGGAGTTGAAGTAAGATGTCTTGCATTTCGAATAGTCTCTCATATTGTTGTTGAATAAACAAAACCTTATCCATCGATCATGAAAGCAGCTGTTCATAAACAGTACGGTCCGCCGGAAGTAGTAACAATAAAGGAAGTGCCAATACCTGTACCTGCTGCAGGCGAATTATTAGTGAAAGTATATGCATCAACTGTTAACCGGACCGATTGTGGTTTTCGCAGTGCTGAGTATTTTATTTCCCGTTTCTGGAGTGGATTGCTTAAGCCACGTTATCAAACATTGGGTTGCGAATTTGCCGGTGAGGTAGAAGACAGTTGGAATCAATGTAACATCATTCAAACCGGGTGATAAAGTATTTGGCTTTAATGATGTTGAGTTTGGCGGACATGCTGAGTATCTTGTTATCAAAGAATCAGCAGCAGTGGAACCAATACCTGCCGGTTTTGATTTTTATAATGCTGCCGCATTAGCAGAAGGTGCACATTATGCGTTGTGCGATTTACGTGCAGCAAAAGTACAAAGCGGTCAAAACGTAATGGTCTATGGCGCAACTGGGGCTATCGGATCGGCAGCGGTTCAAATCTTGAAGCAAATGGGAGTACATGTAACGGCAGTATGTGGTACAGCAGATGTTACAATGGTAAAATCGCTTGGCGCCGATGTGGTTGTTGATTATCAGCGCACAGATTTTACAAATACTGCGACAAAGTTTGATGTAGTATTTGATGCCGTGGGCAAAACATCATTTTCGGCTTGTAAAAAAATACTTGGTCCCAAAGGAATTTATATGTCTACTGAATTAGGAAAGGGAGGAGCGAATGTATTTCTTGCATTAGTAACTCCGCTTGCCGGAGGAAAGAAAGTATTATTCCCATTGCCTTCGATCAATAAAGCTGATATGGTTTATTTACGAGAGCTTGCGGAACAAAAGAAATTCAAACCTTTGATCGACCGAAGCTATCCGCTGTCCGAAATTGTAGAAGCGTATAAGTATGTGGAAACCGGACAAAAAAAAGGCAATGTTATTATAACCATTGCCTGATGTAGTTTTAATAATTATGTCTTTACTGCTAAAGCAAACTATTCCACATTCGCTTTGCACCTTCCTTTCCCCAATCACTCATAAAACTATTCAACTCTTTTTCATAAGCAGTCCATGTTACGGTTTTACCTTTTTGCTTGGGGGTAAGTGTAATGGCAGAAGGTTCTTTCAATTCAACCTTTGTTGCAAACCAGGTCATTTGTAAACGTGGTACTGCAAGGCCCAGTATCATGCCGGGTAAGCCACCAAAACTTTCAGGTCCGCTGCTTACGGTGATCTCTTCAGTATAAAAGGCAACAATGTACACACTGTCGCAGATAATGGTGACTGCTTTGCGGCATTCAAAACCGGCGATGGTTCTGGTTTCATTGGTAATACGCCATTGATAATTGCGGATACTGTCTTTTACCAGATAGGTTTGTTCAAAAATGTCACGTTGCAACGAAATCTGATTATTGTGCATGTCTTTTACCACCACATCTGTTTCACTTGGTTTGCGGCCAAACACATATTTCCCAGTCGGATCCTCCTTCAGCATTTTGTACATCGTTTTCTCCTCGTTAAACTCCATCACATAGCTTTCGCTCACCATTTTCGGATACGTTTTTTTTATTTCGACTATCCAAGGGTTATCTTCATTTTCTCCCTCAAATAAAGTAAACTGATTTGTTCTTTTTTCAAACTCAATACGTCCGCTGCCAATGAATTTAACTTGTGCCGCTGCAGCAAATCCAATGACTACCGCCAGGGTTGATAAAAAATACTTTTTCATATTTGATGATATTGATAAGGTTAGAAATTAGAGGGCGTTCCGTTTTTGGTGAAATTCCAGATAAAGGTGAGTAACCCAAACCGGCGGATGTTCTGGAACGTATTTTCTGAAATGAAATTACTGTTGATGTTTCTTCTGATGCCGAGGTTTTGATTCAACAGATCGTTCACCGATAATTTCAATTCAAATGCTTCCTTCTTACCAAATGTTTTGCGAACAGCACTGTTGATCAGGAATACATTTCGTTGATTGGCGAATGCTGTTGTTTGCTGATACATGGTGAAATTACCTTCGAGGTTGAAATACAGTTTTTGTTTTTTGAATTTCATTTCAAGGTAAGGGTAGGCACTGGCACTCCAGTATTTTGTAACAATTCCTTTGTTAATCGACGATCTTGAATTATTATATCGTCGGTTCAATATTTAAATTAAAGCTGAGCCATTTGTCGCTCCATTTTCCGATACCCATACCTAAGCCAACACTATAGTTGTCGCTTACATTTCGAATCCCGTTTACTTCATTAATAAAACGGCTTATATTACCATTACCGCTGAAGCTTAAATTCACACCCTTGATTACTTCAAAGTAATAGCTGCTCCAAACATTACCATTGTAGTTTCCATTTGTATTAATGCTCTTGTTGGTTCGCTCACCTGTAAGAATATTAAGTGTATTTGAATTGGTAATGGCGTTGTTTACAAATGAGAAACTACCTGATAAATAAAAGCTTCGGCTTTTAATAACTTTATAATCATTCATACTAATTTGAAAATTATGCCGGAAGGCCTGCTTTAAATCAGGGTTTCCTACTGTAATGTTCAACGGGTCAATATTGTCAATAATCGGGTTGATTTGCTGAAGGGTAGGGTTTTGTGTTGTTCCATTGTACGATAGTGTAATACTTTTTTGTTTTTTGGGTGAGTAACGGATACTGGCTCTTGGTAACAGGTTTGTAAATCCAATATTTCTGGTTTGTGTTGTATTTAAATCTTCCAACTTAAAGTTGGTATAGCCAACAGCAGTGCCAAAAGAGGTAACAATTTTTTTACCATTGAAACGAAACGAAAACCCTCCATTGTTATCGGAAGTGCGGAACAGGAAATGATTACTTAGTGTATCAACGATCTCTGTGTATTTGTCGTTTAACAATGGTTTCTCCAATGTGTTACGTTCAGCATCGTTTCTGCTGAAGTTGTTCTTGTATGTTAACTCGAGAAACCATGTTTTACTGAGCGGCTCAGTAAAAATTAAACTGTTTTGAATTACCTGTTGACGCTCATTGTTAGTTTTCTTTTGATCGAACTCCTGAAAGTCGGATTGCTGTCCGGTTCCATCATAAAATGTATTGTCCGAAAACAGGAATCCATCACCGATCTTATTGTTGATACTGAAATTGCCGGTATAGCTGATGGTGCGTCCTGCTTTTTTCAGGCGTTTACGATAGCTTAATTCCGATGTGAAATCCTGATTTTCTGTAACAGCAGTTGTTCTGCGGTTTTGTTCATTGATGGTTCGTCCATCTTCACTGATTGACTCACCTGTAAATATATTTTCCCGGGTACCGTTTACAACTGATCCGCCTGCTTTTACTTTGATGCTGCTGCTTGAATCAATTGTCCAATCATAAAGCAGATTGACTTTGTTTCTACGACGGAACGTATTAAATTTTTCAGTTGTAGTGTTTGTAAAACTTGTATCGGGCAACAGCGTTTGCGTAATACTTCCGTTAATGCCGTTAACTGTTTGGTCATTGAACTGGTAGCTGCCGTTAATGCCATTTTTATCCTTGTTCCATTTGTTGATATAAGAAAAGCCGCCGGTTGTAGATTGCGGCAAACCTTGTCCACGGGCAAAATCATCACCACCATCACTCCACATCATAATACCACCGTCATCCATGATTTCCATATTGGAATTACCTGAACTTCCGAAGTTGCGTTGTTCGTTCCAGTTCAGGCCCTCAAACGTTGTGTTATTGTGGGTAACGTAAGCCGCAATCTTTTGTTTCTTCTTAAAAGAATTGATCATGGCTTTCCCTGTTCGGTAATTGTCGAAATCAGTACCTGCTTCAATTTTGCCAAAGTAGCCTTTCTTTTTATCCTCTTTTAATTCAAGATTGATCGTTTTTGTTTTTTGTCCATCGTCTACTCCGGTAAATTCCGCCTGTTCACTTTTCTTATCAAACACCTGCACTTTATCAACCAGGTTGGCACGTAGGTTCTGTGTTACCACAGCCGGATCGTCACTAAAAAATTCTTCTCCATCTACTAATATCTTTTCTACTTTTTGTCCCTGTGCAGTAATTTCTCCTTTTGAGTTTACCTGCAATCCGGGTAATCGTTTCAACAATTCCTGAACATTGGAGTTGGCATCTACTTTAAAACTATCGGCTTTGTATTCGGTGGTGTCGCCTTTAATACGGATGGCACTTACTTTTTGTTGAATGATGATCTCTTCCAGCAATTTACTGCGGGGAATAATGGTTGCACTTCTGCTAACCATTGCATCACCTTTTAAATCCAGTTCATCTACAAATTCAGCATAACCCGGAAAGCTCACCATGAGTACATATTTCCCATTGGGAATATTGTTGATCTCATAATAACCTTGCTCATTGGTTCGTGTAAACTTTGTAAGAATCGAATCCTGTGTGCGGATGAGTGAAACAACCGCCTGACTTAATTTTTTTCCGGTGCTGGTATCGGTAATACTTCCGGAAACACGATTGGTTTGACTAAAGGCTTGTGCAGAACAAAAAAAGGTTACACATAGTAGCAAAAATAGTTTCGGTGACATCATTGGTTTTGGTTGTTGATGATAATTGTGTGCGATGATAAAATCTTTTTGCTTTAGAAAGTGTAGGAAAGATGTTAAAGTGTTATATTTCCATATAAACGGTTGCATTTTTTTAACGATTATTCAGCAAGTGTTTTGAATTGTTAAACTGCAACGAACCATCACTTAAACGAACCAACGTGGAATCTCCAAAAAAATACGAAGACTATCATTTCATCGATACATCAAAACAGGTGTGGAATTATTCACGTTTTGAAGGCGATGATATTGCTAATTTTCAAAACGGAACCAACTATCGTTGTGATGAACTGTTCGGTTCACACAAAATGGAAGTGATGGGAACGGTGGGTTATTATTTTGCCGTTTGGGCGCCCAATGCAACAGCCGTTTTTGTTATGGGCGATTTTAATTACTGGAATAAAGAAACGCATCCGCTCTATGTTCGGTTAGACAAGTCGGGTATTTGGGAAGGCTTTATTCCGGAGTTGCCACAAGGCTCTTCTTACAAATATCATATTCATGGGTATGCTGGTCAGAAATTAGATAAAGGCGATCCATATGCAAATTATTGGGAGGTTCGTCCTAACACGGCTTCCCGTACCTGGCAACTGGAGCATGAATGGAAAGATGAAGGTTGGATGGAGAAGCGGAAAGAACACAACAAATTAGATGCTCCGTGGAGTGTGTACGAAGTGCACCTTGCCAGTTGGATGCGCCCCGATAAAAACAATGAGGAAGTGTATCACTCCTATGATTTCTTTCGGGAGAAGCTGGTGAGCTATGTAAAAGAAATGGGCTTTACGCATGTGGAGTTAATGCCCATCATGGAACATCCGTTCGATGGGAGCTGGGGGTACCAGGGTGCAGGATATTTTGCGCCTACCTCCCGTTACGGAACGCCGCAGGAATTCATGCAGCTGGTAGAGGCATTTCACAACGAAGGCATTGGAGTGATTCTCGATTGGGTGCCTTCTCATTTTCCGTATGATGCACATGGTCTGTTTATGTTTGATGGCACACATACCTACGAGTATGCGGATATGCGCAAAGGTTATCATCCGGATTGGAACAGTTATATTTTCAATTACAAGCGTGGCGAAGTAAAATCATTCCTCATCAGCAATGCCATGTATTGGTTCCGGAAATATCATATTGATGGTATTCGGGTAGATGCGGTTTCGTCCATGCTCAAGCTCAACTATTCCCGAACAGCAGGGCAGTGGGAGCCAAATGAATTTGGCGGAGATGGGAATCTGGAAGCCATTGCTTTTATCAAAGAATTGAATGAAACCATTTTCCGGGACTTTCCCGACGTGCAGACGATTGCCGAAGAAGCCACTGATTGGCCGGGCGTAAGCAAGCCCACTTTTGGTGACGGACTAGGTTTTGGTATGAAGTGGATGATGGGCTGGATGCACGATACCTTGAAGTACTTTAAACAGGATCCATTACATCGTCAATATCAACAAGATCAACTGGCTTTCAGTATGATGTACTATTACGATGAAAATTTTATGTTACCCCTAAGCCATGATGAAGTGGTGCACGGAAAAAGCCCGATGCTCTACAAAATGCCCGGCGATGAATGGCAGAAATTCGCCAATCTCCGGTTGATGTACAGCTACATGTTTACCCACCCCGGCGGCAAATTATTGTTCATGGGAAATGAATATGGTGCCACCAGCGAATGGAATTACAAAACAGAATTACAGTGGGAGTTACTGGAATTTGCGCCGCATAAAGGGGCAAGGGAATGTGTAAAAGATCTTTGTCATTTGTTGAAATCAGAACCAGCACTGTACGAAAACCAATTCAACCAATTTGGGTTTGAATGGATCGATCTCAATCATCGCAGCGAATCGGTAATCGTGTATCGCCGCAAAGGCAAAAAGCCGGAAGATGATATTTTAGTAGTGCTGAATATGACACCGGTAGTACGTACTGATTGGAAAATTCATGTGCAACACAAACAACAATGGAAAGAGCTGTTCAATAGCAACGATGTTAAATACTGGGGAACTGGCGATGTTTCAAATCCGGAAATAGGGGTTCGTGTGGTGGATGGAGAGGCAGGATGGTATGAATTGAGTGTGAACCTGCCGCCGCTTGCATCCATTTTGTTAAGATAAATCACTTAAAATCAAAAAAATAGCTGCGTTTATGCCTTGAATTGCGGGGTTTCGTTTATATTTATCTTCCAATTTTTTTATAATCCAAACATATATCCATGAAAAGCAGTTTGCTTATTACAGCTATTTTTCTTTTTTCCTCTCAACAGATATGGTCGCAAAATCGTGACAGTTCCAATGCAGTATTAGAAAGAGCCATTGTTGCCAAACAGGAGCGACGCATGCAACTTGCTATGAACCTGTTTGAACAGTCGGTAAAATGGGACACCACAAATGTCAATGCTTTAAAAGCAATGGGCGAATGGGGTATTGAAAGCAGAAACTACCGTCAGGCAGTTGAAGCATTCACCCGCTGGCATAATCTGGAGCCCAACAACGAATCCACATTTCAGCAGTTAGCGAATTTATATTTCAACATGGGGCGCTACCAGGATGCATTAAACTTTACTGCTAAATGGGAGAAAGCCCACATGGATAAACCAATGCACTACATCTCCGGTATGTGTAACTATTATCTGGAAGATTATCCGCAAGCCATTAACCGTTTATTGCATGCAATGGAAACCGATACGGCAAACCCTGTTTTGTACTACACACTTGGCAGAAGCTATCTCGAAATGGAGCGCTACAAACAGGCAATTCCTTACTACCAGAAAGCAGCCAATGCTGATCCCAAAAATGCACGCTATGTTTTTGAAATGGCAATGGTTTATTATGCTATTCCTGATGATAAAAATGCAATTGCCATGTTTGAACTGGCAGCAGAGCGTGGATGGGTGCAGAATGCCGATTTTTTTGAAAGCGTAGCTTACTGCTACATGAATCTTGGGAATTTTGCAAAGTCAACCGAGTACCTGGAGAAATCAATTGAAAAACGTCCACACAGCCAAACCGTACGTTATGCATTGGCGGAATCGCAATACAAAGGCGGCCGCTATCAGGATGCTATCAATAACTGGGATATGGTTTTACAAACCGATAATAAAAATGCACGTGCATTGTATATGATTGGTATGGCTTATCAAAAAATGGGACAAAAAGACAAAGGCATGGCACTTTGTGATAAAGCCATTGAAATGGATCCATCCCTGAACAGTCTGAAACAGAAAAAAATGGACATGGGCATGTAATGCCTGTTTCAAGTTCCTCATATTTAAAAGGGCTGCAAATCATTGCGGCCCTTTCCTTTTACACATTTGTGGATAGTTGAATGTCTGTTCAAACATTTTTTTTTCAATAAATTTGCCGCTATGGCTGATGTTACGCAGGTACGTGTTGCAATTCTTGATTTGTATGAAGGGCATGTTAACCAGGGTATGCGTTGTATACGTGAAATACTCAACCTGTTTGCCGACCAGTATCACCTGCAATTAACATGGGACGAATTTGATGTGCGCCGAAAAAATGAAGTTCCCGACCTCAGCTACGATGTGTTTATTTCTTCCGGTGGCCCGGGTAGTCCGCTGGAAAGCGAAGGAACCGCTTGGGAGAATACTTTTTTCAATTGGATAGCACAGGTAAAAGCGTGGAATGACAATCCATTACAGGAACAAAAAAAGCATGTGTTTTTTATTTGCCATTCGTTTCAATTGGCTTGCCGGTATTTCCAGATAGGAAATGTATGTGCCCGTAAATCAACAGCTTTTGGAGTATTCCCTGTTCATTTTATTTCCGGTGCCGAAGAGGAAGCGGTGTTTCATGGATTAAGAGATCCGTTCTATGCGGTTGACAGCCGGGATTACCAGGTGGTACAACCCGATCATAAACAGCTGAAGCAAATCGGTGCATCGTTATTGTGTATTGAAAAAGAACGGCCGCATGTTCCTTTTGAACGGGCTATTATGGGTGTGCGTTTTAATCAATATATGATCGGTACACAATTTCATCCGGAAGCAGATGCTGTTGGTATGAGCATGTATCTGCAATCAGAAGAAAAACGTAAAACCGTGATCGACAACTATGGTTTTGATAAATGGAAGAGCATGATCGAACATCTGGAAGATCCGGATAAAATTCTTTTTACCTATTCGCATATACTGCCCAACTTTTTGCATAATGCAGTGCTTTCTGAAGATTCAGTTGAGGCATAGATTCGTTTGATGGAAGATGAAAAGGGTTACCAACCGTGTGGCAACCTGTTAATTTGCAGGCAATCTGTAGCAAGGTTGGCAACCCTGAAAAAATCCGCTACATTTAATCTACAAATTTTCTCCTATGGTTCCTTCTTTACGCAAGGCATTCAACAGCAATTTCACAATAGAAAAGTATGAAGCGTTCTTACATGATCTTCACAGTAAACATCCCGGCGATATTGAGTTTCGTGTAAGTGAAACACCTGTGTTTGTTGATAAAGCGTTCACGAAAAAAATGATCGATGCATGCGAACGAATTGTGGATGTGATCTGCGATGAAAAATTTCCTGCACTCACCGAACGTTCCATTCCGGCAGGAGAAAAAGTGCCAAAGGAAAATAAACAATCGCACATGATCGCTTTCGATTTTGGTGTATGTATCAACGATGAAGGCGAACTGGAACCACAACTGATCGAGATGCAGGGCTTTCCTACGTTGTTTGGTTTTCAGGTATATTATCCCGAAGTAGTGGAACGGCATTTCCCCATTCCTTCAAACTACAGTCAGTACCTCAGCGGTTATACTAAAGAAAGTTATATTGAATTGTTGCGCAAGCTTATTGTGGGAGATGTGCCGGTAGAAAATGTAGTGTTGTTAGAGATCAAACCTGAAGAACAAAAAACACGCATTGATTTTTCCTGTACCAAAGATTACATTGGTATTGAAGTGGTTTGCTTAACTAAATTAATGCAGGAAGGGAAGAAACTTTATTACATGAAAGATGGAGTGAAGACGGAGATCAAACGGATTTACAACCGCATCATTTTTGATGATCTCAAAGCAAACAAAGAAAAGCTGGGCGATGTGGTGGATATCACACAGGAGCTTGATGTAGAGTGGGTGCCGCATCCCAACTGGTTCTATCGCATCAGCAAGTTTACACTTCCGTTTATTGATCATCCGTATGTACCTGAAACATTTTTTCTGAATGAGATCAAACAACTGCCTGCTGATCTGTCCAACTATGTATTAAAGCCTTTGTTTTCATTTGCAGGCCAGGGTGTGATCATTGATATTACACAGGAAGATATTGATGCGATCAATGATCCCGAGAATTTTATTCTGCAACGCAAAGTAAAATATGCGGATGTGGTGGAAACGCCTGATGATCCGGCGAAAGTGGAGATACGCATGATGTATGTATGGCCCGATGGCGATGCACGGCCTCATGCAGCAATCAATCTGGCTCGTATGAGTAAAGGAAAAATGATTGGCGTGCGGTATAATAAAGATAAAACCTGGGTAGGAGGGACGGTGGCTTATATGGAAAAATAAAACACGTATGAAAAAAGCTAACTTGTACTTAGTTAAAGTCCTTAAAGCACTTGAACAAAAAATTAATAATGAAGAGTCGATAGCTAAGAAATCTGCTGAGAGTATTTATAAAATCGAATCTGCCATTGAAAGGAAGGCGAATGAAAAATCTTTGTCACTAAGATTTCAACGTTTCGTTGGTTTGGCATCGATTATATTAGCGGTTGTTGCAGCGGGTTTGAGTGGGTGGTCAATTTATATTACAATTCAAAATAGAAAAATTAAAACAACAATTGATAAGATGGAGGATCTTCTTATGAAGCAGGATACCCAAATTGTTGAACTTAAAAAGTTGGCCATAAATTCAGATACACAGGTAAACAGATTACAAGACTTAATTATCCAAAATAGTGATTTGGTAACGTCTGCTCAATCACAGGTTGGAATATCAAGTAAAAACCTAATAGTTAACAACGAATTACTCGGCTTACAAGTTAATGATCAAAATAAGGTCTTACAGTCAAGCTTTTTTGAATTAGTTAAGATGTTTAATGATTTTGAAATACCAAATTTAACCAAACGGTATTTTTCAACAGGTTTAGGCCCTTCAAATAAAACGATGTATGACTTAGTAGTGTCTTTTTTGACCATACTTGAAACGGGTAAATCAAATCGCTATTTATTGTATGACATATCTTGTGAAACGAAGTGGAATAAACTCCATGAAACATGTACTCAATTGAAGAAAAATATAAATGTGCTTGAGGAGTATAACCCTCCGGGATATACAGGAGATAACCCGCCTGATGATTATCAGCGTGGTAAGTATCGGAGTTTAGTTGCAGGTCAAAAAATGGAGTTCATCAATCAATACGAGGATTTAAAAAAATATTTGGAGTCTGTGAAAGTAAAAATGCCATCACAGAAGTGACAGCATCTTTATTCAATAAAAAGCGCTTAAAGACAACTTAACTGGGTTATACTCCACTCAAAAACTGCCCTCCAATATAATCAACAACGGAGGTAAAACTTTTTGTTTCTTCATACACTTTCAATTGCCGGTCGGCTCCTGTTCCTTTTTCCATCATTACCGGAATATAGTTGATGGCAGCACGGCATCCTACTTCATCCACCACATCATCCACAAAGTCGAGCAGTTCATAAATCAATGCACGGGTATTGGTTTCTTCTTCTTTTCCAAAATCAATTAAATATCCGTCAATACCATAGCGGCTGGCACGCCATTTATTTTCATTGATAAGTGCCCGTTGGTATTGGATAAAGTTCATATTCGTATTCCGCAGTTTGTACAGCTTGGCTGTAATGGCCTGAAACAAACCGGTAATAGCAATGGTTTCCATCACCGTCATTGGTACATCGCAAATACGGAATTCAATGGTATTGAAGAACGGGTGTACACGTAAATCCCACCAGATCTTTTTTGCATTGTCGATACAGTTTGTTTTGATCAACAGCGAAACATAATTTTCGTATGCTTCAATGCTGTCGAAATATTCGGGAATGCCGGTGCGGGGAAATTTATCAAACACTTTTGTACGGAACGATTTATAACCCGTCATCCGCCCTTCCCAGAAAGGAGAGTTGGTACTGAGTGCATACACATGCGGCAGAAAATAACGTGCCGAGTTGGCTAAGTGAATGGCCATCTTTCTGTTTTCAATTCCAACGTGTACATGCAAACCAAAAATAAGATTGCTGCGGGCCGCTTCCTGTAATTCGTTTACAATTTGATTGTAACGGACATGATCGGTAATTAACTGATCCTGCCAATGACTGAACGGATGCGTACCGCTTGCACCAACCGACAGGCCGATATTACCTGCGATACCACTGATGGTTTTTCGTAACAACGAAACATCTGTAAATGCTTCATCAATATCCTTACAGATGTCGGTGCCCACTTCCACCACCGCCTGGTGCATTTCTGCTTTTACTTTGTCTTTGATTACTTTTTGTCCTTCACTCACAATTTTCTGTTCATGGCTTTTCAATTCCCTTGTGGCGGGGTCAAAAACCATGTATTCTTCTTCTACACCTACTGTGAATTGTTTGTAGTTTATATTGCCCATTTGTTTCTTCAATTAATTGTATTAATACAACGGCAGTTTATTCGCACCACGTTTTACATATTCACCCCATGTTAAATTATCCGCTCCGTCTTTTTGCTCAAGTGCACGTTCAATGGCATACGATGCAGATGCTTCCACTACCCAATCAAAATTTTCCTGTCCAACACTGGCGAGGTCTGCATCTGGTGCCGGGTTACAGAAATCAATGGCGTAAGGCACGCCATCACGTAAGGCAAGCTCAACTGTATTAAAATCATAACCGAGATAATTGTTGATACGAAGTACAATGTCTGTCATCATCGCCAGCTTTTCAGCAGATGGTTGAAAGTCGGCCACATAGCGTAAGTGATGCGGATTACGTGGTTCATAACTCATAATGCGTACATGCTTACGGCCAATGCAATAGCAACGGTAGTATTCCTCAAACACAATTTCTTCCTGCAGCAACATTACCAGTTGCCCGGTTTCGGCATGCTTTTCAAAAAACTCTTCGGCACTACGTAGCTTGTACACATTTTTCCAGCCACCACCTGCATACGGTTTCATATAAGCAGGGAAGCCAATGTAATTAAACATGCCTTCCCAATCCATTGGAAAAGACAGATTGCTGAACGATTCATCACCTGTATCATCCGGTGTATCCTTTGAAGGAAGGATCACTGTTTTTGGAACAGGCACATCAATTTTTGTTGCAAGACAGTTGTTGAAAAACTTATCATCTGCACTCCACCAAAACGGATTGTTGATTACTGCTGTTCCTGTAATGGCTTCATTTTTCAAGTAGGCACGGTAATGTGGTACATCCTGCGATATACGGTCGATGATCACTGCATATCCATTGTTAACGCCTTGTACAACTTTGTCGATACGTACCGGTTCTGCCATGATACCGGGAATGTTTTTACTATTGATGCGCTCAACAAAAGCTTGTGGAAACGAGCGTTCTTTACCGTGTAAAATGCCGATCTTTTTCATGCTGCAATTATTTAAGATTGAAAGGAATGATTGTTACTTGTGAAAGCCGGATGATTTTTGCTTTAATATAGTACACAATTCCCGAAGAATGCTGAACTAATGAAAAATATTTTCACTTCATTTTCTTATTTTTGATGTTATGCTTATGGAGAAAAGGATGCGTATCGTTGTGGAGAATGAAGAATTATATTCCGTACATCTGGATCGTGATGTGAAGCTGGATATCTATTTACCAGCTCCGGTTTCCAAACCGGAAACGATCAATTTGCTGCTGATCAATGACGGGCAGGATCTTCCGAAAATGCCCTTTACTGAAATACTTGGTGATCTGTATCAGCACAATAGAATCGAACCAATTCTTTGTGTGGGTATTCATTGCGGTGCTGAACGTAAAATGGAATACGGAGTAGCCAGTCAGCCCGATTACCTCGGCCGTGGAGCAAGAGCAGCAGATTATACCAGTTTTATTTTTGAAGAACTGTTGCCGTTTTTGCACCGGCAGTATAATATTACCCAGTTTAAAGAAAAAGCATTTGCCGGATTTTCGCTGGGCGGCTTGATGGCACTCGATTTGGTATGGAACAATCCCGAAGCGTTCGGTAAGGTTGGAGTATTCTCAGGTTCATTATGGTGGCGGCAAAAGGCATACGATGATGGATACACTGATGAAGCCGACCGCATTATGCACAATCAGGTGAGAGATGGTGTTGCCGCACCCGGCTTGCAGTTCTATTTTCAAACAGGATTATTGGATGAAAAACTTGACCGCAATAATAATGGCGTGATCGATTCCATTGATGATGCACTGGACCTTATCGTGAATTGAACAAGAAAGGATATGCTGACAGTGCTATCCGTTACGTTGAGCTTGCCGATGGCGGCCACGATGTACCAACCTGGGCCAAAGCATTTCCCGATTTTTTGAAATGGGGATGGGGAAGAGTTGATTTGTTTTAAAAAAATATTCATTTGTAAATCGGCAGTTATAGTCATTAAAAAAAACCCGCTCAATGAGCGGGTTTTTTTTATATGAGGTTGTGCGCTCTTAGAAGAAGTAGCGTAAGCCAACCTGCATGCCCCAGGTACTTGATACCGTTGGGCTTGTTTCAAATGTTTTGATTGGTTTTGTAGCTGGATTGCCAACTGTATTCACAGCAAACTGTGGTATACCTGCCGCAGTATTGGAAACCCAACGTAAAACACGTCCGTTACCATATACAAGACGGTTTCTGTTACCCCAATTTCTGTTCAACATATTTGTAAAGTTCAACACGTCAACACTCAATTGCAATGTATGTTTTGTGTTGCCTGTTCTTACAGAGAAATCCTGTAAAAAGCGCATATCAATGTTATGCACCCAAGGGAACAAGCCACCATATTGCTCAGCATATCCACCTTTTCGTTTTTTCAGATATGAATCCTGTTCAACATATGACCAAAAGATATCTGCATCAGCAATACCTGCCGCTGTGTTCGGGAAGAAAATACCAGCTTCCTGTCTTGTAGCAGGGACGTATAACAGGTCGTTGGTTACACCATCATTGTTCATGTCGTTGCTGTAGGTATGCGAGTAGCGACCAGTAGCAGAGCCTTCATAGAACAATGAAATTGTAGTTGCCATTGATTTATTCAAATATTCAAAACGCTTCGATACAACAGCAGTAATTCTGTGAGGAATTGAGTACTGTGAAACGGATGGGTCAAGTAAGTTGTTATTACCTCTGTAACTCGCAAGGTTGCTCCATGCAGAAGCGGCTTGTGAACCTGGGTTACCTGATACATCTAATGCGTAGTTAAAGCTGTAAGAAAGCTGTCCGTAGAATCCTTTTGTAAATCCTTTGGTCAGGATCGCACTGTAACTAAAGCTTCCGCCTTTTTTTGTGTTTGATAACACCATTGCTTCATTAACGGAACCATCAACTTTTCTTGCTGCAGTTGTAGTATAACGAGGGCGTGAATCCGGACCTGTAAAATTGCCATTAGGTGTTCCTACGTTTGCATTGTATTGCAGAACAGCATTAAGATCTTTGGAATAAATAGCTTCCATTGTCAATGTCATGTTCCAAGGCAATTTTTTATCAAATGCAAGGGATGTTCTCCAGATTTGAGGAAATACAAAGTCTTTATCAACAATTGCCAATGAAGCACCTGAAGGTAATGTGGCAGTTGATTGTGGGAATGTATTTCTGTATGCATTTGGATCAGGATTAAACGGATAAGGAACTCCGTTTGTATGATCAACTCTTTCAACAGTAGCTTGTAAAGCGTAACTGTTTGTAGGCTGATTAGTGTACCAAACAAATGGTAAACGGCCAGTGAATACACCTGAACCACCACGGATTACAAGATCACGTGTTCCTAAGATATCCCAGTTAAAGCCAACCCGTGGCGACCACAACATTTTGCTCTTCGGCCAGCTACCTACATCAAACGTAATTGGGTTGCCTGCTAAATCTCTGAAAGTTTTTTGAGCAATGGTTGGGTTTGCAATCGGATCTTCTAAGTAAATAGCCTGATCGAATCGAATACCAGCTGTTAATTTGAAACGATCGGTAAGTTTAATTTCATCTTGTACATAAGCTGCAATTTGACCAAAGGTCAAATCAGCAATGGGGTCTGTGCCATTGTAACCGTAGGTTAATGCATATGCAATTGGATTTGCACCACTTGTGAAATCACTTACAGAACGGAAACGGTAGTAGCTTGTACCGTAACGGAGGAAGCTGTTACCGAAATACATATATTCAAATGAAGTACCTGCAGTTAATGCATGCTTGCCAATGCTGTAGTTGAAATTGTCAGTAACTGTGATTACTTTATTTTTTACAGCGTTTTTGTAACTGAACAACTCAGTACCGAAACTGATGTATTGATCCGTACCAGAAGCCACATCACCATCCCAAATATCAACAAATGGGAAAGTAGATGAACCTGTTACACGGTTTGTTTCAATGTTGGTATAAGTTGCTAAAAACTGATTGTTTGCATTTTTTCCAATTTTGCTTTTGAAGTCTAATGTCCATGAAGACACAACATCTTCAAAACCATAATTCGCATTTTCATACGCCATTGCATTTCTGCTCCAGCGGTTTGAACCGGCTCTTGGATTTGGTGCTGATGTACCGTTTGTTTCGTTGTCATTTACGCTCTTAACCAAATTGTAACGTAAAGAAAGACG
>CAWHOR010000034.1:0-3738 GCA_963830845.1 uncultured Bacteroidota bacterium | reverse complement strand
AAAAGAGCATTATGATAAAAAAAAGAGACACGTTAATGTGCCTCTTTTTTTGATAGAAAAAATGTTTAAAGTATTTTAAACTGAAATTGTTTGGATATTTATGAATATCTTCTTCTAAATATTACTGCCGCTTATGAATCAACCTCAATTCGCCATTGAAACAAGAAACCTAAACCACTCATTCCGCAAAGGAATAAAAGTAGTAGACGACGTTTCGCTACAAGTGCCTACCGGCAGCATCTTTCGTTTTCTGGGTCCGAATGGAGCAGGAAAAACTACCGTATCCGTCTGTTAACGGGCCTTCTTCAAAACGATGCAGATAATATTTTCATCAACGGACAATCGCTGAAAAAGCAAGTGCCGGAGGTTTTTCGGGAAATCGGAACACTGGTTGAAACACCATCGCTTTACCTGCACCTCAGCGGTTACAACAATCTCAAAGTATTAACCTCCATGCGTGATCTTCCTGATGCTGACATTGAGGAGGTATTGGAGCTTGTTGATCTGTTGAAAGTAAAAAACCGAAAGGTGAAAGAGTATTCACTGGGTATGAAAACAACGGATGGGGATTGCGTGAGCACTTGTTGTCAAAACCATCATTGTCGATACTGGATGAACCAGTGAACGGACTTGACCCAAATGGAATGATTGAGATGAGAGAGTTGCTTGTACGTTTAAATAAAGAACGAAACATCACGATTTTCATCAGCAGTCATCTGTTGAATGAGATCGAAAAGATGTGTACACATATTGCATTCATTCATCGTGGGCAATTACGTTTTCAGGGAACCTTGCAGGAACTGCACAGCATTGCTGGCAATAACCGACAGGTGTTGTTCAGAGTTCCGGATGCGGCCCTGTGGAAAGAAAAATTAGTTCATCGGTTTCAAACTGTACAACTCGTACAAGATCAGTTTTTGCAATTTGAAGTGGAAAACGACGAAGATGTGATTACGCTTAATCAACAACTGGTAAACGAAGCTGTGCCGGTGCTTGGTATCCAGTCAAAAGCCGGTTTAGAAGAGTGGTTCATGCAACAAATGAAAAAATAAGATGAGTACATTACAATACTTCAGCAAAGCATTAAAGGCAGAGTGGATCAAACAAAAAGGAAGTGGCTTCATTTGGCTTACGATTGGGGCTGCACTTTTTATCCCCGTTATGATTACGTTGGTACAACTTGCAAATGATTTCAGTGAAATAAGGCAGGCAAGTGCCAAGAATCCATGGAAAGATTTTTTAGATGGTTGTTTTACAGGTTTTGGAAATATGTTTTATCCCATTTATCTCACCATCATCGCTGTACGATTAACACAATTTGAACATCGCAGTGGAGGATGGAAGCTGATTGAAACACAACCGGTAGATAAATTTTCCATCTTCATGAGTAAGGTGTTGGTGGCGTTGTCTTTTTCGTTGTTGTGTATTCTTTGCATTATCATATTCAGCATAGTTGGCAGTAGTATAATTCTGTTATTGAAACCAACATCTCAGTTCGGCAACTATCCGATTCCCTTTGACGAAATGTTGATTTTTGGTTTCCGCCTTTTCATTTCCGGACTGGGCATATTGGGTATACAGTATATGTTCTCGGTGTTGATCAGTGGATTTGTGTGGCCATTTGTCATTGGATTGGCAGGAACGATTGCCGGATTAATTTTGAAAGGATTTAATCTGATTTCATGGTGGCCTTACGCAACAACTTCTTACACAGTGTCATCACCCGATGAGCTTCCGTCAGGCAAATTATTTTTACCGCAAGAGTGGATCAGTATTGTATGGTTTGTGCTGGCTCTTTTTCTGGGCTTTAGTTGGTATAATCGAAAAACGTTCCGTCGTGCATTTTTCCAACCTGCTTACCGTTCCGCATATCTTCTGTCAATTCCACTTGCTGCAGTTGCGTTTTGGTTTATAGGGAAGCCGACTGTATTGCCGCTACATAACAGAACTGTTATTGCCGGTGTAATTGACAGCAAACAACCGGTTGATAAAATTCTTTTGATCGATGAATTATACAATGAAACCGTTCTGGAAATACCCGTAACAAAAAACAAGTTTCATTTCGTTGTGGAGAAGCCGTTATCAGCTGCTACTTACTTCCTGAAGATGGGAGCCGATCAGCCGGTAACTGTTTTCATTACTACCAATGACAGCATTTATATCAATTACAAAACAGATGGCACCAGCAGCAATGCAAAAATTACCGGAAACCGTTATGCTGAAAATGCGTTTCTCAAATCGGGTGGAGCAACATCAGGTTATGAAACCTACTATCTTGAACGAAATGGCTATGAAATGAAGCCCGAGAAATACAGTCGTGAGTTATTGAAGGAATGGCGTGAGGAAATAAAAAAAATTGATCAATACAAAACCATCGATAATATTAAGCCATCTGCTGATTTTATCGCCCTACAGAAAAAACTACATTCCATTCCATTTCTCAAACTTCTGGAATTTAATTACGTTCAGACCTTCAAAATTTATAACCCGAACGATTCACTTGTTCTGCCTGTTTCTATCAATGAACTTAGGAATTCACTTGGTTATAATGACACCAGTTTGCTTTTTAATGCCAGCTACAGGGAATTGGTAAAAGAGTATTATCAGCAGAAATACAGGATGTCGGCTTATAATGACTCCAGCTATCTGGCCACTTCAATTCAGCAACTGCCAAACGGTGCCATTCGCAATTTTTTATTATTTGATAAATTAAAACAAACCCTCTCCAATACGAGAGACAGTCTTATAAGGAACGAATATCTTGCCACCTTCAGCAGTGCGCTCAGTTATCCGGGCCTTCAACAAAAACTCTTTGCTCAAAATCAACTGCTCAAAAGTTTGCAGCGAGGCAAGCCTGCACCGGATTTCATGGCGCTTTCACTTAAAAAGGATACGTTTAGTTTGGCTGATTTTAAAAACCGCTATGTTGTTATAGACGTGTGGGCTACTTGGTGCGGGCCTTGTAAAACAGAGTCGCCCAATTTTGAACGAATAGCCGAACAATACAGCAACAATAAAGTTGCATTTGTTGCACTTTCGATCGATGAGGACAAATGGACCTGGCGTTATCAGGCGCAGGAGAAATCAAAAAAAGTATTACAGTTGTTATCTTCCGATAAGTGGATGCTGGGCGCTTCTTATGGTTTTGAATCGATCCCTCGTTTTTTATTGATCGGGCCGGATAGTAAGATTATCAATATACAAATGCCCAACCCGTCTAATCCTGAGTTCGAAGAAATCATTAAACGAGAAACACAAGGATTGTAAGTCTTTAGAAATTGTGACCAAGTCGGTTTGGGTATATGTTAAGCATAGAGTTGGCAACCCTAACCTAAACTCCCATTACCTCACCATCTTCTTACATTTGCTCCACCCATGTACAAGCAACAACTCACGAAAGAACAGGCGCACCAAAAAGCAAAGCATTATTGTGCTTACCAGGAGCGTTGCCACAGTGAGGTAAAAGAAAAACTGTATGGCTTTGGGTTGCGTAAATCAGATGTGGAAGAATTGTTATCGAAACTGATTGAAGAAGATTATCTCAACGAAGAACGGTTTGCAATACAGTTTGCCGGTGGACGCTTCCGGATGAAACAATGGGGAAGGGTCAAGATCAAATACGAACTGAAACAAAAATACGTAAGTGAGTACCTCATCAAAAAAGCGATGAAAGCGATCGATGAGAAAGATTACTGGGTCACGGCGCAAAAACTGCATGATCAAAAACTCAAACAATTG
>CAWHOR010000033.1:0-77344 GCA_963830845.1 uncultured Bacteroidota bacterium | reverse complement strand
CCCTTACTTATTTTTCTTCTTCACCTCTTTCAGTATTTTCTTCGCATCACCCTCTAACTTACGTTGAACCTTCTTCACATCTTCAGCAGCAGGCAATTGTTCTGGTTTTACACCACGCTCGTTCAGCATCTTACGCACAGCAACATTATTTTCAACATGCTCTTTACTAATGGCCTGTTCCCCTTTCAAATCCTTCTCCGTTACATTATGACTTGTAAGCTCTGTAGCAAAATCTTTTGCTTTAATCGTAAGCGTGGGTAAAAAATCAGCTAACGGCCGGGTAGCAGGCACACCCAGTTTCTTTTTCATGTCGTTGGTACTGTAACCACCAAACAAAGCCTGATCTCCCTTTGAACGAATCAATGCAAACCCTTTTTCATCAACGCCACGTTCATAAATAATGCCCGACAATTTCTTTTCACTTTTACTTAATTTCTCACGGGCACTTACCCGGGCCACATCCAGCAATCGCTGTTCAATAATTTCCTGCTTGCGGGTTTGTACTGCAAAATAAGTTTGTGCAAAAGCAATGGACTGTTTCGATGGATCACCATTCTGCGCCACCAAATAACACGCATACCTGGTAAGGGCAATATCATCAAGCTCTCGCTCGGCACCACTTCCCAAAACAACCATTTTCCCGATATCGGCAAAATGGTCCTTCATAGACTCTCCGGCCTGCTCACATGCCTTCTTTGCTTTCTCAATTACATTCAGAAAATTATCCCATTTCGTATAAGCAAAAATTTCCTGCAACTCCCTCGCACTCCAGCATTCAATACCCTTGTACGCATAACAGGCGCTTTCAAATTGACCGAACAACTCGGCGATCAGCTCTTTTTTCATAGACCATAAAATAAGTGAATAATAACATACAAGATACTAAATTTATTAGCTTGAAAAAGCGCCCTATACGGTCGGCCCGGCTCTGCCGGTCTGAACGTTTGGTGAAAGGTACTTCGCTCGGGACGGTTGCACCGGCCTGAACGCTTGAAGAACATTCTAATGCCATTTACATTTTCTTGTCTATTGCCTTTTCTTGCTCATTGTCTGTTGTCCCTTGGCTTCTCTTTCCTTTTGCCTATTGCACATTGCCTATTGCCAATTGTTCCTTGCCTCTCTCTTTTCTACCTTTAGCTAATGGCAGATGTGCATTCAAAAGAGCAGCGCCGTTTTAATATGCAGCAGATCAAAGGCAAAAACACAAAGCCCGAACTGCTGGTGCGGAAATATTTACATGCACAAGGCTTTCGTTACAAACTGCACGACAAAACATTACCCGGCAAACCCGATCTCGTATTACCGAAATACAAAACCGTCATCTTCATTCATGGATGTTTCTGGCATGGACATACCAACTGCAACTACTTTACTATTCCTAAAACAAGAACCGATTGGTGGGCTGATAAGATCAATAAGAATAGTTCGAATGATGCAAAAGCAATGAAGCTGCTGAAGAAAAAGGGATGGAAAATTATTACCATCTGGGAATGCAAACTCAAACCTGCAAAGATTGAACAAACACATGCCGCTCTGGTAAAAAAACTCCCCTGATTAATTACTCCCACGAACCGAACGTGACTTAAAGGCAAATGTACTTTACGTCACATGCTTTACTATTGTTTTCATGGACATGAAAACCCAAATGCTATGACTGATAAACAAGTATATTCTCTTTGCGAAGCAGTTGCAGATATTGCGTACATCGCTGCAAAAGAAAATTATGAAATTGCAGATAGCCGGAGAAAATTTGCACAGTTCATTGAATGGGCGCATGAGTTTGAGTATTTGTATCAAGATGTAGAATGGGGTGTAAACTTTGAACCAGAATATATTGATTCTATTTATCACTTTACTATCTTTAAAATTAATCAATGGTCTAACTTATGATTGAAGGTTTATATGAGCAGTTAATTAATAAGCTGCTTTATTCAAAGTTAAAAGTC
This sequence comes from uncultured Bacteroidota bacterium, assembly GCA_963830845.1. Lineage (GTDB taxonomy): Bacteria > Bacteroidota > Bacteroidia > Chitinophagales > Chitinophagaceae > Lacibacter. Next base: position 75,398 of record CAWHOR010000033.1, on the reverse strand, counting down.
CTAGATAGAAGTGTTTTTTATGTTAAAGAAACCGCTCTTGACAAGACCGAAGCAGCACGGGTTCTTTCTCAATATGTATCTGATGTTATTCGATTTGCATTAACACTAATTTCTGGAGAAAATAGTATTGAAAGACAAATTGAGGTTTCAAATAAGATTATCCGTTTATTACAAAGTGAAATAAAGTCGGAAAATTTTGATGAAGATTTAATTGAAACAGAAACAAAAATACTGACTGCCGTTTTTTCAAAGATTGATACCGGAATTGTTGATTTTGACAAGCATTTAAAGGAGATTACTCCTTACACAAGATTAGCACAAAGTGAATTGTTTACAGGGAACAATGCAGGCATCTCGCTGGAAAGTGAAATAAAAAAGGAAATTTTGTCATCTGATAAAATAAACTTTTTAGTTTCTTTCATTAAATGGACAGGTATACGAATTTTTGAAAAGGAGTTAACTGAGTTTACAGAACGAGGGGGTAAACTGAAAATAATAACCACCTCATATATGGGTGCTACAGACCTAAAGGCGATTGAATTTCTTTCCAGTTTAAAAAATACCGAGGTAAAGGTTTCGTATAATACAGACAATGAAAGGCTGCATGCAAAGGCTTATCTCTTTTGTCGGAATACGGGATTTCATACAGGTTATATTGGTTCATCTAACATTTCAAGGTCTGCATTAACGAATGGATTGGAATGGAATCTAAAAGTTACAACAAAAGAAGTAGGCCATATTATTGATAAATTTCAAAAAACGTTTGATACATACTGGTTAGATAAAGAATTTGAAAACTTTGAAACCAATCGTGATTCAGAAAAACTAAGAAAGGCTTTAAAAAAGGAAAGAGTAAATGAAAGAAATAGTTCTGCCGCATATTTTGATATAAAGCCTTTTCCTTTTCAAGAGGAAATTTTAGAAAAGCTGGAGGTAGAAAGAATTGTTCATAAGCGATTCAAAAATTTAATTGTTGCAGCAACAGGAACTGGGAAAACGGTTATATCTGCATTTGACTTCAAAAGATTTAAGCAAAAGGAAGGAACAGTTAAACTTCTGTTTGTTGCACATCGTAAGGAAATTCTTCAACAAGCACAGGCAACTTTTCAGGGCATATTAAAAGACAACAATTTTGGAAACTTATGGGTAGACGGAATTGAACCAGAAAAATATGATTGTCTTTTTGCTTCTGTTCAAACATTAAATAAGAGAATTGATTCGCTAGCGCTATCGTCAAAATATTTTGATTTTATTATTATTGATGAAGTACACCACATTTCTGCATCCAGTTATCGACCCATATTAAAAAAGTTTGAACCTAAAGTTCTTCTTGGATTAACGGCAACTCCGGAGAGGATGGACGGGGAGGATATTCTTAAAGATTTTTGCGATACAATAGCGGCGGAGATTAGATTACCTGAAGCGTTAAATAGAAAACTGCTTTGTCCATTCCAGTATTTTGGTATTTCAGATAGTGTTGATCTCTCAAAGGTTCAATGGGTTAACGGAAGATACTTGCCTAGTGAGCTTTCCCGTATTTATACTCAAAATGATAGAAGGGTTGGCGAAGTGATTTATAACGTCAATAAATATTTAAGAGATTCTCATGATGTTCGAGCTCTTTGCTTTTGCGTTACTCAGGAACACGCAGAGTTTATGGCTGAAAAATTTGTATTAGCAGGTTATAGCGCAGATTATCTTGTTAGTTCACGAAATCATTTAAGAGATGAGCTACGAGCAAGATTTTTATCGAAAACGATTAACTATCTTTTTGTTGTTGATATATTTAATGAGGGTGTTGATATACCGGATATTGATACAGTATTGTTTTTACGACCCACAGAAAGTTTAACTGTTTTTCTTCAACAACTTGGAAGAGGCTTGCGCTTAGCTGAAGGAAAAGAGTGCTTAACTGTTTTAGACTTTGTAGGAAATGCAAGACCGGAATATGATTTTGAAGGGAAGTTTAGAGCTTTAATTGGTAAAACAACAACCTCAGTTCAAAAAGAAATTGAAGATGATTTTCCGCATTTACCACTTGGATGTACAATTGTTTTGGAAAAAAAAGCGAAAGACACAGTTCTAACGAACATCAAAAATGCAACGTCTCCTAATCGTAATCAATTACTTAATAAAATTAGAAATTATCAACACCAGACGACGCTACCGCTCACATTAAAGAACTTTACAAACTTTTACCATCTTCCACTTCAAACAATTTATAGTAAAGCTAATTGGAAACGGCTTTGCGTATTAGCGGAAAAGGAAAATGACTATCCAACAACAAACGAAAAGGAAATTTTAAGGACAATAAGTAAAAAGTGGCTGTCTTGTAGTTCGAACTCCTACTTTGAATTCATATTGAGATTGGCAAAAGAAAACTTCAAAGTTAAAATTGAAGAATTAAATGAAGTTGAAAGGACAATGTGTTTAATGCTTCATTATGATGTTTGGCAAAATGCTGGAGGTTTTGGTTCTCTTGAGAAAAGTATACATGCAATCGGTAAAAACGAAATTTTGAATAATGAAATAATTGAGCTGCTTGAGCTGTTGGTGGATAGGATTGATTTCTTAGAAAGGGAAATAATATTACCATTCCAACAACCTCTAAAATTACATGGTAGATATACACGAGATCAAATACTTTCTGCATTTGGTTTTAGTTCTTTTGAAGAAAAATCTAGCATAAGAGAAGGTATCGCTTTTTCAAAAAAATATAATATCGAATTACTTTTTGTGACCTTAAACAAATCAGAAAAAGATTTTTCTCCCACAACTCTATATGAAGATTTTGCAATAAGTGAAAGTATTTTTCATTGGTAAACTCAAAATGCTGTCACTCCAGAGTCAGAAAAGGGACTCTCTTATATTAATCACAGAGTAAGAGATAAAAGAATTCTTCTTTTTGTGAGAGAGAAAAATGAAGATCAATATGGCAATACAATATCTTTTGTCTTCCTTGGTGAAGGAAATATTCAAAATTATTATGGTTCTAAACCAATGAGCATTAGGTGGGAGTTAAATGAACCCATGCCTCCATATTTGTGGAAAGATTCGGCAAAGATGGCGGTCGGATAAATTTTTTAGGTGCACCTTGGTTCGTGTCTAAAGAGAACATTTTTATTTCCCACAAAAACTATTTCCCAAACTCACCCAACACATAACTTGTACTTCTGCCGCCGCCCACTTCTTTCACCAGTATTTTTTTCTGCAGCAAATCCTGTATATCACGCAGGGCCGTGTCGGTAGAAGTTTTGGTGATGGTGGCCCACTTGGAGCTGTTTAATTTTCCTTCGAAACCATCCAGCAATTTGTTGAGGATGCTGAGTTGCCGGTTGTTGAGGATGGTGCTGCTGTGTTTCTCCCAAAAGCGGGCTTTGCGAAGTACCGCCGCCAATGTTTCATCGGTAGAAAGTAAGGAGCGGTTCAAACATTCGAGAAACCAACGCATCCATGTGGTAATATCAAGCGATCCTTTTTGCGTTGTTTCCAATATATCGTAATACAGCTTCCGTTCTTTCCGGATCTGGGCACTCATACTGTAAAAGCGTTGTGCTGAGCCATCGGCCCTTGCCAGTTGCAGATCGGCGATGGCCCGTGCAATCCGTCCGTTCCCGTCATCAAACGGATGAACACTCACAAACCACAGATGTGCCAATGCTGCTTTGAGTACGGGGTCGGTGTTTGTTTCCTGATTGAACCAATGGATAAACTGCTTCATTTCCTGTTGCAACCGATCGGCATCGGGCGCCTGAAAGTGAACCGTCTCCCGTCCCGACGGACCGGAAACAACCTGCATGGGATCGTCGGCTGTATTATCACGCCATGCACCAACTTTGATTTTGAACAGACCGCTGTAACCCGTTGGAAATAGTGCGGCATGCCAGGTAAAGAGCCGTTCTTCCGACAAGGGTTGCTGAAATTGCTGCGTTGCATTAAGCATCATTTCCACAATACCATCTACATGGCGGTCGGCCGGAACAAGACCTGCAATATCGATACCCAACCGACGGGCAATGGAGGAACGTACCTGATCGGCATTGAGTTGTTCCCCTTCTATTTCGCTGGATTTAAGTACATCGAGGGTAAGTGTTTGCAACGAAGCTTCGGTTTGTAACGGAAAACCTAGTGCTTCCATGCGGCCAATCAGTCGGCTTTGCCTGTTTCTGACTTCGGCCAACAGCGGACTGATCAGTTCCTGACTCCAGGTAAACTGTGGCCAGTTCGGTAATTGATGTATGTAAACCGCCATTTGCTTGAATTCTGCGGTGAATATACGATTTATTCGCCGTATCACTATCTATTCGCCGCAAATTATGCGGTGAATAGGGTTGTTAATCGCCGCATGAGGTTTAAAGATTCGAGTTTTGTCCCAAAATCGTTCAGACCGGTAGAACCGTTCAGACCGTTGCTGAAAAGGGTTGCCAACCTTAACTCCTGATTGTGTTTCACCTTCAACCGTTCAGACCGGAGGAGCGGGACCGACCGCTTACATGAAAGCTGATTGTCAATAAATAATGCGTAGGAAAACGTAAACGCTGGGTGAGATTTTTCACCCTGAGAAGATGAGGGCGCAGCGTTTTTTCTCTGCTATCTCTCTAAACTCTGCGTGGAAAACCTTCAGGTGGTCAGACTGGTGTAGCGGGCCGACCGTACCTATTTTTCCTCTACCTCTTCTTCCTGCACCGCCGGCGACTGTGTTACAATTCCAAACTCAAACTGCATGTCGTTGAGTTTGCGGTAGAGTCCGTTGTGGCTCATAAGTTCAGTATGTGTACCACTTTCGGTTACCACACCTTTATCGATCAATACAATTTTATCGGCATTGCGAATGGTAGAGAGTCGGTGTGCGATGACGAATGAAGTGCGGCCTTTCATCAAATTATCCAATGCTTCCTGCACCAGTTGTTCGCTTTCACTATCGAGTGAAGAGGTTGCTTCATCTAAAATCAGAATAGCCGGGTCTTTTAAAATAGCACGAGCAATGGCAATGCGTTGGCGTTGTCCGCCACTTAGTTTAATGCCCCGTTCGCCTACAATGGTTTCATATTGTTCCGGAAACTGTTGAATAAATAAATGGGCGTTGGCGCTTTTGGCAGCTGCTGTAATTTCTTCGTCGCTGGCATCGGGTTTTCCATAAGCGATGTTTTCTTTGATGCTGCCGCCAAACAATAATACTTCCTGTGGTACAAAAGCCATTTGCCGGCGCAGTTGTGAAAGTGGAAACGAAGCAGCAGGACGATCATCAAAATACAAGGTGCCTTTGTCGGGTTCATAAAAATGTAAGAGCAAGGAAGCAATGGTTGATTTACCGGCACCACTTGGCCCTACAATAGCGATCTGTTCGCCGTTCGAAGCATTGAGTGTAAGTCCTTTTAACACGGGTACATCTTTGCGGCTTGGATAACTGAATGCTATATCCTCGAAACGCACATTTCCTTTTAACAGGTGTTGCGGTTCAACGGTGATGTCTGTTAACTGTACCGCTTCCCCTTCGCTGCGTAAAATTTCACGAACGCTTTGTGTAGCACCCAACGTTTTTTGCAGTTGCGAAAACAGATCGGCAAAACCGGCGAACGTTCCTCCTACAAACATCGAGAAGATCACAAACATGGTGAGTGATCCCAAGCTGAGTTCACCCGACTGGATCATACCCACACCCACCCACATTACAAAGGCAATGCTGCCAAACACACTAAAGATCATGAACGAAATAAACGCACCCCGGTAACGGGAATTGCTGATGGACGTAGCTACCACCGACTGAATACTTTTTACATAGCGGCTGATTTCATGAAACTCGCTGGTAAATGCTTTTACAATGGAAATACCCTGAAAGGTTTCCTGTACAATGGTGCCGCTTTCAGCTAACTGATCCTGTGCTTTGCGGGCCATTTTGCGGATACGCATACCAAACACGACTGCTAAAATGGCGATGATAGGTACTACCGACAACATGATCAACGCCAGCTTGGTGCTGATCCAGAAAATAAAAAACAAACCGATGATGAGGGTGAAGACGCCACGCAAAAATTCGGCGAGTGTGAAAGAGATCGCATCCTGTATCTGCGACAGATCAGATGAAATGCGGTTGCTTAATTCGCCCACCCGTTTTTCCGAAAAAAAACTCATGGGCATGGTGAGCAGTTTGCTGTATACATCTTTGCGCATGTCGGCCAAAGAACGTTCACCCGCCGCCGTTAGTAAGTACACCCGCATGAATGAGAAAACAGTTTGCAGTGTGAGCTGCGCAAAGATGAGCAGCAGTGTTGTATTTAACGTGAGCTGAATATTTTTTAAACCGAAATCGAATTGTGAAGCACTACCCATGCCCGGAAGACTGGCGCCGGGTGAAGCTGCATCGATCATCTTTCCCAACAAAAACGGAAACAGACTGGTGGTAAATGCGGAGATGGCAATGAAGACCAAGCCCCAGATGAATTTACTTCGATAGGGTTTTAAATAGGTGAACAGGATGAGTGCCTGTTTCAGACTCTCCTTTGAAATTTTCGCTTTAACGTGCTCTGTACTTTTGCTGTCTTTTGAAAAACGGGAAGCTCTTGCCATAGTAATAAAGTAATGAACTGGTTTCATTACAAGTGCAAGTTAGCGATAATGCCTGCTGCTTCGTGAAAGCAATCTGCGTCTGCATTTGTGCTCTTTCAATAACAGGGCATCACTGCTTTGCGTTATTGTTTTTCGTAGATACCAAACAGTTTTTTCACCACCGATACAATTGTTGTGGCAAGAATGGCACCGGAAAAGGCGAGGAAAATATCTTTCTGTGCATCCCAGATATCGCCCTGTGTGCCGAGGTAAGCATCGCCCTGTGCTTTGAAGAACACATCAGCCACCGCCCATTCAATTAATTCATAAAAGGCACTGATGGAGAGCGTGATTTCAATGGGTAAGATCCAGGAAACAAGTTTGGGATAGCGGAACCATTTTAAAAACACTTCCCGCATGGGATAGGCTAATAAAAAACCAAAACTGAAATGAACAATCCGGTCGTAATGATTGCGGTCGCTTTCAAATACATCTTTCAACCAGTAGCCAAATGGATTTTCGGCATACGTGTATTTGGATCCATATACATGCAGACATAGATACACGCAAATGAGCAGGTAACTCAAATCGCTCAACTGAAAACGTTTAAAACTAACCACCAGAAAAATCACAAATAAAAAGGTGAGTACATTTTCAAGGATCCAGTTACTCATATTGGTTGTTCCAACAAGTGTGCTGATCCATACTGCAGAAAAAACAGCGATAAATATCCAGAGCCAGTAATTTTTTTGCAAGGGGGTTCGATGGCTGGAGATAGCAACAGTAAACGGCATGTATGTGTGTTTTGGTTTAAGCACGGAAGATAAGCATTACACTAAAACCTGAAACAACAGCAATCTGTTGGCTAACTCTAAACACCGTTTACTTCAATGCCTGCACAACCATTGGTGCCAGTTTATCGGCCCAGCGTTTGTATTCAGCGGCAGAGGGATGCAATCCGTCAGCAGCTATGAGGCTGCTGTTGTAACGTCCTTCACGGGTGGAAGGCGTGATATTGAGATAGGGACAATTGTATTGTTGGGTTACGTTGTAGTTGATGTTGTTGAACCAGTCGATTTCTTTTCGAACCTGTGCTGTATCGAACGAAGCAGCAAACGGTGTTACACTGTAATCGGGAATGGACAACACAAATACGTTTTGCTTTTTTCCATTGGCCAAGTCAATGGCTTTTACCAACAGATCTGTAAAGCGTTGGCGATAGCCCGTTGTATCTCTGCGTTGGTACTGATCGTTTACACCAATGAGTAAACTCACCACCGTATGTTTATTCGGATTGCTGTTGCTGATGGCATTTTGAAGATTGCCCGTGGTCCAGCCGGTAGTAGCAATATATGCAGGAGCCTGTACCTGAATGCCTGCCTGCAATAACGCTGCCACGGTTTGTGTGGGGAAACGTTCATTTTGATTGACACCCTGACCGATGGTATAGGAATCGCCGAGTGCCAGCCAGGTATAAACAACCGGTGTTGGGGGTATGCTGATGGGAGGATTAACGGAGGGTTCCCGTTTTTTTACACAGGCGAAACAAAAAAGGAACGATATGCTGGCGAACAGGATCTTCATTCTATTAATTACGAATGAACGGGCAAGATGGTTCGTTTGTGCCGCTGACTCACCGGATTTATATGGTTGATTGCTCCAACAGCTTAATACCCGTTGTTGTCAATTCAATTTTTTTCTCTTTGTAAAGTTTGCCCACCGTCATCTTAAATGTTTTCTTACTCATGCCGAAGAAGGAGTAGATGGCTTCCGGTTCGCTTTTGTCATGGTAGGGCAAATAGCCGTTGTGTTGTTGCAGCAGGCGGAGAATTTTTCCGGCTTCATCTTCTGTTTTCTGATAGCCGGGTTTGCCGAGTGACACATCGATCTTGTTATCAGGTCGTATTGTTTTGATGAAACCTTCCACCTTATCACCAATGTTGAGCTCCTGGAACACCTCATTGAAATGCAGCAGACCAATGTGTTTTTTGTTGATGATCATGGCATAGCCGAGATCGGTTTGACGATAAACGATCAGATCAACAATGTCCATTTCTTTTACGGTGATTTCTTCATTGCTCAACAAGTGCTCAATATATTGTGAAGCAGCTGCTCTGCCGGTTTGTTCATCAATATACACCTGCACAAGATACTCGCCGCCCAAACGCATGGCAGCAATTTGTTTGCTCTTGGGTACGAAGAGATCTTTCATCAAGCCCCAGTCTAAAAAAGCACCATGAGCGCTTGTGCCTACTACTTTCATCAAGGCAATATCGCCCACTACCGCTGTCGGGTGGAGCGTGGTGGCAATGAGCCGGTCCTCTCCATCGTGATACACAAAAACCGTAAGCTCATCGCCGATTTTTGTACCACGGGGCACAAAACGTTTGGGCAGCAGGATGCCTTCGCTGCCATCATCTAAATAAGCACCGGCATCTTTAAGTCGTTGTACGATGAGGCGGTTGTATTGACCAACTTGAATCATGGGGGCGAAGATAAGATTTTCGCTGCGCTCAACTTTTTTAACACAGAGTTGAGGAGATACGGAGGAACACAAAGGAGAATAGAGAACAGGCAATGTGCAATTGGCAAGAAGGGGAAAGAAAGAAAACACCCGTCACGTTGAAAGATCAGTTGTGTTCATCTGTTGCTGAAATTGTATTTAAAAACTTTCGGTATCTTCACCTTCCTGTTGCCCCTCCGGTGAAAACTTGTTGCAGCATACAGGGGTTACATCCATCAATTTAAATACTCCAATATGTCGTTGTTTAATACTGGCAAGAATAAGAAAGACAAAAAGAAAAGCAGTTTACCCGCAAACAAGTCATCTTTCATTGCACCAAAAGGCGGTGGTAAAGCAAATACAAAAACATCCAGCAACGCCGGTAAACATGTAGGTGGTGCACAGCGTGGTGCCTGAGAAAGCGAGCCGCTTTCCTATCTAATTTCTTTTACAAATTCTGCAATTTCTTCGGATCCGTTTCCTCCCCGGGAGAACGAAATCCTTATTTCTGTATTCTTTCTCCACAGCAACTCATCTCACAACAGCTTGTAGTAAATTGCAGGCTTATTTCGTTTTATGATTGATTATTTACAAGGACTGAATGAGCGGCAGAAAGAAGCGGTAACCTATCTCAACGGACCGTTGATGATTGTGGCAGGTGCAGGCAGTGGCAAAACAAAAGTACTCACCACACGTATTGCCCATTTGATGGCGTATGGTGTGGATGCGTTTAATATACTGGCGCTTACGTTTACCAATAAAGCGGCCAAGGAAATGAAAGAACGTGTAGAGCATATCCTCGGCAACCAGGAAGCAAGGAATTTATACATCGGAACCTTTCACAGTGTGTTTGCACGCATCTTACGAAGTGAAGCCACCAAGATTGGGTATCCTTCCAACTTTACGATTTATGATACCGATGATGCGAAGAGTGTGATCAAAACGGTGATCAATGAAATGAACCTGGATGATAAGCATTACAAACCATCCACCGTTTACAATCGTATTTCATCAGCCAAAAACGCATTGGTTGGTCCGGCTGAATATGCGACCGACTATCATATTCAGCAGGAAGATATGCGGTCCAACCGTCCGGCCATTGCACAGATCTACAGTGCTTATGCCAACCGTTGTTTCAAAAACGGCGCCATGGATTTTGATGATCTGCTGATCAAGTTTTATGAACTGTTGAAAAATGTACCGGAGAGTCTGAGCAAATACCAACGTCAGTTCAAATACATTTTGATCGATGAGTACCAGGATACAAACCCTGCACAGTACGAGATCATTAAACTACTCGGTGCCATGCATGAAAATGTGTGTGTGGTGGGAGATGATGCACAAAGTATTTACAGTTTCCGTGGTGCTACCATTGAAAACATTTTAATGTTTCAAAAAGATTATGACAATGTAAACGTGGTGAAACTGGAACAGAACTACCGCAGTACAAAAAATATTCTGCAGTGTTGCCAACGAAGTGATCACCAATAACAAAGGGCAGATCGAGAAAACATTGTTTACTGAAAATGGAGAAGGAGAAAAGATAAGCTTGGTTCGTACCATGACGGATAATGATGAAGGAAAATTTGTAGCCGATACCATTCAGGAACAGAAGCTTCGCAATCATTACCGGAATAAAGATTTTGCCATTCTCTATCGTACCAATGCACAGAGCCGTGCTTTTGAAGAAAGCTTGCGACGCATGGGCATTGCTTATATTATTTATGGCGGTATCAGTTTCTATCAACGTAAAGAGATCAAAGATTTTATTGCGTACATGCGCATCATTGTAAATCCAAGAGATGAAGAAGCATTGAAACGTATCATCAACTATCCTGCAAGAGGCATTGGTAAAACAACCATTGATAAATGTGTGCTGTATGCCAATGAACAAAACATCAGCATGTGGGAAGTACTCACCAGTGCACAACAATTCGGGTTTAAAGCAGGAACCTTAGAAGCGATCGATGGATTTGTAACGATGATCAGAAGTTTTGCCAGCATGTTACAAAAACACAATGCGTACGAAGTGGCCGTGCATGTAGGCAAGCAAACCAATATTGTAAAAGAATTGTTCAACGATAAGAGTACCGAAGGATTGCAACGGTATGAAAATATTCAGGAATTACTCAACTCCATCAAAGAATGGGTGGACGATACGGCTAACAGAAGTCAGATCGATGACGATGGTGTGGTGGTGGAAGATAGCCCCCACCTAACCTCCCCCGAAGGAGGAGGAACAGCCAACTCACAATCCTCGCTTTTCAACGACTCAACTAATAATGCAGGTTCTTTGACAGGTGAGGTGGGTGCGGTTGAGGCTTCCCCACGGGGGACGGGAGGGGGCTTCCGGTGCTGTTACACTCGGTGCCTATTTGCAACAGATCACCTTGTTAACTGATGCTGATGATAAAGATCCCAATGCTGATAGTGTGAAGTTGATGACCATTCACGCAGCAAAAGGACTGGAGTTTGAATGTGTGTTTGCAGCCGGATTGGAAGAAATGTTGTTTCCCAACGCAATGAGCATTAACACAAGAGAAGAGTTGGAAGAAGAACGTCGCTTGTTTTATGTGGTGATCACAAGGGCGAAGAAAAAACTCTGGATCAGTTATGCTAATACACGATACAAGTTTGGACAAATTGTACAAAACGATCCAAGTCGTTTTCTGGAAGAATTGCCGGAGCAATTTGTTGATAAGAGTTATGCAGGTGGCGGCTCCCGCAACCAGGGTTCTTCGTTTGGAGGCGGATCTGCATTTGATCGTATGAAAGGATGGGGAAACAAAGCCGATAGTAACGAAGCAGCCAATGCTGAAAAGCGATATGGTGCACCACCTAAACCACAGCAGAAGCCATCGTATTTAACACCCACTACACGACCACAAACTGTTGAGCACACACCTGCACCTGATTTTGTTGCCAGCGATACCAGCAATTTACAGGAAGGCCAAAAAGTGGAACACCAGAAATTTGGTTTTGGTGAAGTAGTGAAAATGGAAGGCAGTGCACACAACCCCATTGCAACGGTTAAGTTTGAATTGAACGGTGAAAAAAAGATCATGTTGAATTATGCGAAGCTGCGAATCGTAAGCCCCCTCTAACTCCCCCGGTGGGGGAGGATTCAACAGCACAAGGCTAACTTATTTGTACTTTTCAACATATTGTAAGACATCAAGATTAGTTGATTGAAAATATGTTGCTGATGTGTAAGAAACAAATGTTTGAAAAAGTTAGTGAAGCACCGCTCCCTTCTCCTTTGGAGAAGGAGAAGGAGGATGAGGCCGGAAGGCAGTGCTCACAACCCCATTGCAACGGTAAAGTTTGAAGTGAACGGTGAAAAAAAGATCATGTTGAATTATGCGAAGCTGCGAATCGTGGAATGATCGGTTACAATGATTACATAAACTAAAGGAAACGGAATGGCTAAGTACATTTATACCTGTGCGACTATTTTGTTGGTTCTGTTTGCTTCTGCGGATTTGTTTGCGCAGGAGAAGTTTGAAAAAGAAAGCCGTATCAAGCAACGGAATGTACCGCAGAAAGCACTGGAGTTTATCGATTCAATCAATGGTAAAACAAAGCTGAAATGGTATGTTGAAGAAGGCCTGAACAGAAGAAGTATTGAAGCGAAGTTTCGGCAAAACAAAAAACGATACAGCATTGAGTTTGATACACTGGGACATGTTGAAGATGTTGAAATTGAACTACTGCAAGCTGAATTGACAACAGCTATCAACGAAGCCATCAACAACCAACTGAAAAAAGACTGTCTAAAATATAAAATAGAAAAAATTCAAGTACAGTATTCCGGTACGGAACAGGCGTTGTTAGCAAAACTGAAGAACAGACCATCTTCCGGAAAATTGATCGTCAAGTATGAAGTGGTGGTGAAATGCACTTCAAAAAACAACGTTGAACTGCTTGAATACCTGTTTAATGATACAGGCACCGTTCTTTCTACCTCAACCATTGTATTTAAAAACAGCAGTCATCTTGAATATTAAACTATTACAGTTCCTTTTTTCAATTGTATTTGTGCTGTTGGCGAATATTGTTTTTTCTCAACAGACATACCAGTTTGGCATTTTACCATCGTTCAACTTAAATACTAAGTTGAAAAAAGATTGGTCCGTCAATACAAAAATTGAATCCCGTCAGTTACTGCAACGTGGCGAATGGGGTGGTACTGCTGATCAGCAATACAACTATGTACTCACCGATCTTTCGTTAATTGCCGGAAAGAAGATTGGCTTGAATTCACGAGTTGGAGCAGGCTATCTGATCAGGCTGGAAGAAGGCCAGCGAATTCACCGTTTTATTCAGCAATACATCATAGTGCAACGAAAATCCGGTTACCGCTTAGCCCATCGTTTTTTAACTGATCAGACATTTTCAACAATTGAATCACCTCAGTTCAGATTGCGTTACCGGATCACGGCAGAAATTCCGCTGAACGGAGAATCAGTAGACCCGAAGGAGTTTTACTTAAAACTGAATAACGAATATCTTACTAGCTTTCAATCTCCAGATTATGATCTTGAATTGCGTCTTGTTCCGTTACTGGGGTATGATATTGCGGCGAATAATAAACTGGAGATGGGTTTGGATTACAGAGTCAACTCTTTTTTGAACAAGAATGCCGAGCATAGTTTTTGGGTGAGCTTGAATTGGTTTATTGAGATTGGGAAATAATTTTACTACTTAGTACTACTTCGAAAAGACAGAGCACAAAAAAAGACATCGATCATCGATGTCTTTTCTTTATTACGTTTTGTTGACTTGCATCAAAACAATCCTTCAATACTAAAATAACGTTCGCCGGTATCGTAGTTAAAGATCAATACACGACTTCCCTTTGGCATGTCCGGAATTTTTTTAGCAGTGGCCGCCATGGTAGCACCACTTGAAATGCCCTGGAAAATTCCTTCTTCGCTGGCGGCACGTTGCGCATACGAAAACGCTTCATCTTTACTTACCTGTATCACTCCGTCCAATACATCTCTATGCAGGTTGGAAGGAATAAACCCGGCACCAATTCCCTGGATCGGGTGTGGTGATGGTTCGCCACCACTGATCACGGGCGACAATTCCGGTTCAACAGCAAACACTTTTACATTGGGGAATTTCTTTTTCAATTCTCGACCTACCGCAGTAATATGTCCGCCGGTACCCACACCGGTAATTAAATAATCAAGCCCTTCCGGAAAATCATTCAATATTTCCTGTGCTGTTGTTTTTACATGCGCATCAATATTGGCGGGGTTATCGAATTGCTGTGGCATCCAGCTGTTGGGTGTTGCTTCCACCAGCTCCGTTGCTTTTGCAATCGCACCTTTCATTCCTTTTTCACGGGGTGTTAATTCAAACGTAGCACCATACACGCTCATCAGTTTTCTGCGTTCAATACTCATACTTTCGGGCATTACAAGAATAAGCTTGTACCCCTTCACCGCAGCCACCATTGCCAGACCAATACCGGTGTTGCCGCTGGTTGGTTCAATGATCACACTGCCTTCTTTCAAAATTCCTTTTGCTTCGGCATCTTCGATCATACTTAATGCAATACGGTCTTTGATACTGCCGCCGGGGTTGGCACGTTCCAGTTTACTCCACACTTCTACATCAGCAGAAAATAAACGGTTGATGCGGACATGCGGCGTGTTGCCAATCGTTTCTAAAATGTTATTTGCTTTCATCGCTATATCGTTTTTGTTGTTGTTAGATGATTGTTTGTTTAAATGATAAAATTCAATGGCTCGGTGAAATCTTTTTTATCGGTTACAATGGTTTCACTTTTGGTGTACACTACGCTGTGCGGTATTACACTTTGCGTGATCCAGGTATTACCACCCACAATACTGTCGTGACCGATCACTGTATTACCACCAAGAATGGTGCTATTGGCATAGATCACTACATTATCCTGAATAGTTGGGTGTCGTTTTGTTTGTGCATCCTCTTTCCTTACAGCCAACGCACCAAGCGTAACACCTTGGTAAATTTTTACATACTTCCCGATCACCGATGTTTCACCAATCACAATGCCTGTTCCATGATCAATAAAAAACGGGCAGCCAATTGTTGCGCCGGGGTTGATATCGATGCCGGTGCGGCTATGTGCCCACTCACCCATCATACGGGGTAAAATGGGAATTTTCTTTTTGTACAATGCATGCGTTAAGCGGTATACAATAATAGCATAGAAGCCGGGGTACGACAATACCACTTCTTCAATGGAGTAAGCAGCCGGGTCAAATTCAAGGATCAGCTCTGCATCTTCGATCAGCTCTTGTTTGATCTGTTGGAGTTCTTCAAAATATTCTTCGGTAACAGCCAGCACATCCATTTCATATTTCTGCGAAAGCGGTGTAAGAATTTCAATGAATTTTTTATGAAGTGATGCCTGCATACTTGCCTGTACCTGCACAAACGACTTTGGATCACTGATCAGCGGAAAGAGGTAATTGATCAACTCTTCTGTAAAACTGATCACCGTTTGCCGGGACGGAAAATTACTGCTGAGCAGATAACCGGGAAATGTATGCATGTAAAAAAGTTTAAACGTCCTCTGAATTGGCAGGCAAGAATGATCCGTAGCTTTCGTAACAATCAATCAAACGAAAGTAAGGCTTCTTTTGTTTAGTCTACTAACTTGGTTGATTTTTAGCAGTCCCCCCAGCTTTCCTGCATCCGAATATGACAGAAACTTAACAAATTACTTTATTGCAACGCCTTTTTCAAGGCTTCCACGGTTTTTTTATCGTTCCCAATAAAAATTTGTTTGTGGAGTATGGTTACCGGTCGTTTGAGAAAGGTATCTTCTGCGAGTATGTAATTTTTATAATCTTCTTCTGTAAGTTTTTTATCCTTCAGCCCCAGTTCCCTATACTTCAAGGCACGACGGCTGAACAATGCCTCATAACTACCTGCCAGTTGTTTCATTTCTTCCAGTTGTTTGGGGGTTATCTTTTCCTCCCGGATATTCTGAAATTCAATACCAGCCAAGTCGGCCTCTGTTTCTTTAATAATGGCCTGACAAGTAGTGCAATGAGCGAGGTGGTACATTTTCTTCTTCATAAACAATTCTTGAATTTGCTTGTAACTTAAGCGATTTTTGCTCTACATATACATTTACGCAAACCAATTGGTTGAATGACCACCAACGCTGAACAGGATTTTTTGCTGCTGATACAACAACATCAGGGCATACTACGAAAGGTATGTCATCTCTATGGCCGCAGCGATGTGGACAGGGATGATCTGTACCAGGAAATTGTGATCCAGTTGTGGAAAGCCTTCGGCAGTTTCCGGGGCGATTCGAAGATCAGTACGTGGATGTACCGGATTGCCTTAAACACAGCCATCAGCAATCTGCGGAAACAATCGAGAAAAGTTGCACTCAGCTTTCCGGAATTTATTCCACGTGAAGAGGCCGATACAAATGAAGAACGGATCAAAGAAGAAAAGCTCAAAGAAATGTATGCGGCCATCAGCCGGTTGTCGGAAGTGGAAAAAGCAATTGTGATGCTCTACCTCGAAGATAAAAGTTATGAAGAAATGGAAGATATCCTCGGTATCAATAACGGTAACCTGCGGGTGAAAATGAACCGCATCAAAGACAAATTACGTACACTTACTAAAGCAGAATCGTATGGAGCTTGATCAGCTAAAGGAAATGTGGGGCGATATGGCCATAAGTAAAAAAGGTTCTTCTTTCGAGGAGATACAAACTATGCTGCGCAAAAAATCGAAGAGCCCCATTGCCAAAATGAAACGCAATCTGATGATTGAAATGATTGTAGTGATTGTACTTTATTCCTGGATTATTATTGATTACGTGGTAAAGTATAAAGGCGTTATGCTTAGTATTCCATTGTTAATGTTTGCACTGGGAGTTCTTTTTGTGGTCTATTATGTAAGGAAACGAAAATTACTGAAAGACATGGAATGCGTAACCTGCGAAGTAAAATCAAACTTACAACAGCAGCTAACGATACTTGGAAAATATGTTCACATTTATATGCTTGCCGGCACGTTGTTATTTCCGATTACTATGATTTTTATGTGTGTGATTTTGTTTTTTTATTCGGAAGAAATGCAACAGTTACAGAAACCGGTACCGTTTGTTCCCTTTCTGGCCGTTGTAACCGTCATTGCTGTCGTCTTAACGATTCCAATCTACTTTCTGAATAAATGGTATGTTCGTAAACTGTATGGTCAGCATGTTGAAAAGCTGAAGCTGATTGTAAACGAAATGAGTGAAGAAGAAAAATAAAAATGAAACCATGAAAAAAATTATCAGTACGTTCTTAGTTGCAGTGATTTGTATCGGTACCGCATTTGCACAAGTGCAACCGAAAAGCAGTTTGCTCTGGGAAATTACAGGCAACAACCTGCAACAACCTTCCTATCTGTTTGGAACCATTCATATTATTTGTAAAGAAGATTTCTTTTTTCCGGATATCGTGAAAGAAAAATTTACCAATGCTCAGGAAGTATTTCTTGAATTGGATATGGATGACCCCATGATGATGATGAAGATGATGACGATGTTGCAATTGCCCAAAGGACAAACTATTAAACAGTTATTTGCTGACAGTGCCGCCTTTGCAGCATTTGATAAAAAGTATCAGGAAATAACCGGTACCTCTGCCATGATGTTTAATACATTCAAGCCGTTTATGCTGATGAGTATGCTGGCGCAGAAATCGCTGAACTGTGCCAACAGTGAATCCTACGAACAGACTTTTATGGCACTGGCAGCTACACTCAAAAAAGATCTTAAAGGACTTGAAACAATGGAAGATCAGATCGCTGTATTTGACGGCATCCCCGACAGTACAGAAATTGCAGGTCTGCAAACGATGCTGAAAGATTTTGACAAGCAGGTAGAAGAGTTTAAGAAACTGGTAGCCGTTTATAAAACACAGGATGTGGATGCCATGTATCGATTTACCAATCAATCACCCGAGTTAATGGGTGCCGAAGAAGAGTTGCTCACCAAACGCAACAGCAAATGGATCCCGGTGATGAACGCAAGTATGGAAAAAGGCAATACGTTCTTTGCTGTAGGTGCTGCTCATTTAGGTGGTGATATTGGTGTGATTGCATTACTGCGAAAGCAGGGGTATACGGTGAAGCCGGTGAAGTTGTAAGACTGTTTTCGAGTAGAAGGCAAGAAAAATTGAAGTTTGAATTCCTTCGCCCTAAATTTGTTAAAACGGAACAAATGATGCAAGGCAGGCTTCGGGAAATCTTTTATAATCACGAAGGAAAACTCATTCATAAATGGGATCACTACTTTGATGTGTATGAAAAATATTTTTCCAAATACATTGGTCAGCCAATCAATATTCTTGAAATTGGTGTGTCGCATGGAGGTTCACTTCAGCTTTGGAAAAAATATTTTGGCGAGCACGTAAATATTTATGCAATTGATATCAATCCTGAATGCAAAAAACTGGAGGAAGATCGAATCAAAATTTTTATTGGGTCACAAAGTGATACGCAGTTTCTTGAAACGATTCGTCTTGATTTGCCCGACTTTGATATTATTCTTGACGACGGCGGACATACAATGCAACAACAAATTGTATCGTTCGAAGCTTTATACATGAAGGTAAAAGAAGGAGGACTTTATGTGGTGGAAGACACGCATACATCCTATTGGTATGAGTTTCATGGTGGCCTGAAAAATCCCAATAGTTTTATCGAGTATTCAAAGAATTTGGTAGACTCTTTGTATGAGGGCCATTTAAACGAAAGACAAAAAGTAGTCAGTAATACGATTACGAAGCATATTTCCGGTATCTCGTTTTACGACAGCATTGTGGTGTTTGAAAAGAAAAAAAGGGCAGCACCTTTTCACATTAAAAAAGGGACGGAAACCATTGAACCGTATGTCCAGAAAGAGCTTCAAAAGTCTTCATTGCTCAGGAAGCTAAAACTAAAGCTGTTCGGAAAAATTGATACATTCCGTTTAAACGATAAAGGGAACGTATAATTCGGCGCAACCTTTCTTGTTTCCCAAGCTTTCGGTACAGCCTTGGTTAGTTTAATTTCTCATTTCATACAGTATCCCTGCTGCTTATCTTCGCAATATGCAGCACATTGCTATTTGTCTTTCCAATACATTCAACAAACAGTTACTCATCCATCAGTTGCTGGAGAAAAAGGCAACCGGCATATTATCGATGTTCAACAGCAGTGATGTGCAATTATTTTCGTCGTACACACTTCAACAATATTTACATGAAGAAGATATTCATGGATACTGTGGTATTGAAGCTACACGATCACAAACACTTCGCTCCATGTCGAGTGGCGAACAGAAAAAAGTATTGCTGCAACATTTGTTATCGTTAAAGCCCGGCGTTTTAATCGTAGATAATGTATTTGATAATTTAGATATAGCGGCACAGCAATCGCTCAAAGCAGAGTTGCAACAGGCAGCCAACCAAACAATTTTTCTGCAACTATTCCATCGGCAGCGAGAACTGCTTCCGTTTATTGAAACTACGGTTGCGATCGACCAGCACCATGAATTTGTTCCGGTTGAAATAAATGCAGCAGAAACAAACGAACAAAACGATCAACCAATACCTGCTCCATTGCATCACTATGCGATCAACAGTAAAGAACTCGTTCGCTTTGCAGATGTAAGTGTAAGTTATGATGGACGACAGGTATTACAGTACATCAACTGGACCATCAACAAAGGAGAGTTCTGGCAATTGAAAGGTCCCAACGGATCGGGTAAAACAACATTGCTCACTATGATCACGGGTGATAATGTAAAAGGCTATGGACAGGAGCTGTATATTTTCAATCGAAAAAAAGGAAGTGGTGAAAGCGTGTGGGAGATTAAACGTAAGATCGGTTATCTCACGCCGGCCATGACAGATCTGTTCAGCACACGACATACATTGGAGCAAATGATCGTATCCGGTTTTGTGGATCAGATCGGTTTGTATTCTATTCCGAGCGATATGCAGCAACGATCAGCATTTGAATGGATGCAGTTGTTGCAACTGGAACACAAAGCCCGACTGCCGTTCAATAAACTGAGTACAGGTGAACAACGTCTTGCCTTGGTTGCACGGGCCATGGTAAAACATCCACCGTTATTGATCTTAGATGAACCGTTGATGGGACTGGATGATGTCAACGCTACAAACGTAATTCAGCTCATCAACAAACTCGCAGCAGAAAGTACCACCGCCATTTTATATGTTTCCCATCAAACAGAAAAAGGATTGGAGCCGCAGAAAGTGTTTGAGTTGGTGAAAACAGATGAGGGATCAATAGGCAGGGAATACAATAGTCAATAGGCAAGAAAAGCAATGGGCAATTGATAAACAAACCTCATTAAACAAACAGCGATCACACGTAGGGAATCTCTGTTTTAAGAGAGCGATTATGTTTTATTGCTTATTCCTAATTGCCTTTTGCCTATTCGTTTTTAAAACCTCGTCTCCAAATAATGCGGCAGCAATGCACGCCATGTATTCCAATCATGTGGCCACTCTTGTCCCCAGATATCCAGTTCGTAGTTAATGCCTTTGTCGTATAGAATTTTTGCAAAACGTCCACTGCTCGAAGGATCTTCAAACGCTCCGCTACCACTGAAAATATGAATATGGTTGCTGTGTCGTATTTGTTCCAGAATCGCATGATCGGTTAAGTTGGGTATGTAATGCATCGGACTGTTGTAATATACCTGATCGTCGTAGTATCCTTTTGTATATTCCGTTAAATCATACACGCCACTCATCGCAATTACACCATTGATCAAATCGGGACGTTTTAAAAACAAATTCATACTGTGCAATGCACCAAACGAGGCACCGCAGGTAATAATGGGCGTATCGAAGGATGTGTTGGCTTTTATGAACGGCACTACTTCATTAAAAATATATTCGTTGAACTGGTTTTGACGGATGGCTTTGTGTGCACCTTCCATTTCATTGTTCATCCAGCTTTCGGTATTGATACTGTTGACAGAATACACTTTTACTTTACCCGCTTCAATCCACGGCTTCAACGTATCCATTAATTGGAAACGTTCATACTCCAGGTAATCAGCCGCTGCTGTTGGTACAAGTAACAATGCAAAACCATAATGACCATACATAGCGATGGGCATTTCTTTATTGAGTGCGGGGCTATGCCAGCCAAATAATTCTCGATGCATGCAGGTAGATTTTATGGGGGTGAATGCTTCATCAGCAATATACTCCCTTTCTGTTTTGTAACCGCACCCGATCCGATTTTTTCAAAATCGATGTTTGATTATGCAGCTGCTTTTGGATACATTAAACGCTACAAACACAATGGCCGGTGAAACCACCGGCCATGTTCGAATAATAATTCGTTTTACATGCTGAAACTATATTGTTTCGCTATTTGTTATTCTGCGCCGGGTTTACCAGTGGCTCCAGCTCCGCCCATGCCGGAAACATCCCGGTCAAACATATACAAGCCGCTCTTATCACCACCAATCAATTTCAATTTGTCAAGGATATGGCGTGCCAATGATTCCTCTTCGATCTGCTCACTCACATACCATTGCAGGAAATTGTGTGTGGTGTAGTCTTTCTCTTTCAGGCAACTGTCAACCAACCTGTTGATTTCCGTGCTCACCAGTATTTCATGGTCAAGTACCTGCTGAAACAATTCCTTCACGCCTTTGTATTTGGCTGCGGGGGCTTTTAACTGTGGAATAACGCCGTGTCCGCCACGCTCGTTGATGAATTTTACCAATTTCAGCATATGCATGCGTTCTTCGTCGCTATGTTTGTATAAAAAAGCAGCTACGCCGCTGAGTCCTTCCACTTCGGCCCAACTGGCCATGGCTAAATAGATCTGCGATGATTCTGCCTCGAGTAACACCTGCTCATTGAGCGCTTTTTCAATTTTTGGGGATAGCATAATTGTATTTTTTAATTTTTCTAATTTACGATTACCGGAACTTCTAACACCTGATATGGATAGAAATCTCCGAATTAAGGAAATCCTCAACCAAAACCCACCGTTTGTTGTTATTTTTGCAGCTTAAAGTTTCACCAACATGATACAAACAGGTAACCCCGTTATCAGCATCTATACAGAAATGACGCCAAATCCGGAAACAATGAAGTTTGTGGCCAATAAATTGCTCTATCCCGGCAAAAGCATTGATTTTCCCGAAGTAACAACAGCCGATGCATCTCCGCTGGCGCAGGAACTCTTTGGTTTTCCGTTTGTGAAAGCCGTGTTTATTGCCAGCAATTTTGTTACACTCACCCGTTCTACACCCGATACCGATTGGCAGGAACTGATCCCTACCATCCGCCAGTTTTTGAAAGATTATCTGGAAGAAGGTAAGCCTGTGATCGACGAATCAAAGATCGTTGAGCCCGTGAAGGATGAAGTGGTATTGAGTGGTGACGAAAGCGATGTGGTAAAACGCATCCAGGAAATTCTGGAGAACTATGTGAAGCCGGCCGTTGAAATGGATGGCGGTGCGATCCAGTTCAAAAGTTTTAAAGATGGAAAAGTAAACCTTGCGTTGCAGGGAAGTTGCAGCGGATGTCCTTCTTCGATGATCACACTGAAAGCAGGTATTGAAGGAATGATGAAGCGTATGATTCCGGAAGTACAGGAAGTTGTAGCGGAAGCAGAGTAAGACTGTAGATGATTTGATTAAATGATTTGAATGATAGAAAGCGTTGCATGAAAGTGCTGCGCTTTTTTGTTGACTGAAGGGTTGCCAACCTTCAAAAGGTTGGCAACCCTAACCTAAACTCCCATTACCTCACCATCTTCTTACATTTGCTCCACCCATGTACAAGCAACAACTCACCAAAGAACAGGCGCACCAAAAAGCAAAGCATTATTGTGCTTACCAGGAGCGTTGCCACAGTGAGGTAAAAGAAAAACTGTATGGCTTTGGGTTGCGTAAATCAGATGTGGAAGAGTTGTTGTCGAAACTGATTGAAGAAGATTATCTCAACGAAGAACGGTTTGCGATACAGTTTGCAGGTGGACGCTTCCGGATGAAACAATGGGGACGGATCAAGATCAAATACGAACTGAAACAAAAATACGTAAGTGAGTACCTGATCAAAAAAGCGATGAAAGCAATTGATGAGGAAGACTATTGGGCCACCGCTCAAAAACTGTATGATCAAAAACTCAAACAATTGAAAGGCGAAACAAATATGTTCATCCGCA
The DNA here is from genome assembly GCA_963830845.1 of uncultured Bacteroidota bacterium. Classification (GTDB taxonomy): domain Bacteria; phylum Bacteroidota; class Bacteroidia; order Chitinophagales; family Chitinophagaceae; genus Lacibacter. The sequence goes on along the minus strand of CAWHOR010000033.1, from coordinate 52,132 downwards.
AACGAAAGCTCACAGATTATTTAATGCAAAAAGGCTACGAACAAAACATCATTAGCGAATTGTTACGTTGAATTCGATGTTCTCATTTTTAGTAATCTTGTAACCACATGTTGAAACCAGCCATTGTAACACTCCTTTTTATTTTCTGTATTGCCTTTGTGCAGTCGCAGGATACATCGGCTGTTTATACAAAAGAGTTGACGTTGATTACAGAGAACGACAATTACAATTTCACCAAGCAGGATCGTTATTATTCCAATGGTATTTTTCTTCGTTATCAATGGTTGGGAAAACAAGCGGCATCTTCAAAACTTGCGTCCAAACTTCACCGCATTGAAGCTGGTCACATGATCTTATAACCCACATCTCAACCGTCGCTCTCTGGAGCAGGTGCTGGAACAACAGGATCGTCCGTATGCAGGTTGGTTATATGCCAGGCTATGGACAAACAAATGTGTTGAACAATGAACGTGTACTGCAATTCGACGGAGCTGTTGGTATTCTTGGTCCTGCTGCCAAAGGGGAAGAAGTGCAAACAAACTATCACAAGCTGATTGGTCTGTATAAACTGTATGGTTGGGAAAACCAGTTGCAAAATGAAGTTGGTTTAAATGCATCGCTTCGTTATTATCAGCCACTCATGACTTCAAGAAAAAACCTGTCCCTTCACGCAGCGGGTAAAGCAACTTTGGGCAATACGTTTACTAATGCATCAGCCGGAGTTCTATTAAAAGTCGGTAAGCTGGAAGCTGAACAACACAGTGCTTACTGGACCGGCCGGCTCGGACAAAACAAACAACAGCAGCGTCATCAAACCGAGTTCATCTTTTTCCTGGAACCAACACTGATGGCGCAGGCATACAATGCAACGGTACAGGGTGGAATGTTTCGCAAAGAAAAAGGCAATTACACATCGGAGCTGAATCCTTTTATCTATCTAATTAAATCGGGAATCATACTTTCAAACCGCCAGACTTCCTTCTCAGCGTATTACAATATCAAACAACGGGAAGCAAAAACCATGATCGATCCGTTTGAAGTGTACGGCGCTTTTGCATTCAGCATCCGCTTTCGCTAACTTCGTGGCATGAGTCACCTCACATTCACACTTATTCAAACCAGTCTTCATTGGGAAGATAAAGCCGCCAACCTGCAAATGCTGAAAGAGAAGATCAATTCTATCCAACATCCAATGCAGATCGTTGTGCTTCCTGAAATGTTCAATACCGGTTTCAGTATGAAGCCCGAAGAATTGGCAGAACCTATGAATGGACCTACTGTTGAATGGATGAAAAAGATCGCTGCTGAGAAGCGGGTGATCGTTACCGGTAGTTTGATGGTGGAAGAAGAAATGGTTCGGGACGGTGAAACCGTCCCGAACCTGCAATATTTCAACCGCCTTATCTGGATGTTACCCAATGGTCAGCATGGTGTGTATGATAAACGTCACTTGTTTGGGTATGCAGATGAAGACAAACATTACACTGCGGGAACCAAACGTTTGATTGCTTCGGTGAACGGCTGGAAGATCAATTTACAGGTGTGTTATGATCTGCGTTTCCCGGTTTGGGCAAGGCAACAAACACGCAGTATCTCGACTTCGCTCGATTCTGCGAATACGTCCTTCGACTCCGCTCAGGACTCTGCTCCCGAGTTTGATGTATTGATCTATGTTGCCAACTGGCCCGAACGCAGAGTGCAAGCATGGAAAACATTACTCACTGCACGAGCTATCGAAAACCAGTGTTATGTAATTGGCGTGAATAGAACTGGCGATGATGGAAACGGCGTTTATCACAGTGGCAGCAGTATGGTAATTGATGCAATGGGTGAAGTGTTGTATGAGAAAGAGCATGAAGAAGATATTCATACCATTACGCTGTCTAAACAAAAACTTGAAGAGATACGTCATAAACTTCCATTCTTAAAAGACGGAGATGCGTTCAGCATTCATCCATAATACATATGTTAGCATTTTACAACGGAATAATTTTTACGGGCGATCGTTTTGTAAACGGTCATGCTGTGTTGCTTAACAATGGACTGATTGAAGCGGTATTACCTGCAGCTGATCTTCCTGCTGATATCGATCGTTACGATCTGCAGAGAAATGTGTTAGTGCCTGCGTTTATCGATCTGCAATTGTATGGCGGCAATGGTTTGTTGTTTTCACAAGCGTTGAATGAAGAAGCAATAGTTGCAACAGATGCTTATTGTGTAAGCGGTGGCTGTACACGTTTCCTGTTAACGATGGCTACCAACAGCATCGATATTTTTTTGAAGGGAATTGATGTTGCAAAAGCATTCTTACAGAAACATCCAAACAGTGCTTTGCTAGGGTTGCATCTGGAAGGTCCGTATATCAACCCAATCAAACGGGGTGCACATTTATTGGAACACATCAAACAACCCACACTTGATGAAGTAAAATTATTACTCGATAAAAGTGAAGGCATTGTAAAGATGATGACGCTTGCGCCTGAAGAATGCAGTGATGAAGTGATTCAACTGTTGATTGAAAACAACGTAATTGTTTCAGCCGGTCATAGTAATGCAACGTATGAACAGGCAACTGCCGGTTTCAAAAAAGGCATTACAACTGCAACGCATTTATTCAATGCCATGTCGCCATTGCAGGGAAGAGAATTAGGAATGGTCGGCGCCATTTATGATCATGCAACTGTACACAGCAGTATTGTGTGTGATGGATTTCATACTTCGTTTGCGGCGGTACGTATCAGCAAGAAGATGATGCAGGAACGTTTGTTCTTAATTACCGATGCAGTAACCGAAACAAGCGAAGGTGCTTATCAACATCTGTTGAAAGATGATCGTTATGTATTACCTGATGGAACTTTATCGGGCTCTGCACTAACAATGATAAAAGCAGTGAGCAATTGTATCAACGAAGCGGGTATTGAATTTGATGAAGCATTGCGGATGGCTTCGCTTTATCCGGCAAGGGCAGCACAGTTACACGGGTTCGGTAAAATTGAAGAAGGATATAGAGCCGATCTTGTTATTCTTTCTAACGAACGAGAAATAAAAGCAGTGATTCGAAACGGTATTTTTTGTAACTGATCCGCATCAATCAATTCTCTCTCATCAGTTATCTTTTCCTGATCGATTTAATTCTGAAATAATAGCTTGGCTCAACACAGGGACAGGGGGCTTGGTCTTTTGTTGAAACAAGACAAATGTTCACTGCAACCGAATCAGCCGGGCTTTTAAATTCTGCCGCTAATTCAGCATCCTTTACCTGGTAAAATTTCCAGTTGCCTGTTCTGCCATTTGAAAAATACCAGCCAAGTCCATTTGCTGCAGGATCGCCACCCCAGAAAATATGACCATCCGCACAAAAATCAAGTTTTGGTTGTACGGGTTTTATACAGCCGTAGAAACTAATCAGCAGCAGCAGCGAAACGATCATTTTTTTCATATTCAGAATTTCTCAGTTCAACGAATCACTGGTGAAACGATTGTGTTGATTCGTAGGGCAAATTACGAAGAAATTCAACTTTCCGGAAACGGCTGCATTGGTTCGTTTTTGCGAAGTACACTCCACCTTTTTGCAACAGGATACAAATAAAAAGGACCACAGCACGAATACCGCGCAGTCCGTATCTACATGAGAAATCTACAAAGCCTTTAATAAGCGGGAACTTCTTCTTGTGTACGTCTCTTTTTTTGTTCGGGTATTTTTGGAAGTGGTTTTGCGACCGCTTCTATTTGTACTGTTTCTGCTTTTGATCGTTTATTGCTGAGGTAGCGTGATAGTTTCAATTTGTAGAAATCATAGAAAATTACCACCACCAAAAATAAACTCACCACATAAAACAAACCAAAGCCCATGTACATATACGTAAAGCCTGAGGCAACTGCACCAACCAAATAACCGGCTGCTATGGACAGTAACAATTTTGCTTTTCCTCTTAATTCTTTATTCTGCCGGTATTCTTTTCGTGTGAACATTGAAAAGAGAATACCTAGATCAGTAGTTGTACCGGTAAGGTGTGTGGTCTTTACTGCAAAGTTGGAAATGCTGGCAGTTAATCCATTTTGCAAACCCATTGCAAACAGCATGAATGATAACAAGCACTTCTGTTTCGGTTAGTGTTTCTTTATAAAAAAAGGATCCATAGGTGCCAACGGCCACCAGACAAAGTATTTCCAATACCAACGGTAATGCATGCGCTACATATGTATTGCGTTTATTTAAGTGTATTACAAACATGTTGGATACAAAACTTCCAAAGAAAAAAAGGAAGATCCATGCAAACACCACCGCTCCCTGGTATAAGTTTCCCTTTACAAGTTCCGATGCAAGTATGGCGAAGTGACCTGTAATGTTGGAGCTAAACGAAAAGAACAACAGCAACGATGCAATATTCACCATCCCTGCTGAAAAAGCCGTTAATACCCCAAGCCTGATATTATCTCCCAACGTTCTGCTGTTACTGAATTTCCTGAGCATAGGTATTTGTTTTATTCCGTTCAAATGTTAAGCGGGCAATGCCCCTGGCCTGTACATCCGATTCGGCGTCCAGTACCATTTTGTCTTTACTTAATTCGGTTAACTGATAATTTTCTACATGGCCCGGCGCATATTTAATTTGCAATACATGTCCACGGCCTTTAATGGTCCATGTTAACTGCTGTACTTTATCGTTAACGGTCAGCCGAAGTCTGCCACCAGGTAAAAATTCCCAGTTCTCTGCTTCGTGTAATGAAAAGGCTGGCTGGCTGTTTGTTTGTATTGTTTTACTGGCAGCCGCAATATCAGCACCAATGGCCGACCCTTCTTCATACTTCCATATCTTTTCCTCCCATGGTCCCAGTATCAGTTTCTCCGGGCTGGAAGAAGAACTTATCATTACTGTAAAACCGGTTAGCCCCAGTGCAAACACAGCGATATAGATCAACCAAAGTTTCATAGTAAAAAGTTTAAACGTTATCCCATTGACACTCGGTTTGCAAACAACTCGGCCACATTTCCTTTTTCAGGCATTGGTACTTCAATGGCAGAACCAATGGTAGTAATATTCAGCTTGCTTGCTTTGATGAAAGGCAGCAAATCAAAACTGTTACCGTTTTTGAATTGTGGGTTGTAGAGGATCGGTAAGCATACTTCATCAATACGGTTTGCTTCAGCAAACTGATTGAAGGCTGCCTGTGTAAAGCCAGTGAAAATATCTTTGCGCATAATGCGTACCTGCGAAGCGTACTTATTTTTTAATACACGCAATGCTTCTTCAAATGCAGGATTGGTGAGCGATGCAAGGACTTTTGATTTGGAAAAGAAAAGCAGGTTCGTGATAGAATCGTTCTGGTGCAACCCGTGCAGCAAAACGATATTCACTTTTGTATTGCGATCCTGTTCATTGAGATACGACTTTACAATGTTTAAAGAGGCAATACTGAAATCTGTGGGGACTAATACTGTTTTTTCCATAGCATTTTTTGTTTTGCGATTAGAGTGCAAATATGTACCCGACTCATTAAAATGATGTAAGGTTACTGTTAGAATGCTATTAGAATATGTGGGATGAAATTAAAATCAAATTAGAATCTCAACAGGTGGAATTGTTTTGTTGAATAATATTAAAGAAAATGTGTTTGTTTTTTTAAACACAGTAATTTTTACTAACATTTATTAGTGGCAGTAGTTATAATTCATATTGCCCTACCGGCAGATTGATTTGTACTGTTGTACCCTGTTGCATGATGGATGACACAATGATCTCTCCATTGTGAATACGTATAATATTGCGTGTAAGCGGAAGTCCGATTCCATACCCTTCATACTTGAGTGTATTGGATGCACGGAAAAAAGGATCGTAGATGTATTTCAATTCAGCATCAGGAATACCAATGCCTTGATCTTTGATGATGATGAATACATTTTGATCCGATGCTCCGATTGATACATGTACTACTCTGTAATCACTGTACTTGCATGCATTGCTGATGATATTGCTCAATGCAAGATGTAACAGCTGTTCATTGCCTTTTACCTTCAGCTTGGCGGGGTTTTCGGGCAGCAGGCTCATATCAATATGAATATTGCTGCGGGGATTTATTTTTTCAATGGTTTCTTTTACATCCCACAACAACTGATCAACCCGTACTTTGTCAAACTTCTGGCTCTTACCGTTAAAGCCTGTCTGTGCAAGGAAGAGTAATGCTTTTGTTTTGCGATCAAGTTTTTCCGCTTCATCCAATATCACCGTAATGGTTTCAATATACTCTTCTGTTTTCCTCACTTTTGATAAGGTTACATCTGCTTCACCAATAATAGCGGTTAAAGGTGTGCGTAACTCATGCGATGCGTTGCTTACAAAATTGTTCTGTGTTTCAAAGGATGTTTCAATGCGGTCGAGCATATTATTGAACGTGCGTGTAAGCTCTGCCAACTCATCATTGCTTTTATTTTGATCGAGACGCAGATGCAGGTTTTCAGAACTGATCTCCTGCACACGCTCTGTAATTTTTCGCAACGGCCGGAATACATAGCGGGAAAAGTACAAGGCAATGAGTGCAGAAAACAGAAAGGCCGCAATGATGGCAAATACGAGCGTACGTCGCAGATAAGCTGAGTGATGCAGTTCAAAATAATTTTGTGCCGATGCAACAACAACGTATTCGCTTTGTTTGCTCTTGTAACGGATGCCTTTGTAAAACATACCGTTTTTGCTGTACTCTGCTTTACCATCCTGCAGCACATTATTAAAAAAGGAAACCGGAATACCAACGGCTTTTGCTTCTTCTTCAAACGATTCACCAGGCGATATCCGAAAAAATCGATCCTGTTCCTGCGGGAGTTTTTCAAAAAACTCATTCCGCAGATCTTTGATATCAGCTCTAGCAGCGCCCTCGTCCTGATCAAGTTCAACTTTGGCTGCAGTAACCGCACGAATCTCCAAAAGCTTGTAAAAATCTTCGTATGAATAATTGGAAACAGACAGGTACACAAATCCACTGAACAGCAGAATAATGGTTAAAAACGCTGTTAACAGAATAAGCATGGTCTTGATCTGTATCTTCATCTGTACCTTAATTTAAAAAGTGAAATTGTAGTGCTATCCGTTATCCTTCAGCACATAACCCATACCTATAACAGTGTGAATGAGTTTTTGATCTGCATAGCTGTCGATTTTCTTGCGCAAATAATTCACATATACATCTACTACGTTGGTGCCAATATCAAAATTTACACCCCACACTTCTTCGAGTATATCAATGCGTGAAAGCACTTTGTTTTTATTCTTCAGAAAATACAGCAGCAATCGGTATTCGGTTGTAGTAAGCGAAATGATCTTGCCATCACGTATTACTACTTTTGTGTAATCATTTAATTCAAGGTCGGCAAAGCGATACACATGTTCTTCCTGTATTTCCGGTGTTGCATTTGTATTGTCCGACCGGCGAAGCAATGTTTTGATACGGGCTACCAGTTCAATAAACTTAAATGGCTTTACGAGGTAATCATCGGCACCGGTTTCAAGACCCAGTACAATGTTTTCTGAAGTGCCTAATGCTGTTAGAAAAAGTACCGGTATGGAGTTATTGGTTTTCCGGATCTCCCGGCAAACTTCCAGCCCGTTTTTGTCGGGCAACATAATATCGAGGATCACCAGATCAAAATAATTAGCAGCAAACAGTTGCAAGCCGGTATTGCCGTCAAATGCAACTGTTACATCAAACTCTTCTTCCGTAAGACCTTTTTTGATAAACGAAACAACATGTGTTTCATCTTCAACCAGTAATATTTTTTTCATGATGGCTCCCGGCATTTAACAGCATCAGTCATCAGTATGCTGTACTGCTGTGCAAAGGTATCTGTTAAGCCATAATAAAAAAGTAAAAGGACGTTAAACAAATTCAGACGGACTAAAAGTGAGGAGCTTTAAAATATAGCTAGCGCTTTCGAATACTTTTGATTTCATATACCTCCATCGGCTCTGCACAAAAGCATTGATATTTTTCTTCTGTTTTGATGAGACAAACTGAAACTGCGAGACTGTCGGTTAAATAGCTTGCCGGAATATCTTTCAGCTTCACTGCCTTTGGAAGTTCTTCCGATGTAAAATACCAGCCTAATCCATCCACTGCAGGCTCGCCACCCCAATGGATCATACCATCGGCACACAACTGGTCTTTTTGGCAACCAATAAAAACAAAGAGAACAAAACAGGAGAGCAGGAGTTGTTTCATACAATAATTGACATGTATGTTATCCTTTCCGTTGCATGATCAGTTCCAGTGCTTTCTCCATTTTCGGATCAATGTTCCGGCGAATGCTTTCTGCACTGGCTTTTACTTCCACATCGGGTAACACACCTTTTCCGTCTTTGAGATAATTTTTATTATTTACGATGCGGTACAGCGGTATACGAACACGCATTTTACTGTTCGGTAAGATCATTTCCGGAATAAACACACCATTGTTGCCATAATAACCACCGCCTGTTTCTTCGCCCACAATGGTTACATTCCTTTGTCCTTTTACGGCCGCAGCAAATAATGTAGTGGCGGAAAATGAATAACCGCCGGTAAGTACATAAACCTGTCCGGTGTATTTGTTTTTTAACGGGCTGTACTGTTTAGTAGAAAAGTACTTAAACGCATACATACTGTCGTTTTTCTTTTTACTCAGAAAAAACAAACCAAGATTATAAATAAAACGCTTGTACACCCGTGCATCGGTTTCAATTTTTCGATGTGTGGCATAAATCGAATCAGCAAAAACAAAGGGCTCTTGTTTAATAAGTCTTGTAAGACAAAGTGATGTTTTAATTAATCCACCACCGTTGTTACGCACATCGATTACTAAGTGTTGAATCTGTTTCTTTTTTAATTGACGAAAACTTTTTTTCAAAAAATGTTTACTCAAATTGGTGCTGAAGCTGTTGATTCGCAACGAAGCGAAGGTGCCCGTTGAATCAATATTAAAACTGCGGGTACGTTGCAAGCGGCGCTCACGATCAGTAATGGTGGGCGTTGGTGGGGCCGGCGCAGGAATAGTAAAGGTAGGTCTGCGTCGTAAAGTATCTGCTTGCGGATCATACAGCGGCAGATTCAGTTGCCGGCTTAATCCATTAAATCCAATAAATTCAACAGCATAGTTTTTCTGTACGCCAAAACGCATGTTGTAATACGTAGTGAAATTATTGCTGAGGTTTTGGTAGCTGAAATTTTTTGCATTCCCATCGATCGATACCAACGGCAGCATCGAATCAATGATCGATCTTGCTGATAAACCGTTGATGGCAAGTAAGGGTGTACCTACCCGGATAATGGAGTCTCTGCGATTGAGGTTAATGGTTACTACCAGCGATGAATCATCAATTACTTTCGCCAGCAATGGAAACGTTTTCAAACGTCTTCCTTCTGTATAGTTGTAATAGTTTTTTGAGAAACGAACACTGGTATGACCGCAACGGATGGGGAACAATGTTTCTGCAACAATGGTCCTGAACTGAATTTCATTGAGCGAATCATTGAGTCGTGTATATGCTTTTTGAAAAGCAGCATCCACTTCTTCTTTCGATGAATACCAATACAGTGATGGATGATTTTCTTTCAACGTTTTTTCCATTACTTCCACATCTTCCCGCAACTGATCGGGACTGTATTTCCGTTCAGGTGTATAGTTAAGATTACCCGTTGCGGAACAGGATGAGAGCAGATAGCCAAGGAGCAGCAACGAAAAAAAGCTGATGTTCTTCATTACACAATTTATTTTCCAAATGCATTCCAGCCCTGTGCTGTTAATGCATATTTATTACCGCCTCTGGTAAGTATATGTGCGCCTTCTTTTTGTTCGGCCACATACCCTACCACACGAATACCATTAACATCTTTTATTTTATCATAGTCTGCTTGCGACAATGTAAAGATCAATTCATAATCTTCACCACCACTTAATGCACAGGCAGTAGGATCGATCTCTAATTTATACGCAAATTCTTTTGCATCCGGATGTACGGGCAACTTGTCTTCGTAAATAACAGCACCTACTTCGCTTTGCTTGCAGATGTGCAACACTTCGCTGCTGAGTCCATCGCTGATGTCCATCATTGCAGTAGGAACAATATTTTCTTTTTCAAAAAACGCAATGATGTCTTTTCGTGCTTCCGGTTTCAACAAACGTCCAACAATGTAATCCCGGTTTTCTAAGTCGGGCTGTACACCTTTTGTTTCAAGAAAGATCTTCTTTTCACGTTCCAGCAACAGCAAGCCCAAATAGGCACCACCGAGATAACCGGTCACGCAAATAAGATCGTTCACTTTGGCGGTACTGCGTTTTACAAATTTGTCGGGTGCCACTTCGCCAAGGGCAGTAACGCTGATCACAAATCCTTTTTGGGAAGAAGTGGTATCGCCACCAATCAGGTCTACGCCGTATTCTTCACAGGCCACATACACACCATCATAAAATTCTTCCAGTGCTTCCAGGCTGAAGCGGTTACTAACGGCAATGCTCACGGTAATTTGCGTTGGCGTTGCATTCATGGCATAGATATCGCTCACATTCACCACTACACTTTTGTAACCGAGGTGTTTCAAAGGCGTATACATCAAATCAAAATGTACCCCTTCCATCAACAGATCGGTTGTTACCACCGTTTGTTTCCCGAAATGATCGATCACGGCCGCATCATCGCCCACACCCAAAATGGTAGATGCATTCTGATGCTCAATATTTTTTGTAAGATGCTCTATCAAGCCAAATTCACCAAGGGTTGATAGTTCTGTACGTTCTTCACTCATTCTAGTTAAAATTTTAGATTTACGATTTAGATGTTAGGTGTTTGATGTACGCCTCTCTCTTCAGCGACGGTGTGATTGAACTACAATTATCTTTAATAAAGTCTTCGCCTTCTTTATAATGTTCAGTTATTTCAGTTTCGAATTCTTTGTTAAACTCCTGTAATAATTCCAAAAAGAACAAGCTTTCATCCAATTCTTCTTCTACGATCTTGAGTTTGTTTATAAAATCTGGTTTTTATTTCGCTCGTCTCGCTGCTCTGTAATTGGCACCAACGGATGCTGGATGATCGAATAAGCTGATTGACATAAACACGGTTGATCTGGTTATACGGCAGTTTCTTCATAACCAGTCCTGCTTCATTAATGCAAACTTTTCGTTCGCCTTTTCAATTCTTTTGCATCCATATTTTCCAAGTTAAGATGTATCGAAAATAGCAAACTCGTACAATTTCGCTACAACTGACATCGTAAATCGTCTGATCTTTATAATGCCTTCGTATTATTCACCACCTCCAACAACTCCTGATGTATTTTCCCGTTCGTTGCAACCAAATGCGGTTGATAGGGTGAGTAATGCGTTCCTTCGAAATCGGTAACGGTACCACCTGCTTCTTCTACCATCAAAAACCCTGCAGCGCTGTCCCATGCCTGTAATTTGTGTTCATAAAAACCATCAAAGCGACCGGCTGCTACCCAACACAGATCAACAGCAGCACTTCCTAATCGGCGAACGGGAACTCCTTTGCGGATGAAACGTTCAAACACCTGCAACGGACCATTCGGCATATCCAAGTACGTATACGGGAACCCGGTTACCAAACAAGCTTTGATGAGTTGATCCTGACTGCTTACATGAATTTGTTTATCGTTGAGATAAGCACCTTGTCCACGTTCCGCAACAAAGAATTCATTCATCAACGGATTGTACACTGCACCCAATACCATCTTCCCTTCGTGCTCTACTGCAATACTTACACAACAAATGGGAATGCCATTTGCAAAGTTGACCGTACCATCAATGGGATCGATGATCCATTTGTAGTTAGAGTCTTGTATAATTTCACCGGCTTCTTCACTTAAGATATAATGATCGGGGAAGTTTTTCCGGATCACTTCAAAAATGGCCCGTTCGGCTGCATGATCGGCTTCTGTAACAAGATTGTTCACACCTTCTTTGTGATGAACCGCAAACTCATTGTTGAAAAAATGGGTGAGTTGTGCTGCGCCAGCCTTTGTGGCTTCAATAAGGGTTTGTTTAAGCATGCGCAAAGATAAGACCGGCAGCCCCCATCCCCTAAAGGGGAGAAGAAAAAACATACACTTAGAACAAATCATATTGAAATAACAACCTTGAAGAGTTATTTTGCAGGTTAAACAATTACTCTCTGCCGGAGGCGGAGATGGAGCATGCAACTTTCAATCATCATCGTCAATTACAATGTAAAATTCTTTCTGGAGCAGTGTTTGCTGTCGGTGCACAAGGCTGTGGAAGGGATGGAAGCAGAGGTGTTGGTGGTGGATAATGCATCAACCGACGGAAGCCGTGATTATCTGGAGCCGAAATTCAAAAACACTTGTTTTACCTGGAATACTGAAAATGTTGGTTTTGGAAAAGCCTGTAATCAGGCATTGAAGCATACAAAGGGAGAGTATATTTTGTTTCTCAACCCCGATACGATTGTACCCGAAGATTGCTTTGAGGCATGTATATCTTTTTTCAAACAAACATCAAATGCCGGTGCATTAGGCATCCGCATGCTGGATGGAAGTGGGAGGTTTTTACCGGAGAGCAAGCGTTCTTTTCCATCGCCTGCCACTTCGTTTTATAAGTTGAGTGGACTTTCGCATCTCTTCCCTCATTCCAAAACTTTTGGCCGTTATCATCTTGGCTATTTGAATGAACATCAAAACCATGAAGTAGATGTATTGGCCGGTGCGTTTATGATGATTCCGAAAAAAGTGCTGGATGAGGTTGGAAGTTTTGACGAAAGCTTTTTTATGTATGGGGAAGATGTGGACCTGAGTTATCGTATCCAGAAGTCGGGATACAAGAACTATTATTTCAGCGAACGATCCATTTTGCACTTTAAAGGGGAGAGTACCAAAAAAGCATCAGCGAATTATGTGCGGATGTTTTATGATGCCATGAGCCGGTTTGTAAAAAAACATTACTCATCTTCCAGTGCCGGTTTGTTTACAATGCTCATCAACGCCGCTATTTGGGTAAGAGCATTGATGAGTTTGGTGAAACGGTTTATTCAACGTGTAGGACTTCCTTTGTTAGATGCGGCATTGATCTTTTTCAGTTACCTGCTGTCCAAATTTGTATGGACACAATATGTTCGTCCGGAAATTGTGTATCAAAACAAATTATTGTGGACCTCGTTTATTGTTTTCTCTTTCCTGTTTTTGATTGTGAGTTATTATACAGGATTGTATGATAAGCAGTTTCGCTATAAAAATCTCCGGCGCTCAACGTTTATTTCACTACTCATTATACTGGCAGCTTATTCGTTGCTGCCGGAAGGGTACCGCTTTTCACGAGGGATGGTGTTGATGGGTTCATTCTTCTGTTATGTGCTGTTGTATTTGTGGCGAAGAATCTTACTGCAAATGGATGTTTTGGAAAGAGCAATGGAGGCAGGCGATTATTTTTCACTGGTAACCGGTACGCAGGTCGACCTTCAAAAAGTAAACAACCTGCTACGTCAATATGGTCGTAAACAAAATATTCAGGGTTTTATCAGTCCGTTGAACGAAGAGCATGCTTTGGGAAACGTAACTGAAATACAACAGTTGTTGCAAAATACGCCTGCCAATGAATTGATCTTTTGCCAGAGTCATTCACTTTCGTTTGCACAAATCATTGAATTGTATGAGCAAACAGGCAAGCAGGTAAAACTTCGGCTACATGCCGAAGGAAGCGAAAGCATTATTGCCAGCGATTCGAAAAACGAAGCAGGTGAAGTCTTGCATCATGAACATTATCGCTTATCACAAGCAGTCAACCTACGGTTGAAACGACTGATTGATCTAAGCAGCTCGTTGCTTTTTCTGCTAAGCTTCCCGCTTCATTTTATTATTCATAAACATCCGGTTGGTTTGTTACAAAACAGCGTGGCGGTATTCTTTAACCAAAAAACATGGATCGGTTTTTCAGTAATACGTCGGCAATTGCCGCAATTGCCGGCTTCCATTGTAGGGCCTGCCGGTTTGCCGCATAGTGAATCACGCTTAAAAGAAGAGGGCTTGTTACTGGCCGATGAATGGTATGCACGGGAATACGAACCACTTTACGACCTGAATATCATCTTTACGAATTATCAAAAATTAGGCAGTAAGTAAAGCTCCGAGTTACTACATTTGTCAACATTGAACGGTACGCATGTCAATATTTGAAATCAATCTTCCCAAGTCAGTCAGTAAGGCGCTCAATCTGCCGGTCAATTCACCTAAACGTCAACAGATCAAGGTGCTGAAAAAACTGTTGAAAAAAGCGAAACACACAGGGTTTGGTCAAAAATACCGGTTTGATGAGGTCCTCAACAGCCGTCATCCCGGAAAGAGTTTTCAGGAGTTGGTGCCGGTTCATGATTACAATAAGATCTACAAAGATTGGTGGCATAAAACACTGGAAGGACATACTGATGTATGCTGGCCGGGCAAGATCAAATATTTTGCACTCAGTTCCGGCACCAGCGAAGCTGCCAGTAAATATATTCCCATCACCAACGATCTGATGCAGGGCAACCGCATTGCCATGATCAAGCAATTGCTCTCGTTACGTACGTATGAAAATTTGCCCGTACGAAGTTTAGGAAAAGGCTGGTTGATGTTGGGCGGCAGCACCGATCTGCAAAAAGGGCCGGGTTATTATTCAGGCGATCTGAGCGGCATTACAGCCAAGAAAATGCCATTCTGGTTCAGTCCGTTTTATAAACCGGGAAAAAAAATTGCCAGAACCAAAGACTGGAATACGAAACTCGATTATATCGTAAACGAAGCGCCCAACTGGGATATTGGTTTTGTAGTGGGTGTACCTGCGTGGATACAAATGTGCATGGAAATGATCATTGAACGTTACCAGCTCAAGAACATACATGAGATATGGCCCAACCTTGCATTTTTTGTGCATGGTGGCGTATCATTTGAACCATACAAACACGGCTTTGCCAAATTACTCGGTAAGCCACTGATCTATATTGAAACCTATTTGGCAAGTGAAGGATTTATTGCCTATCAGGCACGACAAGATGCAGATGGTATGCGCCTGGTAACCAATGAACATATCTTTCACGAGTTTGTTCCCTTTGAGGATAAGAATTTTGATGCAGATGGTAATATTGTTGAAAAGCCGGAAGCGTTGATGTTGCACGAAGTAGAAGAAGGAAAAGAGTATGCCTTGTTGTTGAGTACCAGTGCAGGAAGTTGGCGTTATTTGATTGGCGATACGGTTCGTTTCACCAACAAGGAAAAATGTGAGATCGTTATTACAGGACGTACCAAACATTTTTTGAGTTTGGTTGGCGAGCACCTGAGTGTTGATAATATGAATAAGGCCATTCAGCTGGTGAGCGAAGACATGAATGTTTCAATTCCGGAATACACCGTTGTAGGCGAACCACTTGGTAATTTCTTTGCTCACCATTGGTATGTGGCTTGCGATGATCATGCGAATGCAGAAGAGCTGCGAACCAAAATCGACAATGCATTAAAAGAGATCAATGATGATTATGCGGTTGAACGTGGCAGTGCGTTGAAAGATGTGTATCTGGATATTTTGCCGGAATCAAGTTTTATGGAATTCATGAAGCTGAAAGGAAAAATTGGTGCACAACATAAATTTCCAAGAGTGCTGAAAGGAAAAATGCTGGCCGATTGGCAGCAGTTTTTAACAACGGGTACGTTGTAAAACTATAGATTCGCTGAAAATACTGATCAGTAAAGATGTGATCATCTGTTAGAATCCGTTTGATCTGTATCTCTATCAATCCATCTCAAAAATGACCGAGGCAATCATCAAAGGTTTGGCATTGGGTTTATTACTGGCCATCAGTATGGGTCCGGTTATTTTTTCCATCATCAAGCAAAGTATCAGCAATGGGCATAAGGGCGGATTGAGTTTTGTGTTTGGTGTAGCTGCCAGTGATCTTACTTTGGTACTCATCAGCAACGTGTTTACTGAACTATTTAATCGTTTACTGAAATTCGAAAAAGTAATTGGCCTTGGCGGGAGTGCATTGTTGATTGGTATTGGTATTTATTTTCTCTTCTTTAAAAAAATGCAGGCGAATGATTTGGGCGATGGTATTGAAATGAAACGGAGTGCCGGTGATTATGTCCGCATTTTTTTCGCCGGTTATTTTATGAACACCCTCAACCCAACAGTCACTGCATTTTGGTTTACCTGGGCCACAGCGTTTATTACCATGCCGGTTACCGAACGCATTGCTACATTTGCGGCATGTTTAGCTGTTGTGTTGATCTCTGATTTGTTGAAAGTATTTCTGGCAAATCGTTTGCGAAGCAGACTTAACTTAAAGACGATCACCCTGATCAATAAAATATCCGGAACAATTTTAATTGTGTTTGGTGTTATACTGATCTTTGGGATACTGTTTTACAAAAACAATGAGTAAGCTGTATTGATCCTTACTTCTTAACAAAGCATTTGAATTTTCTGTTGTTCTTTTGACGCTCATTCATGAAACCATTCTTTCTGTTCATCTTTTTTTTATTCGCTGCATGGCAGACAGAAGCACAGTTCAATGAACTGGTGCTGCGCAAGAATGGTATTGCCAAAAAGCGGTATGCAGAAGGAGCGGTGATCACGCTCCAAACCAAACTCGGATTAAAATACAGCGGCATTATTTATCTTATCCAGAACGACAGTATTTATTTTTCAGATGGTGGTATTCATAAACGTGATATTGCTATTGTTTTTAAAAAGCCTTCGAAGAAACACCGCATCATTCCTTTCAGCACCGAAGCTTTTTTGTATAGTAACCTGGGTATCCCATTGTTTACAGCAGGACTTGTGATCAGCGGCGAACCGTTGTTAAACTCGGTTCTTTCCGGTGTGGCATTGATTTACATCCCCGTTCTGTTGTACAATGCACAACAACTTATTTTTAAGAGGAACAAGCGTTACCGGATCGGTAACAAATATGATCTTCAGGTGCTCGATCTTTATCCATCTGAAAATCTTCCTGAAAAAAAACAGTGATGTATATTGCAGCAATGGCGGCAACAAAATCCAATACAGGTACAAAAACATTTTTCCAACGTACGCTTCGTTTCCTGAAACGTTTATTCATCATTCTGTTTATTGCACAGTTTGTTTACATCATCCTTTTAAAATGGATCGATCCGCCAATAACCATTACTCAACTTGTAAGCGTACTAAAAGGCGAAGGATTACAGCGTGATTATATTAACATCGAACAGATAGGTAGTAATGCACGGCTTGCAGTGATTGCTGAAGAAGATCAATTGTTCCCCGACCATGGTGGATTTGACTGGAAGAATATTGAAAAAGCGATGGATCACAATGAAAAAAAGTCTACCCGTATTCGTGGTGCATCAACTCTTTCACAACAAACAGCGAAGAATGTTTTTTTGTGGCAGGGCCGTAGCTGGTTTCGCAAAGGATTGGAAGCATACTTCACCAAAATGATCGAATGGATATGGGGCAAGAAACGGATACTCGAAGTGTATCTCAACGTGGTGGAAATGGGCAAAGGCGTATATGGAATTGAAGCAGCAGCAAAACAATATTATAAGAAATCTGCGAAGCAACTTACACGTGTTGAAGCGGCGCAGATAGCAGCATCATTACGTAATCCAAAAAAGTATACGGTAAGGCCATTATCACCACAAGTAGCATCCCGTTCGCAATGGGTATTGCGGCAAATGAATAATCTGGAAGGCGATGCCGATATTCAATTGCTGATAAAGGATGCTGTACAACCAACAACAGAAAAGAAGAAAAAAAGATCAGCGAAGTAACGCATCTACAGCTTTCACGGCTTTGTTGAAACGTTCATCAAAATTTCCACTCACAATACTCCAGGGTGTCGTTTGTTGTTGCAGGAGTTCTTTGTACACAGCAAACAGATCGTTACGTACTTCTTGTTCGGGATACTCACGAAGTTCATCTTCCACCCATGGAATGTCGGGTTTACACAGCAGGTAGAGATCGTATTTCTGTCGCTTTAATTCCTGTAGTATCCATGGGTCGCAAGAACCAAATACCACTTCGCTCCAAACTTTCATCACATGCATATCTGTATCAAAGAAGATCGTGTTCGCTTGTTTTGCGAGGGCATCCGCTACGTATTTATCAGCCAGCTCGGTTTGATTTTTGGCAATTACCAACAAATCATCCGCAGTATAAGGCCGCCCCAACATCAGTAAATATTCACGGGCATACTCCGGACACCAAACTGATTGATAATGATTTGCCAATCGTTCGCTCAAAAAAGATTTACCTGTAGATTCGGGGCCGAGTAAAACAACTTTCTTCGGGAAATTCATAAAGGTTGCAATGTAATGGGTGATACAATATAAAACAAGGGTAAAACTGCTATCGTAATTTTACTCTTCTTTTCCATTCTGCCAATCCAAAAAAGGCCATGATCAATAACACCACATAAAAAACACTGGTAAACACATATTGTTTCACAAAGTATAGAGGCGCCGACGCAATATTGGTTGCTATCCACCAATACCAGCTTTCAATTTTCTTTTTTGCCATGAGCCACATGCCGGTGAACGCTGTTGCAGCTGCGAAAGAATCGGCCCATGGAATTGCACCGGGTGCAAAGTTCTGTTTAAGATAAGACAATGAAACGTATAATGCAAGGTAAAAACCGGCGAAGAATAAAAGTTGATAAACGATCCAGCGTTTATTTGAATAACTGATGTTTACTATCTGCTGATGCTCCTGATCTTTTTTCGCCCATAGCCACCAGCCATAGAAACTCATTACGGTATAATAAATATTTACAGCTGCCTCGCCCAACAGGTGTTGTTTATAACTCAACCAGATATAAATAGTGGTACTCATAAGCCCCACAGGATACACCAGATATATTTTCTTTACGGCTGTACCAAACACTGGCAATACCGGAAAATACAGCAATGTATTCGTACCAGGTAGTTCCTTTCATGCCCGTTACAAATTCCTGCCAGATCGTTTCCATCATGGTTCAAAAATGCATTGAAATTTTCAGATTGAGTGCTAAAAATTTTTCAGGCATCTTTGCAAAAATTGCCTGTATGACGATTGCTGTATTAGGTGCCGGTATGGTTGGCCGTGCCATTGCACTTGACCTCGCCACGATATTTGATGTTACGTCCTTTGATGTAAGTGAACAAAATCTGCAACTGCTGCAATGCAGATCATCCAAAATAAAAACAGTCGTTGCTGATCTGAAAGACACAGCAGCTTATTCTTCTTTACTTCAACCATTTGATCTTGTAGTTACGGCTGTGCCGGGTTTCATGGGTTTTGAAACGTTGAAAGCGGTGATCAATGCGGGGAAGAATGTGGCAGATATTTCTTTCTTCCCTGAAGATGCATTGCAGTTAGATGCATTGGCCAAAGAAAAAAATGTTACTGCTATTGTTGATTGTGGTGTAGCACCGGGCATGAGCAACTGGATCATTGGACGCTACAATGCCGAAATGAAGATCGATGCATTTGAAATTTATGTGGGTGGATTACCCTTGCACCCACAACCACCTTTCTTTTACAAAGCACCTTTTTCACCCATTGATGTAATTGAAGAATATACAAGACCTGCACGGTTGAAAGAAAATGGAATTGTTGTAACAAAACCTGCCTTAACCGATCGGGAGATGATGCACTTTGATAAGGTTGGAACATTGGAAGCATTTAATACAGATGGACTTCGTTCGTTGTTATATACAATGCCGCATATTCCAACGCAAATCGAAAAGACACTTGCGTTATCCCGGTCATGTTGATTTAATGATTGCACTTCAGCAAAGCGGATTTTTCAGCACCGAAAAAATACTGGTCGATGGACAGGCAGTTTCACCAATGCAGATCACATCACAACTACTCATTGATCAATGGAAACTCGGTGAAACAGAAGAAGAATTAACGGTGATGAAAGTAATTGTGCATGGCGAAGGGAAACAGATCGAATATAATCTGTACGATACGTTTGATGCAGTTACACAAACTTCTTCCATGGCACGTACAACAGGGTATGCCTGCACGGCTGCTGTTCATTTACTGGCCGGGAGCATGGTTACAAAAAAAGGAGTGTTTCCACCGGAGCTGCTGGGCGATGATAAAAACTGTTTTGATTTTGTATTGAAGTATTTGGCGGAAAGAAAGGTGAATTGGATAAAGAAAACATCATAAAACTTTCATTGGCCCGGTTTGTGAAGAAGCTATTTTTGAGTTAGATTTACCAACTAAAATAAAAACACAAATAGTATGATACGTCACGCATCGGCCGTTTGGAATGGCACAGGAAAAGAAGGTAACGGACACCTTACAACACAAAGCACCGTTTTAACTGATACACAATATTCTTATCTCTCCCGTTTTGAAAGCGGTGTAGGTACAAACCCCGAAGAACTGGTTGCAGCTGCACATGCCGGTTGTTTTAGTATGAAGCTGAGTTTTGTATTGGGTGCAGCAGGGTTTACACCTGAAAAAATTGACACGAAATGTGAGATCACATTTGTTGAAGGTACTTTGTCAAAATCACACCTGATCGTATCGGCTACTGTGCCAGGTATTGATGATACAAAATTTCAGGAGTGTGTAAAAGATGCAGAACAAAACTGTCCTATTTCGAAATTATTAGGCAAAGGTTTAGAGATCAGCAGCACAGCAACACTGGTTGCATAAATTATAGATCATTATTTGTACAGCCGGTTTTCAATTGAAGACCGGCTGTATTATTTTAGAGTATGGAAAAGATCAACCTTGCAGAAAAATTCAGTTTGTTTCATGAGCACTGGAGTCCGCAAATTGCCGGCGAGCTAAACGGACAGCATGTAAAGCTGGTAAAATTCAAAGGTCCGTTCACCTGGCATCATCATGACCATGAAGACGAATTGTTTTATGTAGTGAGAGGAAGTTTTGAAATGGAATTCCGTGATCATACTGAAACCATTAATGAAGGCGAATTCATCATTGTTCCAAAAGGGGTTGAACACCGTCCCAATGCAAAAGAAGAAGTGCACGTAATGTTGTTTGAACCAGCCACTACATTGAATACAGGTAATGTAGAGAATGAGTTTACAAAGAAAGCGTTGGGGCGATTGTAAATTTGATTAAGTCCTGCTGCTTCTGGTAATTTCAATAGTTACTATTTTTTGATGTGCCTATTCTTTTGTCAATGTCGTTAGTACATTTATAGAGTAAATTATTAACTAGATAGGTTAACAGGCCTTTAATATTTTTCATAGGCTAAGAAGAATATTAAATTCCAGATTTGATAAATTTTATAGCTTGCTATTAATCTTTACAGGTTATAATTTTAGTATTGTTCGTACCAATGAAAACGGGTAGTGGCAATATTCGCTTTTTCTTTTCTGATATACTGCAGAAATGCAGCGGCAGAAGGTGCATGCTGTTTTCCTTTTAGCCAGATAAGACTCCAGGTCGTATTCACTGGTAATCCTTTTACAGGTATGATTTGTAGCTCTCCGCTCTGGAGTTCGTTACGTATTCCTATAAGTGGCATTATGGAATAACCTAAACCGGCAAGAATAGCCTGTTTCACCGCTTCATTGGAGGTCAACTCCATTGTCTTTTGTACTGTAATGTGATGGCGAGTTAAAAACCGTTCCATTGTCTGACGTGTTCCCGACCCCTTTTCACGGAAAATAAGCGGCAGTTCTTCAAACAGTTCCTTGCCGTGCTCTTTCTTTTTAAACTTCTGCTCGGCATTCCCTACCAGAAAGAGTTTGTTGCGAATAAGGTCAATTTTTTCTACAAGTAGCTTTTCGGGTAAAATAGATACCAGCGCAAAGTCCACTTCATTATTCTCCAGGCTCTCTAGCACTTTCAGTTTATTAGTTACGTCCATTACCAGTTCAATGCCAGGGTTGTCTTTTATAAATGCTGATAAAAAAAAAGGTAGAACATATTTCCCTGTGGAAACAACTGAAATTTTTAAACGTCCACTGAGTTGTCCTTTGTAAGCAAGTGTTTTATGGTTAATGGAATTTACCTGTTGCAGAATCTGTTCTGCGGCGGCGGCAATTTCCTTTCCAAAATCAGTTACATAGAGCTTACGGCTTACAACTTCAGTTAATGGGATATCAAACTGATTCTGAAAGTTGCGTAACTGAATCGACACAGCAGGTTGTGTTAAATGAAGTTCTTCTGATGCTTTTGTAACACTGCCTGTTTGCACCACTTTTAAAAATATCTGTAACTGGTTGAGTGTATAATGCATAAATTATTTTTATGTATACCATAGTAAATATAAATAAAAATTTATGAATGAAGCGCCGCAATTTTGTGTCCATCAAAATCAACCTTCATACTATGACACGAATTACAGTAGCAAAAGGCGACGGCATCGGCCCGGAAATAATGGATGCCACCCTCACCATTTTACAAGCTGCCGGTGCAGCACTGGAAATTGACGAGATAGAAGTAGGCGAAAAAGTATATCTCGCTGGTAACACATCAGGTATTGCTCCTGAAGCATGGGATGTTATACGCCGTAATAAAATTTTTCTGAAAGCTCCCATCACTACGCCGCAGGGTGGCGGGTATAAAAGTTTAAATGTTACTACCCGTAAATTTCTCGGATTGTATTCAAATGTTCGGCCCTGCCGCAGTCTGCACCCGTTTGTAAAAACCAAACATCCGGTGATGGACATCGTCATCATCCGTGAAAACGAAGAGGATCTGTACGCAGGTATAGAACATCAGCAAACAGATGAAGTGGTACAATGCCTAAAACTCATCAGCCGGCCGGGTTGTGAAAAAATCATTCGTTATGCATTTGAATTTGCACGTCAGCAAAAACGAAAAAAAGTAACCTGCTTTACCAAAGACAATATCATGAAACAAACCGATGGGTTGTTTCATAAAGTGTTTGATGAAATTGCCAAAGAATATCCGGAAATAGAAAATGAACACTGGATCATTGATATTGGCGCCGCAAAAATGGCCGATACGCCGGAGATGTTTGATGTAATTGTAATGCCGAATTTATATGGTGATGTGCTATCGGATGTAGCTGCGCAAATTACCGGATCGGTTGGTCTTGCAGGTTCAGCGAATATTGGCGAAGTATGTTCGATGTTTGAAGCTATCCATGGTTCGGCTCCAAGAGTAGCAGGACTGGATAAAGCTAACCCATCGGGTTTATTACAGGGAGCTATTATGATGCTGAGTCATATCGGACAAACCGATGTTGCGGCAAAAATTCAAAACGCATGGTTACATACAATAGAAGATGGCATTCACACCTATGATATTTACAGAGAAGGCATCAGCAAACAAAAAGTAGGCACTCGTGCATTTGCTGAAGCAGTGATTTCAAATCTCGGCAATAAACCACAACAACTGCAAGCCGTGAGTTATGCTTCCGATACATCCTTGCAACTGCCAAAATATCAGCGCAAAAAACCCGCTGCTAAAAAATTAGAAGGGGTGGATTTGTTTGTACACTGGGGTGGCACATCAGCCAACGAATTGGCCAACTTGCTTCAACCGTTACAATCAGAAGAAGTACAGCTTTCCATGATCACCAACAGGGGTATTAAAGTGTGGCCCAATGGATTTGAAGAAACCTTTTGTACCGATCATTGGCGCTGCCGTTTTAAACCCGCCAACGGAAAACCGATGGACAAAGAAGACATCATCGAACTATTGCGCAAAGCAGCAGCAAAACAGATTGACACAATTAAAACAGAAAACCTCTACAGTTTTGATGGCACCGCAGCTTTCTCACTTGGCCAGGGACAATAAAACCATACAACCATGCAACTTGAATTAATAAAAGGAACATTTTCCGAAAAGGAAGCATTGGACATCCTCACTCAAATGGTCGAGGTAAAAATTAAATTCCACGAAAGTAAAATTGCACAATACAGCAGCGAAGAGGACATAAAATACCGTGAAAGCCGGTTAAAATATCTGCAGCATGAACTTGCCGCAATCCGTAATGTATTGTTGCAACAAAATGAGCCGTTGCAAATCAATGCAATTATTCACCTTGAAACAAAAAAATACGAGTATGAAACAACTCCTGCTCTCGCTTCTTAGTTTACTCACCGGACTGGCATTGTTTCTCTGTTCCATTTTTGCCGAGCACCAAACACAGAGTTTGTTATTGATGGCGCTGGCAGTTGTATTTCTGCTGCTTACCATTGGTATTCTCTCGTATGAAGGAGGCCAGGTACAGGTGCAGAAAAGCAAAGCCGAAAAAAATATTCTCAATCAGTAATCATTAAAAAAACAATTATGCAAAAAGAACTTCATGCAGATTTGATTCACGGGCAGTTTACACCTGAAGATGCACGTGAGCTGTTGATCGATTTGTTTTCACGGAAAACAAATTTTCATGAGATCAAAAATTTCAGTGCCAATGAACGATTTGGAAAAGATGATCCGATGCATATCAACCGGATTGCAGCTTTAACCAACAGTATGGAACAGTTGCAGCAATTGTTTCGGGAGGTAGGTGACTCCGGTAAAAAACTAGAGATACGCTCGGTAGTTTCTATTTCGGTTAAAGATGCGAATTAATATAAGTCAAGGGCATCGTTTGTTTCTTACAATTTAGCTGTAACGACGTTTCGTTCTCTTTACTACCGATTTCTTCACCAACGCTTGCTGATATAATTCTTTAAAGTATCAGGAAGCATACAATAAAAATGAAATGAAAATAAAAAAAATGGTTTTTGGGCTACTTTTTACTGTCGGTATTTTTTTCTCTTGCGAACAGGTTCAACAGGCAAAAGAACAAACAGACAAGGTTATATCGCAGACAAATGATGAAGTAAACAAAGTAATTGATGACTTAGGCTTAGTATATGTTGAAGAAGGAGCTCAAACTGTTATTACGTATGAAGAAGTAAATGCGGCTCAACAGGCTTGGTGCGATGCTTTAGTGGAAATCGGAAAACGAAAAGAAGAAGGAGGCGATTATAAGGCGTTTGCAGAGCAAGTGCTTTCTGAGGCATATAATTATGATAGTGGTAAGGTATTCTTTAAGCCCACGCTGGCATTTGGCGATCAAACATTTCGAAATGACAAGAAAGGGGCATTAGCCTATTTTATTGGAGGCGATCCGGACTATCCTAACGATAAAGGTTTTGCATTGACTCCCTGGGTAAAGGCACGATATGATAATGCCGGTGAAAAAAATGAAGGAATACAAATTTATGGTTCAGTTGCTATTACAACGGGAAATGTTTGGGTAACGGGTAAAGATGGTAGAGAGGTAATGGTAGATAAAACCTGGGTATTCAAAAAAGGAAAAGATGGTAAACTCAGAATCATCGTTCATAAATCTTCACTTCCTTTTCAGCCTAATCCGTAATATCAAAATTCGCCTCACTGCATCAAACTATTTTGTTGCAGTGAGGTTTTTAAACGACTTGATTAATCAATTTACATCATTCTTATATTGCTCTTGCATACGTTTTGCTTTAAGCAAAGATGTGATTCTTATAAATTTAGCTTTTATAAATTTCACATTGAAGGTCAGAAAAAATTTATCGTATGTTATTAATACTATTCTTCGCCGTATCATGCTTTGTTTTTAATACGTTGGAAATGGATGTATAGCGGCTGCCAAGATTCTGTAATGATGATTGCAGCACCAGCATTTGTCGTTCAACTGTAGCAGCGGTTGATTGAATGTTTGCACGATTATTACTGTTGAGTGCCCGCTGCAAATCGAACAACGCATTCTGCAGATTTTTGATATTGCTACGGCTTGTGTTGACGCCTGTTCTGTTTGAGGCATTGTCGTTGTTCAACAGCTCTTCCGTTTCAAGTACAGTTTGTAATAAACTGTTCACTTGTACTTTGGTAGAAGTTGAAGAGCCTTCTCCCGGATCTGGTGCAACAGAGCTGGCTGTTTTATTTGATCTCGTTGAATTATGATCTTGTGCTTTTGTTTTTGATGAATCGCCTCCAACCGGGTTTGGAGCAACTGAATTGGCTGTTTTATTGGAACGTGTGGAATTGTGATCCTGTGCACGGGTAGTAATGCTGTCACCTACTTCAATAATCGTTTGATCGTTGATGTGAATTTCATACTCGGCAGTAATGCTGTAATTCCCTGCATCTAAACCAGTATATTCAAACTCACCATAATTATTGGTTTGGAGTTGGCGCATTTGTCCGCCGGGGTTTTTTCCGCCTTTCACAATAATGCCACCAATGGGTGTACCGGGTCTTGCAGCCGGTCCGGGCGGGTTGGTGCTTCCGTGATTACCCGCCAACAGAATCGGTTGATTCGTTGCATTGGTTGTATTAAAATAAAGCGGTAAGGTTTTTACAAAAGCAGTCGATCCTTCAAATGCATCAGATGAAAGACTGCTGCGGTTCGTTGATTCAGATTGCGAAGTAACAGCAAGATTACTCCGTGGGCTCCAGATAAAATCCGGATGTGCATCTCCATCACTATCTCCCAATTCAATATTTATTTGAAATACACCCGGCGAACTAACGGTTTCGGCTAACTGTGTTGCATTACGGGTATTGCCATCGCTGAAGGTACCTGTTACGCTAAAACCTGTTACAGCATTGCCATAAGTTCCGTCACCAACTGTAACAGTTGCTTGTTTAATATTAGAACGAGTGGTATTGATGCTTGCCTTTTGTGTTGATGATGAATGAAACGGTATAATGATTTCAGTTACGCCTGATTTTTTGCGTACAGTCATGTCGTTGATGGGAACCGTTCTACCATCACTCAAACGGGCTGTGGCTGTAAAACGATCACCTATTCCATCACCATCTGTATCACTTCCAACAACAATAATTCCTTTGGTGTTGGAACGGGATGTAACAATGTTTGCTTTCTGTTGTAACGAATCAGTGCCATTTCCTCCTTCACCTTTGATCGTGTTTTTGTTACTTCTTGCCGTGTTGTGATTTGCTTTCAGTACACCGGTTCCTTCACCAGGTGCATCGAATACCAACTCAAATGCATCATAACCCAAGAGTATTTCACCGGCCACATCAATCGTTTTCATGTCTGATTGGGCCATATAATATTGATATCCTTTTCGGGTTGATACGATACCATCAATTTCTACAGCATAGGTGCCGGTTGGTACGTTTGCAAACCAAAACGCACCATCAGCATCGGTAGTGGTACTTGCAATAACTGCACCTGTAGTTGTATTCAGCAGGTGAACATTAATGCCTTCCAACAAAGCAGCTTCAATGTTACCGGTTGATTCCCCGTTATTGCTACGTTGTTTGGCACTATCTGGGCGGGGATTACGCCCCCCTTTGATCGTTAATCCGCCAATCGGATTGCCGGCAAAAGATGCAGCACAGGTTGAACAACTGTACCCGCCTCCCTCTGAATAAAATGGCAGATATTGTCTGCGACCTGTTGCCATGCCGCTACCCGTTTCCCTGATTCGTTTGCCCGATGCCATACCACTACCTGCTTCTCTTGTATAGAGGTTCATGCTTACACCAGTATTAACTGCCATACCTGTTGAAGCATAGCTGGCAGCAGCAGCTCCGCCGGTAACATGAGTCCGGTTGCTGATAATACCTGTATTTCCGCTTGCTGATTTATGAATGATTTTTCCGGAGATTACATGTGAGCCTGCTGCCTGTAAACCCTGGTTCACTTTTTCGCCAAATGTGGCGCCTTGTGTTTGTTTAGGTACTGTTACATTCATGGAAATACGGTTAGGCATTCCTCCGCCATCAATCTTTGTTTTGTAGTTAGCGGCATCTTCCGGACAGGAAAACGTTTGCTCCTCAATAGTTCCGTCTGGATGGGTGGTTTTTGTTGTAACAGGTCCGCAGCTTTCAGTTGTTGATCGATCGTTCGATTGATTCGATTTGGTTTTTGTTTTTAACACCCGTTTATTTTCCGGATCAATTATACTCACCTCGTCATCATCTCCATCCGGGTTATTGAAATTTGCAGGTGAATATTGTCTTCGCCCGGTCGGTAATCCACTGGCTGCATCCCTGCTTCGTTTGCCAGATGCCATGCCGCTACCTGCATCTCTGTTTCTTCTGCCGGTTGGCAACCCGCTGGCCGCATCCCGATTTCTTTTACCAGTTGCCATACCGCTACCTGCATCTCTGCTTCTTCTGCCGGTAGGCAACCCGCTGGCCGCATCCCGGGTCGATTTTGTTTCAAACGTTTTAATGAATGATATGCCAACATTGATCGTTTGCCAGTTACGTTTTTGTTCAACAGGAATATCAATGCCCTGCTGCGGATCAAATAATTGAATAGAAGAAGAAGATTGTAAAAAATCGGTTGATACTAAAAATAATGAGCCGGTACTAACAGGATACGAAAATGAAACGGATCCATTAAAACCGGGAAACAATGATTTGGTTCCTGCATCGAAACGATACAACGGACGAACCGCTCCCTGCTGACCGATGGTTAAGCCAC
The DNA here is from genome assembly GCA_963830845.1 of uncultured Bacteroidota bacterium. GTDB lineage: Bacteria > Bacteroidota > Bacteroidia > Chitinophagales > Chitinophagaceae > Lacibacter. Next base: position 23,735 of record CAWHOR010000033.1, on the reverse strand, counting down.
CGCTTTGATTAAACAACAAACCGGCTTTTACAGAGGCCAGCAATTGTGCCCGCTGTCCCAGCTTTAATGAAGGGCCCAGCATTAAAAATGCATTCTGAGAAGCGGATGATGTAACCGTACTTGTTAACGGGAACTTTCGATCGATCATGAATTGATTGATACCGGAAGAATTTAGTTTGCTGTTGATAAAGCCTCCGTTCATGCCAATACCTAATGGGCCAAAAAAATAGTCACTGCTGAGTCTTGTGAAAAGTCCGTTTCCACGGAACAGCGTTGATTCGTTGCTGTTAATGCCGAAGGAAGCACCGGTGTTGATGCCAAAATTCCAGTGATCGTTTTGGGAAAAGGGTTGTTGTGCAGATAAAGACAAAGTAAGCAGCAAGGTAATAAAGCACCCTGGCAAGGATCGGTTGTTCATGTATTGGTTGTTTTGGTTCAACAAAATAGATATTAATTCCGGGAATCAAAACTATTCAGTAAAAATGAGAGGCTTTTTGGGCGAGTCGCCCTTGCCTAAGATGAACTATTTTTGCCCCATGCGTTTGTTACTCACCACTCTTAATGCAAAGTATATTCACCTTAATCTGGCGATCCGGATATTGTATGAGTTGAATAAGCACCACGAAAGTTTGTCATGGAAGGAGTTTACCATTCGCATGGATGTAGAGGAGATGGCAAAGGAATGCGCAGAGTATGAAGTGGTGGCTTTCAGTTGTTATATCTGGAACATTACACAAACACTGAAAGTGGCCGAGCGCATCAAAGCAATCAACCCCAACTGTAAAATTTTATTGGGTGGACCGGAAGTGAGCTACGAATGGGAAGAGATCATTGCGCATGATTGCATCGATTATATCATTTGTGGCGAAGGAGAAATTCCCTTTCATGAATTTTTAACACACTACCCGAATGTAGAAGCCGTTCCCAATCTTGTTTATAAAGTTGATGGCGAAGTTCGTTACGAAGAAAAGTCAGTAACGTATGATGTAAGCAATTTCATTGGGGTGAATCCCTACATCAACGATCCGGCTGATGACTTGTACAATAAAGTGTGTTACATCGAAACCAGTCGTGGTTGTCCGTACAAATGTGGATTTTGTTTGGCAAGCCTTGATAATAATGTGCGTTACCTGCCAATGGCTGATATTAAAAGCAACCTTTTGTACTTAATGACGCATGGCCGTGTGATCAAGTTTCTTGATCGTACGTTTAACATGAAGCGTGATTTTACATTGGAGGTCTTTCAATTCATTCTCGATAACCACAAGCCGGGCAATGTATTCCAGTTTGAGATCACGGCCGATATTCTGCATGCTGATATTATTAAGTTCATCAATGAGAAAGTGCCGAAAGGTTTGTTCCGTTTTGAAATTGGTATTCAAACGGTCAACCAAAAAGCAAATCTTGAAGTAAGCCGCAAACAGAATTTCGAAAAAACAAAAGGCATCATTAAACAGGTGCAGGATGTAGTTGATCTGCATCTTGATCTCATCGTTGGTTTACCACTCGATTATTTTGAAGACATTAAATACAGTTTTGAAGAAGTGTTCAAACTCTTTGCACCTGAATTACAATTAGGCTTCCTCAAATTCTTAAAAGGAACACCGGTGCGCAAAACAGCTGCGGCACATGGTTATATCTATGATTCAATTGCTCCGTACCAGATCATTGAAAGCAAATACATGAGTAAGTATGAACTGGAGCAGGTAACCATGGCAGAAGAGGCATTGGAAATGTATTGGAACAAACCACGTGCCGTCAACACGTTGAAATATGTAACGGCTTATTACAGCGTGTTTGATTTCTTACAAGGTTTGGGCAATTACTTTTCAGAACATTGCGATCTTCACAAGCATGATCTGAAAGATGTGTACACGATGTTGTTTGCTTATGCTAAAGAAGTGTACCCTGAAGATGCCGTGTTGCAACAGCTCATCAGCATCGATTATTATTTGCAGCATAAAATAAAACCGGTGCTGGTTTTATTACCTGAAGCAGATGCTGTTACAAAACAGCAACTGATTGAAGAGAACAAACTCAATCATCACAAACTTCGATTTGCGATGTTGCCCATCAATTTTAACTGGGCTGAATTTATTGAGCACAATCATATACTGCCTGCTGAAGCAACAATGGTGATTGCGTTTGATGGAAAGAATAAGCCACAGGTGATGGAGGGGATTGGGGTAAGGAAAGATGGTTGGAAATAAAAACCGACAGCGAATGAAATTTCGTTTAGTATTTCTCATGTGTATTTTTTCAATTTCCTGTAATTCAAACAGAACCACAGAGTGGCAAACACTCGACTTTGGAGTGTTTCAATTAAAAATGCCGTCTGGTTGGGAAGAGTTTAGAGAGCAAGGAATTGATAGTTATGTTGGAGGGTTAACAAATGGAACAGATAGTCTTTGGTTCGATTATGGCTGGTACAGTGCAGACGTTGGTGATGAAGATCCGTTAAAACATAAGTCTGGAGTTGATACAATTAATGGGTTGCCCGCTAACATTGTAGTACCAATTAATCCGGGCGATGGATATATCGGCATGTACATCCGTGTAAACAGAAAAGATAAATTCAGTATCGGAGGTTATGGTATTAAAGAAACAGATAGAATACTCAAAATATTTAATTCGGTTGTTTTTAAAGAAAGCGATACGTCTAAAAATCGAATATTGAATAGTGCTGATTTTAAGCAGCAACCTGGCGGCTCGGGTAAAACGTTATATCAAACAAATTGCGCAAGCTGCCATGCAGTAAATAAAACACTTACCGGACCTGCTTTAATTGAACGAGTACAATTTAGAGATAATGATTGGGTCTACAGGTTTCTTACAAACCGTAAATCAATTAGCATCGATACAGCAAATATTGCGTTAAGAAAAAAATTCGATTTTACCTGTTCTGAATTCTCTAATCTAACAAGAGATCAGGTTAGCCGGATACTTGACTATATCAAAATGTACTAATTCTAAGTTTCAACTTTATCAAACAGTTTACTTTTTTATAACCTTCAGATCCTTAAAATACCCTTCCGTTCCAACATCAACCCATAATGCAATTGCGCCAGATGCATTTGCACCGTGTTTCAGATCATTTACGATCAATGATGGTTGTTGATCGTTGCCAAGAAAAAGTTTTGCCTGTGCTCCGTTTACTTCAATCCGCATGGTGATCCATTTATCCAACACCATATCGGCATAGGATTCATAACGCTCAGGCGCTTCTTTACGAAGACGATCAAACTTATAATCAGGATAAGAAAAATACTGAATGGAATGATTTCGTCGCACCTGATCATTTGCTCTGCCATTGGTAGGCCGCAAGTAAATACACTCAAATTTTGTATTGTTATCATTGATGCGAAAAGCAACACCAATAAATCCTCTTGAGAATTCTGATGCATTTTTCAACAACCTGCTCAACACTTTAACCTCGATAGTGCCATTACAGAAATCAATGTTGTTGATCTTTACAAAAGTAGGTTCATCAACTGCCTTTACATTTAAATCTTTGACAACCTTTATTACTTTATTGCCCATCAATTTTTCCATCGACATAAAAACATTCACCGCTTCAAGCCTGCTACCATCGGGTTTGATCGTTTGTGCTTTTGAGCTGATTGAAAGCAGGATGGCAACAGAGAATAAAAATCGATCCATGTTATTAAGTTAGTGAATAAAGGGAATGATGCTTATCTATACCACCAAAGAATTTCTCATTGTTTATATTTTTTCTTTTGCTTCAGAAATGGTAACAGGTTTACCCAATGCGCCAAACTCATGCAGATCACCAAATACTTCAATACGGATCGAGTGATCAATACCACCTACACGTACAGGCTCAAAACCATTGTCATGAATTAACTGCTCAACATCTGCATTAATGCTGCTATCATCTGTTGAATAAAACAACACATTCGCCGGTTGTTGAAAAGCTGCATTCGTTAATGAAGCAACACCCAATGTGCCCAACGCTTTTACCAGCTTTGCATTTTTTGGAAGCAACGCAGCAATGATCTCGCCTGCTGATTCATTTTCAGCAATGATCTTTTTAAATCCGCCATTCTCGTCCGGTGCAATTGGGTTTGAAGGATCAACAATGATCTTTCCTTCCAGTTCTGTTGCGTATTGCTGCAACACTTCTTTGGTAGCGTTGAACCAGATGGCTAACACCACGATGTCGGCTTCTTTAATTGCCTCTGAAATGCTCATTGGTTTAGCTAAACCTCCCAGTTGTTGCGCCAATGCGTTTGCTTTTGTAATTGTTCTGTCGGCAACAATGACTGCACGGTTTCCTTTTACTAAATTACTTGCTACTGCTGTACCGATGTTTCCTAACCCGATCACAGCCACTTTTGTTGTTGTATTCATAACCTGTTTTTTAATGAATGATTTATAAATACAAAATTGGAATAATCGGCAAAGCTCACCAATGAACCAGGTTAAGAAATACACTTGATCTAGATCAAGACTTTGGCTTGCTGAGTTTATTACGCAAGCGACTGAGGAACTCGGGAGTGATACCTAAGAAAGAAGCTATTTGTGTTTGGGGTAAACGATTGACAAGATGTGGATAGGTCTCTAAAAAAGATTGATAGCGATCTTCGGCACTGCTGCTGATGTTTTGCAGTAATCTTTTCTGCAGACTTACATAACTGTTTTCGATCAACACTCGAAAGATGCGATCGAATTTTGCTGCTGAGAGGTATAATGAAATAAGATCTTTCTGATTGATCTGTAATACAACCGTATCTTCTATTGCATCGATCGTTAGTGTTGATGGTTCTTCGCTGTGAAAACTTCCAAGATCGGTGATCCAGTTATTTTCTGCTGCAAACTGAAGTATATGTGTGCCTCCGGTATCATCGATCTTATACATACGCAAACAGCCCCTTACCACAAAGTTCATCTGGTTGCATACATCGCCCTCCTGTAACACATACTGTCTCTTGCGGTACAATCGTGACCTGAATTTTTCGCTTGCCAATTCCCGCTCTTCTTTATTGAGAGGTATCAGCTTTTCAAAATAATTCAGTAATGGTTCTATGGAGGCCTCTGATAAATTTTCTTTCATCTCTTTATAACTTCGGTTTATCCAGGTAAATTTAAAGGTAGTAATTAAAGCATCAACAGGACCACTACTTACATATCATCAACAGCCGTACATTCGTATAGACGATGCGTCGTTTTCTGCACAAATACAAACAGATATTTCTTTATGCTGCGTTGATGGTTGGCATTTTGATCGTATTGCAGTTGCTGCAGTACAAGCTTGTGCTCATCAATCATTCCTACGAACTTTATATTCTCAGTATTGCTGTTGTGTTTACCGGTCTTGGTATCTGGCTGGCGTTAAAACTCATCAAACCAAAAACCGAAATACAAACGGTGGTGGTGGAAAAGCATGTGTATCTCCATGAACTCTCACCCGCAGAGTTGGAAGCAATGGAGAAAGAAAAGCAAAAGCTTGGCTTAAGCAGCAGAGAAATGGAAGTATTGCAACTGATGGCCGAAGGGTTGAGCAACCAGGAAATTGCTGAGCGTTTATTTCTGTCGCTTCCAACCGTGAAAACACATTCTTCGAAATTGTTTGAAAAGCTGGATGTAAAACGAAGAACACAGGCCGTTGAAAAAGCAAGACAGTTGAAATTGATTGCCTGACCCTCATCCTTTCGTATAATTTCCAAGCTATTCAATCAGTTTCATACTTTAGTATGAGGACTTTCAACAGCGGAATTTTCATCTTTACTGCACAAAAATTTACAAAATGAAAAAGAATGTACTTGTATTTGGTTTGATTTCTGGATTGGTTGTTTCCACGCTTATGGCCATCAGTATGGTTACGATGTATAACAATCCCGATGCTGGTCATGGAGGCGGATCCATGATCATTGGATACCTGAGTATGCTTGTTGCCTTCTCCTTAATTTTCGTGGCGGTAAAAAATTACCGGGATAAGCAGAATGCTGGCGTTATCAGTTTTGGCAAAGCCTTTAAAATAGGCTTGCTGATTGCATTGATCGGCTCTACGATGTATGTGATCATGTGGGCATTGCTCTACAATTTTTATATGCCCGATTTTATGGATCGCTATTGTGCGCAGATGATCGAGAATGCAAAAGCAACTTCCTCTCCCGCCAAAATACAGGAACTGACCGAACAGATGAATACACAAAAGGAAATGTATAAGAACCCGTTGTTCTTTGTGCTCTTTACCTATTTTGAAATTTTACCGGTGGGGTTACTGGTGTCTCTTGTAACTGCACTCATTTTAAAACGAAAAACTGCTATTGCATAAAATAAAGAATAGGGCCGCTAAAGCGGCCCTATTCTTTATAAAGAAATCATATGTTCAATATCAATGCAGGTACGATGAAACGAGGTCACTATTCACCATTCACCATTCACCACTGACCGCCTCCCATCTCAATCTTTAAAAAACTTGATCGGAGTAGCTTCCGCCAGTTTGCGGTAGCCAGCCCATTTGCCACTGATGAATTCGTTGATCGCATTTACACTGTTGTTCACCGCTGTTTCAGCTTCTACAACCAAACGCTCTGTTTGTGCAGTAGGTGCAGCAATTTTTCCCATGATTTCTGAACGGGCTCCTTGCAATGCAGTGTTTGTTGTTCTGTCGGCGAAACGTGTAATGCCTTGTCTGTTTTCAGCACTTCGACCTGAAATGGTTTCACGGATCTTTTTTATTTCAGCACGCATGGCAACACCTGCTTTACGTAAACTGTCAGCTTGTTTGCCTTCCACGCCACGCAGCGATGCTTCGATCTTCGTCATCGTTTCTTCTGCATCTGCTATTTTATCCAAAGCCACGGTTAACTTATCAGCACTTAACTGTAAACGATCCATCATTTTTTTCTTGGCTTCATACACGTCTTTCTTTACTTCAATGCGTGGATCATCTTTCACTGTTACCATGGTTGAATCACTGTCTTTTCCTAATGTGATCACTGCTTTGTAAGTGCCGGGGAACACTGGCCAGCCACCACCTTGCTCAGGTGCATTGGGTCTTGGTTTTGGTTGACCGGGTTGACGTGTACCTTTTGTTTCGAAGCCCCAGTAAAAACGGTTCAATCCTTCGCCAGCTGCTGCACGTAACGTACGGAGATGATTGTTCTGTGCATCATAAATTTTTACAATGGCAGTATCTGCTTTTGCAGATGGAGTTGCTTCCGGTTTTACAAAGAAGGAAATGGCTGCGCCTCTTCTTCTGTTTTCACCTTCATACAAACCCCAGGTACTCCATTCGTAACCGGGAGCATTGCGGTATTGTGCCTGGTAAGCAACAGGAGGTTCAATCGCTGTGATTTTTTTCGTTGGTACGGCGCCGTTAGCAGCCGCCATAGCACGTAACGGACGAATATCATCTAACACCCACAACGCACGACCGAAGGTTGCAATTACCAGATCAGCTTCACGTTCCTGAATTGCTAAGTCGTAGGTTGATACAGAAGGATAACCATTGGTCCATTGTGCAAATGTTTTTGCATTATCGTAGCTCACCCACAAACCATGTTCGGTGCCCACAAAAATCAGATTGGGTTGTACGGGATCCTGGATCATACAAAGTGCATAACCTTTCAATCCTTTATTCGCCAAAATGTTTTCCCATGTTTTTCCAAAATCTTTGGTGCGGAAAATAGTAATGCTGAAATCGCCACGACGGTAATCGTTGCTTACAACAAATGCTTCTGCTTCGTTGTAACGGCTTGCATGTACTTGTGTGATCCATGCACCTGCATTCATTCCCGGAATTTTTCCACGGAAGTTGGTCCATGTTTTACCGCCATCTTTTGTTAACTGCACATTGCCATCATCAGTACCTACCCAAATCACTTCTTTGTTTTTGGCAGATGGCGCAATGGCCATGATGGTGTTGAAATTTTCAGCACCGGTAATATCCAACGTTAAACCACCGGTTTCTTCTTTTTGTTCTTCCGGGTTGTTGGTGGTAAGATCGGGTGAAATGATCTGCCATGTCGTTCCTTTATCGGTGCTCTTATGTAAGAATTGTGAACCGAAATAAACGGTCTTGCTGTCGAATGGATCCAATGCAATACCACTGTTCCAGTTAAAACGCATTTTGATCTTTGCATCGGGAGCAGGTGGCTTAATCGTTTCACGCTGACCGGTTGTGAAATTATAGCGACCAACATTTCCTCCTTGGCTCATAGCATAGACCCACTTGCTGTCTTCCGGATCGGGCACTACATCAAAACCATCACCTCCCCACAAACTTTCCCAATAGTAGTTGCGGATACCGCCGTTCACCCAAGTATAAGCAGGGCCACGCCAGCTGCCATTATCCTGCAAACCACCCATTACGTTGTAAGGAATTTCATTATCTACATTAATATGATAGAACTGACCGAAAGGCAACTGCTCATCAAAGCGCCAGCTTGCACCACGATCTTTACTGATGCCGATACCGCCATCGTTTCCTTCAATAATGATGTTAGAATTGGTTGGATGGATCCACCATGCATGATGATCAGGATGAATACCGTTGTAAGGGATCAATGTGCTGAAACTCTTTCCACCATCTTCACTGTATGTTACAGTTGAATGAATATCATAAATACGATTTTCATTTTTTGGATCTACATAAATTTCCTGGTAGTAGAACGGACGATCAGTGATCTGTGCAGGATCGCTGTTCACCAAACTCCAGGTAAAACCACCATCATCACTTTTATACAAACCATTTTTGGTTGCTTCTACTTTTGCATATACTCGTGAAGGCTGGCTTGCAGCAAAGGCAATACCGATACGGCCAATCGGTCCATCAGGTAAGCCATTTTCTTTTCCTAACTTTTTCCAGTTTTTGCCACCATCAACCGTAATGTATAAACCACTGCCAGGACCGCCACTGTTAAAGTTGTATTGCTTACGTTGGTGTTGCCACATGTTGGCAATGAGTTTATTAGGGTTGGATGGATCCATTACCAATTCTGCGCAACCACTTGTATCATTTGTATACAACACCCGTTCCCAGGTAGCACCACCGTTGGTTGTTTTAAATACACCACGTTCGCTGTGAATACCATAAGGGTTGCCGATTGCACCGGCATACACCACATCAGGATTGGTAGGATCTATGAGGACACGGTGGATATTCCTTGTTTTTTCAAGGCCCATGCGTTTCCATGTTTTCCCGCCATCGAGTGTTTTGTAAATCCCTTCACCCAGGTTGAGGGAGTTGCGTGGGTTTCCTTCGCCGGTGCCCACCCAAATTACATCGGGGTTGCTTTGCTGAATTTTGAGTGAACCGATATTCAGCAGCGGTTGCTCATCAAACAAAGGAGACCAGGTGGCACCACCGTTGGCTGTTTTCCAAACACCACCGCTGGCAGCTCCCACAAAAATAACATCGGGGTTACTGTACAGTGCGTCAATTGCGGTTACCCGTCCACTCATACCAGCTGGGCCGATGTTGCGGGGTTTCAGGTTCTTAAAATGTTCATTTTTAATTTGTGCTGTGGCAGAAAGACACAACAAGGCCGAAACGGCCAGAGCGATTATTCTCATACAAGCTTGTTTTTAGGAAAACTGAAATTGAGAAAACAATACCGCCTCTCCAAATGTTTTTGATAAACGGCACAGGAATGGAACGGTTTTAGCGACTAAGTTGATTATCATTGTTTTGCTCTGATGAAAGCGGGTTAGGCATTTTGTTTAATCTTGTTTTAACAGGGACACATGAAATGAAATCTTTATTTTTGATGTTAGAACACTAAAAATTCCTAAACACAAACACAGTATGAAACATTTCTTTTTATCAGCAGTTGCCATTGGTTCGTTGGTAGTAATGGCGGCTTTTCTTCCAAAAGAAAACACAAACAACAATCAAACCTCTTCAGTTAACGTGCAAACACCCACAAAGTGGACATTGGACAAATCACACTCAAATGTAAAGTTTGCAGTTACTCATATGGTGGTGGCCGAAACAGAAGGTTCGTTTAAAATTTTCGATGGTACCGTTGAGCATACAAAAGCCGACTGGAGCGATGCGAAGATCAACTTCACCGTTGATATGAATTCGATCAACACCGATAACGAAAACCGTGACAAGCATTTGAAGAGCGATGATTTCTTCAATGCAGAAAAATTTCCAACAGCAACATTTGTTGGCACATCATTTAAGCCTCTCGGCGACAGCAAGTATGAGCTGGTTGGTAACCTTACAATACGTGATGTAACAAAGCCTGTAAAATTTGCGGTGAAGTTTGGCGGTATCGCTGCCAGTACACGGGGCGATAAAGCAGGTTTTAAAGCAACCACCACCATTAACCGTTTTGATTATAATTTGAAATGGGACCGTGCAACAGAAGCTGGTGGACTGGTTGTAGGAAAAGATGTGGATGTTACAGTTTTACTTGAATTGAATAAAGCAAAGCAATAATTTTTGAGAGTAATAAAAACAAGAAAGCTGGCTCCAATTGGAGCCAGCTTTCTTGTTTTTATACTTATGTTGAAGCGAATTATAGCACCAACACACCTTTCGCAACAAACTGCACTTCTTTCTTTACTTCTTTGATCTTGTTAATTTCTTCTTTGCTTTTTCCTGCATCTTCAGCATAATGCTTTTGTTGTTTTACACTTACTTCTTTTACTGTTGCATCACCTTCAAGTACCACGGTTTGGCCGGCAAGGTTCTTTGGCATAAAGAAAGCATAGTCTTTGAATTTCACCATAATGGTTTCGCCGTTTCCTTTATCTACTTTCATCCAGCAGCCTTTTTCCTGGCATACTTCGGTTACTTTACCAGTGATCTTTCCGCTGAATTTGCCGGCGCTTTGCACCTGCTCTTCCATGTTGCCAATCGTAACAACATCTTTATTTTGTGTACCAGCACCGTAGGTTACGCCTTTTTCTGCAGGCTTCGGGCTGTTTTGGGCAAGGGCAGCTGCGCTCATGAAAGCAGCTATCAATACAAAAGAGAGTTTTTTCATTTTCAATAATTTGAAGGGCAAAGTTAGTCAAGAGTTTGGAGCCAGCAAATCCTTGTTGTTAAAACGGGGTGTTTAATTGTTGCTTGTATGATCGGGCTTTTGTTTTAGCGCTGCCGGGCCTTCTTTGAAAGGCAGTACTTCAAAACTCAATTCATCGATCAACTTTCCTTGTTCGGAAAATACCTGAAGCAAGGTTCGTCCTGGTTCATTTACGTTTACGATATAACTACCTTTTTTCTTTTTTTTGATCGTTCCTTTTTCCAGTTTGCAAACGATGTCGTCTTTTTTTGCAAGGTAAATATCGAAATCAAGTTCATTGTCGATCTCAGTATAGAATGTGTATTCCCTTCCTTTTGTTCTTGGGTTAACACTGTTTGGTTCTACTACAAATATGACCGGTTGCCGCAGATAGGCTTTTACCAGTCTGCCGTCTTGCCGGGCAGGCTCCCATTTGCCGGCTTTCAGAATAATACGCTTTACTTCTTCTTCCATTCCATAACCAAGATTGGTAAGTGATTTCAGATCAGTAATGCTTCCGTTTTTGTCTACAATAAACTGTACCATAACTGTAAAATGTCCCGAAGGGGCTCCATGAATGATTGGTACGTTTGGCCGAAGATTATTCTGTAAAAATTTTACCCATTCCACACGGCCTCCTATGAAAGAGGGCATTACATCCACTTTTGTAAAAAGAGAGTCACGAACCTTCACATCTTCCTGCGCAGAAAGTTGAATATGCAGGAACAGGAAAATATAAAATAACAGCCAGCGTTTAACGATCATCTGCGCTAATTTCCAGCAATATTATTCGTTTTTGTTTAATCAGTAACTGGAACACCAATATAGCTTATGCTGTAAAGTTGCGATTAACTTAAAGGACTGTATTAATTACTTTTTTATTTCATGCCGTTGGCTTATTGATGAAGTAAAGGTGTTTTTCATAGGGTCTATAACTCTTGTTGAATAATGAGTTGTGCTGCGTCGATCGACGTTTGCTTGTTCACTGCTTCATCGCTTGATACTTCTGCAGTGATCTCAAATTCCAATCCTTTATAAAATACTTTGAGATGTTTTTGTTTTGCAGGATATGAAAAATAAGCAAAGGCCTATTAAGTTGTAAAATAGTGTATGGTTAGAGTTTTGAAATTTTAAAAGTAACCCTGGAACTATTGCTGCAATTTTCACAAATCTCAATAGAACCGTTCTTTATCATTTCCTTAAAGTTCAATGTCTTTCTTACTTTACCATAATCTTTGTTTGGGCCGGCAACTTTTACCTTTATGTGATGCCAGAACTCAACTTCAAGAACCACATCAGGATTTTTCAAATCGGCATTCGTAATTTCAAATTCTCTGTAATAATCTGGGGTGTTTGAAAAAATAAAAGGGGTTTTACTGTTATTGTCAAGCGGATTGTCTTCTGTTTTATCAAAGTAGTTTTGATTTTTATTACCAAAACTTCTGATTTCTGTTCTGCCTGAACTGGTTACTTTGTAAACACGTAATCCTGAAAATCCATAAAACCACCAAAACTGACTAGCTGCTGCTACTGGTAGGTCCTTTGCAGAAACACTGATTTGCACGATATTAATTCTGAATTTTTCTTTACTCTCATTTTGCACTTGACCAGAGCTGTTTGTACCAGTTGAAGATGCTGTAGCAGAGTTTGTTGAAGAAGGAGGTGTTCCAACGGCCTTATTTGTTTTCAAAAATTTTGTTCCTGTCCACTCACCACCGGTAAGTCCGGTTGTCCAGCCCCATTTTCCTTTAAAACTGTTGCCTTCAAATGTATACTCCAGGTAACCCTGTTTGCCATTGTTGGTAAATGTGCCAATTAATTTTTTTGTAGATGGATTGTAGGTAGCAGTAATATCTCCAACTGTATGATACTTGCCAGTTACTTTGTTTCCGACCTGTTGCAGAATCAGGAAGCCTTGTGAAGTATTCCACTTTCCACTCCAAACATTTATTTTAAAGTCAGCAGGTGTGGTATTACTGGTTTTTGTTCCATCCCATTTATGATCTGTATTCGTTGAGTATTTGTTATTCGTTTGATAACCCCAATTGCCATAGAAGCCGGTTATTTGTTTAAAAAAGTCAGATCCTCCCTTTGGGAAAAAAACAAATTTCCCTTCTGCTGCACCATTGTGAAAACTGCCTTCGATTTCTTTTGCGTTATTTTGAAACGTTCCGGTAATAGTGCCATTGTCTTTATAATCTCCATAAATAATACCACCATTGGGATATTCTGTTCCTGTTTCAGTAACAAATTTTACGGTTCCATAATTGCTGTTGTATGTGCCGTTAGAATACGATTGTGCAAAACACTGTATCAATGTTATGATGCTGATGATTGTTGTTGTAATTGTTTTCATTGATTGTTGTTGTTTTTTTCAGGGTTATAGTTTAATAAATTCAACACGTCTGTTTTGGGCTTTTTCGGCGGGAGTCATGTTTTGATTCAAGGGTTGTGTTTCACCTTTGCCATCTGTTTCAATGCGGGAAGGATCAATTCCATAGAAAGAAGCCAACGCATTCTTAACGGCCTGTGATCTTTTTTGTGACAGCAAGAGATTCGCAGCTTCCGCACCATCATTATCTGTGTGGCCAATAATTTTTATGCGCACTTGTGGGTTCTCCGTGAGCACCCCTGCGATTTCTTTCAACACCGTTCCACTTTCGGGTTTAATATTGTCGCTGTTTACATCAAATTGAATTCCTGTAGTTACAAACCTTCCTTCGGTAATTAATTTGCTTCTTGAATCAGCACCGGCAATGGCAAATCGGATATTGGTGAGTAACAGTTCACAGTCGTTGAAAAAACTTCTGAAGAATGAAAGCTGATAAGGGATGTTTTCAGAAAAAAAGCGGGGTGCATCCAGAATTTTATCCTCATTTACATATACCCGTAATCGTCCTTTTTGTCGCCAAATTGAAATCTTAGCGAAATTTTTTCCATCCGATGTCCATTCTTTCATCGGCAATTCATTATTGATTTCATTTCCAGCCGATGGTATGATGCTGATGGAAGCTTGCGAAGCACCTGGGTGGAGAAACAGGATGGATGTTCCCTTTCCGAAGAACATGTCTTTCATTAATTCATCTGGATTGGTGGTAAAGTTTAATCCAAAGCCACTGTAGTTATTGGAAGGGTCGCCTAAAATACCAGCTTCAAATTCGAGTGTGAAATTCTCGGGCAGTGCTTTGATATTTTCAGGGATAAACGCACCGTTTTTTGTAAGTGCTAGCCATTTGCCTTCTTTTCCATTTACTGTTTTTACTTCACCACTGGCGTTGCTGTTAAATTCAGCAGGAAAATCACCCATTGCGACCCGATCAAAATTGTCAAAATACAATTGCTGGTTACCGGATTCAAAGTCGAATTTTTTGTTTGTTGAGTAACCGGGGGGATTGTTTACAGTTGTGCCGGTTATGCTTGTATCTGCACCATGCATTGCGGGAGCTTGTTCATTTGTATCAGTACTACTTTTTTTATCCTTCTTTTTAAATACTTTTTTGATTCCGTCTTCAACTTTATCTAACCCTTTGTCAATACCTTCTGAGCTTCTGGTATCAACCCGTTGGGATGTTTTGGTTTTTGCTTCTTCTACCTTTCGTTTAATCAATTGTGCATTGGCTTGCAGCGTCAGCAGCAATAAGAAGTTGCAAACAAGAAACAGTGTACGCATAGCTCATTAATTTTTGATGTTTTAATAGAGTGCAAAGCTGAAAAAACGAGCGTTGAAAAAAGTAAGGGAAACAACTGAAAAAAATTATTCATGGTTTTCCGTGAGGGTTTTCACGCTGTGGGCAGATGGATTATATTTGAAAAAAATCAATCGTTTAACCCATGCAGAAACTTCCTGTAACAGTCTTGTCTTTTAGTTTCTTGTTCTTACTTTTCACGCCGCTTTTTAGCCAGGATCCGTTATCGCCTGATTCATTGATAAATGAAGCATCGGCCAGTAAAACCGACACAGGCAAAGCCCGGCTGTTGCTGAAAGCTGCTGTCAATTATTTTGAACAGGGTCAACAGGAAAAAGTACCAGTACTTGCAGCTGAGATCAAAGGATTGCTCCGCAAAACAGATAACCCGAAGATCCAGACCGATCTGTACAAACTACTCGGCAACTATTATGCATTGTCAGGAAAGCGTGAACTTGAGCACAGCTACGCTGATAGTATGATTTCATATTCACGCCAGAAAGGATACAAGCACGGTGAAGCAAAAGGCCTGTATGTAAAGGCAGTGGCGTTTATGCGAAGCCGTGAGCCGGAGAAGGCAATGAACTATTTAAAACCTGCGGCTGCTTTGTTTGAGGAACTCGGTGACGAATTCTGGCTGGCACAAACCTATAAAACAATCGGTAACAGCCTGCTTGAGTTCCGCAAAGCAAAAGAAGCCATCCCCAATTATAAAATTGCAGTAGAAAAGTATCTTTCGCTCGGGGCAAAGATGGATGCAGGACTGACTTACAGTAATATGGTACGTGCATTTTCTGTACAGGCCATGTGGGATTCTGGCATTTTTTATAACAATAAAGCCGCAGCTTTGGCTAAACAACTAAGTGCAGAAGGCGAGTTGCACTTTATGGTTGCAATGAGTGATGCAGAATTGCAGGCAAACAAAAATAATTATATGGCAGCGGAAACTTCGGCAGAAGAAGCTGTGCGTTTGGCCAATAAACTGCAGGACGCCCGTATGAAGGGCGCTGCTTTATACATCCGTGCGGGTATGGCTTACACGGCTAAGAATTATTCAACGGCTTTAAACTATTATCTGCTTGCAAAAGATCTTCATGAAAACGCAGGCAACTTTGGCCAGTGGCTCGATCTGCAAAAAGATATTGCCAGAACTTATGAAAAAATGGGTGATTATAAAAATGCCTATCAATATCAACAGGTGTTTTACAATGTAAACGATTCGCTCTTTTCCGGAAACTCTGCTAAGCAGATCAACGAACTGAATGTGCAACTGCAGACGGCCGAAAAGGAAAAGCAAATTGCTGAACAACAGCTTTTACTCTCCAGGAAAAACAACCGCCTTTGGTTACTGGGTGTTGGCTTGGGCGCAGCAGCTTTGGCAATCCTGTTATTATTCTTTCTGTATATCCAACGAAAAAAAACACATGAACAAACCTTGCTTACTTTAAAGAAAGAACAGGACCTTTCACTGCTGAAAGCATTAATGACGGGTGAAGAAAAGGAACGGAACCGATTAGCACGTGAGTTACACGATGGACTGGGTGGTATACTGGCTGCAGCACAAATGCAGGTAAGTCAATTGGAAACACCACAACAAAATGATAAGGAAAAAGCCGCTGGTCTTATACAGCAGGCTGCATCTGAAACAAGGCGTATTGCACACAACCTGTTGCCCGAAACATTGCTTCGCTACGGTTTAAATGAAGCGTTGAAAGAATATTGCCGCTCTATTTCCGAAAGCAGGTTGATGCAATTAGATTATGAATCAATAGGAATGGAAGATCGCCTGGCACAAACAACCGAACTCAGTATTTACCGCATTATCCAGGAACTTATTAATAACAGCATTAAACATGCAGGTGCAACTGAAACCTTTATTCAATTGCATCGCCATCAGGAGATGCTTACCATTACTGTGGAAGATAACGGTAAAGGGTTTTCACCAAAAGAAACAGGGAATGGAATTGGCTTGAGTAATATACAATCGAGGGTTTCGTTCCTCAACGGCAAAATGGATATCCGTTCCGAACAGCAAAAAGGAACTTCTGTGTACATTGAAATTCTGTTGAACAAACATGAACAAGCAGCATAGTATCAGTATCATCGACGATCATCAACTTATTCTCGAAGGAGTGGAACGAATGCTGGCCGATCAACAAGACTGGCAGTTTGCCGAGGGCTTTACATCAGTAAAGGCATTTGAACAATTTATCAGCACGAACATATTACCCGACCTGTTACTCCTCGATATTCATTTGCCGAGCGAAGACGGATTGGCTGCCTGTAAGCAGTTACATAAAAGCTATCCTTTTGTAAAGATCATCATGCTTACCAGCTTATCGGAGCCGGCCATTGTAAAGAGTGCATTGAAGAACGGAGCAAGTGGTTTTTTGCTGAAGAATATGCAAAAAGAAGAATTGCTTGATTGCCTCACCAGCGTAATGAATGGCGAAACCTATCTCCACAAAGAAATAGAAAAACTGTTGTTGCAAAACAGCCTCGGCATCAAGCCGGAAAATTCGTACATCCCTAAGCTTTCAAGGCGTGAGCAGGAGGTGCTGGATTTAATTGCAAAAGAATGTACATCACAGGAGATTGCAGAAAAGCTTTTTGTGTCAGTCAATACAATAGAAACTCATCGGGCCAGTTTGCTATCCAAGTTTGGCGCCCGAAACATAGCCGGTCTCATAAAAGCTGCGTTTGAAAAAGGGTTGATCAGCTAATTCAATACTGCCAAAGAAATAAATTTTGCTAAAATATTTGGCTTCTAAAATAATTAGTTTTACGTTTGCTAAACAAATTAGTGTTAACAAACAAAACAAACCCGTTATGGAAGAGGCTTTAATTTTGGAGAAACCAAAAAAGGAAAAAATGAGTAAAGAGAGCGTAAGCATTAATAATGAAAAGCTCAAGGCACTGAAGCTCACCATCGACAAGATTGATAAGGATTATGGAAAGGGAAGTGTGATGATGATGAATGAAAAAGGCGTTCATGAAATTGAAGCTATTTCAACAGGTTCTATTGGATTGGATACTGCCCTCGGTATTGGCGGTGTACCCAAAGGACGTGTGATCGAGATCTATGGTCCGGAAAGTAGTGGTAAAACAACCATCGCAACACATATTATTGCGGAAGCGCAAAAGAAAGGGGGCATTTGTGCCATCATTGATGCGGAGCATGCATTTGACAGCGGCTATGCGCAGAAGTTAGGTGTTGATGTAGATAATTTATTGATCTCTCAACCTGATTATGGCGAACAGGCATTGGAAATCGCTGATCGTTTGATCCTCTCGGGTGCACTGGATGTAGTAGTAATTGATTCAGTAGCAGCCTTGGTTCCCAAAAGTGAACTGGAAGGTGAAATGGGCGATAGCAAAATGGGCTTACAGGCTCGCTTGATGAGCCAGGCGTTGCGTAAACTCACCGCTACGATTCATAAAACAAATACCATTTGCATCTTCATTAACCAGTTGCGTGAAAAAATTGGTGTGATGTTCGGTAACCCCGAAACAACTACCGGTGGTAATGCATTGAAGTTCTATGCATCGGTTCGTCTGGATATCCGTCGTATGAGCCAGATCAAAGATGGTGATGAAGCAATTGGTAACCGGGTAAAAGTAAAAGTGGTAAAGAACAAAGTAGCACCACCTTTCAAAGCGGCAGAGTTTGATATCATTTTTGGAGAAGGCATCAGCAAAACAGGTGAAATTATTGATATGGGTGTTGATATGGCCATTATCCAGAAAAGTGGTAGCTGGTATAGCTACAATGGCGATAAGCTGGGACAGGGAAGAGATGCTGTAAAAAACCTCTTGCTTGATAATCCGGGGATGGCCAATGAAATTGAAGTGAAGATCCGTGAAAAGATAAAAGAAATTCAAAGCGGCGCAGCTGCTTTGTAAACGGCGGGTTTGTTTGTAAGTATCGGCCTTTCGGTTGCAGAAATGCGTACCGGAGGGCCTTTCTGTTTTTGCTTATACCCCCGTAAAGGTATTGCAAAGCCCTGCGAATAGATTTACTTTCGTCTTCAACTAATGAACACTTCATATGAAAGAACCATTAAAAATGAGCAGACTATTTTACAGCAACCTGCAATGATCATTTTTAATAAGTTATACTATATGGCTAAAAAACAATAAAAATGAACATATGAAAAAGATATTTCAACTCTTTGCTGTGGCCTGCTTCTCTTTTTTATTAATGGGCTGTCCGTATGAAACAGAGGTACCTATTGATAAGCCATCCATAAAATTTCCTGCGAACCTGTTTGGCAAATGGGAACCAAAAAGTTCAAGCGATGATGTACTGACGATCAAACGAAAGGATGATTTTGTAGTGACGATTACAAAAACAAAGAAGGATGCGAAGCCGGATGATTCTGTAGAACAATATGAAGCCTTTCTTTCTGAGGTCGGCAATATGAAATTTCTGAATGTAACGGAGATGAGCGAATACAGTTCAACACCCAAATACTATCTCTACAAAATGGAAGTGTCGCCCAGCGGCTCACGCATTACATTAAGTGCTGTAACTGAAAATATCGATGAGACGTTTACAAGCTCAGCAGAGCTGAAGACATTTATACAGAACAACATGAACCACTCTTTTTTCTTTGAAAAGGAAGAGGATGTATATCTGCGACTCGATTAATGAAAGTCTTTCAGTAAGCTCCTTTGGGAGCTTTTTTATTTCATGAGGGTTTGATGGATAAATTGACGGGTGCTGTTAACAGAAGCATTTTACTATCTGCAAATTTTGTAGTTTCCTTTTTTAAACTTACTACTATGTTGAAATCATTACAGATAATTCTGATCTGTTCCCTGCCCTTTTTTGTGATCGCTCAACAGCGGGATACTATTTCAAAAGAAGATCTTCGAATTGCAGCCAAAGTGATTGGTATTGACTTTACTGAACCGGAGCGTGACAGTATGTTGCGTGATGTGCGTGATAATGTGCGGGAATACACGAAGATGCGCAGCTTGCCATTGAATAATAGTGTACCAATGACTCTTTGGCAAAGCCCACTGCTTCCGGGAATGAAATTCGACACAAAACAATTACCTGCACAATGGAATATTCCTGCAAATGTGATGCTGCCAACAAACAAAGCCGATCTGGCATTTTACAGTATTCTGCAATTAGCATCGCTCATCAAAAGTAAAAAAATTACTTCTGTTGAACTCACCCGATTTTTTATTGAACGTATCCGCAAGTATGGTGATACGTTGCAGTGTGTAATTTCTGTTACAGAAGATATTGCGATGCAGCAGGCTAAAGCGGCCGATGCTGAAATAGCCAAAGGGAAATACCGTGGCCCTTTGCATGGTATTCCCTATGGATTAAAAGATCTGTTTGCGGTGAAAGGAACAAAAACAACCTGGGGTGCTGCGCCGTATAAAGATCAAACTATTGATGAAGACAGTTATGTGTACACAAAACTGAAAGAGTCCGGTGCGGTATTGGTTGCCAAGTTTACATTGGGTGCATTAGCGATGGGCGATTGGTGGTTTGGTGGCCGCACAAAAAATCCCTGGAATTTAAATTTCGGATCATCGGGTTCATCAGCCGGTTCCGCTTCAGCAACTGTTGCCGGACTGGTACCATTTGCCATTGGAACAGAAACACTCGGCTCTATTGTATCACCATCAACAGCCTGTGGTGCAACGGGATTGCGTCCAACATTCGGGAGTATCAGCAGAAGTGGTGCCATGACCCTTTCGTGGAGTTTGGATAAAGCAGGACCTATTTGTCGAAGTGCAGAAGATGCAGCTGTTGTATTTCACTATGTAAAAGGAACCGATGGAAAGGATGCCAGTGCAGTAAACATGCCGTTTAATTATTTAGTAAAGAAAGATGTCAAGAAGCTTCGTATTGGTTATGCAAAAAATTATTTCGATCGCATTCGTGATACCAGCGCCAATGAATGGAAAGTGTTGAAGGCATTTGAAAAAATGGGGGTCCAACTCATTCCGGTTATTTTCCCCGATAGCGGCGTTTACAACTTTGATATTGTTGGTATCACCATTGGTGCAGAAAGTGCCGCCGCATTTGATGAAATGACGATAACAGGATTGGACGATCAGTTGACACGACAAAACAAAAACGACTGGCCCAATTTTTTCCGCACAGCACGTTTGATTCCTGCAGTGGAATATATTAACGGTACACGTCACCGGTATTTATTGATGCAACACATGCAAACGTTTTTTCAAACAGTGGATGTCGTGATCACACCAACATATGGCGGCAGTCAATTAGCGATTACGAATCTTACCGGACATCCTGCATTATGTATGCCTACGGGTTTCAATCAACGAAAACTGCCCACCAGCATTACATTCGTTGGGAAGTTGTACGATGAAGCAACCCTGTTACTGGTTGGAAAATTATTTCAGCAGGCAACAACATGGGATGATGTACATCCGGACATGTTTAAACAGTAGTTCATTATTCTACTGCTGAATGATCCTTGATTTGATGAGTCAGTTGTTTCTGCAACTGACTTATTAAATTCAATACGATATAAAATAAAATCAGCGAGAAAGGCCGCAAGGTTCTGCTGCAGAAAAGGAATGTGTACAGGTTTCGCAGATGTGTTGATGCGCAGGTTTGCAAGGCCGTTGCGTCGTTGATACAAGGAGCTTTCAACAGCAACACTTTCTGCATCGTTCAGGTTCAGTAAAATATGTTCACGCCCCCAAACACCTTTTTCAATTTCAATGGCATCTTCATGTATCCAAATACGAAAATTTTTTCTGAACACATGTGTTCGAATAGCAAAGTAAATTGTCCATGCAATAACAAATAGTGCATTCCACCCAACAAAAGGAAACAGACTAAACCCTGCAACAATAGCCGGTACAATACCGAACAACAATGTTTTCCGTTTCGTATAGGCAGCTTCTATTTCAAATGCTGTAGAAACTGCAGAGGGTAATACCGGCTGATACCAGGAAGTGATTCGCTGTATCTGATCTGCACTTGTGATGGGAATATTGTTACTTGTATTACGTTCGGTATTGTCTTCGGACATTACCCATACCCGCATAATATAGAGCTGCAATTTCCGGCGTACATAATTTGCATTCCAACTCAGTAACTTAATTCGGGAGAATCGTATTTTTTTCTCTTTGGTTTCTATCAACCCCCAGCTCATAAAAAACTGACCTGTTTGTAAACGGATGTTGAAATTAAAATAGCGAAGCACTACACGGATCGATGAAACAATAACAGAAAGAAAAACTCCCGCCAGGATGAGAAATGATAAAATGCTTGTTGTTTGCAGCAGATTGCTTTGTTGCTCAACCCATCCAACAGAATCAAACCCAAGATATTCCTGTAAGTCCTGAAAGCGGTCAAGAATAAATGCAAGAATGATCAACAGCGTTTTAAGATGATTTTCAGACAGGCAGAGTTTCAACAGATCTTTGCCTGTAAGGCTGATGCTGTTTACTTGTTCAGTTAGTGCAGGTTGTTCAGTTTCACTTGTATCAATGTCTGCTTTTGAAGATAGCAACCCTTTTAAATGCCTGGCGTTTTCGAGTGAAATTCCTTTGATGTTAATTTCTTCTTTCGATGTTCCCGACGTACTGATGATGAGTTCGCAGGTATTGGTGAGCCGATGCAGAAATGTTTGGTTTTGATGAATGGCTTGAATTTTTTCAAACGGTATTTCTGTTTTTACTTTTGTAAAAAATCCTTTTTCAACCAATAACAAATTTTGCTGCAGCAGGAAACGAAAGGTAAAGTAACTGATGATCTGTTTGGTTTTGATGAGTACAAGCACCAGGATTGAACTGATAAACACAATCAGTAATTGTCGATCAAGCGGCTTAGACTCATCTTTGCTTTTAAAGATCGTTCGCAAAAAGCCTAATAGAATCCACGGCCATATCTGTTTGATCCCTTCGAGAATAATGATGAGTAAAACAACAGACGACTGGCGTTGCGGTTTTTCCCAATCAACTGTTTTCATGGCTCATCTGTTTTGATAACACCCATTCTTTTAATCGTTCTGCCTGTTCTTCTGTTAAGCCGCCGATCTTAATATCAGCAAAGGAAGAATTAGCTGCAGTAAATAATTGTAAAGAAGCAAGTTTGTACTTTCTTTCCAACGGCCCTTTCCTGATCACACAATGTTGAATTTTCGAAAGCGGTACAATATGTATTTGTTGAAAGAGCCATCCTTTTCTGAACAACACATCGTGTTCACGCATGGCATAGGACATGTGAGGAAACGCTTTGGTAATGGAGAAAAAGTGAAAGCCTGCAAGGAGAACAAGGCATGCGATGATCAAAAGAAAAACAGGAGTTGCTTGCAACGCATCAAAAAAGAAAATAGCAGTTACCGCAACAGTAAAGCCGATCAACCATAAAATAGCCCATTCAGTAAGCAGTACTTTTTTATAGTTCTGTTCAACAGGATGCAGCACTACATCTTCGTGATTTGGAATTTCTTCCCAGGTTATTTGCGGGTGAACCAATTTCATCGACAGGAAGTTTTGCGTAAAATAGCAAATGAACAGCGAATTGCACGATCTGTTTACTTACCCGCAAGTAACTGCTCTTCTTTTTTCAATTGTTTATCGTACACAAATGTGCCCAAGGGTAACCATGCAGCAATGAATGCAAACAGAAATTTCTTAAAAGGCCAGTTGTACACTTCTTTCACGTAGTAGGCGAGTGCCACATACACAACAAACAATAGTCCATGTGCCCATCCAACATACTTTACAGCTAATGGCAGATCAAATGCATACTTCAGCGGCATTGCAATTAATAACAGCACCAAAAAGGAAATACCTTCTGCAATACCTGTCTTACGTAAAAGTTGGAGTGGTTTAAGATTCATGTTGCAAAGAAACGAACAGATCAATGATTACAATCTGTAGTATGACAATGATTTGCTTTCCTGCAAAAACGATGATTGAGCATGTGTGCCATAATGATCAATGCAACTGCAGGAACAACAAATACAAAAGAAGAATAAGGAAACTTGATAAACTGGTTGAGCGTAAACAGCAACATGCCGGAGAAACAATACCTAACGTCAAAGTAGGTTAC
>CAWHOR010000032.1:0-87279 GCA_963830845.1 uncultured Bacteroidota bacterium | reverse complement strand
CCGTCGCTCATCGTATATTCGATCTTTTCATGTTCAATTACTTCATCATAAACGCCTTCGAAATCAAACCCAAAACTTCCATCTTTCGCCTCCATTCGGCTGAGAAATTTTCCGCCCTTTCGCAGATCGTTTTCCGCATGCGGAGTGTGCCAATCGTCCGAGGCGTTGTTCCACTTTTGGATGTCTTCCGGCGTCGACCAAAACTTCCAAACTTTTTCGACGGGCGCATTTACAGTTGTTTCTATTGTAATTGTCGTCATTTTATTTCTCCTGGAATTTATTGCTTAGCACTTTTTGGCGTCCTTTCAAATGCGAAACGGAATTAGCATTCTAAGTCTTTCGTCACGCAGAAAGATTCCGCCCCAGACCAACCCGCCAATTATTACTGGAAACAAGATGGGAAAAATTTCGCCGCCAACGCGGACATGTGTTGCGACAGCCCCACCAAGATATCCGGTTAGCAGTATCGCTCCCAAAATCGTTGTTTTGGGAATAGTGTAAAGTATCGTGCAGATAACCAAAACAACTCCGATTACTATTATCGAACTTTCCGTATAGCCGAGCTGAACCGTCGCTTCGACTACCGGCGCGGGTTTCAACACAATTTCATTATTCCGTCCAGTAACAAAAATGCTATTGGAAGGGCGCTGAGTATGTAGCCAGCCCAATTTAGCTTTTTCGATTCTGGCGTCGCTTCGGCTATTGAATGTTCATTTTTGTCATTCATATACTTCGTTGAACTTTTAGGTATGATCCCGACCTTTCATTCGTTGAATCGGCAAAATATGGGTCTAAAATGGTCTCTGCATTTTCAAGACTCCAGCCATCACATTTTTCAATTCTCCTTGTCTTTCAAAACGATGCAGTACGACGCAATGTCCTGCAGCTTGCCGTCAGCGAAGCGATAGACATCGCACGACGATAAATTCATTGTTTCACCTTCTTTGGAAGTGAATTTTGCCGTCCCATTAATGACGAAACGGTCTTTTGCCGCGATGGTATTGGCGAAATTAAATTCCGTCTCGTCCAACGGTATCGAAATATGCCGCCGTTTGATCACAAAACTTAACGACGGCAGTTTTTCCGGAAAGTATTTTGTCGCCGACGATGTTCCAGATTATATTTTCGCCTAAATAATCGTAAGCGATTTGAAAATTTCCGCCCGAAAACGCTTCGGCAATGTAGTGCATTGCTGATAAAAGCTTTGACTGAAATTCCCAATAAAGTGCAGGCCGTGATCAGTGCATCAGCCATTGGTTGGTATGGCCCGGATAAAGGAAAGGCATTTACAGAAACGGATCCTGCTCATACAGATTTTCTCGGAAGCACTTGTGCCGAATGGGAAAGCAGCATTGAACCAGTAACGGCTTTGGGTAAACGTTTGATAAAACTCCGTACAGGAATTGTTTTGAGCAATGATGGTGGTGCTTTTGTTGAATTTAAAAAAACGCTGAAGTTTGGATTAGCATCCATTTTAGGGAGTGGCAAACAGATCGTTAGCTGGGTGCATATACTTGATATGGTGCGGCTTTATGAATATGCAATAGAAAACGACCAACTGAATGGCGTGTTTAATGCAGTGGCACCCAATCCGGTTTCCAATAAAGATTTGACGGTTGCTATTGCAAAAAAAATGAGAGGAAAGGCATTTATTACTCTCCCTGTTCCTTCGTTTGTATTACAGTTGGTGCTGGGTGAAATGAGTATCGAAGTGTTGAAAAGTACTACTGTAAGCGCTGTAAAAATTCAGCACGCTGGTTTTCAGTTTTTGTATCCAACAATTGAGGCTGCCGTAAATGAATTAGTTGCTTAATTGATTTTCTACTGCCCATTGGGTTTCATAACAGGCTGCTTTGGCGCAGGTATAACCAGGTCAGGACTTAATTCGGGCAGTTTTGCTTTTGCATCTTTTTGACGGAATAAGTTTGATTCAACAAAGTACCAGGTTTTTCCATCGTTCGACAATGCAACCAACACCGATTCAATTTCAATAGATCCCATCATCGCTTCAACCGTAGTTGTTTGAGGAATGGTACACTGCATCACATTCTTATACGTGATTACAGTTGATGGATTACCAATTAATATCTGCTTTACTTTAATTCCAAATTGCTCCCGATATTTTTCAATAGAATCGATGCCTTGTTTTAACCGTTGTTTTGATGACGCTTCATTCATTAATGTTGGGTACATGAACTTACTGTACGCTTCCAAGTCCATCACCGAAAGTGCTTTCGCCATTTTGAGTGCTTCCGTTTTAATAACGGTATTGATATTCTGTGCCTGCAGGGATGCTGCACAGAGTACAAATGCGACAAGTAGAGTTGTAATTTTTTTCATCTTTATTAAAGGTCACGCTTTTTATAAATCCAGAAAACCAATCCCCAAAAAATAAACAGATACCCAATGGTGATAAACACTTGTTGATTAATCAGGCTAAGTGCATGATCATAGACTTTTGGGTCGAGCCTGCCAAGGAAAGCAGGTACAGGTGTTAACATATCTGATGATTCAGTTGGTAAAAAACGGCCTGTATCGGCATGTACATATCTGTTCAATAATTGAGCACCAATGTTTTCAACAATAATTTTATAAAAGATAAATACACCCAGTGCAATAAATGCCCGCTTAATCACGAGACCCAACAGAAACGCAAACGATAATTGAGCAAACACCTGCAAACTATAAAGAGCGGTGTAATGTGCCAGTTGAAATTTATCTTTTACATCAGCGCCGGTTGTACTAAAACCAATGGAAAGTGTAACGATGATGTAAAGTGCAATTACAATGAGTGAAATAATAACTACATTTAAAAATTTTGCAATTAAAAACTCGTTCCTGCTCCAGCCATCAATTACATTCTGGCGATTCGTTTTATACGTGTACTCATTCGTAATAAGCATAATCACAAGAATGGCCGGTATTAATACAAACAACGAAGAAGCAAACGCAGTTGTACGAAATACTTCCGGAAATTCGAATGGATTACCGATGAGCATCTTCAGCATTTGTGCTGCACTTTTCGAATTAGCGGTGTTTTCTTTATAAATAAAATAAAACATCCCATTGATGCCGGGATACGACAATACTGTAATGGCCATGATCCACCAAAAGCCCGGGTAGTTTTTAATTTTAAGCCACTCTGTTCTGAATAAGTTAAGCATAGATAGAATAATTGATGGATAAGGTTAATTACTGGTAAGTTCAAAGAATCGCTCTTCCAATCGCTTTTTCTTAATGGAGAGATACTGCAATGCAACACCATGATTGAAACAATAACGATTTAATTCTTCTGCACTGGCTGTGCCTTTGGGAAAATGCAATTGCATTGTTTGTGCGTTGATAGTAGTTGCCGTTTTACCGGGATAGTTGCTGAGTAGTGTTTTCAATTGCTCCATATCCGATGCACCTAATTCTACCACATCCTCATCAACCAACACATCTTCGACCGAACCGGAAGTAACCAAGGTTCCCAATTTTAAAATTGCCACATGCGTACAAACTTTTTCCACTTCATCGAGTAAGTGACTTGCCATAATAATCGTATGGCCCTTCTTACTCAGTTCAATGATCAGCTCACGGATCTCCATGATACCAACAGGATCCAATCCGTTAGTTGGTTCATCCAATACCAATATTTGTGGATCGCCCAGCAACGCTGCTGCTATGGCTAAACGTTGTTTCATTCCCAAACTGTAACTGCTGAACTTACTATTACGACGTTCATACAATTTTACTTTCTGCAGCACTGCATCAATTGCTGCTGCATCACCACGACCACTGATACTATTGGTGATCTTTAAATTATTTACAGCCGATAGGTAATGATAAAAATTTGGCGTTTCAAGTAACGAACCAATGTGTTTCCGAAGATCGGGTGAGGCAGGTTTCCCGAACCAGGAGTAGGTACCACTATCCGCATTCAGTACATCGAGGATGATACTGAGCATGGTTGTTTTACCACTTCCGTTTGGTCCGAGAATGCCAAACACCGCACCTTGCGGTATTTCAAACGAAACGCCTTTCAGCGCCTGAATTTTTCCGTATGTTTTTTTGAGATCCTGAACTTGTAATACGCTCATAGATGTGATTGTGATGATAAATGAAGGCTAAATGTAATGGATTATTCTGTTGGCAGGTAATGTGCGTGATAAATACTTGTAAAATCTCCAAGAACGGCAAAGCCGGCTTCATCGAAATCCAGTTTGTGGAGTTTGAGCTGTTGAATATCGTCTGCCAATACCTTTCGATGCTTTGGGTCTAATGTGCCGCCTTTTTGTCCCGGCGTTGCTGAAGGATCGTATTGAAAATGCGGATCGCACAAGGTACCACGTGGATACATGATGCCCGGTGCTGCGTGCCCACGAACATCCAGTTCTTTGGGATGATGCAAACCGATCATATGTCCGTATTCGTGCGCAGCTGTGGTGGATGTTTGCAAGAGATTGGCCAGTTTGAAATAACCGGTATTGCTGCCAATACCATCTACAAATGAGATATCCAGTGGTGAATATTCTTCAATGCGGAAGAAGAAAAGTCTGGGATCGGTGTTGTACCAGACATCTTCCGGTTTCAGTTGCGGTTCATACACAGCTTTAATATCGAAGATCAACTTATACCACTCGTGTTTGTATTGAATAGTTGCGTTCGGTTCGTTCCAATGACAGGCAATATCATCTCCAATATTTTTGGCGATTGTTGCATCAGCTGCATCACCATACAACAAAAAGTGTGAATGAATAATGAGTTGACGAGCAGGTTTTATGAGTTGAGCTAGGGCCATAGGTGTGTCAGTTGGAATTCATTATTTCCAGTAATCATACTGCATATACTTCGCTGTTTCATCTGCCACTTCTTTGCCAAACAATTTACCAATTGTGTACAAACTCATATCGATCCCTGCAGAAATTCCGGCTGAAGTAATCACAGTGCCGTTATCAACAAACCGCACATTTTCCTTTACATGAATCTGATCGGGAATTTCTCTCAATCCATCGAGTGCTTTGAAATGTGTAGTTGCTTCTAAACCTTCTAACAATCCCGCTTTACCTAAGATGAGTGAACCGGTGCAAACACTCAAGACCAACTTTGCATGTGCCGCCTGTTCTTTTACCCAGTCGAGCACAATTGGATTGTTCATTTCTCTACGGCTTCCAAAAGGAGTTCCATCTGCATGTATTCCTCCGCCACCGGGAATGAGTATGATATCAGCTTTCGGTGCAGTTGCAAACGTATATGTGGGTTTCACCGTTAAATAATTTCTTGCTTCAATGGTTTCAAACTGTGCAACGGTGAACACTTCAAAAGGTGCTTCAGGCAGTGTTCTCAATCCGGCCACACTGAATACTTCAAACGGACCTGCAAAATCCAACACCTCTACTTCGTTGAACAGAAAAATGGCGACTTTGTATTGCATCTGGTAAAATTATGGAAGTTGCTGAAGAAAGAAACACGTCCCGTCTGACGCCTCGTCTGACGGATTAATAGTCATCCAACAAATGATCTGGCATTCTATTTCTAACCAATTCAAGAAAACGACCCTCATCATATTCGCATACTTTCTTTGCAATCTCCTTTGAACAGAAGTCCTTATCCCGCAGCCCTGCATAAAAACGATATGCAGCAAATTCCCAATCAGCCAAGTCTTTCACCAAGCCATGCCGCAATGGGTTCTGAAGTATGTAATAAAAACAATTCAGAATATAATCTTCTCTGTTTAAACGCAAACGCTCATCGCCTAAATCCTTCGATTTTGTTTTGGGTCGAAACAGTGCTCCGCTTCGCTCGTACTTCTTGTTAAAATAATGACTGTAGACACTTAATAATTTCCGGAATCCATTTGTTAAAGGATCGAAATAAAGATTGCCGGACTTGACAGTTTCTGAGCAGCTATCTCTGGCAACAAGCATCAAATGAAAATGATTCGGCAATAAACACCAGCTCAAAATATCCGCATGTGGAATAATATAATCCTTCAAAAAACTGAGGAGTTTTTTATAATCATCACGAGAATGAAATAACGTCTCATGATTATTTCCTTGGTTGAATACATGATAGATGTTACCCGGTTCAAATTTCATAAGTATCATTTCATAAGCAATAAAAAAAGGTCTGAGAACTTTCAGACCTTAAAAATAGCTTTCTGTTTGGAAAATAAAAACAAGACCATTGAAATCCGTCAGACGAGGCGTCAGACGGGCGTTCGTTTTTCATCAATTCCTCACCGGCTTACCGCCTTTCAACACACTTTGTATTCTTTCCAGTGTTTTCTTTTCACCACAAAGCGATAAGAAAGCTTCTCTTTCCAGATCGAGTAAGTATTGTTCAGTCACTAATGTTGGTTCACTTAAATCACCACCGCACATAACATATGCTAGTTTTTTGGCAACAACAGAATCATGTTCAGTAGCATAATTAGCTGTTTTCATTCCATTGATACCGGCGAGCAATGCACCCAATGCAGAACGACCGAATACTTTTATATCTTTTCGTTGTGTTGGTGCAACATAACCACTATCATAAATTTCGATCACCGATTTTTTTGCTTCTGCAATTCTTCGGCCTTGATTCATCACCACTTCATCTAATCCTTTTCGGAATACACCCATTTCAAAACCTTCTTGTGCCGATGTAGCCACTTTTGCTGTTGCAATTGATAAGAAACGATTTTTGAGTGTGATGGTTTCCGGTTCATCTTCATGCATTTCATCAGAAGCACGTAAAACAAATTCTTTGGTGCCACCACCACCGGGAATTAAACCAACACCTAATTCAACAAGCCCGATATAAGTTTCTGCTGCTGGACAAACTTTATCAGTGTGTAAACTCAACTCACATGCGCCACCTAATGTTAATCCATGTGGTGCAGTAACAACAGGAATAGAAGAATAGCGTGCACGCATCATCGTATTCTGGAACATACGGATGGCCATATCCAGTTCATCATATTCCTGTTCAATAGCCAGCATAAAGATCATTCCCACATTGGCACCGGCACTGAATTGTGCTGCATCATTGGCAATCACCAATCCTTTATATTTTTCTTCTGCTTATGCAATTGCTTTTTGAATGCCTTCCAATACTTCACCACCAATGCTTCCCATTTTTGTAATCCATTGCAATCCCAATACATCATCACCCAAATGATAGGTACGACAAGCTGCATTTTTCCAAATGGTCTGGTTCTCGAAATTCTTCATCACAATAAATGCATCACCACCCGGAATTACTTTATACGATTTAGTTGCAGGATCGTAACAAACACGTTTGTTATTTTCAACTTTATAAAAACTTGTTGCTCCACTTGCGATCATTTCATCAACCCATGGAGCTACTTTATAACCGGCAGCTTTCATGGCATCAACTGTTTTTGCAACACCTAATACATCCCAGCTTTCAAAAGCACCAATTTCCCAGCCAAAGCCAGCCATCATTGCATCATCTACACGATACAACTCATCACTGATCTCAGGAATACGATGTGAAATATAAGAGAACAAACCATAATGAAACTGCTTGTAAAATTCACCAGCTTTATCGGTACTGCTGCACAACATTTTTAATCTTGTCTTCAGATCATCAATGGGTTTTGCTGCTTCCACACTTGCAAACTTTGGTTTTACCCGTGGTCCATATTCCATGGTTTGCAGGTTGAGTGTAAGAATTTCTTTCTCACCACCTGCACCTTTATTCTTCTTAAAGAAACCTTGACCAGTTTTATCACCCAGCCAGTTGTTCTCGAGCATTTTATTTAACCAGGAAGGGATTGCAAAAATTTCTTTCGCTTCATCATCCGGACAATTCTCCGCAACACCTTTCGCCACTTTCACCAATGTATCTAAACCAACCACATCACCTGTGCGGAAAGTAGCGGATTTTGGTCGGCCAATGATGGGACCGGTCAATGCATCGATCTCATCAATCGTCAATTTCATTTTCTCCATGGCATTCATAATCGCCATCATGCCAAATACACCTACACGATTGGCAATAAATGCAGGTGTGTCTTTACACAACACCGTTGTTTTACCAAGATAGAGATCACCGTAGTTCATTAAAAAATCAACTACTGATTGATCCGTATAATGTGTTGGAATAATTTCGAGCAAACGCAAATAGCGTGGCGGATTAAAAAAGTGTGTTCCGCAGAAATGTTTTTTAAAGTCATCGCTTCTGCCCTCGGCCATCATGCTGATGGGAATACCGGACGTATTGGATGTGATGAGCGTGCCGGGCTTACGGAATTTTTCTACCTGTTCAAAAATAAGTTGTTTGATATCTAGACGTTCAACCACTACTTCAATCACCCAATCGCAGGAAGCAATATCCTTCATGTTATCGGTAAAGTTGCCGGTGGTAATTTTCTTCATCACATCTTTTGTGTACACAGGTGATGGATTGCTTTTGATAGCCGCAGTCAATGCATCATTCACCAGTTTATTACGTTCTGTAGGTTTGGTGCTTTCTTCAAAACCCTTCGGCACCATATCCAATAAAATTGTTTGCAAACCAATTCCTGCAAAATGACAGGCAATTCGTGAACCCATAACGCCGCTACCTAAGACAGCGACTTTCTTAATTGTTCTTTTCATATTTCAAGCTTTTAAAAAATAGTTGCATAACTAACTATTTACATCGAAGATAACATTAAAAGCTATTTCACAAAAGACTTGAAATGAAATTAACAGCAAAATTTTGGAATCCCTGAAAGCGGATGTTAAACAACTTTTCCAGCTACTACCAGTGCGGTTAAGTCAGGAGTAGGTTTACCACCTTCATCTTCAAGCGTGATGGCGAACATTTGTGCATCGGGCTTCGCTTGCTTCATTTTTTGGATTGAAGCCACATCAGTTAAACTGATCATACCGGCATCGGTTGGTTGTCCATCAATGAGGAACCAAAGCTGGTACTGTTTGCCCTTAGGTGCAGGTGGTAACGAAGAAGGATCGATAAATAACTCACCCGTTGTTTTATTCCAGAACACTTCGGCCTGCTGTTTTACTTCCGGCTTTACAGAAGCCAATGCAACAGAAGTCAGCGAAGGATCAGATTTCAACTGGCGATATAATTCGTAAGAAGATACTTTTTTACTGAGTTCTGCCACTTGTTGTTCAGAGCTCGTTGCGTTTTGTTGCAACGTAGCTACATCAGTTTTCAATTGCTGGTTACCGTTATACAAATACACTGCAAAAGCACCAGCCAACAGGAACAATCCCCATGAAGCAGCAATTGCGAGCTTGCTGAAAGAAGAACGTTGTTCAGCAACAGGTTTCATCTCCACCACTTTGGCAGGAGAACCGTTTGCATCCGGTGAAGCAACAGCTCCTGATTTTGCAGGAAGCGAAGCCATTAATTTGTCTTTTACAGAAGAAGATGGGGTAACGGCCATTTGCATAGCGCCTGCTTCAAAAGTTGAAGCAATAGTATCCAGTTCTTGCTGAATTTCGGGGAACAATTGGGCAAGTGTTTCCACTTTGCTCGCCTCTTCGGGAGGAAGCATACCAAGAACATAAAGTTCCAGGTCACCGGATTGTATGATACAACTTAAATCCACGTCAGGTTACATTTAGTTTTTTACGTAATAGAATTAAACTATTCCTGATTTTGGTTTTGACTGTTCCCAACGGCATATTTAATTCTTTGCTTATCTCTTCCTGGGTATATCCCATGAAATAAGCCAAACGCATTAACTGTCGGTTTTCTTCGGGTAGGTGTAATAGCCAGTTTTGAACATCCATTGTATCAACACTTGCTCCCCCAGAAGGAACTGTTTCGCTAACATATACGGAATCTTCTAACGAAGAGTTTTGCGAACTGTTCTTAAAGTTTTTGGAGCGTGTTTTATCAATCGACTGGTTACGGGCTATATTGATCATCCATGTAAAAAGCCTGCCCTTAGAAGTATCAAAGCTGTTGATATTGTTCCAGATCTTCAACATTGTCTCCTGCAACACATCTTCAGCCGTAGCCTGATCGGTGATGATTTTCATGATGACACCAAGGATGGCACCCGAAAAACGATCATAGAGTTCAGACATGGCCTGCTGATCACCGCTGTTTAAACGGCTTACCAGATCTGTTTCATTATATGTGGCTGCAGTGAACAAAAAATATAGTTGTTTAACAAAAAAATGAAAAGGACTCAACAAACAATGTTGTGTTCATGTTTCAGAACACATTACTATCAGAATTGTTCAACGGTCACTTTCAATTCAGCAACAATAATGTCACTTTTTTTTGAATTTAGCAAGATTAACTTACGCCGGCTCCCGAATTGATCGCTGTTTCCGGCTTTACGAAATGCAGTTTGCCCTCTTTATCTTCTGCCATCAGGATCATCCCATTACTTTCAATACCACGCATTTTACGTGGTGCAAGATTGGCAACTACCACCACCTGCTTTCCTACAATATCTTCAGGAGCAAAATGCAAAGCAATACCACTTACCACGGTTCTTGTTTCAAAACCAAGATCAATGGAAAGCTTCAACAGCTTATCCGCTTTCTCTACTTTCTCCGCAGTTACAATGGTTCCAACTTTAAGATCGATCTTAGCGAAATCATCGAATTGAATAGAAGGTTTAAGGGTTGGGGTTGAGGGTGTAGGGGTTTCAGCTTCTGCCTTCTGCCCTTCTCCTTCAACCTTCTTCAATCCTGCTTTTAATTTTTCCACTTGATAGTTGATCTCGTCATCTTCAATTTTCCGGAATAATATTTCTGGAGCACGCATGGTATAACCAACACTCAGCAATTTCAACTTGCCTGCGTTTTCCCAATCGAGTATCTTCTCCACCACTTTCATCATCCCCAACATTTTCTTAGCCGTGTTAGGCAAGAATGGGTTGATGAGGATCGCAAGGTTTGCACTTAACTGCAAACACAAATGCATGGTATTATCAATGCTCTTTTGTGCTTCCGGGTTTTCAGCTAATTGCTTGGCAACAATCCATGGTTCTTTCTTCTGCATGTATTGATTGCCCTTGCGGCTAAGATCAATTACTTCAAACAACGCTTCACGGAATTTATACTCTTCCAACAAATTTTCAACTTTCGCTTTTGCACTTTCGATTTCCGTTATGATCCATTTATCATCTTCAACCAATACATCTTCATGCAACTTCGGCACTTTACTGCCACAAAGTTTATGCATCAATACCCATGTACGGTTTACAAAATTTCCAAAGATATTTCCCAGTTCGCTGTTCACTGCATCCTGGAAACCTTTCCACATAAACTCACTGTCTTTTGTTTCAGGAGCAATCTGTGTTAAGTAATAACGCAACATATCAACTGCCTGTCCGCCACCATTTTCTTTTTTCACAAAATCGTTGATGTAATCACGCATATCGAGTTTCCAGTTACGGCTGGTACTCATTTTATCACCTTCAAGATTCAAAAACTCATTGGCCGGAACATTGGTTGGCAAAATATTTCCATGCAACTTCAACATGATCGGGAAAATGATGCAATGAAATACGATATTATCCTTTCCAATAAACTGAACAAGCTTTGTATCTTTATCGTACCAATAGGGCTCCCAATCTTTGTTATTATTGATGGCCCATTGCTTGGTGGCACTTACATAACCAATGGGTGCATCAAACCAAACGTACAACACTTTTCCTTCGGCATCTTTCAAGGGCACTTTAATTCCCCATTCGAGATCTCTTGTTACCGCTCTTGATTGTAAGCCACCTTCGATCCAGCTTTTGCACTGACCAACTACTGTTGCACGCCAATCATCTTTATGTTCTTTTAATATCCACTCACGCAAAAATTCTTCGTGCTTACCCAATGGCAAATACCAATGCGTTGTTTTCTTTTTGATAGGCGCTTTACCGCTGAGTGTACTAACGGGGTTGATCAATTCATCCGGACTTAATGTTCGTCCGCAGTTTTCGCACTGATCACCAAATGCACGGTCGCTGCCACAATTGGGGCATGTACCTTTTATATAACGATCGGCTAAGAATGTCTTCGCTTCTTCATCAAAATATTGCTCGGTTTCTTTTGTTTCCAGTTCACCACGTTCGTGCAGATACGTAAAAAACTCCTGCGCTGTTTCATGATGAATAGGTTCGCTTGTGCGGTGATAGATATCGAAGCTCATGCTCAGGTCTTCAAAATCCTGTTTCATGGCTTCGTGGTACTTATCAATAATTGCTCTCGGCGTTGTACCTTCTTTTGTTGCCTGGATGGGAATAGCCGTTCCATGTTCATCACTTCCACATACAAATACCACATCTCTTTTTTGCGAACGCAGGTAACGGGCATAAATATCTGCCGGAATATAAGCACCTGCCAAATGACCCACATGCTTTAAACCATTGGCATAAGGAAGTGCACTAGTAATTAAATATCGTTTCGGTAAACTCATTTTGTAATCGTCTTTAGTAATTCTGTTCATCGCCTGTTGTGTCACTCACTTGTACGCTTTGTAATTCTATGCGTCCAAGCTTCACAGCAGGGGATTGCAAAAGTACCATAAACAGCTCCATTACCCAAACATGCTAAAACGGCGATGCCAACCCAAGGGTTGGCATCGCTCATTGGGTAAATTCAATTACTTTTTTCGTTTCTGCCCAAACATCCACTTCAGAAAATCAGGTTCGGCAAATGCACTATCCCAACTATTGTGATTTACGCCGGGATATTCGGTGTATTTCACTTTTGCTTTGATCGACTTGAGTTTTTCATTGGCATCTCTCGACAGCTTTACCGTTACAACCGGGTCTGCATCGCCATGAAATATCCAGAACGGAGTTTTGCCTGTCCAATTGGTATAACTGTTCAAATCAGCACCTCCACAAATCGGCAATGCTGCTGCATATAATGTTGGGTTACGATACACCGCTTCAAACGTACCCATGCCGCCCATGGATAATCCTGCAACATAAATACGACGATGATCAACGGATTCTTCACTTGCTATTTTATGTACTAATTCATTGGCAGCAGTTAACGGCCAATTGGCTTCACCCGTGTAATCAAATGCAAGTACACGTGGCTTCACTGATGTATCAATTTTTATCGATGCCCAAAACGAATTGGCTGGACATTGTGGAAAGATCACAATAGCCGGAAACTTTTTTCGGTTCTCTGCATCAAGGAAGAGTTTTGAACCATGCACTAATTGCTTTTCATTATCGTTGCCCCGTTCCCCTGCCCCATGCAGAAACAACACAAGCGGATACTTTTTTGTTTTATCATAATTCTCCGGATAGAGAATGCGATAAGGAAGCACTTTCCCATCGGCAAAATTGTATTCTTTCTTTTCAAAAGAAACGGGAGTTTGTGCAGAAACGATTCCGACAAACAAAAGAGCAACAAATGCAAGCAGTAAACGCATGGTATATTTTTTACTGTATGAATTTATAACCTTTCTGCCTTATGAGTATTTCTTATTTTTAAGGATGAACCGTCAACAGTTTGTTTCGTCGTTATTGATTGCAGGTGCCGGATTGCCTTCTGTTGCAGCCGGGTTGGAACCACAGTTAGAAGCTGCATCCATCGTTCCGCATTATTTGAAAGAGGGTGATACCATTGGTATTACTTCACCGGCAGGCTATATCACCGAAAAAGAAATTCAACCCGCCGTACAACAAATTGAAAGCTGGGGCTTTAAAGTGAAGATCGGCAGCAGCATTGGCAAACGGGATTTCACGTTTGGCGGAACAGATGATGAACGAAGAGCTGATTTTCAGCAGTTGATCGACGACCCCACTGTAAAAGCCATTCTTTGTGCAAGAGGTGGATATGGTTTTGTTCGCATTGTTGACCAGCTCGATTTTTCTAAAATGAAAACACATCCAAAATGGATGATCGGCTTCAGCGATATTACGGTACTACACAGCCATCTTAACCGCAACTACGGCATTGCATCTATTCACTCAAAAATGTGCAACAGTTTTCCTGACGACTGGAGCAAAGCTGAACCAATTCAAATAGAAACCATTCTTTCCATCCGTGATGCACTAAAAGGTGTGCAGATGAAATACACGGCTCCCGCAAATGAAAAGAACCGATTTGGTGTGGCAACGGGAACCTTGGTGGGCGGCAATTTAAAAACACTTGAATCGCTTGCAGGTAGTAAAAGCGATCTGCGTACAACCAATAAAATTTTATTTGTTGAAGATACCGGCGAATACCTCTACAGCATCGATCGGATGTTCTGGAATTTAAAACGCAGTGATAAGCTGGATCATTTGGCCGGATTGATCATTGGTGGCTTTAAGATCAAAGCCAGTGAAGATGCTGCCGAAGAGTTTGGGAAAACCCTCTATGAAATAGTAATGGAAAAAATTGCCGGCTGTACCTATCCCGTTTGTTTTGATTTTCCTGTTGGGCATCAGAAAAATAATTTTGCGTTGAAATGTGGAGTGAAACATAAGCTCTCTGTATCGAACACAGGAAGTGTATTACAGGAACTATGACCGGATAAACCAAATCAATGATGCCCATACCAGCAGAAATGCAACGATGGTTAAAATATCACCCTGCAAATCACGTAAACGCTTTTTCTTTACAAACAATTGAAACAGTATCCAACCAATAAAAGCAAGTGGCACAGCCACAAACCGTAGAAACGAATAAACCATTCTTAAAATTTAGCGTAAAATAGTTTTTTATGATGAAACAGCCTCCCTACTTAAAAAAAGGCGATACCATTGCCATCACTTGTCCTGCAGGTTATATGCCGAAAGAAAAAGCAAAAACATGTATTACTGTATTACAACAATGGGGATATGAAGTATTAGTAGGCAAAACGCTCGGCAGCAAATCAAAAACCTATTTCAGCGGAACAGATGAAGAGCGGCTGATTGAATTTCAGGCGATGCTGGATGCACCTGAAGTAAAAGCTATTCTTTGCGGACGTGGTGGTTATGGTGTTGGGCGCATCATTGATCAATTGGATTTTACAGCGTTCAAAAAAAATCCAAAGTGGATCATTGGTTTTAGTGACATCACCATCTTTCATGCACACATCAACCGTAATTTTAAAATTGCTACACTGCATTCATCCATGGCAGCAGCATTTAATGATGGGGGTTATAAAAACAAGTACATACAATCCATCAAAGCTGCACTGGAAGGCAAGAAAGCAGCTTACGCTTGCAAACCACATAAGTTTAACAATACAGGAAAAGTAACAGCTGAACTTGTTGGTGGTAATCTTGCGTTGATCGCACATCTCATCGGGACAAAAAGCGACTATCAAACAAAAGGAAAAATTTTATTCTTAGAAGATATTGGTGAGCAGCATTATAATATTGACCGCATGCTGCATCAATTGAAACGAAGCGGTAAGTTAACTGGTCTTGCTGGACTCATTATCGGCGGCTTTACTGATATGCAGGATACAGAACGAACGTTTGGAAAAAAAGTGTACGATCTTATTCATGAACTCATCAGTGAATACAACTACCCTGTTTGCTTTGGCTTTCCTGTAAGTCATGCTAAAGAAAATCTTGCGTTGAAAGTAGGTGCAACGTACCAATTAACTGTAAGTAACCAAACTGTTCAACTAAAAGAACAATAATTCAACATCGCTGAGTAAAAAGCCTGTAGTTTGTATTCTACAGGCTTTTTTCGTTTCACAATCAGCTGAACTTCTCCCTCCTAAAACCCGTTGCTGCAAAGCACTTCACGTATTCCCTTCTACCCTGCCTGACCTCCGTCACTTGAATACGTGACACAAGTCACTCGAAACCCTGTAGTAGGTCATTCTACAGCAATCAGGTCCTTCCAATATTTGTGGAGTCAATTTGAACACGAAACAATTAAACAACTTCATATGTTACGCCAATCAATTCTCCTGTTACTTACTACCATGCTGCTGGCAGCAACTGTGAGTGCTCAAAGCAAATACAGCACCAAATCTTTTCAACTGATCGTGAATGGAACATCCAACATGCACGACTGGACTTCAAAAGCAACAAACGTTGTTGTAAATGGTGATTTTGATTTAAATAATACAACGCTGGAAAAAATAAATGCGGCAACCGTTAAAGTACAGACGAAATCGCTGAAGAGCACAAAAGATTCTGACCTGATGGATGGCCGCACACACAGCACGTTAAAAGCTGATAAATTTCCCGAGATCACTTATGTGTTTACAAAACTGTTAAGTGTAAAACAAGCCGGTGCTGAAACCATTGTGAATGTTAGTGGCAACCTTACGTTGGGTGGCGTTACCAAACCCACTGATCTTACGTTACGGATCAAAGCACTGGCAAACGGTGACCTGGAAGTAAAAGGTACACGCAAAATATTGATGAGTAATCATGGTATTAAACCACCAAGCTTTATGCTCGGCGCTATGAAAGTGGGCGATGAAGTAACACTTACTTACGATGTAATTCTTAAAAAAGCATAATCAACAAACCAATTCTTTAAAATTTAAAAAAACAAATATGAAACGTTTCCTTACAAACTGTCTGAGAAAATGTGCTGCAATCGCACTTCTTCTATCACCTTTAGCAATGCAAGGTCAGCAGGCAAAAATTCAAAACTGGCGTCCATACGATCAAAGTGGTATCAATGTATTCGAATCTCCTAAAGACAGTGCTACTTCTTTTGATGGCTTGAAAGTCCGCATCGGCGCAGGTTTCACACAACAGTTTCAATCATTAAAACATTCTAACACCGCAGGAAGTCCTGCATTGTACCCCCGTTTAAAATCCGGTTTTAACCTGGCACAAGCGAACTTGAATATTGATGTGCAACTGGCAGATGGTATCGCTTTGAACCTCGTTACTTATCTTTCTGCACGTCACCACAACGAAGCTTGGGTGAAAGGTGGTTACATTCAATTTGATAAAGTTCCGTTCAAAGGAAAAGTATGGGACGATATCTTTAAAGTAGTAACCCTGAAAGTAGGTCACATGCAAGTGAACTATGGTGATCAACACTTCCGCAGATCAGATGGTGGACAAACTCTCTACAATCCCTTTATTGAAAACTATATCATGGATGCTTTTGCAACAGAGATCGGTGCTGAAGTGATCTTACGCAAGAATGGATTCACTGGTGTTTTAAGTGCAACAAATGGTTTGATCAATGGTGGTGTACAAGCTCCGTTAGAACCAGGCAGTACTACTGAAACTTACAAACGCAGTCCATCGTTGATTGGTAAATTGGCTTACGATAAACAATTCACTCAAAATGTACGCATGAGACTTGCTGGTTCAGTTTATCAAAACAGCAGTGCCGGCCGCAGCACATTGTATGCAGGCGACCGTACCGGCAGCAACTACTTCTTCGTAATGGAAAGTGCAACTGCCACTGCAAAAGACAACTTTACTTCCGGCCGTATCAGTCCAAACTTTACCAACCAGATCACAGCATTACAATTCAATGCATTGCTGAAAGCATATGGTTTTGAACTCTTCGGTACTTACGAAAATGCACAAGGACGTACCATCAACGAAAAAGTAGCCGGTACTCCAAAACGTAAAGTAAATCAGTTTGCAATTGACGGTATTTACAGAATAGGTGCAAAAGAAAATCTCTTCTTAGGTGTTCGTTACAACCAGGTAAAAGGTGAATTGATCAATGCAACTACAGAACAAACTGTTGACCGTGTAGCATTTGGCGCAGGTTGGTTCTTAACTAAGAATATTTTGATGAAAGGCGAATATGTAAACCAGAATTATAAAGGCTATGCAACAGGAACTATCAACAATGGTGGCAACTTCAAAGGAGTGGTGATCCAGGCAGTGGTAGGATTCTAATTGCAAAAACTAACAAAGCCCTGTTGAACAAACGGGGCTTTGTTCATCTAAACCAATCATGTTACGTCTGCTGTTCATATTATTATCTCTTCTCTTCCTTTCTGCCGATAAAATAGTGCCGATCCGGGTGGCCTATCATATCGATGAAAAAAGTCAGCTCTTTCTTCTCGGCTCTACTAATGTAAATACGTTCAAATGCGATTGTAAAGATAAATTTCAACCGGCCATTCTTGAAGCCGAGATCAATCCATCTACCAAACTGATCCAGTTTAAAAACACACGGCTTCGTGTAAAAACAAAATTACTCAGCTGCAAAAACAATGTGATGAACAGGGATATGCACAAAGCGTTGAAAGCAGATGAATTTCCGTTTATTACTGTTGACCTGTTGAATGCCTTACCCCAACACAACGAAAAAGAAATGCAGCCCGGCAAAGTGTACAATTATACTGTCAACACCAATATCAGTATTGCGGGCATCAGCAAAGCACAACTCATTCATGTAAAAATGCTGCGTACCAAAGACAATCTCTACAAGTTAACTGCCAGTAAGGATATTCTTATGAGCGAGTACGAGATTCACCCGAGAACTCCGTTTAACATCATTAAGATCGATGATCTTATCAGTATTCATTTTGAGATGCTGGTCAATGCAGGGAAATAATTCCTTCTTCTTACGCATCATCAAACAAATTTACGCTCATTACTTCAGCAACAAACTGTCAATTTTCTCATGAAACAAACTATACACTGCTAAATTATTGTGTCTGCCTTTTGGAAGTGTAACGTATTCATCTCCCTTTTTCAGCAATTGCTTTAAACGTAAACTATGTTTATAGGGAATAACACCATCGTTTGTGCCGTGAAAAATGGTAACAGGTGCTTTTACCTGCGGAAGGAATTGATACAATGGAAAATCAAACCTTAACATCGCATGCGTTGGATAAAACGGAAAATGAGCACCCGCCAGTTCAGGTAAACTATAATACGGCGTTTCAAGGATCAATTGTTTGCAAGTACGATGACTCGCCAGTTCTGTTGCCACACCTGTTCCCAGCGATCGACCATAAATAACGATCTTTTCAGCAGCAAAACGTTTACTCACCAGTTTGTATAACAGATCTGCATCACTATACAATCGGTCTTCAAGAAACTTGCCGGTTGATTTTCCAAAGCCGGGATAATCGGGCATCCACACTTCATACCCATTGCGTGTAAAATAACCGGCACACTCAGCATAACGATTGATATTTTCTCTGTTGCCATGGAAATACAATACAACACCTGCAACATTTGCCGTATCGTTCGGGAAAAATTTTACAACATTTAGAATACGGTTTTCAGTAACAGTAATATTCACTTCTTCATGCAGTTGTGTAAACGAAAACACATGACCCGCCCGTAACTGAATGGGATGAAGGAAAATTGAATCCTGTAAATACCACAATGCCAAACCACCCAGTACATAAATCACCGGAATTGTT
Source organism: uncultured Bacteroidota bacterium (assembly GCA_963830845.1). GTDB lineage: Bacteria > Bacteroidota > Bacteroidia > Chitinophagales > Chitinophagaceae > Lacibacter. Next base: position 68,064 of record CAWHOR010000032.1, on the reverse strand, counting down.
TTTACAATCAGCCACAACCTTCGTTTTGTCTTTATCTGCATAATTATACTTTCAGAATATCACGGATAAAATTATGATACTCCGGGTAAGTTGGCAGATTATTATGTCCGCCACCATGAATACGGATGAGTGTGATACGACGTGGGTTAATAGCTTGTAGCCGTTCGCTGTGCCGGATGGGGATGAGCCAATCTTTTGTTCCATGTATAATATAAGTATGGCATTTTACTTCTTTGATCCACTGATCGGTTCGCAAATGAAACCTTAATACCAAACGGATCGGCAGAAAAGGGAGAAACCGTTCCACGACTTTACGAAAACTGTAATAGGGTGCATCCAGAATTAAATAACGGGGACGGTTATCCGCTGCCAGTTTACTTGCAAAACCACTGCCCATGCTTCGTCCGTACACCAGTATATGATCTTCCGGAAACTGCAGACATAATTGATCGTACACAAACTGCATATCACGAAGCATGGCCACCTCACTTCGTTTGCCGATACTTTTGCCAAAACCACGGTAATCAACCAGCAACACATCGTACCCGAACCGGAAAAAATCACGTGCATATTTTCCCCAGCCTTTGATGCTGCGGGTATTGCCGTGAAAGTAAATAATAAGACCGTGCGGATTTTTTACGTTGAAATGAATGCCGCTGATGGTAACGCCCGGTTCAGGATGAAAACTTACTTCTTTGAAAGGAGCATCGTATTTGAATTCAAAATCGGCAGCCAGTTTCTCCGGCTTAAAAATAAATTTCTCCTGGATGAAATAAGCGATCACCATCAACAGGACATAACCGATAATGATATAGAGAAAGGTGGGCGACAAAGCGGTTTTTAGTTTATAGTTTGTGGTTTGTAGTTACCTGTACAGGCTTTTCAAGTTAGTTAGAATAACCGAATTTATTGAACTACAAACTATCAACTACTAACTATTCTTCTTCATCCCTGTAAATACGCTTGAGTTTTAAACTGCTGATGGGTGCTACAATGAGTGGAAATTTTTCAACCGCTACATTACTTTGATCCAACCCAAAGCCTTTTTCTTCACTAAGCCCGATTCTTTTGACCAGGAAATAAAACCGCATAATGATCCGCTCAAAGAACGGCAGCTCATTATCCTGACTCAGGAATTTTTCCATCACCACAAATTGAAAATCACCTACTACATTGTTGCGTTGCAAACTTTCGTAGCGGCTGGTAATATTCACTTCTTTGTTGCTCACCATATCTTCCACCACTTTACGGAACATGAGGTTGATACGTGGCTGCATACGGAAACCTAAACGGAATTCAACCCGAATCACTTCATTGGGAATAATCGTGGTTACTTCAAATTCGCAGGTGTATGGATCATCCAATGTATCCACATGTACAAACCAATAAATATCGGCACGCTTTGGGTTTACGGTTGAGGATGGAGTAAATAATTTTATGTTCAATTTCTTTTGGATTGTTAGCACTGGAGAGGTATACCAAATGCGTTGCATGTTTGGTTACCGTCATATCATTACTCAACTCCTGCAACATGGGCAGGTAATGATCGAGACGCACAAACTCTACATAGCGATTTTTGATCTTGCGTGCACGATACCATACATACATTACCAGGAACATCATCAATCCAATGATCAATGTGATATAACCGCCATGCATGAATTTATCCATCAATGCGATCAAATAAGCGGCCTCTATAAAAAGATAACCGGCGAGGAAAATATAAATATAGATCGGCTTTACACGATGCAACACCATGTAATTGGCAAAGAGCAAGGTGGTCATGATCATGGTTACAATGATCGCAAGACCATAGGCCGCTTCCATTTTCGATGATTCACGGAAATACAATACCACGAACGCACAACCGAAAAACATGAACAGGTTCATACCGGGGATGAACAACTGCCCTCTTTCTTCACTGGGATAATTAATTTTTAAACGAGGCCACAGGTTCAAACGCATGGCTTCACTAATGAGTGTAAACGCACCGGCGATCATCGCCTGGCTGGCAATAATTGCTGCGGATGTTGCAATAATAACGCCTGCAATAATGAACCAATGTGGCATGAGATCATAAAACGCATGAATACCGGTTTCGGCTTTGAACGTACTATCGATCAATTTGCCGTTGTATTTTGACAAAAGTGATGCACCTTGTCCGAAATAGTTAATGAGCAAACAGGTTTTTACATACACCCATGATACACGGATATTGTCTTTTCCGCAATGCCCCAGATCACTATACAATGCTTCCGCACCTGTGGTACAAAGAAACACCGCTCCTAATAACCAAAAACCTTCCGGATAGTTAACCAGAAAATCATACGCATAATACGGATTGATTGCTTTGAAAATACTGAGATCATCAAACACATGTACAATACCCAGTACCGCCAACATTGTAAACCAAACCATCATAACCGGACCAAACAAACGACCAATGGAACCGGTACCAAACTGCTGCATAAAAAAGAAAAGCGACAGAATAATGAGTACGATCGTTACAATGGTATTCACCGGCAGATCCCGCAATTGCGGCAATACTTTTAAACCTTCAATGGCAGATGTAATAGAAATGGGCGGTGTAATAATACCATCGGCCAGCAGTGAAGCACCACCGATCATGGCGGGGATCACCAGCCATTTTCTTCTTCGCCTTACCAATGCATATAAGGAGAATGTGCCACCCTCCCCTTTGTTATCGGCACGGAGTACCATGATCACATACTTAATGGTAGTTGCCAATGTAAGTGTCCAGATGACACAACTCAATGCACCTACAATTAAGGTTTCTGATACAACTCTTCCACCAATGATAGCATTGAAAACGTACAGGGGAGAAGTTCCGATGTCGCCATAAATGATGCCCAATGCAATTAATAACCCTGCCGTTGTAACTTTTGACGTGTGCTTTCCCACAAATAGAATTTAAGTGAGGATACGAACCAATTTGGTTGATTGGTTTCCTTATACGAATCAAAGGTAGTGCTTGGGTTGAAATGGACAAGAAAAAGAAGCCGATAGTTGTTAGTTAGAGGTTTGTAGCCAACCCTAAAGCTAACATGCATAAGCTAAAGATTTACCATACGACCTCATCCTCACTCCTTCTCCAAAGGAGAAGGACGGTGCTTCAAAGCAATAGTCAACTACCACAGCTACCAATTCAGCAATATTTCATAGCCTATCAAATTACCTCTGTTGAAATGTTATACTGTGTGACTGCTCACAGCTCATCGCTCACAGCTTCTTCCCCACAACAAACTCCCATCACCATAACTCAAAAAACGAAAATCGTTTGCCAGCGCATATTCATAGATTTTCTTCCAATCATCACCCAGCAATGCTGCTACCAACAACAGCAATGTAGAATTGGGTTGATGGAAATTCGTGATAAGGGCTGTGGCAATGCGAAGCCTGTAACCCGGCGCAATTAATATTTGTGTATGGCAAATGAGTTGTTCTGTTTGTTGTAGCTCCATCCAACCCAACAAGGCCTGCAATGCTTCTGTTGCAGTGGCGGTTTGCAATGGCAGATCATATGCATCCCATTGCTTTACTTCCAGTTCTTGTAATGTAGAAGTGGGACTTAGTAATGCTTTTACACCCATCCAGTATAAACTTTCAATGGTACGAAGCGATGTGGTGCCAACAGAAATAATTGGATCGTTGATATGTAGTATCAAATTTTCAATGTCTTCTTTTGTGATCTCGATCCACTCGCTGTGCATGGCATGATCTTTCATCCGTTCGCTCTTTACCGGTTGAAAGGTGCCTGCTCCAACATGCAGTGTTACAAATTGATGTCGCACTCCTTTCTCCTGCAGTTGATGCAACAGTTGCGGTGTAAAATGCAAACCGGCGGTTGGTGCGGCCACACTTCCCTCGTGCCTTGCATACACTGTTTGGTAACGGTCATAGTCAGCCGCTTCTGATTGGCGTTGCAAATACGGTGGCAAAGGCAACACACCGGCATAATGCAAAAGTTCGGCAAATGTAAATTCGCTGTTATCCCAACTGAATTCAATTTCAAATGTTCCCTGTTCCTGCTTTCCGCTTTTCTGCTTTCAACAGCACATGGCCATGTGCAGTTGTAAGTTGCTTTTCTAAAAACGGTTGCTTCCATTTACCGGCACCACCTACAAGACAGGTCCAGCGTACCGATCCCCGGCTTAACATAGCTTCTGTTACCTCTACTCCCGCAGCCGGTTCCAGGCAAAAAATTTCAATGGTACCACCTGTTGACTTTTGAAAGAGAATACGTGCTTCAATTACCTTGGTATTATTGAACACAAGAAATGCATTGTGCGGGCAGATGTTGCGGCAGGTTCCGGTACACATCCGTTTCAATGATCCCTGCTTTGTAAATAAGCAGTTTACTTAAATCCCGTTCAGTTAAAGGATAACGGGCTATTCGATCGTCTGGTAAATCGTATGTAAAATCGTTGATCTGAAGCTGCGAAGGGTGCATGCTGCAAAGATGAGAGAAATTGCCTGAACCGGAATCACCTGCGGCGCAATGAGCCTCTCTTCTTTATCTGCAAACTTACCCGCCGCTTTTCGAACACTACCTTTGCACATCTTTTCAAAAAAACACATGAAACAAAAACGATTCATCTTTATAAAACGACTTATGATCTTTGTATTCACTATCATCCTTGTATTGGCTGCAGTTACTTTTTTCTACATCCGGCAAGACAAGTTCGGCAAAGCACCCTCCGGCGAACGGTTAGAACGTATGAAACAATCACCCAATTTTAAAAATGGAAAGTTTCAGAACCTGAGTTTTACACCTTCACTTACCAAAGGATATAGCATGACTGGTGTGCTGTACAACTTTTTTTTCAGGAAGCATCCAAACAGAGCCCCGGTTGATAGCATTCCGCATATGAAAACCGATCTTTTTAAACTCAATCAGGAAGAAGATGTATTGATTTGGTTTGGTCACTCCTCTTATTATATGCAACTGGAGGGCAAACGTATTTTGGTTGATCCGGTGTTTAGTGGAAATGCGTCGCCTATCCCCGGCACTACCAGATCGTTTATTGGAACAGAGATTTACACAGTAGATGATCTGCCTGCTATCGACTATCTTTTTATTACACATGATCATTATGATCATCTGGATTATGAAACAATCCTGAAGCTGAAAACAAAAGTGAGCAAAGTGATTTGCGGATTAGGAGTAGGATCGCATCTTGAACAATGGGGGTTCGATACATCCATGATCATCGAAAAAGATTGGCATGATGCGTTTCAGTTAGACAGCAATTTCAAGGTTACCGTAACACCTGCCCGGCATTTTTCCGGACGAAGTTTTACCCGCAACAACACACTTTGGTGTTCATATATTTTACAAACACCATCGATCAAATTATTTATTGGCGGCGACAGTGGATACGATACGCACTTTGCAGGCATCTTTGAAAAATACGGAGCGGTTGACTTGGCCATTCTTGAAAACGGGCAATACAATGTAGCGTGGCAGGCCATTCATACATTACCACATGAAGTATTGCAGGCAGCAAAAGACCTGCATGCAAAACGGGTATTCCCTGTTCATTCATCCAAATTTGCATTGGCAAATCATTCCTGGGATGAACCGTTAAAAAAGATCACCGAACTCAATCAACAACTTTCAATTCCGTTAGTAACGCCCATTATTGGTGAGCCAGTACGATTGAAAGACACAACACAAACATTCAGTCAATGGTGGACGGATATTAAATAAGCCGGGAGTATTTAAAACAAGTGCTTCGATCTTCTCCCCTTTCCTCTCCTATCTTTGCATTCAAAATAAACGAATATGGAGTTAGGTGTAGGCATGTTTGGCGATAACCACTACGATCAAACTGGAAAAGCATTACCGGTAGGTGTGCGATTGCGGGAGCTGATTGAAGAAATTAAACTGATGGATGAATTGGGCATCGATTTTTACGGCATTGGTGAACATCACCGTCCTGACTATGCTGTATCAACGCCTGAAATAATTCTTGCTGCTGCCGCAACGGTTACAAAAACTATTAAACTCGGCAGTGCTGTTACGGTATTGAGTTCAACCGATCCGGTGCGTGTGTATCAGCAATTTGCTACAATTGATCAACTGACCAATGGCCGTGCGGAGATCACCGCCGGACGTGGAAGTTTTATTGAATCGTTTCCATTGTATGGTTACAACCTCAATGATTATGATGGTTTATTTGAAGAAAAATTAGACCTGCTACTGAAAATAAATAACGAAGACCGCATTACCTGGAAAGGCAAGTACCGTGCAGCATTGAACAACCAGGAAGTATTACCACGTGCTGTAAATAATCATCTCAACATTTGGGTGGCAGTGGGTGGCACTCCCGAATCGGTGGTGCGTGCAGCCAAAGCAGGCTTACCGGTAATCTTTGCAATTATTGGCGGAAGCCCTGCGCAGTTTCAACCGTTGTTCAAGTATAACAAGGAAGTGTATCAACATTTCAAACACGACATGAACAAGTTTGAAGTAGGTGTACACATGCATTGCTTTTTTGGTGAAGACGGGAAACAAACCGCTGATGAATATTATCCACTCTATGCCGGGCAAATGGACCGTGTAGGCCGCAGTCGTGGCTGGCCTCCGTATCAACGCAATCAATATGACTATGGGAGAAGTAAAGATGGTGCATTGATTATTGGTGATGCTAACGAAGCTGTTGACAAAATTCTGCAGATGCAGGAGTTGTTTGGCTTAACACGTTTTTCTGCACACATGGATGTAGGTGGGCCTTCGCATGCATCATTGATGAAATCAATTGAAATTTACGGGACGAAGATTGTGCCGAAGGTGAGGGAGGCGTTGAAGAAGTGAAATAACCATACCACTACGAAAAAAGTTGATTGTACTAACAACAATTTGACTGCCGACAGGCAGGTACAAAATATATAATACTAACATATTGGTTTTAGATTTCTGAATCTTAAAGAAGCTGCATCCAATATCATATATATTTGTGTTAGCTGTAATACAAATGAAGAATCTACGAATAGTTACATTTCTATTTATTTACATCACCATTACTTTTTTGTGGTTGTTGTATGACAGACGAAATGCTTTTGACAGGCACACAATAAGTGATGTACTGCAACTTCCTGCAATTTGGGTTTTCCCAATCTTAATGCTAGTCATCGGATTTGTTTTAAGCAGACTTTATTCATATTTTAAAAAGACAACACATAAGCGCTTCATTGTTGGACAATTGATCTGTATTGCCATTGCCTTTCTGCTTTTCACTTACATGTTTATTTCTGATAGACAACATGAAAAACTATTTGGAAATTTTGATTATAACAGGGCAAACCGGGGCAATACCTTTTTTCCTGCTGACACAGTTTTCCAGACAAAAGCTTATGATGCTTTAGAAAGCAATTTTCAGGACAAGAATTCTTTTCGGATTAGGGATTTGTTTAGCGACAATTTTGACACTATTATAAACTCTGTTCCTACAAAAATTCATATTTCCTGGTTTGAATATTATCTAAGTAATGACCCAAACAAATATTTGTGTGCAAAATATTATGTATTCAAAGACACCTTAATAAATGTTTATATAAATGAAGACGTGACAAATAATTTTGACTTTCGAAAGAAAAAATTGTATAGGGACAGCCTTCTAAAAGTGATTGATAGCATTAATGACTAATGTACTACAGCTTACTTGGGTTTTATGCAAGTTGGGATGAACGTTGTAACTTTCCAGCCTTGGATCGTGTCTCACGAACCATTTTCAATTTAAATTCTAATTTACCTTCACAACAACCTTTCCTTTTGCACGACCTGTTTCTACATAAGCCATCGCTTCATTCGTTTGTTCAAATGGAAACACTTTATCCATCATAGGTTTTATAATTCCTGCCTCTATCAGTTTTGTAATTTCACTTAATTGTTCGCCCTTTGCCCGCATAAAAAGAAATGAATAGTTTACGCCAAGACGTTTTGCTTTTTTCCTGATACCGTCATTCAAATTTCAACTTCCACATAACACAACTGCTTTTCCAAAATAACTTATCTTGGAGCCTCAATTGATCAACCATGTCAGAAACAATCATTGCCCTTATTTCACTTATTGCATTAGAGGTAATTCTTGGTATTGATAATATCATCTTTATTTCCATCCTTGCCGATAAATTGCCGGAAGACCAACGGAACAAACTTCGCTATTGGGGTATTGGATTAGCTATGATCATGCGGTTGTTGTTATTGGCAGTAATATCATGGATCTTACGACTTGATCAAACGTTATTTACGTGGTTTGATATTGCGTTCTCCGGTAAATCGCTGATCCTTATTGTGGGTGGTTTATTCTTACTCTACAAAAGCACGAAAGAGATCTATCACAAAAGCGAAATCGCTGATGAAGAAACACCACGCATTCCCGTTAAAAGTAGTTTTGGTAAATTATTGGGTGAAGTAATATTGCTTGATCTTGTTTTTTCTGTTGACTCGATCATTACGGCTGTGGGTATGGTGAATGAATTATGGGTGATGTACACAGCGGTGATCGTAACAGTGATCATCATGCTCATTGCATCAAAACCCATCAGCGATTTTATTTACAAACATCCATCGTTTAAAATACTGGCACTTTGTTTTTTAATGATGATCGGTGTATCGCTGCTGGCGGAAGGGTTCCAGTTTAAAATTCCGAAAGGCTATATTTATTTCTCGATGGCCTTTGCGTTTTTAGTGGATGTGATACAGATGAAAACGGTGAAGCATAAGTAAAAACTAATGGATTATTAATAACAAAACCCTTTCAACATTGAAAGGGTTTTACTTTGCTTTGTAATCGATTGCCTGCTTATTTCTTTAATTCAAATTCAATTTCTTTTACATCTCGGCTGTTACCACCAATGAACAAGTTGAATTTACCCGGCTCATAGATATATTGCAACTGATCGTTGTAGAAACGCAGATCATTTGCTGTAAGTACAAACTGAATTTGTTTTGATTCTCCTTTCTTCAACCTGATCTTTTGAAAGCCTTTCAACTCTTTTACCGGACGAACAACAGAACCCGTGATATCACGGATGTACAATTGCACCACTTCTTCGCCATCATAATTACCATTGTTGGTGATCGTTACAGTTGCCGTTAATTTTTCATTTGCACGGATCGTTGCTTTATTCAGTTTAATATCACTGTATTGAAAATTTGTATAACTCAATCCGAAGCCAAACGGATACTGCGGACTGTTGCGCAGATCGGTGTATGCCGATACATAGTTTACATCCGTTTCTGTTTTTGCAGGACGACCGGTGTTGTAATAGTTGTAGTAGATCGGAATTTGTCCTTCGCTGCGTGGAAACGTCATTGGTAATTTACCGGAAGGATTGTAATCTCCAAACAAAACATCCGCAATTGCATCCGCTCCTTTTGTTCCGAGCCACCAGGTATACACAATGGCAGGTACATGTTCTGCTGTCCAGTTAAACACCAACGGACGACCGGCAGCAATTAAAACAATCACCGGTTTGCCTGTTGCCATTACTGCTTTGATCAACTCTTCCTGCACACCCGGCAAATGAATATTGCTGCGGCTCTTTGCTTCGCCACTCATGTTTCGTGTTTCACCAACATACATTACCACCACGTCGGATTGATTGGCAGCAGCAACTGCTTCTGCAAATCCAGCACGGCTAGTATCTGTCAACTCACATCCTTTTGCATAAAGCAATGTTGTACCACTGCCAACTTTTTGTTGTACTGATTGATACAATGTTGGTATACGTGCTGAATCATCGTCCCAATCATAACTCCAGAAACCAAGATGTTCTTTCACCGCTTTAATCAATGGACCAACAACTGCGATCTTTTTTGTTTGCTTGGAAATTGGCAATGTTTGTTTGTCATTTTTCAACAACACAATACTTTTCTGCGCCATTTGTTTGGCAGCAATCAAATGTTGTGGATTATTCCACTGCTCCTTTTCCCGTTCAACATTGCTGAATTTATAAGGATCAGCAAACAACCCCATTTCATATTTTTTTTGAAGGATGCGACGAACAGCATCATCGATTACACTCATCTTTACTTTTCCTTCACGTACCAGTCGAGGTAAATGCTGAATGTATGCACGGCTTTCCATATCCATATCACTTCCGGCATTCGCAGCCAGCATGGCGGCTTCGTAACTGTCGGCTGCATACCCATGATTCACCATTTCACCCACACTGCCCCAATCGCTCACAACAAAACCCTTGTAACGCCATTTGCCTTTCAACAAATCACGTTGCAAAAAGCGATTACCCGTTGCCGGTATGCCATTGAGATCGTTGAATGAATTCATGAATGTAGCGGCACCTGCATCGGCTGCTGATTTGAAAGGAGGTAGATAAATTTCATGCAGCATTCGCAAACTCATATCAACAGAATTATAATCACGTCCGCCAACGGCTGCACCATATGCTGCAAAATGTTTTACACAAGCCATCACCGCATCTGTGTAGCCCAAGCCCTTTCCCTGAAAACCATTTACTCTTGCTTTGGCGATCAATGAACCAAGAAACGGATCTTCACCTGCACCTTCCATTACACGGCCCCAACGTGGATCACGACCAATATCAACCATCGGTGCAAATGTCCAGTGAATACCGGCTGCACTTGCTTCGATGGCTGCGATACGTGCACTTAATTCAATGGCGGCAATATCCCAACTCGCTGCTTCTGCCAATGGCAATGGAAAAATGGTTCGGTAACCATGAATCACATCCTGTCCAAATAATAACGGAATTTTTAAACGTGACTGCATGGCGATCTGCTGCAAGGAACGTGTACGTTCTGCACCGGTTACATTGAGATAAGAACCGATCAATCCTTTGCGCACCTGTGTTTGTTTATCACCATCCTGCGTAATAGGACCGGTAGCTGCAAAGTCGCTGCTGTATTGATTCATCTGCCCGATCTTTTCTTCAAGCGTCATCAACTTGATCAATGAATCCAGAAAGCGATTCATTTTTGCTGCATTGCTTAGTTGCGAAAAAACAGAACTGCTGATGCAACAAATCAAGAGGACAAGGAATGGCCGTTTCATATAGTGTGGTTGAATATCGTTAACTGGAAAGCGAATCGTAAAACTGAAGTAATAAAAAATTACTGATACACCCGAACATAATCAATTTCCAATCGCTGCGGAAAAATTTTATCGTCTACACCAAACTTACCGCCCCAGTTTCCACCAACTGCAACATTCAGCAGCAAATGAAATTCTTTATCGAACGGCCAGGCAGCACTGCCTTGCTTGTTGTTGGAGAAGCGATGGTATTCTTTTCCGTCGAGCAGAAAAATAATTTTATCGGCACTCCATTCGATCGAATAAATATGAAATGCTGTGGAAAGATCATTGACCGGAATAGCTGTGCCTACCTGCGTACCTTGTCCATGATTAAATGCACCGGTATGCACTGTTGCAAATAATGAATCGGGCCAGTAACCAACATTTTCCATAATATCAATTTCACCACTGTGCGGCCAGCCGCCGTATTCCCATTTGGTAGGCAGCATCCAGATCGCAGGCCACATACCTTTACCTGCGGGTAACTTTGCTTTTACTTCTATACGGCCATATTTCCAGTCGCCTTTGTTTTTTGAAGCCAATCGTGCCGATGTGTATTTTGCATCTTCAAAATTTTCCTTGTGTGCTTCAATGATCAGTTTACCATTTTCCACCCGTGCATTTTCTAAACGGTCGTGTGTGTAAAACTGTAATTCATTATTACCCCAGCCACAATTATCAGGACAACCACGACCTTTATCATAATTCCATTTTTTACTATCGGGCAAGCCTGTGTTTGTAAACTCATCAGACCAAACCAGTTTATTGTATTTTGATTGTGCCAGAACGGAACTGCAATTGCTGAAATTCCAAAGCAGCAATAAAAAAAAGGTAGTACGAAATATACTGCTCCTCATGATCGTATGTTTTGAACGGATGAACGATGTTGTTTTAAGGAATCAAAAAGCAGAAAGTGAAAGATATTCAGTTAAAGAAAAAAATATGATTCACTTTGCTATTGATTATAAGAATAACTGCTATATAAAAAATAATCAGGATGCCTCTTACAGAGATACCCGCACATAATCGATTTCCAGCGTTGCATTGGTCACATTTGGATCTGCCACCCCGCCAAAGTTTCCACCCATCGCAACATTCAGGATTAAGAAAAACTCCTGATTAAATGGTATGGCCGATGAATTCGCCACGGTGTGGATGATCTGACCATCTACATAAATTTTGATCGATGCTGCCGTCCACTCCAATTTATAAATATGGAACTCTGTTGATGCATTACTGATGACTCTTGAATTACCATCGGCATTACCACCCGAACGTCCGGGATAGTGCAATGTGCCATGGATGCGGTTAAGGTCATTTCCAACATGTTCCATAATATCAATTTCACCGCATGCCGGCCAACCGGCTGTACCGATGTTGTTTCCCAGCATCCAGATAGCCGGCCATGTGCCGCCGCCAGCAGGAAGCTTTGCACGCACTTCCACTGTTCCATATTTAAATGAAAACTTGCCACGTGAAAGCAAACGTGCAGATGTGTATGCGCTGCCGCTGAAATTTTCTTTGAGGAGATTAATCTTTAACACACCATTCTGCACAATTACATTCTCCGGACGATTGGTATAATACTGCAATTCGTTATTGCCCCAACCACCTCCACCCAGATCGTATCCCCATTTTGCAGGATCAGGTGCACCGTTTGTATTAAACTCATCACTCCATACTAAGGAAGTAGATACAATCACTGTTATTTCAATTGACTTTGTGGTTGACTTTCCTGTTGCACTTTTTGCAACTACTGTAACGGTGTAATTACCGGTTGCTGCATACTTATATGTTACCGTACCCGATGGTACATTCTGAAATGCACCATTACCAAAACCATATTCAAACGTTGCAGCATTGGTAGCAGTAGCTGTAAAATTTACATTGCCACTATTATCAGGATTAACCACGGCTGTTATGGTAAGGTTGGCGGGTGCAGCATCAGTAGTACCCGGGCTGCCTTTTTTCTTACAGGAAGAAAAAGACAGCACGGATAATAACAGAATAAAAAATGATGAATACTTCATTGTTATGATTTCACCTTTAATTTTTGATACCACGAATTACCATCAATACCAATATTACGCAGGTGAATGGTGGTAGCTGTGATTGATAATATTTCGTAGGTAGTGGCACCTGTTCCAAAAATGATGAGTCCGTTACCAGGAACATCAAATTGAATGCGTGTTGAAACTGCAGGTGTGGATGCAGAAGTAGCATCCATGAACGCAAGCTTCTTGGTTCCACTTGCTGTAACACCTAAACATGCATCTCCACCACCAAATCCATAAAATGCAGTAGAAGCACCAATAGAGAATGATTGTCCTTTGTTATCAATACTCATCAGAATATTATCATTTGCATCTTTGGTAAACGTTATTTCATCATCGTACGAACAGGCGTCCCGTTGATTTGGACCTGCAGAGTAATAATTCGGGAAGAAGAAATCCGGTGCGCCTACTCCGAAATGACCTGCTTCATCTTTATCCGACATCCATACTTTAGACGTACCACCCGTCATAAATTGTAAAATCTCAGTCGGAATTTCAAATGCAACAAATACGGTGATCTTTTTGCTGATGGTAGATACCACACCACCTGTACCAATTGCATTAACGGTGATCGTATAATCAAACGTACCGGGATTACTATACTTATAATTGATTGTACCGCTGGGTACAATCTGCGTTTTACCGTCACCAAAATCGATTTTATACGTAATCGCATTTGCGGCAGTTGCAGTAATCACTACTGCACCTGTTCCATTTCCATTCGGATTGCTTGCATCCACTCCGGCAACGGCAGCTGTTAATGTGAGATCAGCCGGGGTTTTAAAATCGCCAAAGCTGTATTCCTTTTTTTCACAACCGATAAGCAATGCGGCAGCTGAAAGGAAAACCAGTGATAATAATTTTATTTTCTTTATCATGATGTATGATTTATGAAATTAATTAAGCGTAATGTCGTCAACGTAAAAGGTATAGTTTGCTGAACCATCACCTGCAGTGCCAAGATCAAAGATCAATACGATACTTTGGTATGATCTGCCCACATCAATTGCACTGAAATCAAACGTGATTTCTTCCCAGGCATTTGCAACAGTTGTAGGTTTTTGTAATTCAAAAGCAGCACCATTCGGACCTTCTACCTTCAACAATACATTGGCGCCAACCCTTGGTGAATACACTTTCATTTTAAACGTTTTCTTCACCGAAAAATTGATCGGGTTTACAAGGCCAATCAAACTGCCCGCATATACTTCGCCTGCATTTTTGATCATTCTTGCAACCTTGGAACTTGGATTGCCTGCATTTACAAACGGGTTGTCAATTACAGCCAGGTTACCACCTGCGAAATCTGTAATATTATATCCGAATGTAGTCGATTGGAAATCGAGTGGTAAGGCCACATAATTAGGCGTTACGTTTGTTGGCAGGAATTTTACATCATCCCAATAGAAGACTTTTCCATCACCCGCTACATTGAAATTGAAAAACACACTGGCCATATCGTAGTTGTATGCAAGATTCATGGCTGCGGTACCTGCCGATTGATTGGCAAAGTCGAACACCAACGTTTCCCAAGTATCAACTGCTGTGGTCATTGCTTCTGTTTCAACCGACCTTGCATTATTTGTATGATCTTCTACTTTTAAGCGAACACGAATACCAGCTGCAGGAGAATACACTCTGATGCTCATTTGTGTTTCTGTTGCGGTAAAAGGAACTTTAGAAGTAAAGTATGCACCGATTGTTGTACCAGCCCACGATTCAGCTCCAGTTGGCTTGGTCGTTTTCTTTACTTTATTCGCTGCATTGGTTGGGTCAGCATCATTTACAGTTGCTGCACCACCAAAATCTGTAACCGAATAATTTATACCTGCATCATCAAACGTTACAGGAAGAGATAAGGGAACTGTAGGAATTTGGTTTGTTAAACGGATATCATCAAAAAGGAATGTAAAATTTGCTGATCCATCACCGGGTGTTCCCAAATCAAAAATCAGTACCACTTTTTGATAAGAGTTTGCGGTATTGATCGCATTGTAATCAAACACCAGATCTTCCCATGCGTTCGCAACGGTAGTGCTTACTTCTTTTTCAAAAAAGATTCCACCATCGGTTGCGTTCTCAACTTTCAACAACACTTTTGCACCCACTCTTGGAGAATACACTTTCATGCGGAACACTTTGTTCGCAGAGAAATCAATCGGCGCACCCAATGTAATTACACTTCCACCCCATGGTTCAGGAGCATTTTTCACCATTCGGCCAACCCGGTTGGTTGTGTTGATGCCTGTTTTATTAGGATTGTCGATCACTGTTACTACTCCACCACCAAAGCTGCCCCAGTTAAATACCAACGTAGACGATTCAAATGTTAATGGCAGTAATACCGGATCTACAATTGTAATGTCTTTTGTAAACTGTGTTGTTGCTGCACCTCCACTTAATGCCACCACACGTACGGTATACGTTCCTACTGCTGCGTAAGTATGGCTAATGGTTTCGCCTTCCATAAATGCAACAGGTACTTCATTTGGCACATCACCAAAATACACTCTGAACATTGTTTCATACAATGCAGAGGCGGTAACATTTACTTTGAAATTATTGGCCACATCCAGATCGGCTGTTACCTGCAGATTTTCAGGAGCACGGAACGACACTGTTAATTGCTGCGTTGCTTCAGTTGTTTTGCCTGTAATATTATAAGCAACCATTCTCACATTGTATACACCTTCTGCATATTTATGTGTGGTGCTTTTACCGGCTTGCACTTTTACAAACGTTGTGCCGCCATCACCATAATATACATCATATGAAACAGCGCCTTCGCCATTAGGTGTGATGGTAACATTACCGGTATTGTCTTGTGTAATTTCAAACAGTGCAGATACCTTTCCGGCATTGACAGCACTGTTGAGAAACGACAAATCATCATTTAACTCCTGCTTACATCCCGTAATAACAAGGAGCAGCAGAACAAATGGAAAAATATTTTTTATATGACTCATGATCTTCAGTTTTTTAATGTGTTGGAATTAATATCCGCTGTTTTGACTTAAACCTGAAATAGTAACTTCCTGTTGAGGAATCGGAAACACTTCATGTTTGCCTGCCTGAAAACCGGTGATCTTTGTTGGAGCCTGTCCTGTGCGAACAAGATCAAAAAAGCGATCGCCTTCCATACCCAATTCCAATCTGCGCTCGTCCCAGATAGCCTGGCGCAATGCAGTACCGGTTGCAGTAATATCATGCAGGTTATCGCCAAATGCACGTTGACGCACACGGTTCAAATAGGTTTGTGCTTTTGTATCATTTGGCGTTGAAGAACGGTTGAATGCTTCTGCTGCCATTAACAATACTTCTGCAAAACGTATGATGCGGAAATTATTGGTATAGTTTAATTCCAACTGACCACTTGTTTCACCTTTGCGTGGTAAATACTTCTGGTTGTATAAACCTGTGTTCTTATAAGGTGCAACCTGATACGTAATATTTAATGCAGGGTTTGCAGTTTTATACGCTTCAATATCCAATACCGTTACAGCTTTACGTTGATCGCCTGCTGTATATGCGTTGGCAAGATTCTGTGTTGGAAGATTTGTACTCCAGCCTGCTGCATATGGCATTGCGCCGGTACCATTTAAACCTCTTATACCACATTGCTGTACTGCATAATTGCCCTGACCTCTTGTGGCACCGCCCCAATTGTAATAAGGAGAAGTATTTGAATACTGAATCTCGAATACACTTTCAGCACCATTTTCACCCGTGAACAAATACATCGATGCAAAATTGGTTACCAATGAAAATGCATTGGAAGTAATGATGCTTTCAAGGATGGGAGCAGCTGCATCAAATTTCCCCTGGTAGATCAGCACTTTACCCATCAAAGCCTGAGCAGCATATTTTGTGATCCGTCCTTTCTGTTGTTGCACTGCAGGTAATGCAGCAATAGCAGCTGTAAGATCTTTCTCAATTTGTGCATATACTTCTGCTTTGGGTGAACGCTGTAATGTTTTGCTGTCGGTAAGGCCTAAACGCCTGTCAACAAACAACGGCACATCACCAAACATTTTCACCAACGTGAAATAGTAGTAAGCACGAATAAAATACACTTCACCATACAATGCATCCTTACCTGCAAAATCAACTGTTCCGCCGGCTGGATTTTTGTCTTTGTATTGTGTCATGTAATTGGCACGGTTTACACCTTCGTATGCAGATGACCATATTTCTGTTAAGGTTGAATTGACAGGTGTATGAGTATAGTCATCGATCTGCTGAAGTGGCAATACATCCGATGCATTTTCGCCACCGCTCACAGCGTTGTCTGATGCAATATCACCGATTGGTACTACCTGATTGATCCATTGCAAAGGAGTGTACACACTCACCGCCATGGTACGGTAATCAGATTCTGATGCCAGGTAATCCAGTTCTGTAATTCTGAAATCTTCACGTGGATTATAGTCAACCCACTTTTTACAGGAGGCTAACATCAGCGTCAACAGAAAAAGGCTTGCTATATTTATCGTTATCTTCTTCATTGTTATAATTGTTTTGATGGAAGATTATAATTTGATATCGAGACCAAAAGAAAATGTTCTGGCCTGCGGATAAGCACCACGATCAACACCGGTATCAAGAATACCACCAGCGATCTCCGGATCAAATCCTGTATATTTTGTGAACGTAAATGCATTCCGCACCTGCACGTATAAACGCAGACTCTTAAATGCTTTCTTTCCCACTGCTGCAGGTAATGTATACCCAAGCTGCAGGTTCTTGATCTTTACAAACGAACCATCTTCCACGTATCTGTCTGATACACGGATATTGCTGTTCGCATCTGTAAATGAGTAGCGTGGTGTGCGTGCATCATTTGTAGTACCTGCACCTGTCCAGCGGCCTAACACATCTCTGAATTTATTCGAGAAGTTAGCGTTGCGTTCATATGCTCTGTAAATATCATTTCCAACAGATGCATAGGTGAACATGTTAAAGTCGAAGTTTTTATACTCCAGTCCAAGATTCCAACCTAATGTAAAATCAGGGAAAGGATCGCCGATCTTTGTTTGATCATCTGCATTAATAATACCATCACCATTCACATCCACAAAACGGATATCACCAGGCTGTGCACCATTTTGTACAGGAGCTTTTGAAATATCATCAAATGTCTGGAACAATCCATTGGTTTGGTAACCATAGAAATAACCAGGCGTATACCCTTTTTCAAAAACAGTTACACTTTGTGACTGTCCGTTGAAATAATAACCACCCAGAATTTTTGCAGTACCATCGCTGTTGGTTTCCGTTACTTCATTTTTTGCAGTTGTAAATGTAAATGATGTATTCAAACGGAAATCTTTTCCGATAACTTCTGTGTAACTCAACGTTAAATCAACACCCCTGCTGGATGTAGAACCGATATTTGCTGTTGGAATAGGAACTGTACCGAGATAGAACGAAGCAGAAGGTGTAAACAACAATCCATCTACATTCTTCTGGAAATAATCAGCAGATAACGAGAATTTCTTTTTAAAGAATGTCATATCAAATCCAACATTCATTTGCAACTGCTTTTCCCAACGCAATGCGTTATTAGCTGCAGAACCTACTGTTGAACCCGGATAAAAAACATCATTGAATGTGTAACCGTTGCTATTTGCAGTTGGGCCATAGCTTGGTCCACCGGTAACAATACCCACAAACTGAGGGCTTACATTTTCATTTCCAATTGAACCATAACTTCCTCTGATCTTTAAATAGTCAATAAAATCAGACTTGAAGAAATCTTCACTGGAAACTACCCAACCCAATGAACCGGATAAGAAGTTAGCAAACTTATTATCTGTACCAAATGCATACGAACCATCACGACGTGCAGTGAATGATGCAAGGTATTTACTTTGATAATCGTAGTTAACACGACCAAAATAAGAAAGGTTTCGTCGGAAGTATTGATAATAGTAACCGGCTAACAGCATTTGAATTGGTTGCTGTATTGTTTCCGGTTGCTGCTGTAAAATCAGCAAACTCCCATGAGTTGAACGGAACATCCTGACGGCTTGCACCTGCTGCATTACCGGAAGTTTTTGCTACCGATACACCCGCTACTGTTTCAAAATTATGATCGTTGCCTACTGTAAAATTATAGTTACCGAATGTTTCCCAGGTATAATTGAAGTTGCTGGTTTTTTCATGTGATACACTGTTGAAGCGACCTGCAATTTGATTACCTGCTGCATCCATTGAATTTTCAACATTCAGCGGGCCATAGAATACCAGTGGTGTAAAACTCTTTGCGTTACCATCGTATTTGGTATAACCAAAACGGGAAGTAAGTGTAAGATTTTTGATCACCTCATATTGCAATTCAAACTTACCATAGAGTTTGTTCCCTACATTCTTATTATAGGTATTCTCCAGTTTTGTAAGCGGATTGAATATTTCTGATAACAACAGGTTGCTGTATCCATATTTACCAACTGAGTTCGGATCTGTATTTAAAACAGATACGGTTGGATCAAAATTCAACGCACTACCCAATACACTGTTGAATGAGTTTTCCTGAATACCTCTTGAATCAAGCAACACACCTGTTGTGTTTAAAATGAATTTGAGTTTTGATGTAAGGTTGAAACTCAGATTGGCAGTAAGGTTACCACGGTTAAATCTTGATTTATCGTTACCACCTACAATACCACCTTGATTGGTATATCCACCGGAGAGGAAGAACGACATCTTATCGCTGCCACCACGTGCTGAAACTGAATGTGTTTGGAAGGTTGCATTTTTAAATACCTGATCCTGCCAATTGGTGCCAACACCAACAGTGCTCAGGTCAGGAAAAATAAGGTTACCGCCTGCGGTAACACTTCCTTCGTTAACCATAGCTGCGTATTCGGTGGCATTCAGCACACCAATTTTATTCATTACCTGCTGCACACCATAATTGGTACTGAAGCTGATCTCCGTTTTTTGGTTTTTGCGGCCACTCTTTGTTGTAACCACAATTACACCGTTACCACCCTTCACACCATAAATGGCGGTAGTGGCAGCATCTTTTAAAACGTTGATCGATTCAATATCAACCGGGTTGATCGAGTTGAAATCGGTTAATGTTTGTGGTACACCGTCAATAATAACTACAGGATCAGTACCTGAGAACGAAGGAATACCACGGATAAGTACCGTTGGTTTTGAACCGGGTGAACCACTTTGGATCACATTTACACCGGAGGCTCTTCCCTGTAAAGCTTCTTCCGTACGAACGGGTTTCAGCTTTTCAATGTCGGCGGCCTTAATGGTTGAAATGGCACCGGATACTTTGGTTACCCGTTGGGTACCGTACCCTACCACTATTACTTCGCCCAAATCGGCGCTGCTGCTTTCAGAGAGTTGGATCTCGGCAGTTGCACCGGTAACAGTGTAACGATACGTTGTCATGCCAATATAGGAGATCACCAGCACCGATCCTCTGGATGCCTGAATGGCGAAACGGCCATTAGCATCAGTGAGTGTGGAAGTGGCTGTGCCTTCCACCAGAACAGTGGCGCCCACCAGGGTTTCACCATTTCCTTTGTTTGTAACGCTTCCGGTAACAGAAAGATTCTGTGCGAAAGCAGGCTGTAGAAAAGTGCCGAGGAGAATTACAAGACACAGAATTGTGTTCTTACATTTCATAAAGCAATCGTTTTAGTTAATGAATATAATCGAAGGGAATTGAGAACTTAAAACTACACTACTACACTACAGATATGAAATAATCAGCCCCATCATTACTACATCACAAATTTCAAAATATTGATTATCAATGCCTTTAGACTACATCATTACTACATCAACAGAAAAATCTTACTTTCACTATCTAATTGCATTGCCTGCGATGAAGAAATTGCTGCTATTCCTTTGCCTTCCGTTGTACTTGTTGGGTCAAAACAGTATTGGTTTGCCCGATGTGATCAATTATTCCAAACAATCGTATGCAGCCGGGCTGCAAAGCTGGGATATTAAACAAGATGCTAACGGTATTGTTTATGTAGCCAATAATGAAGGGCTGTTAAGTTTTGATGGCCGCTTCTGGACCCTTTATCCACTCCCCAACCGAACCATTGTACGATCAGTTGAAATAGGACCCGACAATAAAATATATGTGGGCGGCCAGGATGAGCTGGGTTATTTTTCTCCGGCAGCAAATGGACGTTTAACTTATCACCCTTTAAATGCCGCCGTTCCCGCAAAAGATCAATCGTTTGGCGATGTATGGGATATTGTGGCCTATAAAAAAGACATCTTCTTTCGAACGGCCAACCGGATCTTTAAGTTTACCAATGGAGTGGCTGCCACATTCCGGTCGGTGCAGGAATGGTCGTACCTCGGCATTTGTAATGGAAAACTGCTTGCCCATGATTTTAAAGCCGGGCTCATGCAGTTTGAAAACAATACCATGATCCCGCTATCGGTTACCGGCACACTTCCCGCAGGCGATCCGGTAACAGCCATGTTACCCGGCGCAAAAGACAGTATGCTGATCACAACTTTAAAAAATGGGTTGTTTCTGCTGGCCTCCAATACGATTTCCAAAGTTGGATCACTCAACACAAGCCGATTTGAAAATGAACGGATCTATGCTGCTACCACTATTAACAGGGAGTGGGTAGCGCTGGCTACCAGCAGTGGAGGTGTGTATGTTACTGACTGGAAGGGAAATATCATCCAAAGCTTTTCGAAAACTGAAGGTTTGCAGAATAATAATGTGTTGAGCATTTTCTTAGACAACCAACAAAACCTGTGGCTGGGGCTTGATAATGGCATTGACTTTATTGCATACAACAGCGCCATCAAACACATCACTCCTTTTCAGCAGGATGGCTCCGGCTATGCAGCCATCATTTATAAAGACCGTTTGTTTACCGGTACCTCCAACGGATTGTTCAGTGTGGCACTGCAACCAATGAAAGACTTAAGCTTCAGCAAAGGAACTTTTTCACCTGTTGCTAATACAAAAGGTCAAACATGGGGATTGGCCGAAATCAACAACCAATTATTGCTCGGGCATCATGAAGGTGCGTTTGTGATCAATAACAACACAGCGGTACAATTTTCAAGTAATCCGGGTTTTTGGAATTTTGTGCCCCTGTCAACCACCTTTCCTGCGTCAAAGATCATTGCCGGGAATTACCGGAGCCTGCAATATTTTGATTTTAAGAATCAGCAATTCGTTGCTGCCAATGAAGTGCCGGGCTTTGTTGAATCGTCCCGTTTTGTAACCATTGATGAGAACGATCATATATGGGTATCGCATCCATACCATGGTGTGTACGAACTCGAACAAACAACCAATGGCGCATTCAATATCAAAACCTATACTGATCAGCATGGACTTCCATCAATTTTGAATAACCATGTGTACAAAGTAAAAAATGAAATAGTTGTTGCAACAGAGAGCGGAGTTTACACCTTCAATTCCGCTACTAAAAAATTTGAACACGCTGCTTTCTACAAAAAAATACTCGGCAATCAAAGCATTCGCTATTTGAAAGAAGATGCCACCGGAAATATCTGGTTCATTCATGAAAAAACATTGGGCGTTATTGATCTGTCGGGAAAAGAGCCCACCGTTATATATTTACCGGAGCTTAACAATAAAATGCTGAGTGGTTTTGAATTTATTTATCCCGTCAATGAAAACAATATTTTCCTGGGTGGTGAAAAAGGTTTCTTTCATATCAACTACGAAAAGTATAAAGCAACAGCACCCAACCTGCAGGTACAGATCCGGGCAGTACGCATCATTAGCCAGGGCGATAGTTTATTATTTGGTGGCTACTATAAAAATGTAAACGAAAAACAGTTGCAGGATGCGTCGGCCGTTCCTTCCATAAAAAATAAATGGAGAACCATTCGTCTTGAATTTGCATCACCGTTGTTTGGATTACAACCTAATTTGGAATACAGTTACCGGCTTACCGGTTTTGAAAAAGAATGGAGTGAATGGACCAAACGAACAGAAAAAGAATACACCAATCTTCCAGCGGGCAATTACAGCTTTGAAGTAAAAGTGCGGAACAACCTTGGTAACGAATCGACTGCTGCGGTATATGCATTTAAAATGCTTCCGCCCTGGTATCAAACAACATGGGCCTATATTATTTATGTATTGCTGTTTGGAGCTGCTGTTTATTCGCTCTTTAGCTGGCAACAGAAAAAGTTTGAACAGCAGCAGGAAAAATATGAAGAAGAACAAAAGCGCCTGCGTTACATTCATGAACTGGAGATCAATAAAACAGAAAGCGAACTGGTAACACTGCGCAATGAAAAACTGGAAGTGGAGATCAATTTTAAAAACTCCGAGTTGGCCTCTTCTGCTATGCATCTGGTAAAAAAAGGAGAATTACTGACCAAGATCAAAACAGAGTTGGGGCATGTAATGAAAGTAACCGACAACCCACAGGCTGTAAGTGAACTGAAGAAAATGATGAAATCGTTGGGTGAAGATGATAACATGGATAAAGAATGGGAAAACTTCACCAAACACTTTGATAAAGTACACAGCGATTTTATTGTAAGCTTAAAAGAAACACATCCTTCCATCACCAATAATGAAATAAAACTCTGTGCTTACCTGCGGATGAATTTAAGCACCAAAGAAATTGCACAGTTAATGAATATATCCGTGCGTGGTGTAGAAATCAGCCGTTACCGGCTGCGAAAAAAATTAGGCATTGGTACCGAAACAAATCTGTTTGATTATCTGATACAGTTGCATAAGGAAGATTAACCTGCAGTCGCTTATCTGATCTGTAATGCACACTTGTGCATTTATTTTATTTAGCAGATCCCTTTTTTCAGATTTTCTGCAAAAGAAACTACATTCGGGTTTCACTTACTAAACAGACTACAGGTAATGTTGGTACAGCATCAGATATTTGATGTTTTCAGTGATGAAAACGTCTCTATTGTCGTGAATAAAAATAAAGTGCTCAAGCGATCGCTGATCAATTATCTTGATGTCAACGGCTACTCCACTATTAATGAACTAAGCCGTGAACTAAACATCAGCGTTCCTAAAACCACCAGTCTTTTAAATGAGTTGATTGAAGATAATCTGCTGAAAGATTATGGCAAGGTAGATTCCACCGGCGGTCGAAGGGCCAGTACTTACGGGCTTGTTCCCGAAGCTTGTTTTTTTATTGGGGTTGATGTAAAGCGGTATTATATCAATATCGGTTTACTCAATTTTAAAAAACAGTTGATCAGCACCTCCGAAAAAATTTCATACAAATTAGAAAACACAACCGCATCGCTTGATCAGTTGATCGCAATCGTTCAACAGTTTATTGCAACCCTTCCTGTTGATGAAAGTAAAGTGTTGAGTATATGTGTGAGTCTGTCGGGCCGCATTAGTACAACAACGGGACACAATTACAACTATTTCAATTTTTTGGAAGAACCACTTTCGCAAGTGTTGCAACGTGAAACCGGCATTCAATGTTTTCAGGAAAACGATACCAAAACATTATCGTATGGTGAGTTTTGTTGTGGTGAAGTAAAAGACGAGAAAAATGTACTTTTTCTAAACCTCGATTATGGGATTGGTCTGGGTATTTTAATTGATGGAAAATTGTATTACGGTAAATCCGGATTCAGCGGCGAGTTTGGACATATCCCTTTTTTCAATAACGGGATCCTTTGCTATTGTGGTAAAAAAGGATGTTTGGAAACAGAAGCATCCGGACAATCATTGTTGCGTAAATTCAACGAAAAAATTACGCAAGGTTCTACTTCAACCATCATGCACGATGGAAAGCAATTGCAGGATATTACGTTGACCGATATTATTCTTGCCGCCAAAAATGAAGACATACTTTGTATTGAACTGCTGGCGGACATTGGAGAGAAGATCGGCAGAGGACTGGCAATGCTCATTAACATTTTCAATCCTGAACTGTTGATCCTTGGTGGCACCTTATCTGAAACAGGTGATTATCTCCGCTTACCCATTCACAGCGCCATCAATAACTACTCCCCCACTATTGTAAACAGTGATACACAATTAAAACTTTCCAAGCTTGGTGAAAAAGCCGGTGTAATGGGAAGTTGTTTAATGGCGAGGAATAAAATTTTATCGATACAGGGATAGTAACTTGAGTGATCACATTTTAAAATTACTTTGCCTTTACTGCTGTTGCAAATCGCTGATTATTGTACAAAGATGAGAGTAGCACTACTTTCCGCCGTCGTTGTGTGTTTTTCACCAACGACACAAACTACAAAAAATGCGGCAAAATATCCCCATCTTCAAATCCTTGATTTCGTTGTTGGTGAAAAACACGCAACAACGGCTGTGATACATTTCATTCAGCAGTTAAATCAGCAGGTGCATAGATAACAGCAAACAAAAAGAAGAAGAAATGATATTTCCTGATTTGAAAATGAGTTGAATAAGTTGGGCTTTAAATAATTTACATATATTTAGGTTTAGCGCCATTGATCAACTATATGCTTACAGTCGCCAATTTCACCCAATCAGATTTACAAAAAATAAATTCCATACCAAAGTCATTTAGACTGACAGCTTTCCTTTTTCTAATTCTTTGTGTGCCGGCATCCTTTCTTTTCGGGTTGCTTGGATTAACCAAAAAAGGATTTGGATATTGGCCAACGACATTTACCCTTCTGACAATTTTCGCTGCAGTTGTAATTTTTGGAACTATTAAAGATTATTTACTTTACTATAAGGATAAGACCAAGCAAAAAAAATATGTTGGTATTATCACAGTAACCGGTAAGTCGGCAAAAAAGGGGGATAAAATAATATTCACAGATACTCCTGAATTAAAAAAACTGGATTTGATAATGAGCGAAGTATTTGATAAAGTCTCCGTTGGAGACAAATTGACAATTGAAATATCAAAGTATTCAAAAACATTGCTAAGACTTGAGAAAGACCAAATTTGATTTATTAAACAGTAACCAAACATAGTTGCTGAAGGCCAATTATTTTTCACAATGCCACTTCCCTTTCAGTTGCCAGCTCAGCAACAACAGCATCAACCCAATACCTAGGCACACAAACGGCTGCATATTGTGTAATAAAATGCAGGCTTCTTTTTTGATGCCAATCATAAAAAAGGCTGCTGACGGTCATTTTTTAAAAATGGGCGGCGGCTGATCTTTAACCTTCAAAATCATTCATTATGAAAAAGATTCTGCTGGCATTCGACGGAACTCATTTTTCAAATGGTGCATTTCAATTTGCCCGTCAACTGAACGAATTGGAACCTGCCTTAATAACCGGTGCCTTTTTGCCACAGGCGCAGGCAGTCAATTTATGGAGCTATGCTGATGGTATGAGCGGCCCCATGTTTGTACCATTAGTGGAAGAACGTGATACAGAGGTAATGAAGGCGAACATGGAAAAATTTGAAACACTTTGCCGTAAGAATGGCATGGAGTACCGTGTGCATGAAGATTTGTATGATTTTGCACTGCCTGAGTTAAAAGCTGAAACAAGATTTGCTGATGTACTCATTATTGGCAGCGAGGTGTTTTATGAAAACCTGGGTGGAAAATTGAATGAATATCTGGAGGATGTACTCCACAAATCGGAGTGCGCCGTTGTTGTAGTTCCTGAAAATTATAACTTCCCGAAAACAACGATTCTTTGTTATGATGGCAGTGAGTCTTCTGTATATGCCATTAAACAATTCGCATACCTGTTTCCCGAATTGACAAAACAACCCACGCTGCTGGTGTACGTTCATGAAGATGGAAAGAATGAATTTCCACAACAGGTAAATATTGAAGAACTCGCAGCAAGACATTTCAGCGACCTCACCTTGATGAAGCTGGACATGCGCCCTGAGAAATATTTCAGCACCTGGATGAATAATCGTGAAAGTGCCTTAGTGGTTTCCGGTGCGTTTGGACGTTCTGCTATTTCACAACTCATTCGAAAGAGTCTGGTGAAAGATGTAATTGCAGAACATAAGTTACCCGTATTTATTGCACACAGATAACAGATAGATGCAATTTGGTTGGTGATTGTTTCGGGGCCGATATCCATCGGCCCCTCTCTTTTGTATGACTATGATCAGCTATTACTGTTGTGTATATCATTTTGCTATGCGAAAGTATTTCAGACTTTGTGGTTGCCAAGCACTTTCTGTTCTGTGTGTTTTATCACAAACTAAAACAGATTTGTTTCGCATGTTGTGTTTCTAATTTCTCAATCACAAAATCAAACATCATGAAAAAAAACATGGGTAATGCCGATCGTATCATTCGACTTTGTATAGCAGGTATACTTGCTTTGCTTTGGTTTCAGGATATTGTTACCGGCACGTGGGGCATTGTAGCACTGGTTGTTGCGGCTGTATTTGTACTTACAAGCCTGGTAAGCTTTTGTCCATTGTACAGTATTTTCGGAATGAATACCTGCAAAAAAACAACCTGATCTTTTTTACAGCGCATCAAGTAACTTGCCGCTGCATGTGTACACATGCAGTTGTATTTTTATGGATTCAATTACACATATTGCATTAGGTGCCTGTATTGGCGAAGCTTTTTTTGAAAAAGGTTTTGGAAAAAAAGCAATGCTGTGGGGTGCCTTGGCGCAAAGCATTCCGGATATTGATTTTGTGGCTTCGTTCTGGATGGGCACAGCCGATGACTTGCTTGCACATCGTGGCTTTACACATTCGCTTTTATTTGCGTTACTGATCGTGCCCATTATGGCAATGGCTGCTGAAAAAATTCACCGGCCGCACAATATCAGTTTCAAAAAATGGGTGTTGTTCTTTGCGGTAGAGGTTTTGATGCATTTGTTTCTGGATGGTTTCAACAACTACGGTGTTGGATGGTTTGTACCGTTCAGTGATGTGCGTTTCTCCTTCAATACATTGTATGTAGCCGATATTTTCTTTTCCATCTGGCCGGGCATCGCATTTGTTGCATTGTTGATTTTGCATCGCTTTCACTCACTTCGTCCGTTGATATGGAAGATGGGCATTTTTCTTCCGTTTCTGTATCTGACCTACTGCACTTACAACAAATTGAGCATTGATAAAAAAGTAAACGAAATTTTTGCAAATCAAAACATACCACATGAACGATATTTCACCACACCCACTCCACTCAACAACTGGCTATGGTATGTGGTTGCCGGTAATGATGAAGGGTATTATGTAGGCTTTCGCTCCGTCTTTGATAAAGAACCCGGCATGCGTTTCGAATTTTTTCCACGCAACGATTCGTTATTAAAGCCCGTTGCTGATCATGAAGATCTGCAACAACTCAAACGTTTTTCGCAAGGATTTTACACGGTTGAACAATGGAACGATACATTGGTGTTTAACGATCTTCGCTTTGGACAGATCCTTGGCTGGCAAAACCCACGACAAAAATTTGTATTTCATTATTTCCTGCAACATCCTGATGACAACGAACTCGTTGTTCAACGTGGGCGCCTCACAGGCTGGAACAAACAGGAGGTACTCAATTTCCTGAACCGTATAAAAGGACGGTGAGTGATGAGAAGAAGCTATGGGTTATGAGTTGTAAGAACAGAGCTCTGGTTCAGTGGTGGTCCGTGGTTTTGCAGCATTTGCTCTCAGCCCAAAGCTCACGGCTCACGGCTTTTTTTACACCCTCTGCCTGAAATAAAATGTAAACAGAAAAAACAAAAAACGGATGAGCTCATAGCTAATACGTTGCCATATGCGTTTGAGAATCGTATTGTGCTTTTCAAACTCCTTTTCAGTAATTAATACACAATCCTGTTCCATAATTTCCGCTAATGTTTTTTCTACCTTTTCTGCAAAGGGTTTGTTCTGTACATCGAGGTTGAGCTCAATGCTGGCGTATGCACTCAGATTATTCACATTATAAGAACCTACGGTTACAAACTTACTGTCGTAGGTACTGAGTTTGCCATGCAATACATTTGGCTGATATTCGTACAACTCAATATTCATTTTCAACATGCGTCGGTAGAGATAACGTTCAGCATGTTTGGCTAACGCTATATCGCTTGTACCTGCAGTGATCACTTTTATTTTTACACCACGCTTTGCTGCAAACGCCATGTTTCTGCGAAATACACGGCCCGGCAAAAAGTAACTCGACATAATGGTGATGTGCGATTCTGCTTTGCGGAACATTTCCAGATAACTGCGGCTGATCTGATTTTTCCTTCGCACCCAATCATTCCTGCGCACTCTTACCAAACACTCTTCGCCATGCGAATGAATCGATGCTTTCGTTTTCAACAATTGATTCTTCTTTTTCCCCCAGCCCGATTTATTCCATACATCAACACAAAGATTGTACAGCTCTGCGCTTACTTCGCCCTTGCTGTACAATGCCCAATCGAGCCATGCCGATTGCCCCGGCATATCGTTGTAACGATTGGAAATATTTACACCACCAATTAAACTGTGCAACGCATCGGTCACTAAAATTTTATGATGCATCCTTCGCCCAAAATAAAAATACCGGCTTCTGAAAACCGGTTCAAACCAACGGAACTGTACACCGTTTACTTTTAATTTGGCAATAAATTCATCCGGTAAATGTTGCGATGCGTATCCATCCAATAACAGGTACACCTGTACACCACGCTTTGCTGCTTTCATCAATGCTTCAGCAACAGCGTTGCCGGTTTCATCATCTTCAAAAATATAGATCTGTAAATGGATGCTGAACTGGGCCTCTTCTACCAATAAGAACAGTTTTTCAAAATACTCATGACCGCCCCTAACCAACTGAACCTGGTTATAACTGCTGTATGCTGATGAAATAAAAAATTCTTTGCCTGCTGCCATTAAGGCCAAGTTAGCATTTATCCTTTTTCGAACCGTTGGGTTTTTTCATTTTACCTGTAACTAATGAGTAACATCAAAACGGTGACTGACACTCATCATCATTCATCAACATGTAACACAATACTTTTGGTTCTCCGTTAAAGATTGTTGCCATGCTGGGAAAATTAACCACATCGGAAATAGATGAGCTGCTGTACACTGCTAATCTGGGTCGCATAGGTTGCAGCTTCAATGGTAAAACCTATGTTGTACCTGTTAACTATGTGTATGACGGACGTTCCGTTATTGCACATTCGGTGGAAGGAATGAAGATCAACATCATGCGCAGAAACAATGATGTTTGTTTTGAAGTAGATGAAGTAATCAACAACAAAAACTGGAAGAGTGTAATTGCATGGGGCACCTATCAGGAAATTACCGGCGAGCGGGAACGTTACGATGCCATGAAACTATTTGTAGATCGTATGCTGAAACTGAAGATCAGCACCACCGCTCACCCTCCCGAATTGCAGGCTGAACGCTTACGCATCAGCAACCACAGTATTAAGCCGGTGATCTACCGCATACTTCTTTCTGAAAAAACGGGTCGCTTCGAAAAAGAGTAATCCATTCTCATTGCAAACCATGATCAACATCATTGGAATGGCTTGCTGCAAATCCTACCTTAGAAACTGTAGATAACGCATTGTTCACTTCAAACATTTTTATATGAACACAATTGGAAAAATTGCTATTGCAGCTGCAGCAGGTGTTGTAGCCGGTGGCGTACTGGGCATTTTGTTTGCACCAGATAAAGGTGTGAACACCCGTAAAAAAATTACTGACAGTGGGAAAAAACTCACTGACACTGTAAAAGAAAAAATGAATGGTCTGAAAGTAAACATCCGCAGCAAAGCAGATGCTGTGCGGGAGGAAATGGAAGAAATGGCATAAGTTAAAAACGGGCAACATGGAAGAAACATTTGTCAAAGCAGAAGAACTGGCGGAACATGTAAAGGAGTATATTAACAACCGCATGGATGCGGTGAAGTTGAATACGGCTGAAAAAAGTTCCAAACTTGCAGCAACTGTGATTGCGTCGGTTGTGGTAGCAATTTTCTTTAGTACGTTTCTGTTTTTCGCCAGTACTGCTTTGGCATTTGTTTTTTCTCGTCTTACAGGAGCATTATCGTGGGGCTTTTTAATTGTGGGCGGCATTTACCTGTTATTAGGTGTTATTATCTGGGTGTTGAAAGAGCATATTCTACAATTGCCCATTATGAATGCATTGTTACAACAACTCTTTACTGAAGAAAATGACTGACGATGCATAAGATCCGATCCATAAAACAATTAAAGGCCAGGCAAAAGAAACTGGAGCAGCGAAAAGCCGAACTGGAGAAAGCGATCCGCTACGATTGGCTGGATGTAAAAGAAAGTATGCGTCCGAAAAATGTAGCCGGACAATTGTTTGCGAGTATGTTTGAAAAAGAAAAAATAAACGGCGAATCTTCTCTTGCCGAAACCCTATCACAACTCGCTGCCGTACTCACCAAAATTGGTGTAGAAAAAGCTGAAGAAAAAATTGCGGAGTGGATGTCGAAGAAATAATAAGCTCAGTTCATTTTTCACTGATTACTCTCACTGCTTCGCTTGACGCAGGTTCTTGAAATCCGCTACTCAGAAACTTATCTTTAAACAAGTAAAAATTATTTACTCATCATAAAACAAGGAGGTGTATATGTCAACAAGAGCGATTTCAAAACCCGGCATGCTGCCAACAGTATTTGATGAATTTTTTAAACCATGGAACGAATGGTTTGATAACGGCAGTTCATTTTTCGGACGTGTAATGACCGTACCTGCTGTAAATATTCTTGAAAATAAAAATGATTACAACGTATCATTAGCTGTACCCGGCATGAAGAAAGAAGACTTCAACATTGATGTAGAAGGAAACATGCTGACCATCAGTTGTGAAAATGAAGTAAGCAAAGAGGAAAAAGAAGAGCAATTCACAAGAAAAGAATACAACTACTCTTCTTTCAGCCGCAGTTTTACTTTGCCTGAAGAGGTAAACAAAGAAAAAATTGAAGCGAAGTATGAAGATGGTGTATTGAAACTGATGCTTCCAAAAAGAGAGGAAGCCAAGAAGCTGGCAGCGGGCAAACATATCGCTGTGAAATAGTCTCACCGATGGTGGGATTGTAACCCAAGCCCTGTCGCAATTGATTTGTGGCAGGGTTTTTATATTAATGAGTATGATCAGTTCATTTTCTGACGTTGGTCAGAAAGCAGCAACAGCACCGGGTTTATTTTGCAGCCTGTTATGGACCTCTCTTCTCATACAACTGTAAAATGCTATCACTGTGGCGATGAGTGCATTACCGAACAAATTCAACTCGCCGGCAAAACATTTTGTTGCCAGGGTTGCAAAACCGTTTATCAGGTACTCAACCAAAGTGATCTGTGCGATTACTACGAGCTGAATCAAAACCCCGGCAGCAGTCAGCGCATTACAGTCCGGCAAGACAAATTCTCTTTTCTGGACGATGACAAGATCCAGCAACAACTCATCTCCTTCCGCAACGATGAGCAAACACATGTAACACTTTATTTACCGCAGATCCATTGCAGTTCCTGTTTATGGCTGTTGGAAAACCTGCACCGGTTGAATGCAGCCGTTGTTTCATCACGTGTCAACTTTACAAGCAAAGAAGTAGCGATCGTGTTTAATCACCGGGCCACTTCTCTGCGCAATATTGCAGAATTACTTACCAGCATTGGCTATGAGCCTTACATCAGTTTGCAAAATCTGCAACAGGCAAAGCCACGCATTCAACGCAGCCTGATATATCAATTGGGTGTGGCGGGATTTTGTTTTGCCAACATCATGCTCATGAGTTTTCCCGAATACCTAGGACTGGATGGCATTGAAAAAGAAATGCAGTCAACCTTCCGGTATTTCAATCTAATCTTATCAATTCCCGTTTTACTCTACAGTTCATTACCTTTCTACGAAAGTGCATGGGGCAGCCTCAAACATAAATTTCTCAATATTGATGCACCCATTGCATTGGCCATCATCATGACCTTTGGCAGAAGCTTATATGAGGTACTTACCAATACCGGTGGTGGTTATTTTGATTCCATGAGCGGTATTGTATTCTTTATGCTGGTGGGCCGTGTGCTGCAGGAAAAAACCTATCAGCAATTATCGTTTGAACGGGATTACACTTCTTACTTTCCCATTGCAGTAACAATTTTAAAAAACAATGAAGAAATTCCAACTGCCTTACCCGATATTAAAGTGGGTGATACCATTCTTCTCCACAATGAAGAATTGATTCCGGTTGATGGATTACTCACCCGTGGAAAAGCATTGATCGATTATAGTTTTGTTACAGGTGAATCTATTCCTGTATTGAAAGAAATGGGCGAACTGTTGTATGCCGGTGGCAAACAAACCGGCGGCAATATTGAATTGCTCGTAATGAAAGAAGTGGCGCAGAGTTACTTAACCAGCCTGTGGAACAAAGACGAAAAACAAAAACCACAACAGGTTTCGTTTGTAAATACACTTAGCCGTTATTTTACATGGATCGTTTTTGTATTGGCGGCAGCAGGTGCTTTGTACTGGAGTTTCTATGATGGTGGCCGTGCATGGAATGTAGTTACCACCATCCTCATCGTTGCATGCCCTTGTGCCTTGTTGTTGTCCAACAGTTTTACAAATGGAAACGTACTCCGCATACTCGGCAACAACAAATTTTATTTACGCAATGCACAAGCCATTGAAGAAATGGCGAATGCCGATCATATTGTATTTGATAAAACAGGAACGCTTACAACTACTGAAGAACAGGATATCCGTTACTCCGGAAAACATTTGAGTGATGAATTAACGGGACAAATTGCCGCACTGGCTGCACAAAGTACACATCCGTTAAGCAAGTTGCTGGCGAAGCAGGCAGTGCATTATGGCAAATACACAGTGCAACAGTTTCATGAACTTACCGGCAAAGGCATCAGTGGCATTGTTGATCAGCAGATCATTGCATTGGGTTCAGCCGAATTTGTAACCGGTCGGGCAACAAGGCAAATGAATGGCAGTTCAGTGTATGTTTCTGTTGATGGAGAGTTGATGGGCTTTTATACCATCCGCAATCATTACCGCCCTGCAATTTTCAAACAGATCTTACAACTCAAAAAGAGCTATCGCATTTCCATTTTATCGGGCGATAATGAAAGCGAAAAAAATATTCTGCAAAAAGAGTTGGGGGATGATGTACAATTGCATTTCTATCAAAAACCGGAAGATAAACTCCGTTATATAAAACGCTTACAAGAAAAAGGTCATAAAGTGATCATGGTCGGTGATGGATTGAATGATGCCGGCGCATTAAAACAAAGTGATGCCGGAATTGCGGCAACAGAAAGCACCAATAATTTTACCCCTGCCAGCGATGGTATTCTGGAAGCAGATAAATTACGGCGCCTCTCCTCTTATCTTCTTTTTACGAAAGCCAATAAAAAAGTGGTGATCGCAAGTTTTGTATTGTCGATCCTCTACAATATTGTTGGGCTGAGTTTTGCGTTGCAGGGAATTTTATCTCCATTGGTGGCAGCGATATTGATGCCGTCAAGTTCCATCAGCATTATCCTCTTAACCTTCGGTGCTTCCTCATTGTATGCCCGTCGCCTCCATTTGAATTAAAAAGCTGACCAAAGTCATGATGGGTTTGATGAATATCAACCCTTTCTCTGATTTGTGTCAGTTTTTGCGTCCATGCTCGCCAATAGTTTTACACCCGAAAACATACTCATATGAGCGTCATCATTTTGTTATTGATCGCCAGTGTATCAGTGGCCGCACTTTTCCTCGGCGCATTTCTGTGGAGCGTGAAAAGCGGACAGTACGATGATGAAACATCACCGCCGCTGCGCATTTTATTTGATGATAATCCTACTTCAAAAGCAACCAAAACCACGTCCGTAAAAAAGACCAACTCTAAACCATAGACAAACAGACATTATGCAACTCGAAAAATTTCAGTACGACAACAAGATCGTAAAATACTTTGCCAACGCAACCGCCATCTGGGGTCTGGTAGGTATGACCGCCGGTTTATGGGTAGCCATTCAGTTTTATTTGCCCGCTGCATCACTTGATTACCCGGGTACAACGTTTGGCCGCCTTCGTCCCATTCATACCAACGCCATCATTTTTGCTTTTGTTGGTAATTGTATGTTTACAGGTATTTATTATTCACTCCAACGTTTGTGTAAAGCCAGAATGTTCAGCGATAAATTAAGCTGGATTCATTTCTGGGGATGGCAATCGATTATTGTAGCTGCCGCCATTACACTCTTTCTCGGTTACACTACCGGTAAGGAATATGCGGAACTGGAATGGCC
The DNA here is from genome assembly GCA_963830845.1 of uncultured Bacteroidota bacterium. Taxonomy (GTDB): domain Bacteria; phylum Bacteroidota; class Bacteroidia; order Chitinophagales; family Chitinophagaceae; genus Lacibacter. The sequence goes on along the minus strand of CAWHOR010000032.1, from coordinate 32,742 downwards.
CATCGACATCATGATCACCTTAGTATGGGTTGTGTTTGGTGTAAATATGTTCGGTACTATTTTTAAAAGAAGAGAACGTCATTTATACGTAGCTATCTGGTTTTATATCGCCACCTGGATCACTGTTGCTATGCTGCACATTGTTAACTCATTTGAAATTCCTGTATCGCTGTTTAAAAGTTACAGTTGGTATGCAGGTGTGCAGGATGCGTTGGTACAATGGTGGTATGGACACAATGCCGTTGCATTCTTTTTAACAACGCCTATTCTTGGTTTGATGTATTACTTCTTACCAAAAGCTGCAAACAGACCCGTTTATTCCTATCGCTTATCTATCATCCACTTCTGGGCACTCATCTTTATTTATATCTGGGCAGGCCCGCACCATTTGCTGTATACCGCACTGCCAGATTGGGCACAATCACTTGGCGTTGTGTTTAGCGTTATGCTGATTGCTCCAAGTTGGGGCGGTATGCTGAATGGTTTGTTTACACTTCGTGGTGCATGGGATAAAGTACGTGAAGATCCGGTTTTGAAATTTTTTGTAGTGGCTGTTACCTGTTATGGTATGAGTACGTTTGAAGGACCGATGATGAGTTTGAAAAGTGTAAATGCCATTGCACACTTTACTGACTGGATGATCGGGCACGTACACATTGGTGGATTGGGATGGAACGGCTTTATGGCATTCGGTATGTTGTACTGGCTCATTCCAAGAATGTGGGGCACTACCTTGTATTCAAAGAAATTGGCTACGAATCACTTCTGGTTAGGCACCATTGGTATTGTGATCTATGCAATTCCTTTATACTGGGCTGGCTTTGCACAAGCAGATATGTGGAAGACTTTCACCGAATCAGGTCAATTGAAATTCCAGTTCCTGGAAACCGTTACCAGCATTATCCCAATGTACATCACCCGCAGCATTGGTGGTACACTCTACCTCATTGGTGCATTTATGATGGTGTACAACTTATACAAAACTGCCAAGCAGGGAAGCTTTATTGCAAACGAAGATGCAGAAGCAGCACCATTGGTAAAAGAAACATCGCATGTAAAAGAATACTGGCACCGTTGGATCGAAAGAAGACCGGCAACTTTATTGGTGTTCAGTTTGATCGTAGTTGCCATTGGTGGTATTCTTGAATTGGTTCCTACGTTCCTGATCAAATCAAACATACCAACTATTACCAGTGTAAAACCATACACACCACTTGAATTGCAGGGCCGTGATATTTATATACGTGAAGGTTGTTATACCTGTCACTCACAAATGATACGTCCGTTCCGTGATGAAGTAGCACGCTATGGTGAATATTCCAAAGCAGGTGAATTTGTTTATGATCATCCGTTCCAATGGGGCAGTAAACGTACGGGGCCCGATCTGGCACGTGTTGGTGGAAAATATCCCGACAGTTGGCATTACAATCATATGATGGAACCATCGTTAATGTCGCCCGGTTCCATTATGCCACGTTATGGCTGGTTGCTGGATGATAATCTTGATACAGCTTCTACTCCTGCCAAGATAAGAGCCATGCAAACACTCGGTGTTCCTTATCCAAAAGGATACGATCAACAAGCCAATAAAGACCTGATGACGCAAGCCAACAGCATCCGCATCAGTTTAAAAATGGACAAGATCGAAACACCGGCCAACAAAGAGATCATTGCATTGATCGCATACCTGCAACGGTTAGGTAAAGACATCAAAGCAGAAAAGAAAACAGAAACTGCTTCGGCTGAATAAAAAATTGTATCGGGCTGTAAGGCCTGGTACATCAAATCATACAACAATGAAATTTATCAACTATCTCGAAAAGATCAGCAACGTAAGCGTTTACGGATTAAGCTCGTTTCTCATCTTCTTTATTTTCTTCTGTGCAGTATTTATTTATGTGATGCGTGCAAGTAAGAAAGAAATGAATGACCGCAGCCGTATTCCATTGGATTAAACAATCAAAACAACAGCGTTATGTTCACATATAAACCACAATCTGCTCAAAACTATTTTCTCCGAATCCTGTTGCTACTTCCTTTGTTACTTACAGGTGCAATTGCTTCAGCACAACAAACATCAAGTGCACCTCCTCCATCTATCTGGGATAATCCATTAGCATTAACCATGCTGGCCGTTATTCTTGTATTGTTATTGGTGATTGGGCTACTGGCCAATGTAGTATTGGGTACCGCAGGATTATTTCTCGATAAAGAAAAAAAGAAAACCGAATCTGCCGTTCCAAAAACAACCGCCATCATTTTATTACTGCTTGCCCCTTTGATGGGTATGGCGCAGAATGAAGCCGTTGCTCCTGCAGCGCCTACTTCCATTGGCGGATTATCAGCCACTACGTTTTGGCTGCTGGCTACTGTTATTATTATAGAATTACTGGTGATCATTGTACTTGGATTGTTTGTAAAAAGTTTTCTTACAAAAGAAAAAGTATATCGTGCAGAAAAAGCAGGCGTTAAAGAAAAAACATTTTCGTTCAAAGAATTCTGGGATAAGTTCAATAAGTTAAAACCCATTGAGCAGGAAACTGATATTGATCTTGGACACGATTATGATGGCATCCGTGAATTGGACAACCGTTTACCACCATGGTGGTTGTATGGATTTTATGTAAGCATCCTCGTTGCTGGAATTTATATCTGGCGTTACCATATTGCTGAAACTGCCCCACTGAGCAAACAGGAGTTTGAAATTGCCATGCAGAAAGCTGAAGTACAAAAAGCAGCGTATCTCGCAAAAACGGCCAGCAATGTAGATGAAAATACAGTTGTATTTCTGAATGAACCAACTGCATTGAGTGCAGGTAAAAATAATTTTGTACAGATGTGTGCAGCCTGTCATGGAAAAGAAGGACAAGGTGGTGTAGGACCCAACTTAACAGATGATTACTGGATCAACGGTGGTAGTATGAGTGACATTTTTAAAACGATCAAATACGGTAAGCCTGAAAAAGGAATGAAGAGTTGGCAGGATGATTATTCACCGGTGCAAATTGCACAACTGGCGAGTTATATTAAATCACTGCATGGCACCAATCCTCCCAATCCAAAAGAACAACAAGGCGAATTATACAAAGAAGCTGCGCCAAAAGCAGACTCAACCGCAACAGCAAAAATTGCAGCGAATTAATCGTTGACAGGAAAATGGATAACGAACAAACACAAGCAGAACAACAATCATTCCGTGACAGGATTGCAACGGTAGATGCGAAGGGAAAACGAAAATGGATCTTTGCGCAAAAACCAAAAGGAAAATTCTATTCCATCCGCAGTTATGTAAGCTGGTTGTTCTTTGCATTATTTATAGCACTTCCTTTTATTCATATCAACGGACGGCCTCTTTTTCTGTTCAATATTGTAAAAGCAAAGTTTATCATTTTCGGAAAAGTATTCTGGCCACAGGATTTTTTCATCTTCGGTATTATCATGATCACATTCATTGTGTTCATCATTTTGTTTACCGCTGCATTCGGCCGTTTATTCTGCGGATGGGTTTGTCCGCAAACCATTTTTATGGAAATGCTGTTCCGTAAGCTTGAATACCTGATCGAAGGAGATGCAGCGCATCAAAAATTACTGGCAACAAGTCCTTGGACAACAGAAAAAATTATACGGAAATCAACGAAGCATATTGTTTTTTACCTGCTGGCATTTGTTATTGCCAATTTATTTCTTGCTTATATCATTGGTGTAAAGGAGCTATGGGTTATGATCCAGCATCCTTCTGCAAACATTGGAACTATTGCATCACTCATGGTATTCTCCTTTGTGTTTTATGCAGTGTATGCATTCTTCCGGGAACAGGTTTGTACTGTCATCTGTCCATATGGTCGATTGCAAGGTGTATTGCTTGATAAAAATTCCATGGTTGTTGCATACGATTACAAGCGTGGCGAAGAGCGGAAGAAATTCAATAAAAAAGAAGAAGCGTCACAGCAGGTGATTGCATTGATTGTTTTCAATGTGTAAAAGTTTGCCCCACCGGTATTGATATCCGCAACGGTACACAAATGGAATGTGTAGGCTGCACCGCCTGTATTGATGCTTGCGATCACATGATGGAGAGCGTAGGTTTTGAAAAAGGACTGGTACGTTATGCAAGCGAGAACGGCATTGCCAATCATCAAAAGCTGCGTTATACCCGTCGCATGAAAATGTACACAGCGTTGCTGATCGTATTAACGGGTTTGTTAACCACTTTACTTGTAACAAGAAAAGATATTACGGCTACGGTAATGCGTACACCCGGTTTACTCTTCCAGGAAAAAGGAACCGACAGTGTTTCAAATCTCTACAACATAAAAGTGGTGAACAAAACAGTGGAAGATATTCCGCTCACCGTAAAACTCGAAGATGCAAACGGAACGGTACAATTGGTTGGTAACAATATTCATGTACAAAAAGAAGGACAAGGTGCCGGTTCATTTTTTATAACGTTACCGAAAAGTCGAATTACGCAACGCAAAACCGTTTTGCAGATTGGTCTTTACCAGGGCGATAAAAAAATTGATGTGGTGAAAACAAGTTTCCTCGGACCACTTTACAGTAACAATTAAAAACGAATTGATATGACATTTAACTGGGGACATAAAATAACGCTGGCATTTTCTGCTTTTGTAGTGTTCATTTTTGTAATGGTGTACAAAGCAGTGAATACCGATTTTCAATTGGTAACCAAAGAATATTACAAAGATGAGCTGGCTTATCAGGAAGTGATCGATGGCACCAACAAGGCCAATCAATTAAGTACGGCCGTATATATTCAACAGGTAAACGATCAACTCATCATTCAGTTACCGGAAGAAATGAAACAGCAAACAGTAACCGGTACTATCTGGCTTTACTGTCCTTCAGAAGATAAGAACGACCGCAAACTTGTTTTAACAGTGAATGAAGAAGGCAAACAATTCATCCCTACCAAAACAATTGCAGCAGCCGGTTATCTGGCAAAGATCAGGTGGCAGGCAAACGATCAAACTTATTATACCGAACAACGCATCACCATCAAATGATCACAGAAGCAATTACAGGAGGTTTGTTATTGGGTGCATTCAGCAGTTTGCATTGCATTGGCATGTGCGGTCCGCTGGCTCTTGCATTACCCGTGCAGCACTTACCAGTGTTGCAACAACGTTTTGCTGCACTGATGTATAATGTTGGACGCATTGTTACCTATGCATTGTTTGGTGTTGCGTTTGGGATCGCAGGTCGTGGCCTTTACGTTGCCGGTTTGCAACAATGGTTATCGATCATCACCGGCGCAGTGATCCTTGCATTTATTATTCACTACTATGTGATGCGTAAAACATGGCAACCCAAGTGGATCAGCAAACTGCATACAACTGTTCAGCAACTGATGATCCGTTTACTGCAAACAGATAAAAAAGAACTGTTCCTGTTGTTTGGAATCATCAATGGATTACTTCCCTGTGGCATGGTGTATGTTGCACTGGCAGCATCTCTTAAATTTTCGTGAAGTAGCAAAACAGTGTATTGTTCATGAGTGCATTTGGCGCAGGTACATTACCGATGATGATGTTGTTAACCATCGTTGGTCATCGCCTTTCGTTTTCTGTACGTTCTACGATCAGGAAGGCTGTTCCGTATTTGATGACCGCAATGGCTGTGCTGTTGATCCTGCGTGGCATGAACCTTGGTATTCCTTTCATCAGCCCGATCATGGCAGGCTCCGGGCGCAACACCGGTAACATGTCACTGACCAAAATCATGTATATGACAGGTATCAGCAGTGAAATTGATGGCAGTTCTTTACAACGGCACTTGCAAAATATAGTTTTGCTAATAAGTGAAACTCATTTGTTCACACTGAAATACAATGATCACAATCGTTATGTCGCTCAATAAAAAATATTTACAATACCGTCACGAAACAGATACGTGGAAACGTTACCTGCATTTTATACAGCAGGAGAACAATCATTTAAAGAATCGTTTGTCGCAGGTGTTGCAACACGATACCGATGAACAATTTCTGGAACGTGCCGAATATTTTCAGAACAAATTTGTTGCTGAAGATGATACGGTAAATATGCTGCGTCAGGATATTCAGGAACTGGATCATTTATTAACAAAAGAAAGTGGTGAAGATGGAAGTATGCTCAAAGACCTCCAGAAGAAATTAAAAAAAATGCAGAAGGATATGGAAATTGTAGAACGCCAATTCAGTAAACTGAAATCTGATTTTAATTTTTATTTGGCAGAGAATTTATAAAACAACAACGGAAAAGCAAACGGCATCTTTCACAGGATTGTGTAAAAGATGCCGTTCTTTATTTTAGCACCTTTTAATTCAGCAAATTCTCCAGCTTCTTCTCATTAAGAATAATAATATGCCCGTCTTTAATATCAATTAATTTTTCAGAACGGAAATCGCCCAATGTACGAATGAGTGATTCAGTTGCTGTACCGGCAATACTCGCCAGGTTTTCACGACTGATATTGATAGAAAATTGACCTTCCCCTGTTTGGTATTTTTTCTGCAGACTGATCAAGGCATCCGCTACTTTTTTACGTAATGAATTATACGCAAGTCCCAACAAATGATCTTCTTTCTCCGCCACATTCTTTGCCAGCAGTTGAATAAATTTCTGCGACACCTGACTGTTGCTGTGCATCAGTTCATCAAAATCAGCTTTGGGAATAATGGCCAGTTCACTGTCTTCCATTGCTTCAGCCGTTTCTTTGTACGACCCACCTTCGAGCAATGCTACATAGCCTAAGAAATCGCCTTCGTTATACAAACCAACTACCAGTTCCTTTCCATCATCATTGGTTTTAAATGTTTTCACTTTTCCCTTCACCACATAAAACAAACGGGCGGCACGGTTACCTTCGTTATAAACCGTTTGTTTCTTTTTGTATTTATTAATATCACGGTCGGTAGTTAACGATTCCAACGCATCTTTTGATCCGGAGGCAGCCAGTAGTTTACTCATTCCATCTAAACCGGATGTATATTCTTCTTTGAGCAGATCGGCTTTTTTCAACCGTCCTTCAATGGCATTGAGTAATTCTGTTCCGCTGAAAGGTTTGGTAATATAATCATCGGCACCTAATTCCATTCCACGTCGCAGATCACTACGTTCAGTCTTCGCCGTTAGAAAAATAAAAGGAATATTTTTTACCGATTCGTTTTTGTGCAGTGTATGCAGTACACCATAGCCGTCTAATACCGGCATCATAATATCACATACGATCAGATCGGGTTGTTCAGCAAGGGCTGTTTCAATTCCCATCTTTGCCATTGGGTGCTGTTACTACTTTGTAATTTGCCAGTTCCAATATCTCAGCGGTATTTTCCCTGATGTCGTCGTTGTCTTCAATTAAAAGAATTTTTTTCATGCGTTCATTTCGTTTTAATACCACATGGTTCCTCTCTAAAAAAGTCCATGTGCTGCTTGCTGGTTGTTTAGAAGCTGTTGTTACTTCTGAAAAGTTATGGTAAATTCTGTTCCTTTCTCTGTTTCACTCTTGCAAAAAATCCGTCCGTTCATCAACTCGGCATATTTCGACACAATGTGCAGACCCAACCCTGTACCCTGGATGTTAATGGCATTGGTGGCTCTGAAAAACCGTTCAAACAAATGTGCCTGATCTTCTTTTGAAATTCCAATACCGCTGTCTTTCACCCGCACTTCAATTTGATCTGCTGTTACCGCCGAATGAATTTCAATCACAGAATTTTCCGGTGAAAATTTAATGGCATTCGACAACAAATTTAAACTGATATGTTTAAACATGCCGGGATCAAGTTCCACTTCTGTTTCACCGCTGTGTTCATAGTTTGATCTGCTGTCCGGTTTTGCTTACACTCTGCATTTCAGCAATGGTGTCCGTCATATTTTTCTTCAGATCAAACCTGCTATACCGTGTCTGAATTTTTCCTTCTTCAATTTTTCCAACACTCAAAAAGTCGTTTAAAATATCTGTTAGCAGATTAACTGATGAAATGATTCGTTGAATATGCTTCTCCCGCTTAGGTTGATCTTCTGTATTGGTATATTTCTGCAGCAGGTACACACTCGATAAAACGGTACTGAGTGGTGTACGAAACTCATGTGATGCAACCGAAACAAATCTTGATTTCAATTCGCCCAGCTCTTTTTCTTTATCAAGAGCAGCCCGTAACTCTTTATCTTTCTCTTCTGTTTCCCTGATCTGTTCATTCAGTTTTCCAACTGTTTCCTGAAGCGACACGGTTCTATCTTCTACTTTCTGCTCCAATTCTTCGTTTAAACGAATGATCACATTTTCAGCTTCTTTACGGAGTGTAATATCATTTACAAAAGCCACCACAAATTTATGTCCTTCAATAAAGTAATTCCCAAGGCTAATCTCTACCGGAAATTCACTGCCGTCTTTTTTTACTGCAAACAGATCCAAACCTATTCCCATGGGACGGTTCTTCGGATCGTGTAAATATCCATCTCTATGTTTTTCATGCCGGTGATGAAAGCGGGCAGGAATTAAAACCTCTATTTTCTTACCAAAAACTTCTTCCCGTTTTGTATAACCAAACTGTTGTAGCGCAAAACGATTGATAGAAATAATTTCAGCTTTTTCATCCACTACAATAATTCCGATGCTGGCATGGTCAAAAATCGTTTGGAATAGCTGTGAATCTTCGATGGATTGCATGGAATAAAGATATTCAAAAACAGGCTGTGCCTCCCGTAAATGAGTGTGTTCCCGATGAATAATTTTAACGCTTTAAAGGTACGATTTATACTGTTAGTAAATTGAGCAGAATACTGCTTTCTTTCTAACGGGAGTTGATTAATTTGAGTGAAAATTACCAACCTTGCTACAACGAATTTCCAAAGATCCCGGCTTCTGGTTTTTAGTATTGATGAACAGCTATCTGATTTACTATTACCTGCAAAAGCCCGGTGAATTCAATACGATTATCTGGATCTACTGGATGCAGAGTGTACTCATCGGTTTATTCAACTTCTTTGACCTGATGACGATCAAAAATCCGGATGAGACCAGTATGGAAATGAATAACCAGCCAGTTACAAAAAGCAATATGGGGTGTGCAGCCTGGTTCTTTTTGTTTCATTTTGGTTTTTTTCATTTTGTGTATGCCATTTTTCTTTTAGTCAGTAACCTCAATGGAGCTAACGGTAAAATTATTCTCATAACCGCAGGTATTTTTATGGCAGAAAGCACCATTCAATTGATACGTAAAAAACTAACACCTGAAACAGAGAAGGTGAATGTAGGAAAGATGTTTTTGACCCCTTACTTACGGATTTTGCCAATGCACATGGTAATTCTGCTCCCTGCCGTTCTAGGCTTTAATACCAGTATCATCTTTCTGTTGTTGAAAATGCTGGCCGATGTATGGATGTACCTCCGCACTACTCAAAAAGATTTTTCAGTAACACAAACCTTAAAGCGATTAACGTAAACTTGCAAAAAAGAAACAGCACATGTCAACCGAAATAAAATGCCCGAACTGTGGACACGAATTTGAACCAACCGACAGCATCCGTGAGGAAGTGCAGAAAGAGCTGCGCAGCAAAATGGCGGAGTGGCAAAAACAACAGCAGCAGAAATTTGATGTGCAGTTGATGGAAGAAAAAAAGAAAACACAACAACAAACAGAAGAAACCATTCGTAAATCCATTGCCTCTGACTTTGAAAACAAAGTCCGGATGCTGGAAGAAAACAATAAAGACACACAGGAAAAATTAAAGCTGGCCCGTGAAAAAGAAATTGATTTTCTGAAAAAAGAACAGGCATTACTTTCCAAAGAACAGGAACTCGACCTGCAATTGCAGAAAATGTTATTGGAAGAACGGAATAAGCTAGCAGATGTAATACGCAAGGAAGAAGCAGAAAAAATTTCGCTGCGTGAAACAGAATACCAACTCAAAAACAGAGAGCTGGAAGAAAAACTGGAAGCACAGAAAAAACTGGTGGATGAAATGAAACGCAAATCGGAGCAAGGCTCGATGCAATTGCAGGGCGAAGCACAGGAATTGGATATTGGAAGATCTGTTGCGCCAGTCGTTTCCGTACGATAGTATTGAAGAAGTTGGCAAAGGTGTGAAAGGTGCTGATTGTATATTAGTTGTCCGGAATAAATTCGGACAGGAATGCGGTAAGATCATTTTTGAAAGCAAACGCACCAAAGATTTTTCGGATCAATGGATCGAAAAATTAAAAGCAGATATGCGCAGTCAGGCTGCAGTTGTGGCTGTAATTGTAACGCAGGCCATGCCGAAGGGCATGGATCGCTTTGGTGAAAAAGATGGTGTATGGGTTTGCAGCTTTGCTGAAGTAAAAGCACTCACCTATGTATTGCGGGATGGTATTGTACGGATCGCACAGGCAACAACCGGACAGGAAAACAAAGGTGAAAAAATGCACATGCTCTACGACTATTTAACCGGTAACGAATTTGCTGAGCAGTGGAAAGCCATACGGGAAGGTTTTATGAGTATGAAAGTTTCGATTCAAAAAGAACGTGACGCCATGGAAAAATTATGGAAGCAACGGGAAAAACAATTAGAAAAAGTATTGCTGAATGCAGCACATATCCGTGGTTCGGTTGAAGGAATTGCCGGAACGGATGTAAATATTAATTTGCTGGACGACAATGATCTGCTAGCTGAAGATTAAACAACACAAGAAAAAATCTTCGCTATTAAAAAGGTTGGTATCCATTGATACCAACCCTTTTTATTAATTTAAATCGTCGCTGTCAAAATCATCCTCTTCTTCACCACTTTTTGTATTGAGGTTAATGATACTTCCCATCAGATCATTGAATTCAATACGGCCTTCCACTACTTTTTTACTGATGATGGAATAAGCAGCCAACCCATGCAGTACAAACTCCATTAACAAAGCTGACTGTTTTTCATTGGCACCTTTAAAATATTTTTTCACCAACGGATACAATCCATCTACACTGTACAACTGTTGAATTTTTGCTTCATCTTTTGTGTTCATCAACAAGCTTAATTGATTGCCTTTATCGAACCAATTGCTGATGGATTTATACGGATTATCGGTTGCCGCTTCCCCTCTGCGTTTTTTGATTTGCTCGGGGTTGGGAAAGTATTGCAGAAACTGCGTACGGATGGCTTTATCCAATAAATGAAATGCAACCTGGTATGGACCTTCCTGTTCACCTTCGTACACCAGTTCAATTTTTCCGGTGATGGATGGAATCACACCAATCAAATCGCTCATCCATACCTGTGTATTTTTTTCTTTATTCTGAATGGCTCTTAACTCGGCCGTACTCACCGCATTTTCATAAGCAGAAATGGTTAACCTTGCACTCACACCACTCTTCTTATCAACATACTCACTGCTTCTTGCTTCAAACGCCACCTGTTCGATAATGCGTTTCATCAAATCGCCAATCTCTACTCTTTTCGATTGCTCGGGATGAATGGCGGCTTCCTGTTCCGTGATCGCCAAACCAACATCAATTGTTTTTGGATAGTGCGTGAGTATCTGGCTTTCGATACGATCTTTCAATGGTGTTACAATCGATCCACGATTGGTATAATCTTCCGGGTTGGCTGTAAACACAAACAGAATATCGAGTGGCAATCGCAATTTAAAACCACGAATCTGCACATCACCTTCTTCTAAAATATTGAACAACGAAACCTGGATACGTGCCTGCAGATCAGGAATTTCATTGATCACAAAAACCGAACGGTTGCTGCGTGGAATAATACCGTAATGGATCACACGTTCATCTGCAAAACTCAATTTCAAATTCGCAGCTTTGATAGGATCAATGTCACCGATCAGATCGGCCACACTTACATCCGGTGTTGCTAATTTTTCGCCATATCGTTTTGAACGATGGATCCATTCAATCGGCGTTGCATCACCCTTCTCTGCAATCAGTTCTTTTGCAAAATGAGAAATGGGATGAAACGGATCATCATTCACTTCACTTCCTGCAACTGCCGGAATATATTCATCCAGCAACTCCGTCATTAAACGGGCCATTCTTGTTTTTGCCTGTCCACGCAAACCCAGAAACAAAATGTTGTGACGTGATAACAATGCCCGTTCCACATCTGGAATTACGGAGTCTTCATAACCCAATATGCCGTGAAATACATTTTCGTTTTCCTGAAGTTTTGCAATTAAATTTTGCCGCACTTCTTCTTTGATACTTTTAGATTGATAGCCACTTTTCTTTAATTCACCTAATGTCTGAACCATGATTTGGGTGGATTTTTATTGATTATTTTGATTATTGATTGATACCTATTTTGAATTTTCAAGTCTTTTGAATTGCAAGCTGATGCTGCCAAAATTGATGAGTAACCCAACCTGAACATTATATGCTTCAAGATGATTTTTTGCTTGCGCTAAATGAACATTTTCTAACTGAATGATTGCTTTTAATTCTACCATAATTTTCTCCTCAATGAAAAAGTCAACTCGCCTCATTCCTATTTCGATACCCTTATAAAATATTGGCATTTCAAACTCCCGCTTAAATTGCACACGGGAATCTGCCAACTCAATTTCCAATGCTCGCTGATAGATCACTTCCTGAAAACCATTCCCAAGAGCTGAATGAACCTTCATTGACGCTCCGATAATTTTCTCAGTTATCTCTTTGTATTTATACTCCGGTTGCGCCATCGTACAGATATTTTTCAAGTTATTATGAAATGGAGATGATTGTTTTCCATTTCTCTTCTTAATCTTTCAAATCTACCCAAATCAAGGTTCTGACTAATACACTGTCTTCCTCTTCCCACTCTCAAAATCCTTAAAAATAAATGCTCCCAGTTTATCCAGCGATGCAAAGAAAGCTTTGCCATGATTGGTTTCTGTAAACTCCTGAACAAACCGTTGCAGATAAGGATCGGTGGCAATCATAAACGTAGTGATCGGTATTTTCAGTTTTTTACATTGTGCCGCCAGATTGATGCAACGGTTCACCACTTTACGATCCAAACCAAAACTATTTTTATAATACTTCTTACCTATTTTCAAACAGGTTGGTTTACCATCGGTGATCATAAATATCTGCTTGTTTGGATTTTTCCGGCGGCGCAATATCTCCATTGCTAATTCTAGTCCAGCAACAGTGTTGGTATGATAAGGACCTACCTGCAAATATGGCAAGTCTTTTACTTCGATCGACCATGCATCATTTCCAAACACCACAATATCCAATGTATCTTTCGGATATCGGGTAGTGATCAATTCACTCAACGCCATTGCCACTTTTTTTGCAGGCGTAATTCTATCTTCACCATACAAAATCATGGAATGTGAAATATCGATCATCAACACCGTTGATGTTTGTGTTTTAAAATCGGTTTCACGAATTTCCAGATCATCTTCCCGCATCTGGAAACTATCAATACCATGATTGATCTGCGCATTACGAATGGAACTTGTAAAATCAATTTGCTCCAATGTATCGCCAAACTGGAACGGTCTTGTTTCAGGATTGATCTCATCGCCCATGCCCGGCTTAAACGTTGTATGATTGCCTTGCTTTGTTTTTTTCAGCTTGCCAAAAATTTCTTCCAATGATTGACGACGTATCGTTTGTTCTGTTTTGGACGTGATATTGAACTGACCGGTGATCTGGTTTTCTTCGAGATAACCTTTCTCTTTCAGCTCTTCAATAAAATCGCCCATACCATATTCATCATTCGTGAGTTGAAATTTACGGTCAAGTTGATTCAGCCAATCCATCGCTTCTGTTACATCGCCACTGGTATAGGTGAGCAATTGTGTAAACAAATCGAGCAATTGCTCAAACTTTGATTTACTGTTTTCTGATGGATCGTATTTGGAAAAGAAGTGTCCTATCATAGTATACAATTTACTTCAAAATCAGTTACCGGCTTTGGGGCCAATGTTAACTTCAGGAGAGATAACAAAAACTGAACCCGAAAAGTTCTTGACATATTTTCCGGTGTTTTCTTATTTTGCCGGCAGATAAAACACAAATTCATGTCGAAACTCACCCATTTTGTCATTTTCGCTTTCCTTGGTATTCTTTTGTTTACATCCTGTAGTCAGCAAAAAATGTTATTGAAGCCAACTGCTTCCATTGATACGCTGCATCTTGAACTCGACCTGCAACTGGTTCAGCAATACGAATACAAACAGGCTTTGCTGCAAAAAATGACAAAGTTTGTGGAAGTGTACAATACAGAAGAGCATCCGTTCAAACTATCGTTGAACAGTGGTGTGCAAACAACCAACTGCCATATTAAAGTAGCAAGGGTAAAATTTATTGGTCGAAAAGAAAATGTGATCGGTACTGTTATCAGCGTAGCCGGTATAGGTACGGCGGCTGCACTTATTGCAACAGGATTTCCGGTTCCGGTTGGGTGGATTTATATTCCCAGTTCAAGAACAAGTCTGGAGCCACGACTCAGCAGCGACATTAGTGAAATGATGAAATTTCAACGGGTAGCTATTACTTCAACAGGAATGTATCGGTCGCTTAATAAACAAATCGATCTGCAAAGCACTAAGTTTGTGAAGTACGCCGTTTCGGTTGTGCAGAGTGTCGAAAAGGAATACACGAAAAACAAAAAACAATAGCTAAAAACAAACCCCCGAAATTTTCGGGGGTTTGTTTTTTATTTCTGCGTATCAGTTGTGTTTTTGATCGTTTGCGGCACTTCTTTATTTTGAAGTGTGTCTTGCGGAGGAGTTCCGCCCGCCTGTGTATATTGCTTCAACGCATTGTCAATTCCTTCTACCAGTTGTTTCGCCATCTGGTATTCGTATTCAGAAGGAGTTGCGCCGTCGCCACTTACAATCGATTCGTAAAATGCCATTTGCTGTTGTGCATCTTTTTTCACCGCTTCCATAATACGCTTTCCTAATTCAAGATCACCTGCCTGAAAAGCTGTAACAGCAAAGTAGAAACTCTTCTCATTATGATCGTTGCCATAACGTGACGCCATCGCATACGGTACATTTTTGTCTTTCATCATCTGATCAGCACGTTGCAACACTTTCTTCGCATCTTCCTTACGCCCTGCAGCGATCAGGTTCATTGCAAGAACGGTATGTGCATTGCGGATGTTCACCATATGCCTGCGGTTCTCTTCATCAAAGTAAACATTCTCTTTTTGTGCGCCGCCATACTTGAACTTGTTCATCAATTTATCAAACATCCAGTCAACATTTGCTGTGCCTCTTGCATTTGGTACAGGCACCAACCGGAAGGTCAATCCATCCTGGCGCAGAAACTCATCAAAGCCAAGTTGATATGGTTGTGTGAAGTAGATCGGACGCTTCCATTTATTCGCAGCAATGATGTTGAGGATCGCTGCATCGTTTTTGAAGAGGTAACTTTTGGGAACAGTAAAACGCATTTCACTCAACACACTGTCTGTTGCCGTTACAGTTCCGTTTTGGCGAACAATATTCGGATCAACCGGTACTTTAAAACGGTTAGCCGGGAAATAGTTGATGAGTTCGCCACCTTGTGAACGATACATTTTACTTTCTGCATCGCTGCCTACCTGATCTTTCATCGTTGTGTACAGATCATAATATGCAGTATCAGTTTGCGATACCGGAATATGATACGTTACATTGCGTTTGTCGCCAGCGATCTGATCTTCGTTCCAGATCACATCGATCACATCACTTTCGTTTACTTTATAACGAAGCTGATTGATATACCAATCGGTTCCCAGCAAACTTGTATTGATCACACGCACATCAGGGCGAATTCCTTTCACTTCCTGTGCATACCATAATGGATACGTATCGTTATCACCCACCGTAAATAAAATTGCATTGGGTGCACAACTTTCAAGGTAATTGGTCGCCAGATCGGGAGCTATTGTTTTTTTGCTACGATCATGATCATCCCAGTTCTGAACAGCCATCAATGCAGGCACGCCTACGAAACATAATGCTGCAGCAACATAAGCGCCAACCGATCCTTTGATCAATTTCTCCATCCATTCTTTTACCTGGAAGAATCCAAGACCGATCCAGATCGCAAATGCATAGAAACTTCCAACGTATGCATAATCACGTTCACGTGGTTGCGGACCTGCCTGGTTCAAATACAATACAATGGCCATACCGGTAAAGAAGAATAACAATCCGACAATGAGTGCATCTTTTTTATTCTTGTTGTATTGATAAAGAATACCAAGTAAGCCGAGTATAAACGGAAGCAGGTAATACTTGTTATTTGCCGGACTGTTTTTCAAACTGTCGGGCATCAACTTTTGATTTCCCAACCGTGCATTATCAAGAAATGAGATACCGCTGATCCAGTTACTGTTTCTGCGTTCGCCCAAACCTTGTACATCGTTTTGCTTACCTGCAAAATTCCACATGAAATAACGGAAGTACATAATGTTTACCTGATAGCCGAAGAAGAACTTAAAGTTATCGGCCATGTCAGGATCACGTTCGTAGGAAACTTTTCCTGTTTGACGATCCTGGTATTTACCAATACCAAGAAACTGTGCATAGTAATCTGCATGTCCCTGATCGTTACTTGCATCCCACAAACGTGGAAATACCATTGTTTGACTGGCAGGGTAAACCGCTTTTCTTTTTTTACCCGTTACTTCATACCGATCACCCACACGCTGATACGAATCACCTTCTTCTGCGTACTCCTCTGCTTCTGCAGTAAACATTTGTCCTTTCAACAATGGCACATCACCATATTGCTCACGACTGAGATAACTTACTAATGAAATAGGATTGTTAACATCGTTCATATCAATACCAGGATTGGCATTGGAACGAATCATGGTAGTTAAGTACGCAGAATATCCGATCAGCATAAATGCAAAGCACCACAAACCCAAACGCAAAAAACGATTGTGATTAGCCTGTGCCCAACGCAACCCAAACCAGATACCAACACCCAGCAATACAAAGAAGAAAATAAAACCACTGAAGAATGGTAAACCAAAGCTGTTAACAAAAATACGATCGAACAAACCTGCGCCACTGATGCTCCACTGAATCACAGCCTTTTGAACAAGACCTGTAATAGCACAACCAATCAGGAAGGCAATGGTACCGCCTGTCCATGTTGGTTTATACCTGCGGAAATAATACACCATTACAATGGCAGGAATGGTAAGGAGGTTCAATAAGTGAACACCAATACTCAATCCCATCATAAAGAACGTCAACACGATCCAGCGCTCTGCCTGTGTGCGTTTTACATCATCATCACCTGCTCTTGCATCTTCATGCTCCCATTTCAGGATCATCCAGAATACAATGGCTGTAAAGAAAGATGATAATGCATACACCTCACCTTCCACAGCACTATACCAAAATGAATCGCTGAATGTATAAGCTAATGCGCCGATAACACCGGCTGCCATCACCGTAAATAATTGATTGCCCTGCAACTCTTCATCTGCTTTTTGTACCAGCCTGCGACCAAAATGTGTAATGGTCCAGAACAGGAACATAATAGTGAACCCGCTTGATAAAGCAGAGAGAAGGTTTACACCAATGGCTGCATCGCCCGGCGTAAACAAGGTAAACAAGCGACCGAGCATAATAAACAACGGTGCGCCCGGAGGATGCGGAATACCTAATTTGTACGCACAGGAAATAAATTCACCTGTATCCCACAAACTACCTGTAGGTTCCATGGTTAACACGTACACAGCGCAGGCCACAAGACCAATAATCCAGCCTGTAATGTTGTTGAGCTTTTGAAAATTCATATGAAGCGTTGGTTTTGAAGTTCCCGGTTAAAGTGGGAGGAGGCAAAAATAAGGAGATGAGGGTATAAACGAGTATTTAACAATTGTTTTAACAGGATAATTTGATGGGCTGCTTTTACTCAAAGTATACCCTCACCGTTTGATAAAACAACCTGCTTTGCGTGTATTGGCTCGTACTTTTTTCAGAAAATCCCTGCAAACCAAACAGCCCGGCTGCATTCCCTTTGTTGATGGCGATCTCGAGGTAACCTGCCGAATTGAAGAGCGCCAGCTTCTCTCCTTCCGGTACGTCGGCATAGGTTTCGCTAACACGGTCGATCACTTCATCACGTTTGAACACAATCTTAAACCTTCGGCCTTTGCGCTGTGCTTCAAATTCTTCGTGTGTAATATTCACGATCACATTTTCAAAATGATCAATGGAAATAATTTGTCCTTCGATGTACTGACTGGTGCTGATCGGTCGTAACGGATTTCGCACTTGAATCGATACCGATGCATCGCCCAATTGCTTCATCGCCGTTCCTGCTGCTACTTCTTTAATGGCCCTGCCAAACACTTCGGCACAAGCCAATGTGTTTCGTGCAATGGATTTATCCAATGGCAATGCCACTACTTCGTCCGGTGTTTCTTCCAGGATCATGGTGATGAGTCCATTATCGGCCATGCAGAAATATTGATCGTTGTGCCGCACCATCAATAAATGCTCCGGTTTGTATTGAAATAAATTCACCAATACGATATGAAATGTACCCTGAGGGAATTGTTTGGTGGCGTTACGGATAATGTACGCCGCCTGCGGATCATTGTTTGGTGAAAGCTGATGCGTAATATCCAGTAATTGAAACGTTGAATCCTGCCGTAACAAAACAGCTTTTACTGCCCCGGCCAGGTAGTCCTGTTCGCCAATGTCGGATGTAAGGGTTAGTAACGCCATTCAGAAATAAACAATTAAAAACGAAAGATAAAAAATAATCAACAGCAAGCAGAAGGAAAGTAAATGCAGCAATCACTACAACAAATTACTTAATGAGTTTCCCTTCCTTAAAGAAAAACTTATGAATGTATTTATCTGCAATGCCCGGTAAAAATTTACTCATCCAAACAGTTGCCTTACCGGTAACAGTTAGTACAACGGAACGTTTCCGTTTTTCAATCGCAGTAAGTATATGCATTGCACATTCTTCAGGACTCATCAGCTTCGATTCATCCATCGGTGTTTCACCAATTGGTTTGCCTTCTGCATTCAATGCAACCGAGCGGATATTCGTTGCAATAAATCCAGGTGATATCCACAATACATTTACGCCATGATGAAACATTTCTAAACGCAATGCTTCCAGCCAACCCTGCATGGCAAATTTAGAAGCAGAATACGCACTGCGGCCGGGAATGCCTCTGTTACCAACAATGGAAGAAATACCGGCGATGCTTCCTTTCCGTTCAATGATATAAGGTAATGCTGCCTTGGTAGTATAAACAGTTCCCCAGAAATTTACATCCATCAAACGCTTGAATGCATTTACATCCGAATCAACAATTAAAGCACGCATCGATAATCCAGCATTGTTGATTAGTATATCAATCCCACCAAACGCTGTTACAGTTGAATCGATAAAACGTTTGCAATCATCTTCATTGCTTACATCCGCAACAACTGTATGTAACGACGATCCTGCAAATTGTTGCTGTAATGCATATAGCTTATCGTTATTACGGCCGCAGGTTGAAACCTTTGCTCCCTTTTGTAATAAGATCTCCACTAATGCTTTCCCTATTCCATCACTGCCCCCTGTAATTGCCACTACTTTATTTGTAAACTCCATTCAAGATTGATTAGAAAACAAAAATACGTCAGCCACACTCAATGCCACTGAATTGATTTTTATAAAAAAGAAAACATTTTTTGATAAAAGTTGGGAGCGAAATGTAATTACCCTATTTTTGCACTCCCAAAAAACAAATAATTTTTTGGAACGATTCCGTAGCTCAGTTGGTAGAGCACGACACTTTTAATGTTGGGGTCCTGGGTTCGAGTCCCAGCGGGATCACAGAAAAACTAAAGCCTCCTTTCGGAGGCTTTTCTGTTGAATGTATCTTTTAGCTGCCCTCCTCTCCTTCTTCACTCACAAATTTTTCTTTCATTTTCTCCAACAGTTTTGTTTCGATCATTTTTGTGGCTAAGTGAATCATATTACGATAGGCTTTCGGTGTAGAAATGCCATGGCCCACGATCACCGGCTTGTCAACACCTAAAATGGGTGTACCACCATAGGTTTCGAAATTAAACCGCTTGAAATAATCATCCTCATCCAGGCTTCGTGACTTTGCAATATCGAAGATCGATTCGCCCAGTTTAAGAATTACGTTACCCGTAAATCCATCACATACCATTACATCTGCTTTACCCGTCAGTATTTCACGTCCTTCAATGTTTCCGATGAAATTGATGAATTTATTTTCTTTCAGCAGGCGATAGGCAGCTTGTGCCAGCAGGTTTCCTTTTCCTTCTTCTTCGCCAATATTGATCAACCCAACTGTTGGGTTTTCGATCTCTAATATATTTTGTGCATAGATGCTACCGAGGATGGCATTCTGCAACAGATTTTCGGGTTTGCAATCGGCTTGCAATCCTACATCCAGAATCAACCCATAACCGCCTTGTACTTTTGGAATAACTGTTGAAATGGTTGGACGCAATACCCCTTCAATGGCTTTGATGGTATAAAATACACCTACCATCATAGCGCCGGTATTGCCGGCACTTACAAATGCATCTACGGTGCCTTTGGCCAGCAAATCAAAACCAATGTTCATCGACGAACCCGGTTTATCACGCAGCGCCCTTGTAGGAGGTTCGTGCATATCGATCACCTCGGTTGCATGCACAAACGAAACAAAAGGAGGAAGTGTGGGGAAATGTTCTCGAAGCACCTGCTCATCCCCTATCAACACAAGTTCAATTCCGGGAACAGCATCGGCTAAAAACAAATCTACGCCCAACAGCGATTGCTGAGGGGCGTAGTCGCCACCCATCATGTCAATACCTATGACCATGCAGGTAAGTTAGTTATAAAAGCTTATGCTTTAGCAGGAGCTTTTTCAGCTACTAATTTTCCTTTGTAGTACAATTTACCTTCACTCACATGCGCACGGTGACGTGGATGTGTTTCGCCCGTAGTGCTGTCCTTTGTTAAGGTAATTTGCACGGCGGTGTAGTGTGTACGACGCTTTGCACTGCGTTGCTGCGAATGTCTGCGTTTTGGATTCGGCATATCTTTAAATTTTACTCGTTTCTGAATTTATCCAACCCTTTCCAGATGGATGTATTGTTACTATCGTTTGGTTGCGGGTTGAGTTGAGCAAGACGTGCCAGCACTTCTTTATTGCAATGCGGTCCGCCCATTTCACTTTCCCTGCACATTTTTTGCATGGGGATGCTTAGTATGATGAACTCATAGATCCAGTTCTTCACATGTAAATGACTTTCGGTACGGGAGATATAATGCACATCGGGGCTCTCCTCTTCTTCATTCATCTTCTCCGGTTCATCCGTCATTTTTACCAGCATCTCGAATTCGTCCCACAGTTCTAACGGAAGATCGTTACCGCAACGGTCGCAAAGAACGCCGGCTGTACCGCCCACCTCAAACTTCAGCATCATAAAACCGGTATTCTTTTCCAGCTCCAGCTTTACGTTTGCTTTACAGTTTTCAAAGTCCTGTTTCCCGAATTCTTCAAAGAACCTGTCATCAATTTCATATTGAAACTCATGTATGCCGGGCTTCAATCCCACAAAAGCTATTTCATATTCCCGGCGAGTTCCCATATCACCCTATTTTAAAGAGTTTGCAAAGGTAGCCGAAATTCAAGTATCGGCCAAACGAAAAAGCGGGTTTATTTTTTGGAGCAGAAGCGTTCGGTTCCCTTTACAGGCAGCGGTTTCCCGCCCTTTGTTCCTGCTCCGCTGTAAAAGCCGGTTCAACCCACTGCAAAGCTAAGATTTTGATTGATTGTCAGCGCAAGTGCAAAGCCTTCGGTGCATCCACGGCGGTCGGGGCTAAGCTGGGCAACTAGCAATAGGCAACAGGCAATTGGCAATTGGCAAAACACCAATACACAATTCCTAAATCCAAATTCCCAATCCCTTTCCGTCTTGCCTATTGAACATTGCTCATTGCCTATTACATATTGGCCATTCCCGTTCCTCCCTTAATTTTGAACCTGATGACCTACGGCAAACTCATACGCATTTCACTGGTTAGTGCCCTGTCCATCCTTGCCCTTTTTATCTTTTTCATATCCGGCAATCATGATTGGATCGAGAAAAACTATGCTACCGGCTTTTATCCAAAGCTGGCAAGCACCTTGCGCATTCTTTTTGGCTGGATGCCGTTTAGCCTTGGCGATATTATTTATTCGATTGTTACCATTAGTGTGTTGTGGCAACTCGGCAAGTTTGTGGTACGACTATTCCATAAAACAGACAGCTGGAAGAAAAAGCTTACACCGCTTTTTACAGCGGGCATCATTCTGCTGTTTGTGTATGTGTATTTCTATTTGTTCTGGGGGTTGAATTATTACCGAAATGGAATTGAATATCAACTGGCGTTGGAAAATGGAAAGTTTGAAAAACAACAGCTCATTGAGCTCAACCAATTCCTGCTTCAGAAAATGAACAGCAGCAAAGAAATTTGTCTGCAGCAAAAAGACACCGTGATGAGCAGGGAACGGATGTTTCAATCGGCACGGGAAGGTTACAAAAACGTTGAAACATCATTTCCGTTTATCCGTTACCGTCATGCTTCTATTAAAGCATCCATGTTCGGCGTCATTGGAAATTATGTAGGCTTCCAGGGATATTACAATCCATTTACCGGCGAAGGACAGGTGAATACAGCTATCCCGAATTTTCTGCAGCCCTATGTTACCTGTCATGAAATGGCGCATCAAGTTGGTTATGCCAGTGAGAGTGAGGCCAACTTTGTAGGTTTTATGGCCGCCACCAATTCATCCGATACATTACTGCAATATTCTTCTTACTTCGATATGTTTTTGTATGCATGGAACAATCTGAAAATGGTTGATTCAACCGCTGCCAACGAAATGGGGAAACAAATTCATCCCGGTGCAAGACGGGACATGAGGGCGTATGCTGCATATATCAAAAAACATCGTTCCTTCCTTAGTGATTGGACCGATGCGTTGTACGATTACTATCTCAAACAAAACCGCCAACGAAAAGGCATTGAAAGTTACGGTGAGGTAACGGGTTGGCTCATTGCGTACAGGAAGAAGTATGAAAACGGCGGCCCCTAACTCCTTCTCTTTCCCCACAGGAGAAAGAGCGGTACAACATTACATATACAAGCATTAGTTCTTCCATTTCAGCAATGTAGATCTGCTCATCAATAGGCAAACATAAAATATTACTTATTACATTTTGAAAAGCATGGGCTGTGCATAGTAAGTCCCACTTCGGGGGATTTAGGGGGCTGCTGGCTGGCCTTTAAAACTTATTCTTCCACATCATACTCTCCACCGGCTTGTTGTGTTGCCCACTATATTTTGCATTTGCCTTTTGATTGTACTTCACTTCAATTTCTCCATCAACCGGGAAATAAATGAGCTGACCAATAGGCATGCCTTTGTAAATTTTTACGGGTTGCTTTACCGATATTTCCAAAGTCCAGTTGCCGCAAAAACCAACATCCCCTTTACCGGCAGTTGCATGGATATCGATTCCCAAACGACCGGTTGAAGATTTTCCTTCGAGGAAGGGAACATGCGCATGCGTTTCGGTGTATTCCAATGTAACACCTAAATAAAAGATATGCGGATATAATACAAATCCCTCTTCAGGAATTTCAATGTACTCGATCTGGTTGTGCTTTTTTGCATCGATCATATGTTCAGTGTACGTTGCCAATGTACTTCCCAAATGCACATCGTAACTGTTACTGCCTAAACACTCACGATCGTAAGGTTCAACTTTAATAGTACCTTTTTCGATCTCTTCTAAAATGCGCTTATCACTTAAAATCATTTTGTTCTCTTTAGCTTTGCGTGAATGTATGAATCTAAAACCTGCAATCTAAAATCTTAAATCTTAATTTGCCGCTCGTTTATCAACATACTATCAACAGCAACACCAAAGCAGGGCTTTGGCACATTGAAGAACCCGAAGATTTTTTCCTTGAAAAGGTTCCTTTAAAACGGGATGTAACACATCCGCACAAACGTCTGCAACATCTGGCAGGCCGCTATTTACTACTCACCCTCTTTGAAGATTTCCCACTGAATGAAATTTTGATCGCTGATACACGTAAACCGTTTCTGCCCGATGAGAAATACCATTTTTCTATTTCGCATTGCGGCAATTATGCAGCTGCCATTGTAAGTTCCAACCAACGGGTGGGTGTGGATATCGAACAGCCAACCGAAAAAATTCTCCGCATCAGCCATAAATTTTTAACGCTGCAGGAAAAAATGTTCCTGGATGAACAGATGAGCACTGCTCAACTGTTACAGCTTGCTACGTTGTTATGGAGTACCAAGGAATCGATGTTCAAATGGTTTGGAGATGGTGGTGTGGATTTTCGTGAACACATGCATATTCAAAATATTGAAGGCGACGATGAAGAAGGAAAACTCATTTGCAGTTTCCAAAAATTTGATCCGCTGCCACTAACTGTTCACTATCGTTTTATGAAAGAGTTGGTGATGAGTTGGGTGGTGAGTTGAGAGAAGAAAGCTACGAGCTTTGAGCTGTTAGCTTCGAGCATGGCGTGCACATTGAAGGTTACAAAAATTATTTCGGTTAAACTATTGTAGCGGTATTAGCTCGTAGCTAATGGCTCACAGCTTCTACATAATATTTACTTCCCTTTCCAGCTCTACACCAAACTTCAATTTCACACTCTGCATGATCTCTTCACTCAAATCATAAATTTCTTTGCCGGTGGCAGCACCGTAATTCACCAATACCAATGCCTGCTTTGCATGACAACCGGCATCGCCTTTCCGATAGCCTTTCCAGCCACATTGCTCAATCAACCATCCGGCTGCAAGTTTCATTGTACCATCCGGATTTACAAATGCAACGAGCGATTCAAATTCATTTTTTAACTGATCAAATTGTTCCTTGCTAACCGATGGGTTTTTGAAAAAACTTCCTGCATTGCCAATCACTTTTGGATCGGGTAATTTCGACGAACGGATATTGATCACCGCCTGTGAAATAGCAGCGACAGATAATTCTTTTACACCCATCTGCTCCAACTCCTGGTTGATAGCACCATAACTTGTATTGAATACGGGCTGCTTGCGCAGCTTAAACGTTACATTCAAAATCACAAACTGATCCTTATACTGTCGCTTGAATACGCTTTCTCTGTAGCCAAATGCACAATCATTATTTGAAAACTGTATAATCTTTTTATCGTTGAGATGATATGCTTCCAGTACTTCAAACACATCTTTTATCTCCACACCATACGCACCAATATTCTGCATGGGGCTGGCGCCAACATTTCCGGGAATCAAACTTAAATTCTCTACACCACCCCAACCCTGCTGCACACAATGTTGTACAAAGCCATGCCAGTTAACACCTGCGCCAACGTTGAGATACACAAATGCTTCATCTTCTTTTACAATACGGATACCTGTAATTTCATTCTTCAGCACCAGTCCGTTCACATCTTTTGTAAATAACAAATTGCTTCCACCACCAAGTATAAGTCGTACACTGCGTGGCGATAACTGATGGACGTACCTGAGTATTTCCTGCAACTCTTCAGCCGATGAAAAGTCAGCAAATAACTTTGCTTTTACATCGATCCCAAACGTATTGTATTGCCGGAGTGAAAGATTTTCGTGAATTTGCATGTGATACCAAATTTATAAATACTATTTTCTAAAATGCAGCTTACAAAATTCAGACCCGTATCATGCCGTAGCATTATAGTCTGAACATTGTACAGTTGCAAACGGCAAGGATGCAAAATAAACAAATTATGAACGGACAAACCGCAGTTGTGTTAGGTGCTACCGGATTAATTGGTTCTGCCTTGGTGGAACAGCTGTTAAACGATGATGCGTTTTCAACTGTACGTGTGCTGGTGCGCCGACCACTTGCATTACAACATCCCAAGCTGGAAGTATGCATCACCGATTTTTCGGATTATGAAACCTACCGGAAAAATATCGGCACCGGCGATTGTATTTTTTCCTGCATCGGCACTACCAATGCGAATGTAAAAGGCGATAAGTTGTTGTATCGTTCCATTGATTTTGATATTCCTGTGAACGCTGCAAGGTTTGGCAGTGAAGCTGGTTTCAAACAGTATCTATTGGTATCGGCCATTGGTGCTGATGCGCATTCACGCATTTTTTATTCACGGTTAAAAGGTGAAGTAGAAGAGGTGATCGCTACATTTCCGTTTGATGGATTACATATTTTTCGTCCGTCTTTATTGGTTGGTGAACGAAACGAAAAACGAACAGGCGAAGTGATCGGCACCATAATTTTTCGGATGTTCGCATTTCTCATTCCATCAAAATACAAAGCGATCGAAGGCAAGACGGTTGCCAAAGCAATGTTGCTGGCTGCAAAAGCAAATAAGCCGGGATTAAACCTTTACGATTACAATGCCATGACAGGTTTTTGACAGATCGGTCTTTTTCCTGATAATCTCCATCAAATATGCACGGCGAAAGCAATAGTTAAGTAGATTTACAAAAATTATTTGTAATGAATTTATTTGTTGCCGGCTTACCCTATGATGTAGATGACGCCGAATTAGAAGAAATTTTTGAAAAATTTGGTAAAGTAGTTTCTGCAAAAGTATCGATCGATCGTGAAACAGGAAAAAGCCGTGGCTTTGGTTTTGTAACGATGCAGGAAGAACAAGATGGTAAAGATGCAATTGAATTGCTCAATGATATCACATTAGGTCGCAGCAGAAAACCATTGGTGGTGAAGCAGGCCGAAGATCGCCCCGGTGGCGGTGGTGGTAACAGAGGTGGCGGTGGCTTTGGTGGTGGCCGTCCAGGTGGCGGAGGCGGCTATGGTGGTGGACGTCCAGGTGGTGGCGGTGGCTACGGCGGCGGAAGCGGCGGTGGTGGTGGATATAGTGGTGGCGGAGGCGGTGGCCGACGTTATTAATTTTATACGCAAACAAACTACATTGATACAATCCCTCTTTTTTAGAGGGATTTTTTTTGCATGTATTGATACAAGGCTGATGAATAAAAATAATATGTCGTAAAACCACGATGGAAATTTCCGTACTAAAATCGGTCAAATGTACCCGTGCAACTATTCAAAACTATCCCGACTTTTACATCAGAAATTAAGAATCCAATCCCTGATAGAAAAATCCGTACTCTATTCGAACTGACAGAAATTTAAATCCTTTGAAAACTAATTCGAATTCGTATCCAATGAAACCGATGATCCATCAACCCTATTAAAAAACACAAACAAGAGACACATTTACCGAATTGATGGAACAAAATTCCTGCACGTCCCTCCGCTAAAGCGGAGGGACTTGCTTTTTAAAGAGCAATTGCAAAGTAATTGCCAAAACAGATTCTTATAAAAATATCTACCACTACTCTTCGTTTCCTAACTCCATGAAAAGATTCAAACGGATTCTGCTGGTAATATTGCTTATCCTTATTATTGGTTTTTTTCTTCCTGAACATTTTACGATGCCTGTTTCAGGTGCAGGTAAAAGCAGTTACAATCAGCAATCATTCTGGGCATATCCATGGGGAACATCGGTAACTCATAAAGGCGTTGATATATTTTCGAAGGAAGGGACCGATGTGGTTTCCTCAACAGGAGGAGTTGTTCTTTATACTGGTAAAATTAAGAAAGGTGGAAATGTTGTTTTGATACTTGGTCCAAAATGGAGACTGCATTACTATGCTCATCTGAAAGAGATCAAAACTTCTACGCTTGCGTGGACAACTCACAAAGAAGCAATTGGAACGGTTGGCACAACCGGTAATGCAAAAGGTAAAGCACCCCATTTACATTACACCATCCGATCAATTATACCATTACCGTGGAGAAAAGATTCATCTGTTCAGGGGTGGAAAAAGATATTTTATTTGAACCCGATTGATTATTTGAATACAGCTCAACGCTGAGATTCAACTTTATCGTTCAGGCCGCATAAAGAGTCTCGACCGTATCAGATCTTATCTACATCCGGTATAATCACCACACTCTTAAAACTTGGATGATTATGCAAATGCACTTCCTGAGCAAGAATCATCTCTTTACATTGATGAATCAACTGTGCATCTTTCGGCAACTTAAACAACAACTCCATGATGTATTGATTGCGGATGCGGTTCACCACAGGTTCTGCCGGACCAACCATATAATTTGCAAACAGTGGTTTCATATTTTCTGCCACGAGTTGTGCCGCCGCTTCCACTACTTCCTTGTGCTTATGCCTGAACGTAAGTTGAATGATGCGTGAAAACGGTGGATAAAAAAACTGTCGCCTGCCTTGGATCTCTTCTGCATAAAACGATTTGTAGTCATGCGCCACCACGTACTTCAAAACAGGATGATTGGTATTGGCCACCTGTATCATTACTTTTCCATGTGCATCTTTTCTTCCTGCACGACCACTCACCTGTTCCATCAATTGAAAGCCACGTTCATTCACACGAAAATCAGCGAAGCTTAATAAACTATCTGCATCAAGAATGCCAACGAGATTTACATGTTCAAAATCCAAACCCTTTACCACCATTTGTGTACCCACCAATACATCAATGCGTTGCTGTTCAAAATTCTGGATCAACTGATCATGCGCTGTTTTACCACTCACTGTATCGTAATCCATCCGTGCAATTTTTGCATGCGGTATTAATTCCTGCAGTTGCTCCTCTACTTTTTCGGTACCAAAATTCTGCTGCATAAAATCATGAGTACCGCAAGCCTCACAGGTTGAAACGGTAGGATAAACAGTACCGCAGTAATGGCACTGTAATTTATGTTTGAACTTGTGATAAGTTAAACTCACATCACAATAACGGCAATTCGGAATCCAGCCACAGGTTTTACAAACCTGGTGCGGCGTGTAACCTCTTCTGTTCTGAAACAGGATCACCTGTTTCTTTTGCAGCAATGATTCTTCAATCGCTTTTTGCAAAGCCGGTGCGATCATTACTTTTTCTTTTGTTTGTTTGAAGAGAGGTTTGGTATCGATTAATTCAATGGCAGGCAATTCACCTTCACCATAACGTTCATTCAATTCAACCAGGCTATATTTTTCTGTCTGTGTGTTATAATAAGTTTCTATGGAAGGT
This sequence comes from uncultured Bacteroidota bacterium, assembly GCA_963830845.1. Taxonomy (GTDB): domain Bacteria; phylum Bacteroidota; class Bacteroidia; order Chitinophagales; family Chitinophagaceae; genus Lacibacter. The sequence goes on along the minus strand of CAWHOR010000032.1, from coordinate 3,676 downwards.
GTGCCACTACCCAACAATACTTTGGCACCAAAAACTGTTGCATAATAAACCGCTGCATCACGTGAATTGTAACGTGGAGCAGGTTGCTGCTGTTTGTAACTGCTATCGTGTTCTTCATCACAAACAATCAAACCCAGATCAGCAAACGGAAGAAACAAGGAACTTCTTGCACCCAGCACCACTTTCATTTCACCACTCTTGATCTTGTTCCATATTTCAATACGTTCGTTCTGATTAAACTTACTGTGATAGATGCCGATGTAGCCACCAAAATGCTTTTGCAACCTGCGAATGATCTGTGCAGTGAGTGCAATTTCCGGTAACAGATACAATACCTGCTTTCCTTTTTTGATATACTCTTCTATTAATTTGATATAGAGCAATGTTTTGCCACTACCTGTTACACCATGCAACAAACAAACAGATTTTGCTTCAAACGATGTACGTATTTCATCCAATGCTGTTTGCTGTGCAGGAGTTAATTCAAAATCGATGGATACATTTCTCGGTAGATTTTGCAATCGATCGACAGAACGTTTTTCTAAAAACAAAATATTCTTCTCAACCAATCCTTTCAACTGTGCATCACTTGCACCACTCTTTTTCAGCAATGCTGGCTTACTTACTTCACCTTCTGTTTTCATCAGGTGCAGATAGCTCAACAGTAATTCCATTTGCTTGGGCGCACGACTCCAGTTGTTGAGCAGTTCACTCAATTGATCTTCGTTATCGTATTGCGGATTCAGTAAAACGAATGTTTCCTTCTTTGCTGAATAGGTTTCCTTCAGCGATTCCCACACAAAACAAACACGCTTTTCGATCAATCGTTTCACCACAGGATATACATGCGACGTGTCAAGAATCTGCTGTACTTCAGGCAACTTCAATTCTTTGCGTATCAGCAATGCTTCAGCAACTAAATATTCATCATGATCAAGCGTAGAAAAATCTTCACCGATCTCTTCGTTATAAACTAAAATGGTTTCGCTGCTGAGTTTAAAATGCGCAGGCAACGCTGCTGCCATCACTTCACCTTCGGTGCACAAATAATAATCGGCTATCCATTGCCACAACTTCAATTGCTCTTCATGAATAATGGGCTCTACATCCAGCACATTCAAAATGTACTTGGGATCAAATGCTGCAGGCTTGTTATTGTGCAATGTTTTTATAACACCCGCATATCGTTTCTTCCGCAGCTCAACTTCTACACGTACGCCCACACGCACCTGTTCCTGTAACCGATCAGGAATACTCCAGGTATAATTTTTTGGCAGAGCAAGAGGTATAATGATTTCGGCGAACACAGGAGAATGGTCAATAGTGAATAGTGAATATGCAATTTAAAGAGTATCGAGTGAATGAAGCGGTAAAATTATCAAGGCCCACTCACGACTCACCATTCACTACTCACCGTCAGCTATCCAGCTCGCTTTATACTCGATCAACTTCTGTTCCATCAGTGCATACACTTTTTGTTTGAGTTCATCCACTTGAAACGGTGTATAACCTTCGGGAGAAATTTCTTCCAGATAAACCGTTCTCAATTTACCCGGTGTCATTGCAAAAACGCTGCTCCAGTGTAAACGATCAACTGAATCTAAAAACAGCATTGGCTTAATAGGTGTTTCTGTTTCAATGGCCAGACGAAAAGCGCCATCATAGAAATCGATCAAGGGTTTATCCGTCATATTAAACGTTCCTTCGGGTGCGATATAGATGGATATCTCATGGCTCAACACGCTCTTCAATGTCTTTACGCTTTTTGCTCTGTTCTGCGCACTTCCTCTCAACACAGTTACTACGGCTGCATTATAAATAATTCCGAAGAGAGGTATTTTACCTGTTTCTGCTTTTCCTAAAATGCGCAACGGAGTGCGAATCGCTTTCAGCATCTGCGGAATATCCATGTACGAATTATGATTGCTCACAAAAATGTAAGGCTGATGTTCTCGTATTTCCTGCTCAACGATACGTTTATGAAAAATTCCGATGAGAAACAACCAAACATCGGCCCACCAATGTACAATGCGCATGACTGCATTACCACCTTTGATCTTTCCGAAGAAAGATGCAATGAGTACAAAGGGGATTACAATCAACATCATGATCAGAAAAAGGATCATGGCGTAGATGACGTAAAGGATTTGAAATGGCTTGGTAACACCTCACCCTCCCGAGCTTTGCTCCTAACCTGTACATAGTTTGGTTACCTCTCCAAAGCGAGAGGGAGCGGTTCTTCATACTCTTATTTAAACAATTATTCTTCCACTTCATCTCTATTTCTTTTATCATCAAATTTTAAACCTGTACTAATTTCTCAACAAGCACAAATAAGCTGGCTTTGTGTTTTGCTACTCCTCCTCTTCGGGGAGGTTGGGAGGGGCCGCTTACTTACAACTCGGGCAGTCCCACTCATTCTCCAGATCAATCACAGTTACTATTGTCAAATGTCGTTGTTTTGGTGCCACAATGATACGTACATGTTGCTTGTCTCTTGATGTAACTCCTTCCAACGCATACTTCGGACCCTGTGCTGCATCGAGTTCACTCTTCTTATAATTCACATCTGCTTTCTGCACAATCTCTTTTACTTCTTCCTGTGTGATATGCCGACACTTCATTCTGCAACGGGCATGCTTGGTGAAATAAAATTCTGATGAAGGATCACGAAATACATCAAGCTTTGATTTTTGATTATCCGTTTTCGCTTCTTCACGTTTGGTATCTTCTGTACGTTCTTTGGTTTTCTGATTATCGCTGCTGTTATCGGTACTATTGCAACGACGGATCATCACTGCTGCAAGCAGCAGTAGAATGAGCAAGAGATAAGGAAGTGCTTTTTTCATGTGTGCATTGTTATATTCTTGTTTGCCACATAGTATATCCATAAAAATGATCATCGCTATTGGCATAAATTAGCTCCCTCATTTTTATGGATATTTCATGTTTGTATTTGCTTTACAATAATATTGTTTTTTCTGTTAAACCCACCCCAACCCTTCCCAAGAGGGGATAACGCCTTGATGAACTACCTGCAAATTTTTGAACTTTGATTACAATACGGGACAGATGACAATATCAAAACATCTTATAAATCCTTTACATCCTATAAATCATGGTTCAGACATTTACTCCAACAAATACTTAATATCATCCAGCGTCAAACTCTTTACAAATCCTTCTTCAGCCGTGATCAGATCTTCCGCTAATTTCTTTTTACCCGCCGCCATCTTCATGATCTTTTCTTCAATACTGTCTTTGCAGATCATGCGGTAAGCAAATACCTGCGATTGCTGACCAATACGATGTGTTCGATCAATGGCCTGGTTTTCGACGGCCGTATTCCACCAGGGATCGAAGAGAAATACATAATCAGCGGCTGTTAATGTAAGACCAGCATTACCCGCTTTCAAACTCAACAGGAAAACAGCTACATCACTTTCATCATTCTGAAATTCTGAAACCAGTTCCTGCCGTTCGGAAATTTTTGTTTGTCCATCCAAGCGAATGTATTTGATACCTTCTTTCTGCAGATCACGTTCCAACAAATCGAGCATGGAAGTAAACTGACTGAACACCAAAGCACGGTGTTGTGGTATGATGGTTTTTAATTCATCAATCAGCACTTTTGTTTTGATGCTATCGTAAGCAAACAAATCTTCGTCATTCACCA
>CAWHOR010000031.1:0-13806 GCA_963830845.1 uncultured Bacteroidota bacterium | reverse complement strand
CTTTTTTCGATATTACTGATGATATCTTTATCGAACTGCGGAATGAACTCAGGAAAATACAATCCTTTGTCCGGTGCTTGCCCCAGAATGGTTGCTTCCTTGAATGAAGCAATGGGTGATTGTTTGTTTAAACTATAGTAATTCAAGTTGGAAGGTTAATTGGTTGTAAGTTAATTGGTTAAAAAGTTTACATATTGAGATGTTGACAAGAGTTTTGTTCGTTTGCAAATTGTCAATTGCCTATTGCCCATTGATCACCTCTACTCCCTGTTTCGAAATAGATGTCACGTATGTTTTGTATTCTATTCCCAAACGATGAAATACTTCCTGCATGATCGTTTCAACATCTTTTGCTGTTGCTTCTTCTTTACTCAACATAAAGATCGATGGACCACTTCCGGAAATACCGCCGCCTAATGCACCGGCCTCTTTGCTTCTGGTTTTAATTTCATCAAAGCCAGGAATCAAAATGCTGCGTACCGGTTCAATGATCACATCTTCAAGACTTCTTCCAATTAAATCGGTATCGCCTTTTTCAAAACCTGCAACGAGCCCTGCAATATTACCCCATTGCTTGATCGCATCTTTCAACAATACTTCTTTGCGAAGGATCTGTCGTGCATCACTTGTCTTTACTTCAATTTGCGGATGTACCACTGTTACAAATAATGGAGGTGATTTAAGTTGTATAATATCCAATGGATAAATGGAACGGATCAACGCAACACCACCTGTAATACAGGGCGTGATATTATCCGCATGCTTTACACCACTGGCCAGTTTTTCACCATGCATCGCAAACTGCACTAACTCATCTGTTGAAAAAATATTCTTCAACAAGTGATTGGCTGCAACAGCAGCACCGGCAGCACTTGCCGCACTCGAACCTAACCCACTGCCGGGTTTGATCTGCTTTTCAATTTCCACTTCAAAGCCAAATGTATTTCCCATTTGCTCCATGATCTCTAACAACACAACACCTGCAACATTCCTTGTTGCTTCAGTTGGAAGATCGTATGCATCTTTATTCGTGATGTACACTTTTGGCTCATCGATCAACTTCAGCTTCATGATATCAAATGGTTCCTGCAACGCCATACCAAGAATGTCAAATCCACAAACAAGGTTTGCGACAGTAGCGGGACATTTTACTACAACCGCCCCCTCTAACTCCCCCGAAGGGGGAGAACCTAAACCCTCCGATTTATTTTGAAACGGCTTACTGTTATTACTCATAAGTTCGTAATCTTTTACTATGAATGATTCATTTAATCAAACAGTCTACAAAGTCCCCCTCCGGGGGATTTAGGGGGCTCTTCTATTTTTGAGCAGCTCTTAAAATATCAGCAAATACACCACTGGCGGTTACTTCAGCACCGGCACCGGCACCTTTTACCACCATCGGTTGCTCTTTGTAACGATCGGTATAGAACAGCACCACATTATCTTTTCCGTACAAATGATAGAGATCATGTTGCGGAGGTATGTGTTGTAAGCCTACACTCGCCTTACCTTCATTAAAGCTTGCAACAAATTTCAACTTACAATTTTCTGCATGTGCTTTTTCGAAGATGGCTTTGAAATGCGCTTCTTCTTTTTTCATCGCTTCATAAAAATCAGCAACACTTCCCTTCATACAACTATCAGGCAAAAATCCATTGCAGGCAATTTCTTCCATTTCCATTTGCACACCTGCTTCACGGGCAAGAATGAGAATTTTCCGCATTACATCAGTACCACTTAAATCTAAACGTGGATCTGGTTCTGTGTATCCCTCATCCTGCGCCTGTTTCACCACATCTGCAAATGGTTTTGTACCATCATAATGATTGAACACAAAGTTGAGTGTTCCGCTTAACACGGCTTCCATGCGATGTACACGATCGCCGCTACGCATCAGATCATTCAATGAACCAATGATGGGCAATCCTGCTCCTACATTTGTTTCAAACAAGAAAGGCGCATTGTATTCCGCTGATAAATGTTTGAGCTTTTTGTAATTGCTGAGCTTTGAGGAAGCAGCTACTTTATTACAGGCTACAACGGCAATACTTTTTTCAAGTAAGGATGCATATACATCGGCAATTGCAGCATTTGCTGTTACATCCACAAAAACGGAATTACGTAAATTCTTTTGTGTGATGGACTGTACAAATTGTAAGAGATCAGCAGTTTCACCTTGTTGTAACAGATCTTCCCAGTTATCAAGGTTCACTGCATTATCATTTACAAGCATTTTGCGGCTGTTACTCAACCCTGCAATATTGATCTGTAAACGTAAATGCTCTTCAAGAAAAGCAGCCTGCTGTTTAATTTGTGCCAGTAATTTTTTACCAACGTTTCCTGTACCAACTACATATAAATTGATCTGCTTTTTGGTTGCTTCAAAAAACTCTTCGTGCAAAACGTTCACTGCTTTGCGTACATCAGCCGTTGCAACTACTGCAGAAATATTCCGTTCGGTTGAACCCTGTGCAATAGCCCGGATGTTCACACCATTGCGACCTAATGCAGCAAACATTCGCCCGCTGATACCGGTGTGATGGCGCATTTGATCTCCTACCAATGCAACGATCGACAGATCTTTTTCTATTTGTAATGGCTCAACTTTCTGCGTTGCAATTTCGTATTCAAATGTTTTATCAACGGCTTCTTTTGCTCTTGCGGCAGATGCTACATCTACACCCACACAAATCGAATGTTCACTTGATCCCTGTGTGATAAGGATCACGTTGATCTGTGCATTTGCAAGTGATGCAAACAAGCGGCTGCTGAAACCGGGTATACCGATCATTCCACTTCCTTCCAGACTCAATAGTGCCAATGAATTGATACTGGAAATACCTGTGATGATATTTGTCGAATCAGGCTTGTTTTCAATCACCGTTCCATGATCGGCTGCTGCAAATGTATTCTTGATCCATACAGGAATATTTTCCGCTAACACCGGTTGAATGGTTGGTGGATAGATCACCTTTGCACCAAAGTGTGAAAGTTCCATCGCTTCCTGGTATGATATAGAAGGAATGATCCGTGCATTCGGAACCCAACGTGGATCGGCTGTCATCATTCCGCTTACGTCGGTCCATATTTCCAATGCTTTTGCGTGTACCGCAGCTGCAAGAATAGATGCCGTATAATCAGAACCACCACGGCCTAATGTGGTGGTGATATTATTTGCATCGCTGGCAATAAAACCGGGAACAACAATCAATTTACCGGAAGTCTTTTTGATGTAATCACTCACTTGTTGATTGGTTACTGTAAAATCAACAGCCGCATTACTGTAATTGGAATTGGTGCGGATGAGTTCACGTGCATCTTTCCATTCAGCCGGCGTTCCGTTGCTGTTAAATGCAGCATGAATAATAGCAGATGATAATAACTCACCATAACTCACCAGTTTGTCTTTTGTACGTAACGACGATTCGCCCAACAGAAAAATACCATTGCAGATATCTTCCATTTCGTTACAGAATTTCTTTACCATACTTAACACACTGCTCTGTTGCTGTACAGGTATTAACGCCTTTACTGTATCAAGATGTCTTGTTTCAATTTGTTTTAAAACGTCTTTGTACGTTTCGTCAGTAGCAGACGCTTTTGCACCGCAGCTCAGCAGCAGATCGGTAGTGCCGCTCATAGCGCTTACCACCACCATTACGGGGCTCTCGTTCAATTTATTCTTTACGATATCAGCAACCTGTTTGATTGCTTCTGCACTTCCCATTGAAGTGCCACCAAATTTTAAAACCAGCATATAAGATTAACGTTAAATGATCAGAAGATTTTTCCTGTTCTGCAGCAATGATTGCCCGTGGGTTGATATGGTAATGTACAATCCGCTTAGCGGATCGTAGTTGTAATAATAGTTGTGCCGTTAGCAGAGGATGCCAACGTGTTGAGTGTAATATGTGAATATGTGCAACTATCTTATTCATGAGGCCACAAGATAAACACGATGCATCATGCAACAAGCGTTAGTCTTAAAATAAATTTTCATGAATAAAAAAGAGCTGCCATCAGCAGCCTTTGTAAGAAGAATCAGGAATTTTATTGTAGAATGAATTTCGATGTATAAACTGTTTTCTCATCCTGGTTCAACACCTTCACCATGTACAATCCTTTGGTGATCGTTTGTTTTAACTCCACTCCTTCGAACTGACCGGGTCCACTCACATTCACTGTTTTATTGAACAGGATTTTGCCGGATAGATCAAGTACCTGAATGGTATGAATGCCTGTACCCGTTTCTTCAAAGTTCAATTGAAACCGATGTTCGGTTACAGGATTTGGGAACATCGCAATTTTTTGATTCTCCAAAGCGAACGGTGAACGTGCCAAAACATATTGCCCTTTGTTAATGGCCGGCCTTGTTACAAGGTTTCCACTGGCAAGATCGGATGCGTTGATGCGTTTTGTATCTTCTTTGTAAGCGGGCTGAGCAGTGAGTGTTTCCAAATCAAGATGGTAATAAAGTTGATTACCAAAACTGCAACTCATCAATACTCTACCTTCCTGATCAACGGCTGCTCCGTTTACATTAAAGTTTTCAGGCAATCCTTTAACAGCTCCTAAAAGTGTTGCAATACGGCTGGCGGGATCAATGCTGTAAACATATTGCCGATAGGTAATCAAGTACAACAATCCATCTGTACCAGCCACCATATCGCCACCCCAACTGCTGGTTTGATTGTGAACAGAAATCTGTCCGTTTCCAGCTGCATCAACAAGTTTACCAAGATCAACCAACACCGGTGTTTTACCAGTACTGAAACGATATAGATGATTCGCCATCATTTGTTGCTGCATAGCCATTGCCATCGGCACCAATCACCATACGGGTAATATGATTCGCTGCATCCTCCATATTCAATTGACTGAGCAATGGCGATGTAAGTGTAAAGAATTTGGGAGAAGAAGGTTGACGCATATCTACCCAACGCAACTCCGGAATTTGCAGAGGAATATAAAACAAACGCTGCTTTACTTCTTCAAATGCAGCGGCGGCAACGGTTGTAGCAGTTGGTCCAATTGGTTTTCCATTGATTGTTCTGGTAATGGGCGTATTACTTGCAGCGTCTGTTACGCCAATTTTTTGTTTTGCCGGATCAAATACCGTTTGTACCACAACTCCTTGTTTACTATTCAGCAATTGAATGTTTTCCCAATTGATTTGATTTTCCGGAGCACTGATCGCATAGATAAACGATGAACGTTGCGCAACTAAAGTAACTGTAAGAAATAATAGAAAAAAAGGTAGCAGAACTTTCTTTTTCATAATCAGCGTTTTGATTGTAAGGTTGAAAAGCAATACAAAAGTTACATTCATTCCTCCACAATTCAAAGCGGCTGCTGTTACTATTTGATGAACGATAAAAAAGGAACGATGTATTTATTTACCAATGGCGTTGAGTGCTTTTTTTACCGTACCATGGGTAAGCAACAGATCTTTGGCTGCTTCGTACTCCGCCAGTCCGCTGCGGAGCATGAGCATTTTCACCCCACGGTCAACTAATTTTTCGTTGCTGAGCTGCATATTTACCATGCGGTTATCTTCTACCCTGCCCAACTGAATCATCACCGAAGTGGAGATCATATTCAGCACCAGTTTTTGTGCTGTTCCGCTTTTCATGCGGGTGCTGCCTGTTACAAATTCGGGGCCTACTACTACTTCGATCGGATAATCGGCTGCTGCTGAAACCGGTGAACCGGGATTACAACTGATGCTGCCTGTAATGATGTTCCGTTTCCTGCACTCTTCCAATGCACCAATTACATAAGGCGTGGTGCCGCTTGCCGCAATACCGATCACTACATCTTTCTCTGAAACTTGATGAGCTTCCAGATCGGCCCAGCCCTGCTCTTTACTGTCTTCTGCAAATTCAACCGCGTTGGTAATGGCCTTTTCGCCACCGGCAATAATGCCGATCACCAATCCATACGGAACGCCATAAGTTGGCGGACATTCGCTGGCATCTACAATTCCAAGTCGTCCGCTGGTACCTGCGCCAATATAAAATAAACGTCCGCCCATCAGCATTTTATCGCTGATGGCCGATACCAATGGTTCTATTTGGGGAATGGCTTTTGCAACAGCCGCCGGCACAACACTATCTTCTTTATTTATATTCAGCAGCAGATCTGCCACACCCATGTCTTCGAGATGATGATAATTCGATTCCTGTTCTGTAATTCGTACAAATTGGTCTGACATATTTGCAAAATTAGCTATGATATTCAATTAAACCCTGCATTGGATTTTTTAATATGCGCCCTACCTGCAGTTCGTACGAATGGCACATTGTTTTCAACACATCTCTGAAAGCGTAGGCTACACCACCCGTAAAATGTATGGGGTACAGCCAGCTTTCCCTGAATTTATAGAGATGATTGAAGAAAAATTCGTTGAACGAATCTTCGATAATATTCTCCACCATATAATGTCCCCGGTTTTCGGCCAGGAACAAGGCAAACGATGCCATGTACCGATTGGGCAACGGCTTTCGGTACACATGATCGAGTATTTCAACCCTGTTTGTATTGTATTTGGCGGTGAACCGTTCCTGCAGATCAACATCAAACGTGTTGTATAAAAAATGCTGGATCACCTTTCGTCCGAGGTAGGCACCGCTCCCTTCATCACCCAAGACATAACCAAGCCCCGGACTGTTTTTTGTAATGCGTACTCCGTTGAAGTAACAGGAGTTGGAACCCGTTCCTAAAATACAGGCCACTCCTTTTTCGTGTCCGCAAAGTGCTTTTGCGGCCCCCATCATATCATGATCTACTTTAATTTTTCCAGCCGTAGGAAAAACAAATTTCAATGCTTTTTTTACACTTTTGATATTGTGCTCGCTGCTGCAACCCGTACCGTAAAAATAGATCTCATCGATCCGTTCTTTTTTCATCGATGGTTTCAATTCTTTCATCAGCATTTCGGCAATTTCCTCACTGGTCATCAGGAACGGACTGATGCCCTGCGTAAAGAAGATGGTTCGCTTCTTTCCTTTCATCAAACACCACTCAGCCTTTGTTGCTCCACTATCTGCTATTAACTTATTTACACTCATACCGCTATTACGTTTTTCGGGCCTTTGCTGTAAAATATAAAAAATGAAACAAAAGCGTGAGGGCAATATGCTTTATTTTCGTGAAATTCGCCGTTCTTTTTACACGAAAGCGTTTTCATGAATCAAAAGAAAGTACAAGTCTGGTTGCCTGTCCTCCTATCCGTATCACTTATTATCGGAATGTTTTTTGGGTACAAACTCAAAGATAATATGGGTGCCTATGGCCCCTCTTTTTTTGGAAAAGCACAACGCAACCCGGTGCAGGAAATCCTTGAACTGGTAAAGCAGAAATATGTTGACACGGTAAACACCGATTCACTGGGTCAGTTTGCCATTCAGGACATGCTCAATCAACTGGACCCACATTCGATCTATATTCCCCCGGTTGAACTGCAAATGGTGAATGAGGAAATGGCTGGAAATTTTCAAGGCGTAGGAATTGAATTCATGATGCTGAATGATACGTTGCATGTGCTGCATGTATTGCCGAAAGGACCGGCCGATAAAGCAGGCATCCAGGTGGGTGATCAGCTGTTAAGTGCAAACGATTCAATAGTGTCGGGTGCAAAACGCAAGTATGATGAGGTGCGAAAATTTTTCAGAGGGCCGAAAGGAACGGAGGTTGCGGTGAAGTTGATCCGCAATGGAAAACCCGGCGAAGCAACGATTCAACGGGGTATTATCCCGATCAAAAGTGTAGATGCCGCTTACATGATCGAACCAACAGTTGCTTACATACGTGTGAATAAGTTTTCAAGCACTACGTATGAAGAGTTTATGCAGAATCTTGAACGCCTGCAAAAAGAAGGCATGAAACAACTCATTCTTGACTTACGTGGTAATGGTGGTGGCATGCTGGATGATGCCGTTCAAATGGCCGATGAGTTTTTAGATGGCAACAAAGAAATTGTTTATACCGAAGGAAAATCATACCCCAAACAAAGTTATACGGCACGACGTCCGGGTTTGTTTGAAGAAGGAAAACTGATCTTATTGATCGATGAAGGTTCTGCTTCTGCAAGTGAAGTGCTGGCCGGTGCGTTGCAGGATTGGGACAGGGCTACCATTCTTGGCCGACGTTCATTTGGAAAAGGTCTGGTACAGGAACAATTCAGTTTGAGCGATGGCAGTGCCATCCGTTTAACGGTTTCCCGTTACTTCACTCCTATTGGGCGCAGTATTCAAAAGCCATACAGTCCCGGCGATAAATCAGGTTACCGCTCAGAGGTTAGCACCCGTTTAACCAACGGAGAATTGTTACATGGCGATTCAGCGGCACACAATGGCAAGAAATTCAAAACAAAAGGCGGACGAATTGTTTATGGTGGTGGTGGCATTTCACCCGATGTATATGTTCCGGTTGATACGGCCGATCAATTACCAAAAGCCAATCGCATGGCGATACGGGAACGCATCAGCGATGCAGCTTATCTCTATTTTCTTGCAAACAAAACAAGTCTTACGAAACTAAAAGCGCCAGCCGATCTGCAAAATTTTGTTGCGGCTGATCCGGCGTCGATCGATATCTATCTGAACAAGCTGGCAGAAAAAGACAGCATTGGTTTTAATTCTCTTACAGTGATGCAACAGGCTACCGTAAGAAAGAATTTCATCAGCTCACTCAGCCGCTACATCTGGCACACAGAAGGATTTATTAAAATGCGGAACCTTTATGATCCGCTTGTTGTAAAAGCATTGCAGGAATTGAAAAAATAAAAAGAAAGCGACCCGCCGAGGCGGGTCGCTTTCTTTTTGAGATAAGGTTGTTTGGTAAATCGCATTATTCTTTATCCAGTACTTCTTTCTTTTCAATGCGGTACGAAAGGATCAAACCAATACCTCCGCAAATCGCCAGCAAAGAGAAATACATCACCGGATTATCATCATCAATTTTCAATACATACGTGTGCATGATATAGGCAAGAAATAATCCTACCCCTGCACCTACCAGTAACAATCCCCATTTGAGATTCCGATACGGAGCCGGGCGGTTGGCGAACTCTTTCGGATTCATGCCTTTTTCAATCATCGACATATTTTCTTTGTTACGTAAGTAGTAAAGACCAAATGCCAATGCCATCGCTCCCAGCGGAACCAGTATCGGAATTAAAATTTCAGGACCCATAGTATTTGTTTTTTGTTTTAAAATGTGTTCAGCATCTATGACTACTCCTTGTTTGCGCCGGTTACAGGAATTGCTGATTTTTTTCAAAAGTTCAACTACTCAGGGCTAAAGCCCTTACACGCTTCCGGAATTAACCCCGGTCTTAAGACCGGGGTTATGAACATAATACCATTAAAGGGCTTTAGCCCTGTTCATTGTATGTACTATTGTGTGATTAGAAAATTCTCAGCAACTTTATAGAAACATTGTAACCATCTGTCTAACAGGCAGCGTCTAAACCGGTAGATATGCAGGCAGGTCCATCGGATAAAGAGATCATCACACAGGTTTTACAAGGCGACCAACGGTCGTTTGAGGTATTGGTGAACCGTTACCAGTCGTTTGTATTTACCATTGCCCTGCGTTATACAAAGAACAGGGAAGATGCAGAGGAAGTGGCGCAGAATGCATTTGTAAAAGCCTATCGCTGTTTGAATGATTACCGTGGTGATGCAAAATTCAGCACCTGGCTGTACACTATTGTTACATCGTTGGGCTTAACGTTTTTACGAAAGAAAAAGCTGAACGTACATTCAATTGACCAGGATGGAGTGTTTGAACTGGCAGATCATCATGAATCAAGCATGCGGGCCGACAAAGTGGAAGAAAAATCAAAAGTAAAACTGGTGAATGATGCCATTGCGATGTTGCCACCCGATGATGCCAGACTGTTATTGTTATTTTATAAAGCAGAACAAAGCCTGGAAGAAATTGGTTTGATACTTGGTATGCAGCCAAATACAGCAAAAGTGAAACTGCACAGAGCAAGACAAAAGCTAAAAGAAAAAATGCAGGAACGTTTTGCTGTTGAACTTGAAGACTATATTCAATCTTAAAAAATCGTTTGTATGAGTACGCAACAAATGGAAGAAACGATCTGGAACTATATTGATGGCACTGCAACTGCAGATGAAATTACGTTGGTAGAACAGATGATTGCAACCGATGCAAACTGGCGCAGCAAATACCATGAGTTGAAAGAAGTGAATCAACTCTTGCAAACAGAATTGGAGCTGGAGCAACCATCACTCCGTTTCAGTAAAAATGTAATGGAGCAATTGCATGGATTAAAGCCTGCTCCTGCTACCAATCAATATATCAACAAATCGATCATCCGTGGAATTGCTGTATTCTTCATCGTTAGCATTGTAAGTTTTTTGATCTATGGATTTACATTGATCGATTGGTCGGCTCCTACAACAACATCCAATACTTCAAATTATAAATTGCCCGCTGTTGATTATTCAGCGCTGTTCAGCAGCACATGGATCAATGTAATACTGATGATTGCTGTTGTAATGGGTTTAATGTTAATGGATGGTTATCTCCGTCGTAACAGGAAGGCAGCATAAGTTCACTTCGGGGAATCATCGTAACTTCGCCCACTCAAAGCCAAGTTGCGATATGAATATTAAAAACAATATACTTGAAACGATCGGCAACACGCCGATCATTCGTTTAAACAAGATCACCAAAAATTTCCCCTGCACTGTTGCAGCTAAAGTTGATTATTTCAACCCCGGTAATTCTATTAAAGACCGTATGGCGTTGAAGATGGTGGAAGTTGCTGAACAGGAAGGCAAATTAAAACCCGGTGGCACCATCATTGAAGGCACCAGTGGTAATACCGGAATGGGATTGGCATTGGCGGCTGTAGTAAAAGGATACAAATGCATTTTTGTTACCACCGATAAACAATCGAAAGAAAAAGCTGACATCTTAAAAGCAGTTGGTGCCGAAGTAATTGTTTGCCCGACTAATGTATTGCCGGAAGATCCACGCAGTTATTACAGCGTAGCTGCACGTTTGGCAAAAGAAGTACCGAATTCATTGCACATGAATCAGTACGACAACCTTGCCAACCGGTTAGCACATTATGAAACAACCGGTCCTGAAATTTGGGAGCAAACTGATGGAAAGATCACACACCTGGTTTGCACGGCAGGTACCGGTGGAACTATTACCGGCGCAGCAAAATTTTTAAAAGAAAAAAATCCCAACATACAGATCTGGGCGATTGATGTGTACGGTTCCTTACTTACAAAGTATTTCCGCACGGGCGAAATTGATATGGGTGAAGTGCATCCTTACATCAGTGAAGGATTTGGTGAAGATTTTGTGCCGAAGAATTATGATATGAGTGTGATCGATCATTTTGAACAGGTAACAGATAAAGATGGTGCTGTGATGGCCCGTCGCCTTGCAAAAGAAGAAGGCATGTTCTGCGGTTACAGTGCAGGCAGTTGTTTGCAGGGATTGATGCAGTTAAAAGACCGTCTGAAAAAAGATGATCTGGTTGTTTGTATTTTTCATGATCATGGCAGTCGCTATGTTGGAAAAGTTGTACAATGATACAGTGGATGATGGAGCATCGTTCTGGATGTAAAAACATTCAAGGATATTGTTAATTAGTGCATAATCGCCTGATCAGTATTGAACCAACACATACAGTTTCAGAAGTTTTTGAAATTAAGAAGAAATATGATATTGAACAAATACCTGTTATTAACGGAAACGGACAATCGGCTCAATCTAAAAAAATAACAAACAGATGGAAAGATCACACACCTGGTTTGCACGGCAGGCACAGGTGGAACCATTACCGGCGCAGCAAAATTTTTAAAAGAAAAAAATCCCAACATACAGATATGGGCCATTGATGTGTACGGTTCCTTACTTACAAAGTATTTCCGCACGGGCGAAATTGATATGGGTGAAGTGCATCCTTACATCAGTGAAGGATTTGGTGAAGACTTTGTGCCAAAGAATTATGATATGAGTGTGATCGATCATTTTGAACAGGTAACAGATAAAGATGGTGCTGTGATGGCCCGTCGCCTTGCAAAAGAAGAAGGCATGTTCTGCGGTTACAGTGCAGGCAGTTGTTTGCAGGGATTGATGCAGTTAAAAGACCGTCTGAAAAAAGATGATCTGGTTGTTTGTATTTTTCATGATCATGGCAGCCGCTATGTTGGGAAAGTGTACAATGATCAGTGGATGATGGAACGTGGTTTCCTGGATGTAAAAACATTCAAGGATCTTGTTTCATCACGTGCACATAATCGCCTGATCAGTATTGAACCAACACATACCGTTTCCGAAGCAGTAGAACTGATGAAGAAATATGATATTGAGCAAATACCGGTCATTAATGGAAGCGGACCAATCGGCTCAATTTCTGAAAACGGATTGTTTGATAAAGTATTTACCAACCCTGAAATAAAACATGCAAGTGTGGAAGCAGTAATGGAAGCACCATTGCCCATTGTATCGTTCGACACACCTATTGAACGATTGAGTTCGTTCATTACAAAAGAGAACGGCGCTGTTTTAAGTAAAGATGAAGCCGGGAACTTTCATATTGTTACCAAGTACGATATTATTCAATCGCTGGCGAAATAAACAGTATCAATGCATACAAATAAGAAAGCCGCTGTGAAGCGGCTTTCTTATTTGTATGTGTCAGGTTGAGGTTATTTAAACCCATTCCATTTACGTTTCTGTTTATCAAACACCCAATAAATCCCGTTTGAATAAGAGAAATTAAAATAGGTTTCAATTTCAAAATCGATCGGAAGTTTTATTATCTGGCTCATATATCCGCTTTTACTGTCGTACAATTCCACTTGCTTTTTTGCAATATTCAGCAAGCCGATCTCTGCATTCTTGATACCGGTGTAAATCAATGAACGGGTATTGTAAGTCTGTTCAAAATCTGATTGACTGAGAGTAGTTGCATCGGCTGCATTCATTGCTCCAAAATGAATTTGAATGTTCTTTCGTTTATCGGTACCATCGGTGCTGTAACAAACCACATTCAATCCATCTAAGAAGAGGACTTCATTACCATCTGTATTCAATACACCGGCACTGTTATCATCGGGTTGATTGGAACCTTCTTTTTTGATATTGATTTTTTCGGGAATTCCTTTTTTATCCAGATCATACACAAACCAACCAAAATCTTTGTAGCCGTTTCCTTCCAGTTGTTTTGTTTTGGGATTATACCAAAGTCCACGCACATCGATCAACGTTGCCTGCTCATCACCCGAAACAACATCACCCTCCTCATTAAAAATTACTAATGGAAAACTCATATTCCCTGCTTGTGCCGCATAATACAATTTCTCTTTCGGGTGATAAACCACCGCTGCGCCATTAGCACCACCTTCCGGAATTTTCATTTCCATTGCTTTTTCAGCTGAAATGATTTTGAGTTCTTTGTTACCGGCATTGTTTTTTTTCTCTGTATTATCTGCCGCAGCATCACCAATGATACCTGCAACTGCTGCCGGTTTTTTCTTTTGGGCTAAAGCTTCAGTAGATAAGCCAACTAAAAAAAGAAGTAAAAAAGGGAGGATCGATTTTTTCATGCAAATTATTTATGATGCGAGTTACAACTTTTTTTCACATTTTTCAATACCCAACACTGGGTACAAAAAAGCTTTCGTCTGGAAGCAGAAGCAAATCGAATGGACTTGATTTTACACGGCAAAACTGGTACCACAGCCGCAGGTTTTGCTGGCATTGGGATTACTAAATGTAAACCCACGATTACTCAATCCATTA
>CAWHOR010000030.1:0-14852 GCA_963830845.1 uncultured Bacteroidota bacterium | reverse complement strand
AGGTAAAACCACAACGGCAATTAATCTTGCTGCAAGTTTTGCTGTACTGGAATTCAAAACATTATTGGTGGATGCCGATCCGCAAGCCAACAGTACAACCGGTGTCGGTTTCGACTTGCACAACGTACAACAAAGCTTGTACGATTGCTTTGTAAATGGCGCCAATGCAAAAGATGTGGTGTTGAAAACAGATATTCCGCATCTTGATCTCATTCCTTCGCATATTGATCTGGTGGGTGCTGAAATTGAAATGATCAATCAGCCAAACCGTGAATCGGTGATGAAGCAATTGCTGGCTGGATTGAAAAATGATTACGACTTTATTATTATTGATTGCTCTCCATCGCTTGGTTTAATTACGGTAAATGCATTGACGGCTGCTGATGCTGTGGTTGTTCCTGTACAAACTGAATTTTTTGCATTGGAAGGATTGGGCAAATTGCTCAACACCATTAAAATCGTTCAAAGCCGTTTGAATCCGCAATTGGTGATCGAAGGCATTTTAATGACGATGTATGATGGACGTTTGCGTTTGTGCAACCAGGTGGTGAGCGAAGTGCGCCGCCACTTTGAAGGCATTGTATTTGATTCGATCATTCATCGCAATACACGTTTAAGTGAAGCACCAAGTTTCGGTAAACCTGTTATCTTGTACGACAGTGAAAGTAAAGGCGCCATCAACTATCTCAACCTCGCCAAAGAAATTCTGCAGCGAAACAACCTCACCAGAATGAATCAGGAAGACAAGATCATTGAGATGGATGAGGAGGAAGAGGAAGCCGCTAGCTAATAGCTACGAGCCACGAGCCGTGGCTCATAATCATCAGTATCATTAAACTCACTGTTTCAAATATTTTTAGTTTGCTATCTATAAAGCAGTTGCCTTTTGCTCGCAGCTTATAGCTTGTAGCTCGTAGCTCGCAGCTTTCTCACTACTTTTGCGGCATGGTAACAAAAGAATCTCCACGAATTGTTTTTATGGGTACGCCAGAGTTTGCAGTTGCGTCGCTGGATGCATTGGTGCAGGCCGGTTACAATGTGGCAGGTGTTATTACAGCTCCCGACAAACCGGCTGGTCGTGGTATGAAGATCACGCAAAGTGCAGTGAAGAAATATGCAACAGAACATAACTTGTTTGTGCTGCAACCGGAGAAATTGAAAAATCCTGTGTTTTTAAAAGAGTTGATTGCCTTACGTGCCGATCTGCAGATCGTGGTTGCATTCCGTATGTTGCCGGAAGCCGTTTGGAATATGCCGAAGATGGGTACCGTAAATGTGCATGGAAGTTTGTTGCCACAGTATCGTGGTGCAGCACCTATTAACTGGGCCGTGATCAATGGAGAAAAAGAAACCGGTGTTACCACCTTTAAACTGAAACATGAAATTGATACCGGCGATATTCTGCTACAAGAATCATTTGCAATTGGTGAAGATGAAACGGCAGGTGAAGTACATGACCGTATGAAAGAGATCGGTGCACAGTTGCTGGTGAGAACGGTTGAGGGATTGGTGAATGGAACGTTGGAAGAGAAAACGCAAGAGTCAATGGCCAATGGTCAATGGTCAATGGATGACTCCGCAACTTCAAACCCCCCTTCACCACTCACCACTCACCATTCACCATTAAACATGCGCCTAAAATTTTTACGGAGACCTGCAAAATAGATTTTTCAAAAACAGTGGACGAAGTACACAATCTCATTCGTGGGCTCTCTCCTTTTCCCGGAGCATTTACCTACTTCAATGAAAAAATGATGAAGATCTACCGGTCGAAGAAAGAAGTTGTTACGGGTCAGGCCGCTCCAAGCGGCCAGACCATTGGAGAGTCTTACACCGACGGCAAAACCTATTTAAAGTTTGCCTGCAGTAACGGTTACGTACAGGTGCTGGAATTACAACTGGAAGGCAAAAAGAAAATGCTGGTGGAAGATTTTTTGAGGGGGTACAGGAGTTGAAAAATGATGTTGTATTGAATGCCATCATTCATCAAAGGATGATCCCTTTTTAATTTGGTGCGAAAACTGGTTCTTCTGTAACAGTGTATTAATAAACTGT
Organism: uncultured Bacteroidota bacterium; assembly: GCA_963830845.1. Taxonomy (GTDB): domain Bacteria; phylum Bacteroidota; class Bacteroidia; order Chitinophagales; family Chitinophagaceae; genus Lacibacter. The sequence goes on along the minus strand of CAWHOR010000030.1, from coordinate 12,797 downwards.
CTGAATGATTTACTAAGTCCATTTGCTCTATAATACACAGCTTCGCCACTGCCAACTTTTCCTTGTTTTTGAGCCTGAATATCAATACTTGAATGTAGGCGATTACAATCAAGACAAATTGAAATATGAGCTACTACTTTACCTTTCAGATAATACACAAAACCTACATGCGGATCAAAACAAAAAGCAGTTACACCACCATACGATTTCTTATCTCCTAACTTACTACTCAGTTTTTTTATTGTTGTACTATCAAGTTGCCGTTGTTTTTTTACCGATTTTGCCAATTGGCCTTTTTCATCAATGATAGATAAATCAGCACCTTTTCCTCCCTCAAAATCATATATAACTACTTTATCAAACTTCGACGTCAAAAATGGATTCTTTGAACCCTGCGCCATTGAAATAAAAGGCATGAACAACAAGAAAAGCAATATTCTCAACATGAATAATCCTTTTTAACTTCTTTAAAATATTTTATTAAAATAAAACGGGTGAATGCTTTTAAACAATCACCCGTTTAGTATAATTTCTTACTTTCAACTTCTCATTTCCCACTTTCATCTACTTTCCCCACACCAACTCCGCATTAAATTTCTCTGCACTGATACCTAACTGAGCGGCGGCTGAATTACTCAAGCGAAAAATCAATCCGCTGCCGGGGCTTGTTTCTTCTACTCCACCCAATACTTTGGCATATACTGCTTTTCCATTGGCGGGGTTGCGGATCATCACGATGGCCCCCTTTTCTACCTGATCCATCAACACATAATATTTTCCATCGCTCCAGCCGCTTGTACTTTTAAAGATGCTGCCTGCGCCATTATTCCCTGCTACACGTTTGCCATTATTTGTTTGTCGATTAAATTCATCTTTAAAAAAACCATTGCCTGCATAACTCACAGCCAATACTTCGGTCTTGGGCTCTTCTCTCTTTACTTCCGGTTTTGGCTCTTCTCACAACTGGTGTTCCTTTGGTTCTTCTTTTTTCACAACCACCGGTTGTTCCTTTTTTGGTTCTTCTGTTTTTTGTATGGGCTTGGGTTGTTGCTGCACTACAGTTGGTTCGCTGCGTACATTCATTCCCTTTGCTGCCAATGGCGATAATGTTTTATCTACTTTCAAAAAACCAATGATCACTTTGCCGCCAACACTTACCGCATCACCCAGATTATTCCATGATTTGATCGACGCATTATCAGTACCATACAACTGACTCAGGCGACTCATTGTTTCGCCCTGCTTTACGGTATGATACAAAGGCACCACCGTTTCATTTTCTTTGCGGATGCCGGTCTGCCAGAAATTCGCTTCGTTAAGGGGAATCCGTATTTGCTGACCAATACTTAACGGCGATGTTAATTCAAGTCCATTATAAGGTGCAAACACACGAGGACTGATATTGTAGATACGTCCGATACTGTAAAAATTTTCTTTGGGGCCAATACTGTGTGTGAGATAGGGATTGTTTTGATTGTCCAGTTGTACAATCAATGGCGTGGTTTGCGCCATCGCCGAAACAGCCACTAAACAGATACTCAGAAATAAAAAGGCTCTCTTCATGGGAATATTATTTACGCTGCAAAGATGCACAATTATCGGAAAGAATAATGCCAAATAAAAGCTTAACCCAATTTTTGCATTTTACAAAAAAAACTCCGAACGGTTAAACGCCAACAAGCTTCGTTTCGTGTGGGTTTATCGTTTCTTTTGCTAACATTGCATCCACATGAGCAATGTTAAACCAAAATATTATGTGGTGTGGAAAGGGAAAGTGCCTGGCATTTATACCAACTGGAACGATTGCAAACAACAAGTGGAAGGCTTTACCGCTGCTGCTTACAAATCGTTCCCAACGATGATGGAGGCTGAACTGGCATATAAAGATCATTTCGCCAAACACATCTATAAAAAAGATAAACCGGCGGGCACAAAAGACCTGACTGCGCTGGGCACTCCTATTCAGGAAAGTATTATCGTAGACGCTGCATGGAACAGTGTGCAAAAGGATATGGAGTACCAGGGCATTCTTTACAAAACAAATACACGCATCTTTCACATGGGACCGTTGGCAAACGGCACGAACAACATTGGTGAATTTTTAGCTATTGTACATGCGCTTGCTTATTGTAAAAAACACAACCTGTTTACGATCCCCATTTATAGTGACAGCAGAAATGCAATTGGCTGGGTGAAAGCAAAAAAATGCAAAACCAACCTGGAAGAATCCGAAAAAACCAACCATATTTTCGAATTGATCCATCGTGCCGAAGCATGGTTGAAAGAATATTCATACAAGAATAAAATTCTGAAATGGGAAACTGAAGCATGGGGAGAAAATCCTGCTGATTTCGGTCGAAAGTAATTTTTTACCGCAGAGGCGCAAAGGCGCAGAATGATTCATGCTATCACGCCATTTCATTTACGTAATGCAAGGCTAAAAGCTCGTTGCTTATAGCTCACGGCTTTTTTGGCAAGGTTCTTGAAAATTACACTTCATTATTCACCATTTAAAAACACAGCATTATGAGTATGAAGTTAATTATCGCCTGCGTAGCAGCAGGTGCAGCTGTTGGTATGCTGATGGCACCTGAAAGTGGAAGCTCTATTCGTAACACGATCAATGAAAAGTTCAATGATCTGAAAGAACGTCTCTACAAAATGAGAGGCAGCAGTTCCGACATAGAAGAATTGAAAGAAGTATTTAAACATGAAATTGCCGGTTTGAAAGAAGATACACGTAAACGTGTGCTTGAAATTCTGCAGGCAACAAAGCTAACCGGTAATCATATAAAGGAGCAACTGGTTTCTTAAGTTAGTACCGGATGTAAATAAAGGGAGTCGGTTACCGGCTCCTTTTGTATTTTCACAACTATTGTATTTATCTCTACCCATTCTTCAACTGTAAATTGAACGTCTATGTGGATATTCCGGGTCAATCGATTATTCAGAAACAGTATACGCCTCATCAGCATCCTGTTGATCATTTGCAAGCATGGTGTGCGAAATGGCATCAACAACAATCGCTTTTTACGAAGAATATTCGACCCGAAAGGAAAAAATCTTACTACACGTGCAGAGCGTTTGCGGTTGATGATTGAAGACCTGGGACCTACATTTGTGAAATTTGGTCAGATCGTTGCCGACCGTCCTGATCTTGTAAGCGAACAATTACGGAATGAACTGAAAAAACTGCAAACATCTGCAAAGCCGTTTGACAATGCTCAGGCATGGCGTATTATGGAAGAAGAACTGGGCGACCCGATTCATGAAGTATTTGAGCAACTTGATCAAACACCTATTGCATCCGCATCTATTGCACAGGTTTACAGAGGCAAGTTAAGAACAGGTGAAACGGTGGCGGTAAAAGTACAACGGCCACATATCAAACAAAAAATTTCAGTTGACCTTGTATTGATGAAAGTCTTGGCTGAGCAGGTGGTGAAATCATATCCTGAATTAGCCAGCTTTAATGTGATCGAGTTTGTAGAAGATTTTGGAAACATCATGAAAAAAGAATTGGATTTTTCCAATGAAGCTTCCAACATGATGCGGTTTTCGGAAATGTTCAAATACGATGATTACTGTTATATCCCAAAGGTATATAGCCAGTACAGTACACAGAAAATTCTGGTAATGGAATTTGTAACAGGTATTGAACCCGATGCCAAAGACGAATTGATCGCAAAAGGATTTGATACAAAACAAATTGCACGAAACGGGACAGAGATCATTTTGAAAATGATTTTGAAACATGGTTTTTTCCATGCAGATCCGCATGCAGGAAATTTATTGATCCGGGATAACAATCAGGTGGTGTTGCTCGATCATGGCATGACGGCCAGTTTAAAACCGGCACAGATACAGGCACTCATCAACTTTATGCTGGGCTTTGCAAGACAGGATACCCACCGCATTACAAAAGCATTACTTGCATTGCTGAATATCAATTTTTATAAAGACCATGCTGATCTTGAATTTGAAGTAGGTGAACTGATCCATAAGTACAGTTATATTCCGTATGATAAAGTAGATATTTCCAATTTAATGGCCGATACATTCAAAGTGATCTTACGCCACGGATTAAAAGTGCCCACCAACTTGTACATGCTGTTAAAAACATTGGGCACGATTCAGAAATTTGCAGAAGCACTGGAAGCGGATATTTCACTCATCAACATGATTGAGCCATTTGCAAAAGAAAAGGTGAAAGAAAAATTCAGCTTTGATGCCATTGTAAATAAAGTGATGAATTCAGCTGAAGACTATCTCTATATTGTTGATCGTTTACCAACTGACATTAAAGAGATCGTCAATAATCTACGCACCGGTGTATTGAAACATGAGATCAATTTCAGGGAGGATAGTTTTACCAACAAAGCATTACGTCAGAATTTCAATCGTCTTGCATTTGTATTTATACTTGGCTTGCTGATGATTTGTGCAACACTACTCATGATCTATCAACCTGACAGCACCGGCATCAACGTACTATTTTACAGCTCAGCCGTCATTCTTATCTGGACAGGATTTAAATTACTGTTCAATACAAAATTCAAATGATGAGTGATGAGTTGTGTATCGTCAATAGGCAATGAGCAGTAGACAATAAGCAACTATGAACAATTAATAAGTGATGGTCTGTCGTCCGTCGACCGTGGTCTATTATGAAGAGTGACTAGGCTATCAGCTATGAACCATGAACTATCAACCCCTGATAGTCTGTCGTCTATCGTCCGTGGTCTGCTTTTCACCTCATTAAAATGCGCCACTCTTTCGGATAATAATTATTGATACGGTTGCCGAGAAGTTTCATCCAGCCAAGCGGAAAGTTGTTGTACAAGGCTAATGCCCAACCTTTATGCGGACTATCGATGTTGATCTCATTTTTACGGAGGTAGTCCAACGCCTGTGCAAGCGTAAGTTCTACTTTAAATACATCCTCTTTAAGAATAGTTGATACAGCCAATGCATGTTCAGGCAACAGATCATTCTTTGCAATAGTGCCCAGCTCCACACCTGCATAACGCACTTTCAATTCCTGCATGAGGTATTGAATGGCTTCGTTCCATGCTGTTGGAATCGCTGCAATATTTTGTCCTTGTTTGATGAAGGTTAATCCTTCAGATTCTTTCAACCAATTTGCTGCAATGGTAGCTTCCTGCTTCGAAGCAAGCTGCGTCGTTTTTATTTTGATACGAAGTTGATCTGGTGATTCCTTCTTTTTAAATGTAGCAATAAAAAAACCTTCGCCTTTTACTTTGTAAGGCCAGAAACGATAACCATGAGCACCTGCTGTTGATTGTACTTCATCAATGTTCCACTCCTCTTCCACTTTCAATTTTACACTTTCTGCTTTACAGTTTGTTTCGATCCAATCCAATATTTCTTCATCTTCCTCCGATGAATAAGAACAGGTAGAATAGATTAATACGCCATCTTCTTTCAAACAATTCCATGCGTTGGCTAAGATGCGTTGCTGTCGCTGACTGCAAAGCTGTACATTATCCTCACTCCATTCTTTAATTGCATCAGCATCACGACGAAATAAACCACTGCCGCTGCAGGGTGCATCGATCACCAACACATCAAACAAACCGTGCAGCTTTGAAAAAGTAGCAGGATCATTATTCGTCACCACTACATTTCCTGCACCCCATTTGATGATATTTTCTTTGAGAATATTTACCCTTGTTTGAATTACTTCATTACTCACCAGTAAACTTTCGTTGCTGATGATGGATTGCAGTAAGGTTGATTTACCACCTGGCGCAGCACACAGATCCAACACCAGCAATGGCTGATCAAGATCAACGGCTTGCTTCATTGCCTGTTCTAAAAACATACTGCTTGCTTCCTGCACATAATAGGCACCGGCATGTAATAACGGATCAAGTGTAAACGAAGGACGTTGGCTGAGATAATAACCGGATGTGGACCAGGGAACGGCCCTGAGCGGAGTCGAAGGGTGTTCTTGCAATACATCGAGCGAAGTCGAGATGTGTTGCCTATTGCCTATTGACAATTGACCATTCACCATTGACGACTTCAGCGGATTCATTCTCACCGACACCACCTGCTCCCCACTTGTATGCACTTTTTCAAATGCAGTTTTGTCAAACCCTTTTGTATGTTCGATCGACTGTAACAGTAAAGAAGGAAGTTGCATGTTGCGAAAATACAAACTATATGCTCTTGATCTCTGAGATCAGATCCTGCAATACTTTTTTTGCATCACCAAACAACATCGAAGTTTTTGGGTGAAAGAACAACTCATTTTCAATACCTGCATAACCGGGTTTCATGCTGCGCTTTACTACGACCACATTCTTTGCAAGTCCTACATCAAGAATGGGCATTCCGTATATTGGTGAAGAAGGATCAGATTTTGCAGCCGGGTTCACCACATCATTGGCGCCAAGTATCAATACCAGATCAACCGATGGAAATTCTTCGTTGCTCTGTTCCATTTCCAAGAGCTTTTCATAACTCACATCCGCTTCTGCAAGCAATACATTCATATGTCCGGGCATACGTCCTGCCACAGGATGAATCGCATATTTTACATCCACTCCTTTTGCCTCCAACATCTTTTGTAATTCATGACAAGTATGTTGCGCCTGCGCCACAGCTAATCCATAACCGGGCACAATCATTACTTTGCTTGCATAACTCATTACAACAGCAGAATCATTTAAACTGATCTCTTTGTACGCACCCTGTTCTTTATTTCCTGCTGCTGCTTTACTTCCACCAAACGAGCCGATCAATACATTGGTCAATGAGCGGTTCATGGCCTTACACATCAACACGGTAAGAATGGTACCGGCAGCACCAACGAGGATACCACCTGTGAAAACAACTTTATTGTCGAATAAGAAACCACCGCAAGCTGCACTCAATCCACTCAATGAATTCAGTAATGAGATCACCACGGGCATATCTGCACCGCCAATCGGCATTACGAATAACACACCGTAAATAAGTGAGATGAGAAATACTGCTGCAAATAAGATCGTTGTATTTTCTGATTGCAGATCGGAACTGATATAAACTGATAATACAATACTTGCAAGCAGTAACAGGATATTGACAATATGCTGTCCCTGAAATGCGAAGTCTTTTAATTTACCACTCAACTTGGCCCATGCAATTAAACTACCTGAAAATGTAATATTGCCGAGAATTATTCCAGAGAACAGAATCGCCATTGTACCGGGCGTAGATAATTCAGCGGGGAAATTCAGTTCTGCTAAATGATTGAATTCAACAACAGAAATAAGGGTTGCACTTGCACCACCCAATCCATTGAACAAGCTCACCATTTCGGGCATGCCCGTCATTTTTACTTTTTTAGCAGCAATTACCCCATACAATGTGCCTATAAGAATAGCGCCAAAAATCCAAAGATGATTTTGTAAGCCTGATCCATCTGCATTCTTGTACAAGAAAATAGTACCGAGTATAGCAGCAACCATTCCTGCCCCCGCAATCATGTTTCCTTTGCGTGCAGAATCAGGATGCGACATCATTTTTAATCCAATGATAAACGTGATGGCACCAACAATATAAATGATACTTAAAATTGAAACTCCCATTATTCAGTCAGTTTGTATGAATTACTCCGGAACAGATTATTTTTTCTTTTTAAACATTTCCAGCATGCGGTCGGTTACAACAAACCCACCCACTACGTTGATAGCGCCTAACACCACAGCAAGGAAACCAAGGATCAATGCGGCATAATTATCAGCATCGGCACGGCCCATTACAATGATGGCACCAATAATTACCACACCGCTGATGGCGTTTGCATGACTCATCAATGGCGTATGCAACACTGCAGGCACACGACTGATGACAATAAAGCCAAGAAAAATCACCAGCATCAGAATGTAGATCATCTGTTCGTTTGCTGAAATAAAGTTGAGAACACTTTCCATATTCGTTGAATGATGTGTTAGTGAATTATTTTAAACGTTCGTGAACCAGTTCGTTGTTATGCGTAATGCAGGAACCTTTTACCAGGTCGTCTTCCCAATTCAGATGAATGGATGCTTCTTTAGTGATGATGAGTTGTAAAAAGTTGAGAACATTTTTTCCGTACAGTTTGCTTGCATCCGACGGCATGGTTGCCTGCAGATTTGAATTACCTACAATGCTCACTCCGTTTACAACAACTGTTTCATTGTTTTTGGTGAAGGGTGTATTACCACCAGTTGAAGCTGCCAGATCAATAATCACTGAACCATTTTGCATTAACTGCAACATTTCCTCCGTGATCAATACCGGTGCTTTACGGCCTGGTATCTGTGCAGTAGTAATAATAATATCTGCTTTTGCAACACTCTCAGAAATTTTTTGCTGTTGCTTTTGTTTATACTCTTCTGTTTGCTCAACCGCATAGCCACCTGCTTTACTTGCATCGGCGGCGCCTTCCACTTCTACAAACTTTGCACCGAGGCTCATTACTTCTTCTTTCACTGCTGGCCGTGTATCAAACACTTCTACCACCGCACCTAAACGTTTGGCAGTAGCAATCGCTTGCAGTCCCGCAACACCTGCACCCAGGATCAACAGCTTAGCAGGTTTAATACTTCCTGCAGCCGTCATAAACATGGGAAAATAACGGGAATATAAATTCGCTGCTGTAAGCACAGCTTTATATCCTGCAATATTTGCCTGCGAACTCAATACGTCCATTGCCTGTGCACGGGTTGTACGTGGCAACATATCCAATGAAAAAGAAGTGATATTTTTTGTCGCCCAGTTTTTCATGGCATCCACATGCATCAATGGCTGATACACACCAATGAGAATCTTCGCCGACAGTTGATCGATCTCAGATGGAGTTGGCGCATGAATGGACAAAATAATATCTGCGCCACCGATCACTTCCTGACGGGTTTTGATATGTGCACCTGCCGCTTCATATGCTGCATGATTGCAAAACGACAGATCACCTGCTCCGTTTTCCACAAACACTGTGATTCCTTTTTTCACCAATGCTGCAACAGATTCGGCAATCAGTGATACTCTTGTTTCGTGTGCCGGTTCTTTTAAAACACCAATAACCATAATAAATCGGGATTAAGCAAGTTTTGCGGTGAGGCCGTGAAGTTATTGATTTTTTAAACAGGGAAGTATCATGCACTGTTGATTTTATGCAGCCTTACAACTGTTTATTATCATTTGATGCTACTATTCAGAAAAATCGGCAAGCAGATCTGTGCTATTCACATTCGATGTTTTTTGTGGCATGGCTTTAACTGATTTCACTACTGACAGTAGAAAGAAAAGCCGTGCGATTGCAAAAAGCAACCAACCTGCAATCAGTATCGGGGAACTATATTCTTTTGCAGCATCTGCGAGTTCAGCCGGGGATTTGGAATTGGGAGAAAGTACACCGAAATAGAAGATGGTTTCAACTATTGGAAACAAAAATGAAGAGACAACCGTCATCCAGATATGAGTCCGCACAAGTGGGCGAAGGAAATATCGTTTGCGTAATAAGAGATAGACAACAGCTTCAGCCAGTAAAACAACAGGAGGGAAAATGCTTAAAAAATTGACGACCTCTGAAAGTGGTAATTGTTTTGTTGAAATTGTATTGTGCTCTTGTAAGGAATAATAACTCAGTGCTAACAATAGCAACCGGAACATTGCAATTAAAAAAATAATTACAAACGCTGATATATACCTGATTTTCCGATGTTGCATCATTTAAATTAATATCTGATTACAAAATGTTCTTTCGCTTTTTGTTCTTTACGTAAAAAAACCAGTCCGATAAAAAACAGATCAATCGTTAACGTTACAGATGAATGTCGTTTCACTCCCTCCCACGCCTCTTCCATTTCTTTACTCCAATGTATATCATCAAATACAAATACAGTATCATCATCTGCTTTTGCAAGTAATTGCTCGAAGTAACGTAATGTAGGTTCCTTGCGGTGATTACCATCAATAAATACAAAGTTGAACGATTTCGTTGAAGCTGCAAGTGTGCCTGCAAGTGTTTCATCAAAGTTGCCGGTAACGATGCGGATGTTTTGTAACCCTAATTTCTGAAAATTCTCTTCGGCAATTTCAGCAATCGTTGCAGAACCTTCCATAGTTGTAACATTTGCAGTTGGCGTTGCTTTTGCCAAATAAGCAGTGGTAATGCCCAATGAGGTGCCAAGTTCCAGTATTTGTTGTGATTGAAAATAATTTACCAACCTGTATAACAGTTGGGCATATTTTTTCGGCTTCAGTGAAGTGGCAGCAATTTGTTGTACTACCCTTTGCTTGGTTAACCCTTTGGTTGAACCTGCACCAAAATCTTCAACGTTTATGATCTTTTCATTTCCTAATAACAAACTACGTTGTAATTCAATTTCGTTGTAGGCATCATAATTCGTTTTATCATTCAGCACCTTTACCACCAGATCAAACACAAAAGGTGAATGAATGCCATGCCCCTTGCCGTTGGCAGCAGTGAAATAATAGTTGAGATATTTTAATCCAAGCTGGAAAGAAGAATACATGTCAGAAATGAAAAATTAAAAATCGGAAATGAAAAATGAAGAAGTGAAACTATACTTTCCACTTTGAACTTTCTACTTTTCACTTTTCCTGTCCCACTGTTGAATGGAGAATGAGTACGCATGTTTTTCATTCGCTTCAAATTCGCTGCTGCGGGTTAAGTTCCATTCATCAACAGGAAAAGAAGGAAAGAACGCATCGGCTTCTAAGTGTACATGCACTCTTGTTAAATAAATGCGGTTTGCAATCGGCAATGCCTGTTCGTAGATCTGTGCGCCACCGGCGATCATGATCTCTTTGGTCTCAAGCTTTTTTGCTTGTGCAATTGCTTCTTCTAATGAAGTAGCAAACCATACGTTGTCATATTGTGAGGTCAAGCCTTCTTGTCTTGAAATAATAATATTGGTTCTTCCTGTCAACGGTTTACTGCCAACTGATTCAAAGGTCTTTCGTCCCATGATTACCGGTAACGCCCAGGTGGTGTTTTTAAAAAACTTCAGGTCAATTGGTAAATGCCACAGCAATTCGTTGTTACGACCGATGGCGTTGTTGGAAGATGCAGCGACGATTAAAGAAATCAAACCCCCATCCCCTAAAAGGGGGCTTTGATGCCCGCTAATTAAATTTTCAGATTGACTCATTTTTATAGTGACGTTTAAAAACACCCCTTTAGGGGGATGGGGGTTACTCAAACTGCTACCGGCGCTTTGATCGCTCCATGGCTTTGATAATTCTCCAACGTAAAATCATCGAACTTAAATTCGAAAATATCTTTTACATCCGGATTCAGTTTCATGGTTGGTAATGGAAACGGTGTGCGGCTTAATTGCAGATTCACTTGCTCCATGTGGTTGCTGTAAATATGCACATCACCAAACGTATGAACAAAATCTCCGGGTTTTAGATCACATACCTGTGCGATCATCATCGTCAGTAATGCATACGATGCAATGTTGAACGGAACGCCCAAAAACACATCGGCACTACGTTGATACAACTGACAACTCAACTTTCCTTCAGCAACATAGAATTGAAAAATGGTATGACAAGGCATCAACGCCATCTTTGGCAGATCGGCTACATTCCATGCACTGATGATCAAACGTCGGCTATCCGGATTTTTTTTGATCTGTGCAATCAAATCTTTCACCTGGTCGATCTCTACTCCATTCGCTCCTTCCCAGCTACGCCACTGTTTCCCATACACCGGACCAAGCTCGCCATTTTCATTGGCCCACTCGTCCCAAATGCTCACATTGCTTTCTTTGAGATAAGCAATATTCGTTTCACCTTTCAGGAACCAAAGTAATTCATGAATAATGCTGCGCATGTGTACTTTCTTGGTGGTGACTAATGGAAATCCTTCGCTTAGATCGAACCGCATCTGGTATCCAAACACACTTTTAGTACCCGTTCCAGTACGATCGGTTTTTTCAACACCGTTATCCAATATATGCTGCAGTAAAGAGAGGTATTGTTGCATGGGTGCAAGGTAACTAAAAGGCACAAGTTACAAGGCACACGGGGAGCGCTGTGGATTGATTGTGAACAGACAAAGCCGTTGAGCAATTACTTCACTCCTCTTCTTGCCAATTCCTTTTTGATCAACAGTAATTCCCTGCCCGTTTGTCCGCTCACACTGCTGTTTTCCTGTGCACGGCGCATGAGGTAAGGCACTACATCGTCAATAGGGCCAAAGGGTAAATACTTGCTCACGGAATAACCTTGTTTGGCAAGGTTGAAGGTGATATGATCGCTCATGCCATAGAGCTGACTGAAATGCACATGCGGATGATTGTGCGGCAATCCTTTGCTATGAAGTAATTCAGCAGCTAACTGGTTGCTCTGTTCGTTGTGCGATGCAACAATGGTTGCGATGCGATCGATATGCTGAATACAAAACTCAACTGCACTGTTATAATCACGGTCGCTGCTTTCTTTGTCGGGCTGGATCGGCGATTCGTAATTCATATCCTGTGCACGCTTGCGTTCTTTTTCCATATACGCACCACGAACGATCTTGATCCCAAGAATAAAATTGCGTTGCTCTGCTGCCTCAAAACAATCATGAATAAATTGATAACGGTCGTGACGGTAGAGTTGTGCAGTGTTGTACACCACCGCTTTGGTTTTGTTATGTTGATCCATCATCAACATCGTTAATGCATCAACGGGATCCTGTATCCAGGTTTCTTCTGCATCGATCAACACAGCAACATTTTTTGCAGATGCAGTAGAACATATTTTTTCCATTCGGTTGCATACACGTT
>CAWHOR010000029.1:0-15487 GCA_963830845.1 uncultured Bacteroidota bacterium | reverse complement strand
CGGTAAAACCACAACAGCAATTAATCTTGCTGCCAGTTTTGCTGTACTGGAATTCAAAACATTATTGGTGGATGCCGATCCCCAGGCCAACAGTACAACTGGTGTTGGTTTTGATTTGCACAACGTACAACAAAGTTTATACGATTGTTTTGTAAATGGCGCCAATGCAAAAGATGTGGTGTTGAAAACAGATATTCCGCATCTTGACCTCATTCCTTCCCATATTGATCTGGTGGGTGCTGAAATTGAAATGATCAATCAGCCAAACCGTGAATCGGTGATGAAGCAATTGCTGGCCGGATTGAAAAATGATTATGATTTTATAATTATTGATTGTTCTCCATCGCTTGGTTTAATTACTGTAAACGCATTGACGGCTGCCGATGCGGTGGTTGTTCCTGTACAGACTGAATTTTTTGCATTGGAAGGTTTGGGTAAATTGCTCAACACCATCAAAATTGTGCAAAGCCGTTTGAATCCGCAACTGGTGATCGAAGGCATTTTGATGACGATGTATGATGGACGTTTGCGTTTGTGTAACCAGGTAGTGAGCGAAGTACGTCGTCATTTTGAAGGCATTGTATTTGATTCGATCATTCATCGCAATACACGTTTAAGTGAAGCCCCAAGTTTTGGCAAACCTGTTATTCTGTACGACAGTGAAAGCAAGGGCGCCATTAACTATCTCAACCTCGCCAAAGAAATTCTGCAGCGAAACAACCTCACCAGAATGAATCAGGAGGACAAAATCATTGAGATGGATGAGGAGGAGGAAGCCGCTAGCTAATAGCTACGAGCTGTGAGCAGATGCCCTTTGTTCATCAGTAAAATTAATCTTTGTATTTCAAGAACTTTTAGTTTGCTATTTCTAAACCTACTGTCTTTTGCTTGTAGCTAATCGCTCACAGCTCGCAGCTTTCTCTTTACTTTTGCGGTATGGTTACAAACGAATCTCCACGTATTGTTTTTATGGGAACGCCTGAGTTTGCAGTTGCATCATTGGATGCATTGGTGCAGGCAGGATACAATGTTGTGGGTGTTATTACGGCACCCGATAAACCGGCTGGTCGTGGTATGAAGATCACAGAAAGTGCCGTGAAGAAATATGCCGAACAGAACACAACCTGTTTGTACTGCAACCGGAGAAACTAAAAAATCCTGTGTTTCTTCAAGAGCTTAAGATCTTTAAATGCCGATCTGCAGATCGTTGTTGCATTCCGTATGTTACCGGAAGCTGTTTGGAATATGCCGAAGATGGGTACCGTAAATGTGCATGGAAGTTTGTTGCCACAGTACCGTGGTGCGGCGCCGATCAATTGGGCCGTGATCAATGGAGAAAAAGAAACGGGTGTTACCACATTCAAATTGAAACATGAAATTGATACCGGCGATATTCTGTTACAGGAATCATTTCCCATTGGTAAAGATGAAACAGCTGGTGAAGTACACGATCGTATGAAAGAGATCGGTGCACAGTTGCTGGTGAGAACGGTTGAGGGATTGGTGAACGGAACGTTGGAAGAGAAACCGCAAGAGTCAATGGTCAATGGTCAATGGTCAATGGACGACTCCGCAACTTCAAATCCCCCTTCACCACTCACCATTCAACATTCACTATTAAAACATGCTCCCAAAATATTCACCGACACCTGTAAAATCGATTTCACAAAAACAGTGGACGAAGTACACAATCTGATTCGTGGGCTCTCTCCTTTTCCCGGAGCGTTTATGTATTTCAACGATAAGATGATGAAGATCTACCGGTCGAAGAAAGAAAAGGGTCGGGGCGCTTCGGGCGACCTGAATCATGCTGATCAAAACGTTCAGGCCGGTGAAACCGTCCCGACCGGCAATTACCTCACCGACGGCAAGACCTATTTAAAATTTGCCTGCAGTAACGGTTACGTACAGGTGCTGGAATTACAACTGGAAGGTAAAAAGAAAATGTTGGTAGAAGATTTTTTGAGGGGGTACAGGAGTTGATCGTTATTTTTTCCAGTTCAAATATTCAGACCAATTCAACCCATTCGGTAAAGTTTGATTACTGAATTCAATATGGACAACTCTACGTTTCTGATTATTCGTCGTTCTGTTTGATGCATGTAACAACAAAGGGCTCATGAACATCACCGCTCCTTTCTTAACTGAACAGAAAACCTCACTCTCCCCATTCAAATTAGTACGAATAACACCCTTTTTATGCGAACCTGGAATAATTTTTAGTGCTCCGTTCTCACTGTCGGTATCATCCAAATGAATTCTGATTGTAAAATTATTTTCAAGTATAGAAAGCGGCGGCTGCACAGCATATTGATTCTGCTTAACAGTCCATGGACCAAAGCCATCTATGTTTAATTTCGATTCTACAGAGATTGTTAAGTCTTGATGATAGGCAACAAACCAGTTCGATTTTTCAGGCTTATCAAAGTAAATAGACTTCACAACAAAATAGTCTTCACCAAACATTTCAGCAAGAAGGCACTTCAACTTTGCTGAAAATATATGTGGTTTTGTTCCGGGAACCAGGTTCAGAAATTTTCTGATTGCAAATACATCATTGCTTATTCGAAATGCGGGATCATCCGTGTTGGCTGAAGCAATCTCACTCAAAATCATTTCGATTTCCTGCTCATCAAAAACATCTTCAATCACAGCATACCCATCTGCTAAATATTGTTCCTGGTATTTACTTATTCCCATTAAAATATTTTATTAAAATAAAACGGGTGAAAGCTTTTAAACAATCACCCGTTTAGTATAATTTCTTATTTCCCACTTTCAACTTCTCATTTCCCACTTGCCCTTACTTTCCCCACACCAACTCCGCATTAAACTTTTCCGCACTGATGCCCAACTGAGCGGCGGCTGAATTACTCAGTCGAAAAACCAATCCGCTGCCGGGGCTTGTTTCTTCTACCCCTCCCAATACTTTTGCATACACTGCTTTTCCATTGGCCGGGTTACGGATCATCACAATGGCTCCTTTTTCTACCTGATCCATCAACACATAATATTTTCCATCGCTCCAGCCACTTGTACTTTTAAAGATGCTGCCGGCGCCATTATTTCCTGCTACCCGTTTGCCATTATTTGTTTGTCTGTTAAATTCATCTTTGAAAAAACCATTGCCTGCATAACTCACGGCCGATACTTCAGGTCTTCGGTTCTTCTCTTCTTCACTTCACCAGTTTTGGTTCTTCTTTTTTCACAACCACCGGTTGTTCCTTTTTTGGTTCTTCTGTTTTTTGTACGGGCTTGGGTTGTTGCTGCACCACTGTTGGTTCACTGCGCACATTCATTCCCTTTGCCGCTAATGGCGATAATGTTTTATCTACTTTCAAAAATCCAATGATCACTTTACTGCCCACACTTACTGCATCGCCTAAGTTATTCCATGATTTGATCGACGCATTATCCGTACCATATAACTGACTCAGGCGACTCATTGTTTCGCCCTGCTTTACGGTATGATACAAGGGTACCACCGTTTCATTTTCAGTGCGTGTGCCAGTTTGCCAGAAATTCGCTTCGTTAAGGGGAATCCGTATTTGCTGACCAATACTTAACGGCGATGTTAATTCCAATCCGTTATAAGGTGCAAACACACGAGGACTGATATTGTAAATACGTCCGATACTGTAAAAATTTTCTTTGGGGCCAATGCTGTGTGTGAGATAGGGCTTGTTTTGATTGTCCAGTTGTACGATCAATGGCGTGGTTTGCGCCATCGCCGAAACAGCCATCAAACAGATACTCAGAAATAAAAAGGCTCTCTTCATGGGAATATTATTTACGCTGCAAAGATGCACAATTATCGGAAAGAATAATGCCAAACAAAAGCTTAACCCAATTTTTGCATTTTGCAAAAATCTCCGAACGGTTAAACGCCAACAAGCTTCCTTTCGTGTGGGTTTATCGTTTCTTTTGCTAACATTGCATCCACATGAGCAATGTTAAGCCAAAATATTATGTGGTTTGGAAAGGGAAAGAGCCCGGCATTTATACCAACTGGAACGATTGTAAACTACAGGTGGAAGGATTTACAGGTGCGGCCTATAAATCGTTCCCAACGATGACGGAAGCAGAACTGGCATATAAAGATCATTTCGCCAAACACATTTACAAAAAAGATAAACCAGCCGGCACAAAAGATCTGACATCGCTGGGCACTCCTATTCAGGAAAGTATTATTGTAGACGCTGCCTGGAACAGTGTGCAAAAAGATATGGAGTACCAGGGCATTCTCTACAAAACCAATACACGCATTTTTCACATGGGACCGTTGGCAAACGGCACCAACAACATTGGTGAATTTTTAGCCATTGTACATGCGCTTGCTTATTGTAAAAAACACAACCTGTTTACGATCCCCATTTACAGTGATAGCAGAAATGCAATTGGCTGGGTGAAAGCGAAAAAATGCAAAACCAACCTGGAAGAATCCGCAAAAACCAACCATATTTTTGAATTGATCCATCGTGCCGAAGCATGGTTGAAAGAATATTCATACAACAATAAAATTCTGAAATGGGAAACGGAAGCATGGGGCGAAAATCCTGCTGATTTCGGTCGAAAGTAATTTTTTACCGCAGAGGCGCAAAGGAGCAGAATGATTCATTCTATCACGCCATTTCACTTACGTAACTCAAAGCTAAAAGCTTGCAGCTCATAGCTCGTAGCTTTTTTGGCAAGGTTATTGGAAATTACACGTCATTATTCACCATTTAAAAACACAGCATTATGAGTATGAAGTTAATTATCGCCTGCGTAGCAGCAGGTGCAGCTGTTGGTATGCTGATGGCACCTGAAAGTGGAAGCTCTATTCGTAACACGATCAATGAAAAGTTCACTGATTTGAAAGAACGTCTCTACAAAATGAGAGGCAGCGGTTCCGACATAGAAGAATTGAAAGAAGTATTTAAACATGAAATTGCCGGTTTGAAAGAAGATACACGTAAACGTATACTTGAAATTCTGCAGGCAACAAAGCTAACCGGTAATCATATAAAAGAGCAACTGGTTTCTTAAGTTGATGCCGGATGTAAATAAAGGGAGTCGGTTACCGGCTCCTTTTGTATTTTACACAACTATTATGTAGATATCTCTACATCTCTACCCATTCTTCACCTGTAAATTGAACATCTATGTGGATATTCCGGGTCAATCGATTATTCAGAAACAGTATACGCCTCATCAGCATCCTGTTGATCATTTGCAAGCATGGTGTGCGAAATGGCATCAACAACAATCGCTTTTTACGAAGAATATTCGACCCGAAAGGAAAAAATCTTACTACACGTGCAGAGCGTTTACGGTTGATGATTGAAGACCTGGGGCCTACATTTGTGAAATTTGGTCAGATCGTTGCCGACCGTCCTGATCTTGTAAGCGAACAATTACGGAATGAACTGAAAAAACTGCAGACATCTGCAAAACCGTTTGACAATGCTCAGGCATGGCGTATTATGGAAGAAGAACTGGGCGACCCGATTCATGAAGTATTTGAGCAACTTGATCAAACACCTATTGCATCCGCATCTATTGCACAGGTTTACAGAGGCAAGTTAAGAACGGGTGAAACGGTGGCGGTAAAAGTACAACGGCCACATATCAAACAAAAAATTTCAGTTGACCTTGTATTGATGAAGGTCTTGGCTGAGCAGGTGGTAAAATCATATCCTGAATTAGCCAGCTTTAACGTGATTGAGTTTGTAGAAGACTTTGGTAACATCATGAAAAAAGAATTGGATTTTTCCAATGAAGCTTCTAACATGATGCGATTTTCGGAAATGTTCAAATACGATGATTACTGCTATATCCCAAAGGTATATAGCCAGTACAGTACACAGAAAATTCTGGTGATGGAATTTGTAACAGGTATTGAACCCGATGCAAAAGACGAATTGATCGCAAAGGGATTTGATACAAAACAAATTGCACGAAACGGGACAGAGATCATTTTGAAAATGATTTTGAAACATGGTTTTTTCCATGCAGATCCGCATGCAGGAAATTTATTGATCAGGGATAACAACCAGGTTGTGCTCGCTCGACCATGGAATGACGGCCAGTTTAAAACCGGCGCAGATACAGGCACTCATCAACTTTATGCTGGGCTTTGCAAGACAGGATACTCACCGCATTACAAAAGCATTACTTGCATTGCTGAATATAAATTTTTATAAAGACCATGCTGATCTTGAATTTGAAGTAGGTGAACTGATCCATAAGTACAGTTATATTCCGTATGATAAAGTAGATATTTCCAATTTAATGGCTGATACATTTAAAGTGATCTTACGACATGGATTAAAAGTGCCCACCAACTTATACATGCTGTTAAAAACACTGGGTACTATTCAGAAATTTGCAGAAGCACTGGAAGCAGATATTTCGCTCATCAATATGATCGAGCCGTTTGCAAAAGAAAAAGTGAAAGAAAAATTCAGCTTCGATGCAATTGTAAACAAAGTGATGAATTCTGCAGAGGATTATCTCTACATCGTAGATCGCTTGCCCACCGATATTAAAGAGATCGTCAATAATCTACGCACCGGTGTATTGAAACATGAGATCAATTTCAGGGAAGACAGTTTTACCAATAAAGCGTTACGACAGAATTTCAATCGTCTTGCGTTTGTATTTATACTTGGCTTGCTGATGATCTGTGCAACACTGCTCATGATCTATCAACCTGACAGCACCGGCATCAACGTACTATTTTACAGCTCAGCCGTCATTCTTATCTGGACAGGATTTAAATTATTGTTCAATACAAAATTCAAATGATGAGTGATGAGTTGTGTATCGTCAATAGGCAATGAACAATTAATAAGTGATGGTCTGTCGTCCGTCGACCGTGGTCTATTATGAAGAGTGACTAGGCTATCAGCTATGAACCATGAACTATGAACCCCTGGCGGTCTGTCGTCTATCGTCCGTGGTCTGCTTTTCACCTCATCAAAATGCGCCACTCTTTCGGATAATAATTATTGATACGGTTGCCGAGCAGTTTCATCCAGCCAAGTGGGAAGTTGTTGTACACTGCCAATGCCCAACCTTTATGCGGGCTATCGATGTTGACTTCATTTTTACGGAGGTAGTCCAATGCCTGTGCAAGTGTAAGTTCTATCTTAATGACATCGTCTTTGAGAATGGTTGATACAGCCAATGCATGTTCCGGCAACAGATCATTCTTTGCAATGGTGCCTAACTCCACTCCTGCGTAACGCACTTTCAATTCCTGCATGATGTATTGAATGGTTTCGTTCCAAGCTGTTGGAATCACTGCAATATTTTGTCCTTGTTTGATGAAGGTTAATCCTTCAGATTCTTTCAACCAATTGGCTGCAATCGCTGCTTCCTGTTTTGAAGCAACCTGGGTGTTCTTTATTTTCAAACGCAATGGGTCCGGCGATTCCTTTTTTCGAAAGGCGGCAATAAAAAAACCTTCGCCTTTTACTTTGTATGGCCAGAAACGATAACCATAAGCACCTGTTGTTGATTGTACTTCATCAATGTTCCACTTCTCTTCAATCTTCAACCTTAAACCTTCAACCTTAAACCTTTCTTCCATCCATTCCAGTATTTCTTCATCTTCCTCCGATGAATAAGAACAGGTAGAATAGATTAATACGCCATCTTCTTTCAAACAATTCCATGCATCGGCTAAGATGCGTTGCTGTCGCTGACTGCAAAGCTGTACATTATCTTCACTCCATTCTTTGATCGCTTCTGCATCACGACGAAATAAACCACTGCCGCTGCAGGGTGCATCGATCACCAACACATCAAACAAGCCATGCAGCTTTGAAAATGCAGCAGGATCATTATTCGTCACCACAACATTTCCTGCTCCCCATTTGATGATATTTTCTTTGAGAATATTTACTCTTGTCTGAATCACTTCATTACTCACCAGTAAACTTTCGTTGCTGATGATGGATTGCAGTAAGGTTGATTTGCCACCGGGCGCAGCACACAGATCCAATACAAGCAGCGGTTGCGTAAGATCAACAGCTTGTTTCAACGCTTGTTCTAAAAACATGCTGCTTGCTTCCTGTACATAATAGGCACCGGCATGTAATAACGGATCAAGTGTAAACGAAGGACGTTGGCTGAGATAATAACCGGATGAAGACCAGGGAACGGCCCTGAGCGCAGTCGAAGGGTTGTCGGGCATCACATCGAGCGAAGTCGAGATGGGTTGCCAATTGCCAATTGCCTCTTGCCTCTTGCCTATTGACAATTGACCATTCACCATTGACGACTTCAGCGGATTCAATCGCACCGACACCACCTGCTCCCCACTTGTATGCACTTTTTCAAAAGCAGTTTTGTCAAACCCTTTTGTGTGTTCGATTGACTCTAAGAGTAGATCGGGAAGTTGCATGTGGCGAAAATACAAACTATATGCTCTTGATCTCCGTGATCAGATCCTGCAATACTTTTTTCGCATCACCAAACAACATCGATGTTTTGGGATGAAAGAACAACTCATTCTCAATACCTGCATAACCGGGTTTCATACTGCGTTTTACTACTACCACATTCTTTGCCAATCCTACATCAAGAATCGGCATTCCGTATATTGGTGAAGAAGGATCAGATTTTGCAGCGGGGTTCACTACATCGTTGGCACCAAGTATCAATACCAGATCAACCGATGGAAATTCTTCGTTGCTCTGTTCCATTTCCAAGAGCTTTTCATAACTCACATCCGCTTCTGCAAGTAATACATTCATGTGTCCGGGCATACGTCCTGCCACCGGATGAATCGCATATTTTACATCCACGCCTTTTGCTTCCAGCATTTTTTGTAATTCATGGCAAGTATGTTGCGCCTGCGCCACAGCTAATCCATAACCGGGTACGATCATCACTTTACTTGCATAACTCATTACAACAGCAGAATCATTTAAACTGATCTCTTTGTAATGCACCTTGCTCTTTATTTCCTGCTGCTGCTTTGCTTCCACCAAACGAACCAATCAATACATTGGTCAATGAACGGTTCATGGCCTTACACATTAACACCGTAAGAATTGTACCGGCTGCACCAACAAGAATACCACCCGTAAAAACAACTTTATTATCGAACAGGAAACCACCACAAGCTGCACTCAATCCACTCAATGAATTCAGTAATGAAATTACCACCGGCATGTCTGCACCACCAATGGGCATTACGAATAATACACCGTAAATAAGTGAGATGAGAAATACAGCAGCAAATAAGATCGTTGTATTTTCTGATTGCAGATCGGAACTGATATAGACTGATAATACAATACTTGCAAGGAGTAAAAGGATGTTGACAATATGTTGTCCTTGAAATGCAAAGTCTTTTAATTTACCACTCAACTTGGCCCATGCAATTAAACTACCGGAGAAGGTGATGTTGCCGAGAATAATTCCCGAGAACAGAATCGCCATTGTACCGGGCGTTGATAATTCAGCGGGAAAATTCAGATCTGCTAAATGATTGAATTCAACAACAGAGATAAGCGTAGCACTTGCACCACCCAATCCATTGAACAAGCTCACCATTTCGGGCATACCCGTCATCTTCACTTTTCTGGCTGCGATCACACCATACAATGTTCCGATCACAATTGCACCAAAGATCCAAAGATGATTTTTTAAGCCGGAACCATCTGCATTCTTATATAAGAAAATAGTACCGAGTATAGCGGCCACCATTCCTGCTCCTGCCATCATGTTTCCTTTGCGTGCAGAATCAGGATGCGACATCATTTTTAATCCAATGATAAAAGTGATGGCACCAACAATATAAATGATACTTAAAATTGAAACTCCCATTAGTCTGTCAGTTTGTATGATTTACTCCGGAACGGATTACTTTTTCTTTTTAAACATTTCCAGCATGCGGTCGGTTACAACAAACCCACCCACTACGTTGATAGCGCCTAACACCACAGCAAGGAAACCAAGGATCAATGCGGCATAATTATCAGCATCCGCACGGCCCATTACAATGATGGCACCGATAATTACCACACCGCTGATAGCGTTTGCATGACTCATCAATGGCGTATGCAATACAGCAGGTACCCGACTGATCACAATAAAGCCAAGAAAGATCACCAGCATCAGAATGTAGATCATCTGCTCGTTTGCTGAAATAAAGTTGAGAACACTTTCCATATTCGTTGAATGATGTGTGAGTGAATTATTTTAAACGTTCGTGAACCAGTTCGTTGTTATGTGTAATGCAGGAGCCTTTTACAAGATCATCTTCCCAATTGAGATTGATCGTTGCTTCTTTGGTGATGATGAGTTGTAAAAAGTTGAGAACATTTTTTCCGTACAGTTTACTTGCATCTGACGGCATGGTTGCCTGCAGGTTTGAATTACCTACAATACTTACTCCGTTTACAACAATCGTTTCATTGTTTTTAGTGAACGGTGTATTACCACCAGTTGAAGCTGCCAGATCAATAATCACTGAACCATTTTGCATTAACTGCAACATTTCCTCCGTGATCAATATCGGTGCTTTACGACCCGGTATCTGTGCAGTAGTAATAATAATATCTGCTTTTGCAACACTCTCCGAAATTCTTTGCTGTTGCTTTTGTTTATACTCTTCTGTTTGCTCAACCGCATAGCCGCCTGCTTTACTTGCATCGGCCGCACCTTCCACTTCTACAAATTTTGCACCGAGGCTCATCACTTCTTCTTTCACCGCTGGCCGTGTATCAAACACTTCCACCACCGCACCCAAACGTTTGGCTGTTGCAATGGCCTGCAATCCTGCAACACCGGCACCAAGTATCAAAACTTTAGCAGGCTTAATACTTCCTGCAGCCGTCATAAACATGGGGAAATAACGGGAATACAAATTCGCTGCGGTCAATACTGCTTTATATCCTGCAATATTTGCCTGCGAACTCAATACGTCCATTGCCTGTGCACGGGTTGTACGTGGCAACATATCCAATGAAAAAGAAGTGATATTTTTTGCAGCCCAGTTTTTCATGGCATCTACATGCATCAATGGCTGATAAACACCAATGAGAATCTTCGCCGATAGATGATCGATCTCAGCCGGAGTTGGTGCATGAATAGACAGAATAATATCTGCGTCAGCAATCACTTCCTGCCGGGTTTTAATTTGCGCTCCTGCCGCTTCATACGCAGCATGATTGCAAAACGACAGATCACCTGCGCCGTTTTCCACAAATACTGTGATTCCTTTTTTCACCAATGCTGCAACAGATTCGGCAATCATTGATACTCTTGTTTCGTGTGCCGGTTCTTTTAAAACACCAATAACCATAATAATCGGGATTAAGCAAGTTTTGCGGTGAGGCCGTGAAGTTATTGATTTTTTAAACAGGGAAGTATCACGCACTGTTGATTTTGTGCAGCCTTACAACTGTTTATTATCATTTGATGCTACTATTCAGAAAAATCGGCAAGCAGATCTGTGTTATTCGCATTCGATGTTTTTTGTGGTATGGCTTTAACTGATTTCACTACTGACAGTAGAAAGAAAAGCCGTGCTATTGCAAAAAGTAACCAACCTGCAATCAGTATCGGGGAACTATATTCTTTTGCAGCATCTGCGAGTTCAGCCGGGGATTTTGAATTGGGAGAAAGTAAACCGAAATAGAAGATGGTTTCAACTATTGGAAATAAAAATGAAGAGACAACCGTCATCCAGATATGAGTCCGCACAAGTGGGCGAAGGAAATATCGTTTGCGTAATAAGAGATAGGCAACAGCTTCAGCCAGCAATACAACAGGAGGAAAAATGCTTAAAAAATTGACGACCTCTGAAAGTGGCAATTGTTTTGTTGAAATTGTATTGTGCTCTTGTAAGGAATAATAACTGAGTACTAACAATAGCAACCGGAACATTGCAATTAAAAAAATAATTACAAACGCTGATATATACCTGATTTTCCGATGTTGCATCATTTAAATTAATATCTGATTACAAAATGTTCTTTCGCTTTTTGTTCCTTTACGTAAAAAAACCAGTCCGATAAAAAACAGATCAATGGTTAATGTAACAGATGAATGTTGTTTAACTCCCTCCCACGCCTCTTCCATTTCTTTACTCCAATGTATATCATCAAATACAAATACAGTATCATCATCTGCTTTTGTAAGTAACTGCTCGAAGATATCGTAAGTGTTGGTTCTTTGCGATGATTACCATCAATAAATACAAAGTTGAACGATTTCGTTGAAGCTGCAAGTGTACCTGCAAGTGTTTCATCAAAATTACCGGTAACGATGCGGATGTTTTGTAACCCTAATTTCTGAAAATTCTCTTCGGCAATTTCAGCAATCGTTGCAGAACCTTCCATAGTTGTAACATCTGCAGTTGGCGTTGCTTTTGCCAAATAAGCAGTGGTAATGCCCAATGAGGTGCCCAGTTCCAGTATTTGTTGTGATTGAAAATAATTTACCAACCTGTATAACAGTTGGGCATATTTTTTCGGCTTTAGTGAAGTAGCTGCAATTTGCTGTACCACCCGTTGCTTCGTTAATCCTTTGGTTGAACCTGCACCAAAATCTTCAACGTTTATGATCTTTTCATTTCCTAATAACAAACTACGTTGCAATTCAATTTCTTTGTAGGCAGCATAATTCGTTTGATCATTCAGCACCTTTACCACCAGATCAAACACAAAAGGCGAATGAATACCATGCCCTTTGCCGTTAGCAGCAGTGAAATAATAGTTGAGATATTTTAAACCAAGCTGGAAAGAATGAATACATTCGGAAATGAAAAATTAAAAATCGAAAATTAAGAATGAAGAAATGAAACGATACTTTTCGCTTTGATACTTTCTACTTTCCACTTTTTCCTGTCCCATTGTTGAATGGAGAATGAGTAGACATGCTTTTCATTCGCTTCAAAATCACTGCTGCGGGTTAAGTTCCATTCGTCAACAGCAAATTCCGGAAAGAACGTATCTGCTTCTAAATGCACATGTACTCTCGTTAAATAAATACGGTTAGCGATGGGCAACGCCTGTTTGTAGATCTGTGCACCGCCTGCGATCATGATCTCTTTGGTCTCAAGCTTTTTTGCTTGTGCAATTGCTTCTTCCAATGAAGTAGCAAACCATACATTGTCATATTGTGAGGTCAACCCTTCCTGTCTTGAAACAATAATATTGGTTCGCCCTGTCAACGGTTTACTGCCAACTGATTCAAAGGTTTTTCGTCCCATAATCACGGGTAAGGCCCAGGTTGTATTTTTGAAAAACTTCAGATCGATCGGTAAATGCCATAGTAATTCGTTGTTACGACCGATGGCGTTGTTGGAAGATGCAGCGACGATGAGAGAAATCAGCATGAATGAAAAATAAAGAATGAAAAATTAGAAATGAAAACCGCCGAACTTACTGCTTCTTTCTGCGTTCGTCATTTTTCTGAGCTGTTTCAATGCTCTTCAGGAAAATAGCCATTAGTTCGTTGCTCTCGTTAAAAGCCGTCTCAACTTTTATGTCAACCACAACAGGTTTACGTCGAATAATTTTCAAATTGATGCGTGACTCCTTAATCTCTTTTAAACACATTTTCATTTTATGAAGAAAATCTGCCCGTGATTCTGCGGCTTGTGCTTCTCCATAAATTAAGGCTGGTGCTGTTCCACTTTTTGATAACTGATATTCTAAATTCTGACCGGCTTTTGTGGAAGGAAGAAGTTCGCAAACATCTAAACACATACAGGCAAAATCAACCAGTCTGTCCTCCAAATCAAATTTGTTATTGTTTTCCATATGCGAAGTTTTTGGTTAAGCATTCTTTTACCGAAGCCTAGAATTCCTATTCATCAAGCTGCTGCCTTTCCCCTTCTTCATTTCTCATTCCACATTTTTCATTTTTCATTCCTTAAACTGCTACCGGCGCTTTGATCGCTCCATGGCTCTGGTAATTCTCCAACGTAAAATCGTCGAACTTAAATTCGAAAATATCTTTTACATCGGGATTCAACTTCATAGTTGGTAATGGAAATGGCGTGCGACTTATTTGCAGATTCACTTGCTCCATGTGATTGCTGTAAATATGTACATCTCCAAACGTATGTACAAAATCACCGGGTTGCAAATCACACACCTGAGCGATCATCATCGTCAGCAAAGCATACGATGCGATGTTGAACGGAACTCCCAAAAACACATCGGCACTGCGTTGGTATAACTGACAACTTAATTTTGGTTTTTGTTCTCCCTTTAGGGGGTTAGGGGGCGCAACATAAAATTGAAACATGGTATGACAAGGCATCAACGCCATCTTTGGCAGATCAGCTACATTCCATGCACTGATGATCAAACGTCGGCTATCCGGATTTTTTTTGATCTGTGCGATCAAGTCTTTCACCTGATCGATCTCTACTCCATTCGCTCCTTCCCAGCTACGCCACTGTTTTCCATACACCGGACCAAGCTCCCCATTTTCATTTGCCCACTCATCCCAAATGCTCACATTGTTTTCTTTGAGATAAGCAATATTCGTTTCACCTTTCAGGAACCAGAGCAGTTCATGAATAATACTACGCATGTGTACTTTCTTGGTGGTGACTAATGGAAACCCTTCGCTCAGATCAAACCGCATCTGGTAGCCAAATACACTTTTAGTACCCGTTCCTGTACGATCGGTTTTTTCAACACCGTTATCCAATATATGCTGCAGTAAAGAGAGGTATTGTTGCATGGGTGCAAGGTAAAGAAAAGCCGGAAGCCATTAGCCGGTAGCCAATAGGTGTGGATTGATTGTGTACAGAGAAAGTGACGATCGAATTACTTCACTCCTCTTCTTGCCAATTCCTTTTTGATCAACAGTAATTCCCTGCCGGTTTGTCCACTTACCGAACTGTTTTCCTGTGCACGGCGCATAAGGTAAGGAACCACATCGTCAATAGGACCAAAAGGCAAATACTTGCTCACCGAATAACCTTGTTTAGCAAGGTTGAAGGTAATATGATCGCTCATGCCGTAGAGCTGACTGAAATGCACATGCGGATGATTGTGCGGTAAGCCCTTGCTATGAAGTAATTCAGCAGCTAACTGGTTACTGTGCTCGTTATGCGATGCAACAATCGTTGCAATACGATCTACATGCTGAATACAAAACTCAACTGCGCTGTTGTAATCACGGTCGCTGCTTTCTTTGTCGGGCTGGATCGGCGATTCGTAATTCATCTCCTGTGCACGCTTGCGCTCTTTTTCCATATACGCACCACGAACGATCTTGATCCCAAGAATAAAGTTGCGTTGCTCTGCCGCCTCAAAAGAATCATGGATAAACTGGTACCGATCGTGACGATAGAGTTGTGCAGTGTTATACACCACCGCTTTCGTTTTGTTATGTTGATCCATCATCAACATCGTTAACGCATCAACCGGATCCTGTATCCAGGTTTCTTCTGCATCGATCAACACACCAATATTTTTTGCGGATGCAGTAGAACATATTTTTTCCATGCGGTTGCATACATGCT
>CAWHOR010000028.1:0-52542 GCA_963830845.1 uncultured Bacteroidota bacterium | reverse complement strand
CCGGATATAATCTTCCTGCTCCAGTACATCATTCAGCAAGGTTTGTAATTCTTCGATGCTTAATGCTTTTAGGTCTTCTTTGTCTTCGCCCGTGCTGCTTACCTGTGAACTGCTTACCGCCACTTCTTCTTTTTTCTTCTCCTCATCTTCCATTAATATACCGGCACTTTCCAGAATATTCTCGTAGGTATAAATGGGGCATCCAAAACGAACGGCGAGTGCAAGGGCGTCGCTGGTGCGGCTATCGATCTCAACTGTATCGTTATCGGTAGAGCAAAGCAGTTTGGAGTAGAAAATACCTTCCTGCAGATCGTTGATCACAATTTCATGCAGCTCCACATTAAAGGCCATCATGAAATTCTTCATCAGGTCGTGTGTAAGGGGGCGACTGGGTTGCATCCGTTCAAGCGCCACAGCAATAGCCTGTGCTTCAAAACCGCCAATAACAATTGGTAACCGACGCATTCCGTTTACTTCACCTAACACGACGGCATAACTATGCGTTTGGGTGATGCTGTGCGAAAGGGCAACTATTTCCAGTTCTATCTTTTTCATAACCTGTCGGCAAATTTAAGGGCTTTGGATTGAATAAAACAGGAGAATAAATACCTAAAAGCCGATAGCCTTTAGCCGATAGTCGTCAGTAAAATTCTAACAACTTTCAACCAAAGGCTATCGACTAAAGACTATCCACTATCGGCTTACTTAAGCCACTCCTTTCAATTTTTTTACTTCCTGTATCATTTTCGGGATCACATCAAACGCATCGCCCACAATACCATAATCGGCTGCTTTAAAGAAAGGAGCTTCAGGATCTTTATTGATTACCACAATTACCTTGCTGCGGTTCACACCGGCCAGGTGTTGAATGGCACCACTGATGCCAACAGCCAGATATAAATTCGGAGCAATCGAACCTCCCGTTTGTCCAACATGTTCATGATGAGGACGCCAATGTGCATCGGCCACTGCACGGCTGCAGGCTGTAGCAGCGCCCAGCAAACCAGCCAGTTCTTCCATCATGCCCCAGTTCTCCGGTCCTTTTAAACCACGACCGCCGCTTACTACCAGTTCAGCTTCACTCAATGGAACCTGTCCGGTTACTTTATTCGTAGCCGTTACTTTTACTTTTGCTGCATCAACGGTTACGTTTGCTGCAATTACTTCTGCCGTTCCTTCACCTGCTTCTGTTTTAAAAGAGTTAGGACTGATGGAAAGAATTTTTACCGGAGTGTTCACTGCGATGTGTGCAAATGCTTTTCCGCTGAACACGCCTTTCTTCACTACAAACCCGCTGCTTGTATCGGGCAAACCAACAGCACCGGCTACCAAACCTGCTTTTAATCTTGCACTCAGTCGTGGTGAAACAGCTTTGCCTGTTACATTATGTGACAGAACAATAACCGTTGCACCTGCGGCAGTTGCCACCTCAGCAATTGCTTTGGCGTACACCTGTGCATCCATGTGATTCAACATATCGTTGGCAACATGATGAATTTTTGAAACGCCATATTTTCCTAAGGCAGCCACATCATCAGCTACTGTTCCCAACAAAATGCCTTCAGCACTTGTGCCGAGTTGCTTTGCTAAATGTGCGCCATAGGTTAATGCTTCAAACGAAGATTTTTTTACATGACCTTCTGCGGAGTCGATGAATATTAAAACGCTCATATAATTGATAATTAATTAATGGATAAATGATAATTATTTTATTCTTGATTTTGATGTTTTCACGCTGGCAGTTAATAATTTCAAAAGTTCTTCACAATCTTTATTCATCGAATCGTACATTCTTTTCGTAATAAATTCCGTTGCGTAAAGCAAATCCAGCCAATATTTTGATTCGTTAGCTTCCTTTAGTCCAATCGTTAGCTTATGAATAAAATCTTTCAAACTTTCCCCATGTTCTGCTTCTCTGATCAATGCCCCAACAGAAGTGCCGCTCCTAACTATTTGTTGTGATAGAATAAACTCATTATGCTCTTTCTTCAGGAACTTATAGAGTTTTACTATCCGCACAGCAAAGTCAAAGCTTTTTGTTTTTAAGATGTTTTCTTTCATATAATTAATTTAATGGTAAAATATAAATTATCCATTAAACAATTATCCATTATCAAATCACCTTCGCTTCTTCGTGAAGCAATCTCACCAACTCACCCACATTCTCCGGATCAACCAGTTTTACACCGGCTTTGGCAGGAGGTAATTCAAATGAAGCAACTGAAGTAAGTGCGTCCACTGCAACCGGTTCAACTGCTTTCAATGGTTTGGTACGAGCGCCCATAATTCCTTTCATGTTGGGGATGCGTTGTTCGGCCATTCCTTTCTGACAACTAACAACTACGGGCAGACTAACCTCGCAGGTTTCTTCACCACCTTCAATTTCACGATCAATCGTTGCAACCGTGCCATTCAATTCAAATTTGGTTGCAAGCGAAACATAAGGTTGATCGAGTAATTCAGCAACCATTCCACCAATGGAAGAACCATTGTAATCGATGGTTTCTTTACCGGTGAATACCAGATCGTATGCACCTTGTTTTGCGATCTCTGCAATTTGTGCAGCAATGTAAAAACTGTCGTGGCTATCGGCATTTACACGAATCGCTTCATCGCCGCCCAATGCCAATGCTTTACGAATGATGGGATCTGCATCTGCAAGTCCAACAGTTACAAGATGAATAACAGTAGAAGGATCTTTTTCTTTCAGTTCAATGGCACGTACCAAAGCATACCATTCATCGTACGGATTAATGATCCACTGCACACCATCCTGCGCAAACTTTGTGTTGTTATCGGTGAAGGCTATTTTTGCCGTCGTATCCGGTGTTTTACTGATACAAACTAAAATCTTCATGCAAGCAAATTTTGTAGAAGGTTAAAAATAGTTGTTTATGCAACTATACAAAGATAAAGGTTTGGGGTTTTCATTCCCTATTTTGTGTCAAAAAATATTCACAATCATGGAGCGGATAGAGCAATTGCGGAAGTTTTTACAGGATAGTCCCGCTGATAGTTTTTTGAAACATGCGCTGGCGCTGGAACATGTAAAGCTGGGTGATGATGAAACAGCAAAGCAATTGTTTGAAGAGTTGCTGGAAGCTGAGCCGGGTTATGTGGGTTCGTATTACCATCTCGGTAAATTATTTGAGCGCATTGGCGATAACGACAAAGCCATTGAATGGTACCAGAAAGGAATGGAAGTAGCGAAGGAAAAAGGAGAGCAGCATGCATTGGGAGAGTTGAGAGGGGCGTGGGAGGAATTGACGTTTTAGTAATTAACATAAATTCCCTAATTTTGGGAATAATTACAAATGGAGATTTACTTTTCGAATACTAATCTTGAAAAACTTTATGCCGGCTTACCGGTTGCCGGTAAATTAAAGTACAACAAAGAAGTAATTGCAAAGTTTCAGGCCAAAATTGAAATACTGAAAAATGCTGAGAACACTGCTGAGCTACGATTGTTCAGGAGTTTGAATTTTGAAGCATTGAAAGGTGATAAGAAAGGGTTGTATTCAATCAGGGTTGATATCAAATACAGGTTGGAATTCAGAGTTGAGAGAAATAAAATTACTGTAAGTGAAATTATTTTTATTGAAGACTTATCAAATCATTATAGATAATGAGCAGCTATAAAGTAACAGGAAAAAATGGGAAGGAATTGGTGTCGGATCTAATACTGCATCCCGGTACTGTTCTTGGTGACGAGTTGGCAGCCAGGGAAATTTCGCAAAAGGAATTTGCTGAACTGGTTGATATGCGTCCTTCTCACTTTAATGAACTGGTAAAAGGGAAAAGACATATCTCTGCATTACTTGCATTGAAGTTAGAGCAGCAGTTGGGTATTAGTGCAGCATTCTGGATGCGGTTACAGGTTGATCATGATTTAAAAATTGCAAAGAAGCAGCTGAAAGTTGCTTAACTATCAATGTCTTTACTTTCCCGTTTTCAACAATACATTCAGCAACATCATCTTTTTCAATCAAAAGATCAACTACTGCTGGCCGTTAGCGGCGGGGTAGATAGCATTGTTTTGGTTGATCTATGCGCGCAAAGCTGGTTATCATTTCATCATTGCACATTGCAATTTTCAATTAAGAGGAGAGGAGAGTGATGCCGATGAAACATTTGTACGTTCACTTGCTAAGAAATACAATGTTGAAGTGTTGGTAAAGAAATTTGATACAGAAGAATATGCGGCTGCAAATAAATTATCCATCCAGGAAGCAGCAAGAGCATTGCGTTATTCTTGGTTTGAGGAACTGATTACTCGTCAGACGCCCCCGTCGGACGAATTAGTTGAGCGTGGTTCTTCATCCCGTCAGACGAGGGCGTCAGACGGGGCGGTTCCCACTCACCACTCACCACTCACCACTCACTTGCTTACCGCCCATCATGCTGATGACAACATCGAAACCTTGCTCATGAATTTCTTCCGTGGTACTGGTTTACATGGCCTCACCGGTATTCCTCTTGGAAACGGACATATAAAACGACCGTTGTTATCTTTCAGCAAACAGGAGTTGTTGGAGTATGCAACAGAACATGGTTTGCAGTTCAGGGAAGATTCATCCAATCAATCATCCAAATACACACGCAATTTTTTTCGGAATGAAATGATTCCTGCCATTGAAAACGTATATCCGCAGGTAAAAGCAAATCTCACGGATAATATCAACCGCTTTTTAGAAATTGAACAACTGTACAAACTCTCAACACAAGCCATCATTAAAAAACTGTGCAGAGTAAAGGGGAATGAAATTCATATTCCGGTTAAACAGTTGCTGCGAGTACAAGAACAAAGCATTGATCTACGAGATCATTCATCCCTATGGCTTTTCAGAAAAGCAAATTGATGAAGTGTTGAAATTAGCGGAGAGTGATTCAGGTAAATACATCGATTCGCCTGCATTTCATTACCGCATCATCAAACACCGGCATTGGTTTATTATTTCACCTGTTCAATCAGTGGAATCAGCAACCATCATCATCGAAGAAAAAGATGCAGAAGTTTTGTTTGAAGAAGGGAAATTGTCATGCAGGAAGATCGATGCTTCAAACGTTGAGCTTACTTCACCCAACAATATTGCATTGCTCGATGCAAAGAGAATTACATTTCCATTGTTGCTGCGAAAATGGAAGACTGGCGATTAT
The DNA here is from genome assembly GCA_963830845.1 of uncultured Bacteroidota bacterium. Taxonomy (GTDB): domain Bacteria; phylum Bacteroidota; class Bacteroidia; order Chitinophagales; family Chitinophagaceae; genus Lacibacter. The sequence goes on along the minus strand of CAWHOR010000028.1, from coordinate 47,385 downwards.
TTCTATCCACTTGGTATGAAGAACCTGCCTGCCGGCAGGCAGGAAAAAGAAAGTGGCCCGTTTCTTAATTGACAATAAACTCTCCAAAACACAAAAAGAAAAAGTATGGGTACTGGAGAGTAATAAAAAGATCATTTGGGTAGTTGGACTACGAATTGATGATCGGTTTAAAATTATTCCTGCAACCAAAGACGTATTACAGATGCAGTTTGCTTCAACTGAAGATACGTTCCAGAGAAAGCGGGGTTTTTCAATTCTTCTAAGAAATGATGTAATCACATCTTGGCCTCAAAGTATAAATGTTGCAATACCCCATACAGCTCCCCATAAATGTGCACTGTGATTAACATTGTCGCCACCTTTGCGATCCATATAAATAGTAAAGCCCACATATAAGCTGCAAAAATAATCGCGGGGACGGAAGGAAGAACACATAAAGGGTTTGCCATGGTGCTAACAAGAATTAATGAAAAAATACTGCTGTTACAGCACCTGAAGCCCCGAAACTGCGGTACTGATAATTATCCGGTGCTTGATAATATGATAGGCATTTCTGAAACAATGATTCCGGCAATAAATAAAATAAAAGAAACCGACTTTTCCAATTTCATGCAATGAAATCTTCCAAGCTTACGCCGTTCGCAATGGCGCTTTTGCAAATGAATACAACGTAATCATATTAAAAGCCAGATGTGTTATATCGGCATGAATAAAACCGGATGTAATAAAACGATAGTACTGGTGTTTCTCCTTGATCATAGGAGGCCAGAAAATTAAATCGTTGGTTATTTTTTCATTGTTGAATGCGGTAAATGAAATGATGGCGGTAATGATTATGATGGCGATCGTAATTGTAAACTCCATTCCTTGCGTGGTTTAGATTCAAAGCTAAAGAGAAAAGGCGAATGAGCAATCGTTAATGGTGAATGAGCAATGGTCAATAGGCAATCGGCAACAAGCAATATCCAATTTACAATCGGCACTAACTTGTGTCAGACTAAATCCGACATCATAAATCATACATCCTGCATTTTCTTCTTATTTAACTATGATGGTACTTCTCATTCCGGTTAATACTGCAAGCCCTGTACACCTGTTCTGCAAGGATGAGCCGCACTAACTGATGCGGAAAAACCAATTGTGATAAACTCCACTTATAGTTCGCCCGTTTCATCACTGCTTCATCAATGCCATAGGCTCCACCAATTAAAAACACAAGGTTCTTTACTCTTTCATTTCCCCGTTTCATGATCAATTCGGCCAGACCTTCACTGCTCATCTGTTTGCCACGTTCATCCAATGCAACCAGGTAATCATCTTTCTGCAGGTTGTTAAGAATGAGTTCGCCTTCTTTTTTTTTCAGATCTGCTTCACTTAGTATCCCGGCATTTTTGGGCATGGGGAGAATGGTCCACTCCACTGGGTAGTAGTTGGAAATGCGTTTTGTAAATTCATCAACGCCTGCTTTTACATACTCGTCATGTGCTTTACCGATACTCCAGAATTTCAGTTTCATAATATTCTGCAAAGGAAAGAAATCCGGATTATATGAATAGTTGTAAATTTCAGCACAACAAAAATTGCTATGAGATTTCTTACAACTACGTTTGCAGCTATCTGCCTGCTGTTTTCAGTAACGGCACAGGTAGCAAAAGCTCCTGTTAAAAAAGAGGGGGAAGGCCCTTACACGCAACTTATTTTGCGTGGTGTGATCATGATCAATGGAACGGGTGCGCCTCCCATGGGCCCTGTTGATATTGTAATTGAAAAGAACCGTATTGTACAAATTGCCAACGTAGGTTACCCCGGCGTTGCGATTAACAACGAACGTCGTCCCAAATTAAAAGAAGGTGGAAAAGAGTATGATCTTGAAGGGCAGTATGTATTGCCCGGCTTTATTGATATGCATGGCCATATAGGTGGAACCGGCCAAGGTGCAAATGCAGAATATGTTTTTAAACTCTGGATGGCACATGGTATTACCACTATTCGTGATCCGTCGTGTGGTAACGGTCTTGCATGGGTGCTGGAAGAAAAAAAGTTAAGTGCTGAAAATAAAATTACCGCTCCCCGCATTCACGCCTATACTTCGTTTGGGCAGGGAAGTAAGCAGCCCATAGCTACACCTGAGCAGGCCGTTGCCTGGGTACGTGAAAATGCAAAGAATGGTGCCGATGGCATTAAGTTCTTTGGGGCCGCACCTGATATCATGGATGCTGCGATCCGTGAAAATAAAAAACTCGGTTTGCGCAGTTGTTATCATCATGCACAAATGGATGTGGCCCGTTGGAACGTGTTGCATTCTGCCAGGGCCGGCTTAACATCTATGGAACATTGGTATGGTTTACCCGAAGCATTGTTTACCACACAAACTATTCAGCAATATCCGCTCACCTATAATTACAGTAATGAACAGCATCGATTTGAAGAGGCGGGCAAATTATGGAAACAGGCGGCATCGCCATATAGTGAACATTGGAATAATGTAATGAATGAATTGCTGAGTCTTGATTTTACACTCGATCCAACGTTCAATATTTATGAAGCCAACCGTGATCTGCAACGAGCAAGAAGAGCAGAGTGGCATGAAGATTATACGTTACCATCGCTCTGGAAATTCTATGAGCCCAGTCGTGTTTCGCATGGCAGTTACTGGCATAGCTGGGGAACCGAACAGGAGGTGGAATGGAAAGAGAATTATCGTTTGTGGATGACGTTCATCAATGAATACAAAAACCGTGGCGGCCGTGTAACAACGGGAAGCGACAATGGATTTATTTATCAAACCTATGGCTTCGGTTATATTCGTGAGCTGGAATTATTACGTGAAGCCGGTTTTCATCCATTGGAAGTAATACGTTCTGCAACCTTATATGGCGCACAGGCATTAGGAATGGAGCAGGAGTTGGGAAGTATTGAAGTGGGAAAGCTGGCCGATCTTGTAGTGATTGATGTAAATCCCTTGGAAAATCTGCAATTACTGTATGGTACAGGTGCCATTCGTTTAAATGCAGAAAACAAAGTGATTCGTGCAGGTGGAGTTAAGTATACAATCAAAGACGGGATCGTGTATGATGCCAAAAAACTGTTGGCCGATGTAAAACAAATGGTACTGGACGAAAAGAAAAAAACCGGTTGGCAATTAAAACAACCAGGTGTTGAATAAACTAATTGTTACGGTCAACTAATGATTTATTTTAGTTGTATTATTATTTAAAAATTATCTGTTTATGAAAGTAAAATTCACTTTTACCTTTACATTTTTGCTGTTTATTTCAGTAACAGGGTTTACACAATTGCCAAAAGTGCCCGGTGGTGCCGGTATTGGTAATCTTGTTACACAATTCACGAATGCCATCAAACCCACTTCTTTTCTCAGCTCATGGACGGGTGGAAAAGGAAATTTTCTGAGCACAGCCGGTAAAGTAAAAGATGCCGTTGGTGTTGGAAAATCAATTGCTTCGTTAGCTGGGTTTTTGAAACCCGACATGTTTAAACAAGGGTTTAATGTGCAAAATTTCATCAGTACTGCCAATACAGTGAAAACCATGAGTGCGGCAACAGGGTTGTTGAAAAACCTGGAAGGTGGTTTAAAGCCAGACGCATTTGTAAGCGGTTGGGAAGGTAAACGAACCGGATGGTTGAATGCATTGAAACTGATTAAATAAATGATTGATTCTTTAAAAATAAGAGCCGCCAAAAGCGGCTCTTATTTTTTTGGTTGTTGCTGGCACAATCTTTGGCTAAGGAGCGTAGAACAAATAATTATTTATGAGAAAGAAAACGAAGGTCATTTATTACATACTTACCCTAAGTATTGTATTGGCAGCATGTAAAGGGATGACAAAAACACAAAAAGGTGCCATTATAGGTACATCAGGTGGGGCTGCAATGGGAGCTGTAATTGGCCGTGCATCAGGAAATACCGCTTTAGGAACTATTATTGGTGCAGCAGTTGGTGGAACGGCGGGCGTGCTGATCGGCAAAAAAATGGATAAGCAGGCTGAGGAAATCAAAAAGCAGGTACCTAACGCTAAAGTGGAGCGTGTAGGAGAGGGCATTGAAATTGAATTTGAAAGTAAAGTGTTGTTTGATTACGATGAATCGGGATTGAAAGCGGAAGCAAAAACAAGTTTGAACGAATTTGTAGCAATCCTGAAAAAATTCCCTGACACCAATATTGAAATACAGGGGCATACTGATAATAAAGGATCGGATGCTTACAATGATGCATTATCACAACGCCGTGCAAATGCAGTGATGGTCTATTTGATCGACAGAGGTATTGCCAACTCACGTATGAATCCCAAAGCAATGGGTGAGAATCATCCAAAGTATACAAACGAAACTGAGGAAGGTCGCTCACAAAACCGTCGTGTCGAATTCTTGATTACAGCAAATGAAAAAATGATTTCAGATGCTGAGAAAGAGTCAAAAGGTGGTCAGTAAAAAAAAGGTTTCGTTTATTTATTAAAAACAAAGGAGAATTATATGAGAAGGATATTTTTTTTAACAGCAATTGTTTTATCAGGTGCTTATTTTACAAGTACAGCACAATCTACCGCATCAGGTTCAAAGATCAGTGTAGGAGTAAGAGCCGGAGTGAATATGCAAAATCTGAATGGCAGAGATTTGAATGATAATAAACTCGAAAACAAATTAGTTCCCCGTATTCAGGCAGGGGTTGTTGTTGACATTCCGTTGGCTGATCAGTTTTATATTCAGCCGGGTTTGTTATTTTCAGGAAAGGGAGCGAAAGAAAATGGTTCGGATGATAATGTGAACGTTTCGTATGTTGATATTCCCTTGACCTTTTTATTTAAACCCTTACTTGGTTCAGGACATTTATTGTTGGGCGTTGGTCCATACGTAGGCTTTGCCGTTGCAGGAAAGGTAACTGATCCGAATGATAACAAACAAACGATCAAGTTTAAAAACAGCATTACCGCTATTGAGGCAATTACGGACCCTTATTTGCGCCGAATGGACGCAGGGGCGAACTTGTTATTTGGTTATGAGTTGAGTAATAACCTGAGTATCCAACTAAATTCACAATTAGGGCTTGCTAAAATCAATCCCGAAATTGAAGGAATATCTGATAATAAAGCTGTGTTGCGCAACACCGGTTTCGGTTTGTCGCTCGGCTACAGATTCTGATATTATCTGATCCGTCCTTGAAACAAAGTCCCCCTTTTCTGGGGGATTTTTATTTTTCTACGAAGAATTTGATAAAGATTTCAAATTTCAAACCAACCGTCTTATATTTGCAGCCCGTTAAACGGAATGGCTGCGTAGCTCAACTGAATAGAGCATCTGACTACGGATCAGAAGGTTTTAGGTTTGAATCCTAACGCGGTCACCACAAAAGCCTCATATTTATATGAGGCTTTTTCTTTTTATTAACCTTCTGACGTTTCGAATCATTCGCTTGTTCCAATTCTACTGAACAAGGCAGGGTATAAAAAAACGACCCCCAATCATTTCGGGGGGTCATTAGGTTTTGCAAGGATAATGATTCAGCTGCTATTGAATGACTATCTTCTTACTTGTTTTAATCGATCCTTGCGATACAGTCAACACATACATTCCCTTGCTGAGTCTGTTCTCAAGTTTAATCTGCCGGTTGGTTTGTGCCGGCAGCGTTTGTGCAAATACAATTCTTCCCGCTATATCAGTTACTTGTATTAACACCTGGCCTGTTGTAACAGCGCCTGGTAACATCAATGTAATAGGAGTGCCTGTCTGCACAGGGTTTGGATATACAGCAAATGCATTGGCGGTAGATTGTTCAAACAATTGTGTGCCGAGATTTGCACCAAATGCTTGCTGCTGATTAGCTGCACTTGTTATTTCTGGTGATGGTTCACGGATAACAATCCGATCAATGAACGGAGCGTCTGTTCCTGCTGCTCTGAATTCAATTGTGTTTGTTCCTTGCGCAAATGTTAGTTCAATGCTCTTTACAGCTACAACCGGAGTTGCTTCAAAACACCAGTTTCCTGAAGGTTCAAATGCAAGAGTAGAAAATGGTTCGCCATTTATTGAAACCCGTAAGTTGCGTTGAACTTTTGTGATGTAGTAAATATCTACCTGATAAGTTTTACTCTCAGAACTAACGATGTTGTTGTATCGGATACCATTCGTGAGAGGAATACCTATATTCACTTGTGCTCCATTCGATGCAACAGTACATGCTACTGTTGTAGCTGTGCCAAGTTGTTCAGCTAATTCAGCTTCCAGTGAAAGGTTATTAAGCTCAGCTTTCTCCAGTTTTATTTTGTCAATGAAAGGTGCCAGTTCGGTATTGTTGAGCCCAATCTCAATTGTATTTAAACCACGTTTCAGAATTACTACTACTTCATAAATAGCAGGAGAACCTAATGTTGGATTAGTGGCATCAATAAAGCACCAGTTACCGGAGGCCATTGCCAACTGTCTGCCCATAGTTGTACCATTCACTTTGATACGGAAAGGTCTGTTCACCTTACTCATATACGAAACCTTTAATTTATACGGCCCTGCCGCATCGGCTACAACATTATCAAAAGCGATCCAGTTACCAAACCGGCTTCCTAAATTCACTTGTAAGAGATTGGACGAATTTGTACAGTTTGCTGTACTTATCAACGCCCCCGTTGCTCCGGTTCCTTGAACAAATCTGGCCCCCTCTGCTTCAAATTCCAGACTTTCCGAAATAGCCAACACATTCGGATCAGTTGTTTCAGGTAGTTTACCTTTTGTAACAACTGCTAAGCGATCTACAAAAACATCTCCACTGCCTATTGCAATTTTTACATTGTGCTGTCCGGCCGAAAGGAAATAGGTAAAGTTTCTGTCTTCCGTTTCATAACTGTAATGGAATTTTTTCCAATACCATTCAAACGTTGCACTGCCGAGATTGCTCCACTTTCTGAAAGGCTCATCATCAACTGAAATCCACAAACTTGTTGCAGTTGGTTTCAGTGCCTGGATCTTCGCCCAAATATCATATTCATCTGCTTTGTCAATATTGAACGAGAACGAAAGTACTTTATCATCGGTATCAGGAGCATCTGCTGAAACAACGTTTTCTTCACTTGCTGCATATGCACCGCCTGCTGCGTTGGCCGAAGTTTCTGTTTTCCAATAAACACCTTTTGAAGAAAGCTCAGCTTCATAGAAATTCAATATATCGGTTGCATCTAATCCAAATTTAAGTTCAGATGCTGTGCAATAACCTGCGTCATTCATAAACTGTTCCATGTCTTCAGGTCCATTGGTCAATGCTACCTGATCGAGCAGAATATTACTGTTTGGATATTCAATTGTTAAGCGATGCTTTCCTTCACCCAACGCATAAAACCGTGGCACCTGGAACCATGTAAAGCCTGCGCTTGTAAATGGTGAAATCTGTTCAATTGTTTTTCCGTCAATACTGATGCGTATTGCACCTGCGCCACCTGTTGAAGAAGAACGGATCCATGCACGATAAGTTCCAGCTTCAGCCAATTCAAATTCAAAATGAACTTGTTTAGCAAGTGCAGTTGCACCAACAAGACTATTGTTGCCTCTGATGTATAAACCATTCGATGCATCTGTATTTTCCAACACACTCCATTGATTGCCGATAAATTTGCCGCACTCTGCTTCAAATACCAAACTGTTTGTTGGTATTGATACATAAGGCAGATCAAGTCCTTCTAAATTATTTGGACATTCAACGGTTGCTTCAGGTATTGAAGGAGTTGATGGATGATTCATATACAACTCGCCAATGTTGGTTAATGCACCATTCTCATAGTAATTCGCCGGCGTTTGCGGAACAGTAGCATACTGTGGATTGGGTTGGAAGTATGCATAGCGTTCTACATAATCTAAACTTTCAAGGTAGGGAAGTGCCAGTTCAAGAAACGCCTGTTGAATTGGATTGCCACGATTTGGATTGGCATTAAATTCTGTGATCCAGATCGGTAATTTATAAATATTATAAACGTTTGCAAGATAGGATTTGAAGCGATTGAAGATCTGCTGCGGATCTGCATTCGGACTGTTTGCAGGATTACTTCCCCAATCGTACCAATGCACAGCAACAAAATCAAAACGTACATCTCTTTCTTTTGCTATTCGTGCAAATTCAAGTAACCATGTTGTTGGTCCGTTTTCACGTGGTGCCGGAGTTCCAAGTCGTACACCAAGTCCCATCAGGTTTTCATAATACGCCACAGCAACTGCTGGCTGACATAAATTATTGAATTGACCGGATTGATCTTCGCAGTTGTCAGATTCGTTGAAACCTAACAGATGTGTTGTTTTTTTCTTTTGAATAACAAGGTTGATGGCAGCAGGTAATGCACCTCCAGCCCCCCATGCCATTGGCACATATTCATAATTGGGCAATGGATTATTCGTATTGTTCCAGTTATAAAACCAACCGGTATTCAGTTGATCATAAAAACCACCGGTTCCTTTTTTGATCACCCAGTTCCATGGTACAACACGAACAAAACTTACATTTCCCTGTAATGCGATATCCAATGCATCTATTTTCAAATCTTCTTCAGAAGCGATGTACACTTTACTTTTTCCTGTACCATTTACGTTAATGGCAAACGTAGCCATGAAACCTCTTTTCAAAATAAATGAACGGGTTGCATTATCCATTCCGCCGGGAATAGTTGCGCCGGCATAAATTATGTCTTCCCCCAGGTTGACAGAAGCTCCGCTTTGTGCTGTGCCACTAAATATTTTTAAAGGTAAATGTGCAGTTGAAAGAGGTCTTATAACTGAACCCTTTTGATAATACTGATTGATACGGAAATCTGTATCTAAAGCACCCGGAAGATGGTTGATGCGGACATTGCTCAGCTTCAGCATTAATTCATCTGGATTTTCCTCGTGCATGTATACCCAGGAGGCGGCATCTAAAAAATTAAAGAATAGTTGCGATGGAATTACCCCCTCCTGTATATGAACTGTACTCTCGTTCAACAGCGAAACTACACCTCTGGTGATGCTTCCTTGTGAACTATGTAACGTAGAATGAATTAAGGTAATTCCTTTCTCTGCACAAGCAATAACGATTGTGCCATTGGCAATAACATTTCCCGATTCAATGAGTAAGTTGTAATTAATTGGAACACCGGGATCTAAGCTGCCATTTTTAGGTTTCTTGTCTTTAAGAAGATCTTGTTCATTCGCACAAATTGTATATGGATAAGAGTTGGCTCCGGGAAGACAGCTTGGTTTGCCGGGAGTGTCAGCTTTTGTAGGTTTTTCGTTTGTAATTCTCCAATTGTTCTCATTAAAGAAATCATTGTTTTCTTCTCCTGTCCAGTATAAATAACGGGAAGATGAATTACATGGGTTTCCATGTCCCGGTTGTGCATAAATAGAAGTGATAGTAAAACAGAAAAGCAGCCCTGCTAGAATACCTGCTAGTTTAAGTTTGTAGAAGTTGTACATGGCAAGTTCGTTTAGTTAAGTTTGATTTGTCCAAATGTATTCTCTTGCTTTTTTTTTGACAGGGACAATCAATTCATTAAAAGGGCCTATTTGTTTTTTTCAGAAGATGTTTAATAAAAAAAGCAATAATGTTGCACAGCAATACTTTTTGTTTTTCAACACTATTGTTAATGGCTGATTCATTTTGAGTCGTTGGCAAAACAGGTGAGTATTAATGGAGATTGATTTGTTTACACCCGCTTTTTGAAAATTTCATTTCCTTTAATCATTTTTCAAGAAGTAGTTTTAGCAGCATTCCACCAACCTGATTGCAGAACTATTAAAATCATGATCAGATATTTTTTAACATCATTATTATTCATCTGTTTAAATGCTGGTTCGTTTTCGCAAACCCGCTTGCCTGCGATGTTCAGTGATAATATGGTATTGCAGCAGCAGCAATTAGTATCTGTTTGGGGAGTTGATGATCCTAACACAAAAATTACTGTGAAAGGCAGTTGGGGGAAAAACGCCACTGCAATTGCTGATGGAAAAGGTCATTGGAAACTAAAGTTGCAAACACCTGCAGCTGGTGGACCTTATATCGTCGTGATAAAAGGAAGCAAAGAAGTGCTATTGAAAAATGTTTTGATTGGCGAAGTGTGGTTCTGTTCCGGTCAGTCCAATATGGAGATGCCGGTGAAAGGTAATTCCAATCAACCCGTTATCGGCAGCAATGAAACAATACTCAATTCTGCCAACGATAACATACGTTTTCTTAATACGCCCCGTTCTGCAAGTATCACTCCTTTGTACGATGTTAAAGGTGAGTGGAAAGCCGCAAGTCCTGCTGCCACAGGAAATTTTAGTGCAACGGCTTACTATTTTGCAAAGAAATTACAAGCTGTGTTGGGTGTACCTGTTGGTATTATTCAATCGGCTTGGGGCGCTTCAACCATTGAAAGCTGGATGGATAAAGAAAGCTTAGCTGAATTTAAAAGCAAAGTGATACCGGAAAAACTACCTGATAGTATTCCTAACAGAACTCCTACAATTATGTACAACTCCATGTTGCATCCTTATGTTGGCTTCACAATAAAAGGTGTGTTGTGGTATCAGGGAGAAGGAAACCGTGAAAATGCAAATGAATACCATGCATTGTTTACTTCAATGATCAACTCATGGAGAAAGCAATGGGAGCAGGGAGACTTTCCATTGTACTTTGTACAGATCGCTCCGTTTGAACCCGGAAAAGTAAATGCTGCGTTTTTACGTGAAGCACAACTGCAAACAATGTTATCGGTTAAAAATGCAGGTATGGCTGTAACCATGGATATTGGCGAACGAACTGTTATTCATCCTGCACAAAAAGAACAAGTTGGAAACAGGTTGGCATACTGGGCTCTGGTAAAAGATTACAATATGAAAGGCATTGCATTTAGCGGACCTGTTTATAAACAACTGGAGAAAACTGCAAACGGGAGATTGATGTTAACCTTCGATCATTGTGAGCAAGGGTTGACAAGTTTCGGCAAACCGCTTACTGATTTTGAGATAGCCGGGGAAGACAAAATATTTTATCCTGCTCAGGCAATGATACGGAATGATAAAAACGGGGTGCTCATTGTTTGGAGTGATTCAGTGAAAAATCCTGTAAGTGTTCGATACGCATTTCGAAACTGGGCTGAAGGTAGTTTGTTTAATACCCAGGGATTGCCGGCTTCCTCCTTCCGAACAGATGAGTGGTAAATATGAGATGAACCAGACTGCTTTATATACTTAGGAAATTGCCGGAAAGATATTGTCTGAAATTTTCAGTATAAATTAAACCTCATTTAATTTGTGTGCAAGCCTTAAGTGGTCCATAAAAAATGGAATACTTTATAATAGAGAAGTGGCTCCGGTTACATAAACAGATCAACACTCTACCAATATTCTCAACGGTGAGCGTAATTTATGGGTTAATAAATCTCCGGCCATACTTACGTCAGAAATCCAATCAGCACTTAAAGCAAAATTGGATAAACCAAATGATTATTTGCTTTTAATGTTCATTACTCTAAAAGGCCACTGCAACTAAAAATCGTTTATAATTTTTCAACCAAGGCCATTCGAGTTCGAATTATCCATTTCCGAAAATTGAAATAGGGTTAACTTAAACAATTCTATACTTTTGAAAGTAATTGTTAAGTTGTGAAAAGAGTTATTAGCGTTTGTTTTTATTGTGTTGCTTTGGTCCTGGTAGGTGGTATGGATGTAAAAGCTATTCCTCCCATTACCCGTCTGGGTATCGAAAAGGGGCTTTCGAATAATTCGGTAAGAGTTGTTTACCAGGATAAGCGTGGCTTTGTCTGGCTGGGCACATACGATGGCTTGAACCGTTACGATGGCAGCGAGTTTAAAGTGTTTCGTAATAAACTCAACGACAGTACCTCCTTACCTCATAATTATATTTATTCAATACATGAAGATGCTGATAATAATTTGTGGGTAGGAACCGGCCAGGGTGTTGTAAAGTATGATCATACTTATTCAAACTTCTCTGCATTATACGGTTATCTGTACCTCGCAAAACAGCCTGTAAAGATTACAATTAATGCAACAGCAATAAGGTCGCATAGAGATGGTTCTTTGCTGGTAGCAACAAATGGTTGGGGATTGATGGTAAAAAAAAAGGATGATGAGTTTGCAAGACAAGTGCCATTACAAGCAGGCAATCAAAAACTTGGTGGCTATAATGTAAGAGACGTTGAAGTAGTCAATAACAAAACATGGCTTTTTGTTTCAGGAAGAGGGTTGTGTGTGTACGATGAAAAGCTTGGTATTGTAACACTTGTGAATGCAGATATCAAACAGGCTAATTGTATGTTGCAAAACAACGCTGGGCAAATCTGGATAGGTGGTGAAACCGGTTTGTTTTTATACGATCCTGTTACAAACAGTTATACAAAACGATATGCAGCCCGTACCGGTGAGCTTAGTGCGCCGGATGTGATAAGTATTTGTTTCGATAAACAGCAAACTCTTTGGATTGGAACAGATGGAGGTGCTATCAGTATTCTCAACATAGAAACAGGCTTGTTTTCATACATTAGTTCAGGGCAGGAAAAAGACCAGGTTTCAAGCGAAGCTGTTTATTCTATTGTTAGGGATAAAGAGAATAGAATGTGGATCGGAACCATCAAAGGAGGTTGTAACGTAGTGGATGAACAGAAAAATAATTTTGCTACAGTTGCAAGTGATCCCCACAAATCAAATACACTTTCGAGCAATTTCATCTACTCGTTTTATGAAGATAAAGCAGGAGATATTTTTATAGGAACAGAAGGAGGAGGGTTAAGCATCTGGAACCGCTCACTAAATACGTTTAAAAATTACCGGCATCAATCAACTAATCCAAAATCCATCAGCCATAACATAGTATCAAGCATACTACAGGATCATACCGGCGCTTTGTGGATGGCAACTTATGGCGGAGGTATAAACAGGTTTAACAAAGCATCGGGCAGCTTCGAACGGTTTCGTTGTATAAACGATGTGACAGGCGAAGAAAACAGGAATGCGTGGCTGCTCTATGAAGACAAAGCGAAAACACTCTGGGCTACAACATTTATTTATGGTCCTCTTTATTTTTTCGATCGTACAGCAAACAGGTTTGTAGTATTTGATGAGCAGGTAAATGATCTCGTTTCAATACTGGAGGATGGTGAAGGGCAACTTTGGGGCGGCAACACTGAATTACTTATTCGTATCGACAGAAAAAAAAGCAGCACAAATTTTACAATCTGGGCAAACCCGTGCGTGCCATTTTCGAAGACAGCAAAAAGAATTTATGGATTGGGCTTGAAGGCGGGGGCTTGATTTTGTTTGATACAAAAAAAGCGGTCATTAAAAAACGTTATTCATCGGTAGATGGTTTATGTAACAACGCAGTGCTGAATATTGAAGAAGATGCAACAGGATTTTTATGGCTCAGTACGTTTAACGGGCTTTCTAAGTTCGATCCGGTAACAGGCAGGTTTAAAAACTTTTATGAAAGCGATGGTTTGCAGAGTAGCCAGTTTTCTTACAATGCATCGTATAAACTCCGTTCGGGTGAATTGCTTTACGGAGGTATTAACGGGTTTAATGTATTTGTGCCCGAGAAAATAACAAACCGCACATTTACACCGCCACTGCACATTACAAATATCCTTATCAATAATAAAACGGCTTCAGAAGCAGGCAACTATATAAAAGAAGCAGGCAATTCAGGTATTTCTGAATTACGTATTCCATTTAAAGAAGCTGTGCTTTCGTTTGAGTTTACTGCATTGGAATATACTTCTCCCGAAAAAATATCGTATGCCTACTATCTCGATGGGTGGGATAAGAACTGGAACTACCCCGGTAATATTCATAACATCAACTATAATAACATAAGCGAAGGAAGTTACAAGTTGCGTATTAAAAGTACCAACGCCAATGGCGATTGGAGTAATGCAGAAACTGTTTTAACCATCACCATACTGCCACCGTGGTATAGAAGTATATTGGCATACCTGCTATACATTCTTATTACCGGTTCCCTTGTTTATACGTTTTACCGGTACCGATTAAAACAGGCACAGTTACACTATAAAGTAAAACTTACGGAGCTGAATGCAGAAAAAGAAAAGGAGATCAACGAAAAACGTCAATCCTTTTTTACAAATATTACGCATGAGTTCCGGACACCATTAACACTCATCATAAACCCACTGAAGGATCTGCTGAAGCAAGGCGAAAGGAAAGAAGAAAAAGAGGAGCTAAACGCAGTGTATCGTAATGCAAGACGTTTATTAAGCTTGGTTGATCAGTTATTACTCTTTCGCAAAACCGAAAGTGAAACAGGTAAACTGCAGGCATCACCATTAAATATTTACGATGTATGCCATGATGCATACCTCTACTTTAAACAACAGGCAAAAACACGGCATATACTTTATGAATTTATAGCACCTAATAATTCTGTTGAATTGTTTGCCGATAAAGCAAAACTGGAGATCGTATTTTATAACCTGCTGTCGAATGCATTTAAATACACAGCCGATGGTGGAAGAATATCCTGTTCTGTAATTGAAACAGATTTGCAGGTGGCTGTTACAATAACAGACAATGGCCGTGGTGTGCCGCAGTATGTTGGAAAAAGAATATTCGATAAGTTTTACCAGGTAAATGAGGTGGATATGCCGGTAAAGCCCGGCTTTGGTATAGGCTTGTATCTTGTTAAGCAAATGGTGGAAGAGCATAAGGGTATTATCAGCTACAGAAGTGCGGCAGGTGAGGGAACCACGTTTACTGTTTTGCTGCAAAAAGGAAAAGAACATTTTGATGCATCGCAGATCAGTATAAAAGCACAACAAAACGAAAGTTTACTCCTTGGAGAAATTAATGAAGGCATAGAACCATTAACCGCTGCACCAAAACAAAGCACCGATGGGCTTGAATCGGTAGTTAGTGAAAAGCTTTCAATTCTTTTGGTTGATGACAATGATCAGATAAGAAGCTATCTAGTTAAAGTGTTTGCGGCCAATTACATAACTTATGAAGCCAATAGTGCCGAAAAAGGGTTGACCCTTGCAAAGGAAATGATGCCCGATGTAATTATCAGTGATGTGGTGATGGAAGAAATGACGGGTATTGATTTTTGTAAATTGGTAAAAGAAAACGCCTCGCTAAGTCATATACCTTTTATATTAATTACCGGAAGTTCGTCAAACGAGCAGAAGCTGAGGGGTATTGAATACGGTGCCGATGATTTTATTACCAAGCCATTTGAAACTGATATGCTGGTGGCCAAAGTGCAGAGTCTTATCAAAAAACAGGAGAACCTTCAAAAATATTTTTACAACGAGATCACCCATCAGCAGCATAGCCTTAATATTTCCGGCGAGTTTAAGGAGTTCCTTGAAGCTTGTATTGAGGTAGTTGAGCGTAACCTCGATAAAGATGATTTCACAATTCAGGTGTTGGCAAGCGAAATGGGTATGAGCCACAGTAAACTTTACAAAAAGATCAAAACCATTTCAGGGCAAAGTGCCAATGCTTTTATCAGGTTTATCAGGCTAAGGAAGGCCGCAGAGTTATTCATCAACTCTGACTATAATATTAATGAAACGGCTTTTTATGTGGGTATTAAAGACATTAAATACTTCCGGGAGCAGTTTACAAAAACCTTCGGCATGAAGCCTTCAGAGTACATTGAAAAGTACCGGAAAAACCTGGGAAAGAACTATAAGATGAATGAAAAGCTAAAGAAATAGGACTCTATACAAAGTTTACTGATTCAAATTTGAAAAGTCTTGGTGGCTGTTCTTATTCCCAAAAATAAAGCAGCAGAGCAAGCATTTTCTTTCTTTTACCCCCTGTTTTTTCGAAATTAGACGAATTTACCCCCTTATTGTACTGCATAGTCCCCCATTTACCCCTCTTGCTGAATGTACTTTTAGTCCGGATTTTATTTCAAAACTGATTGCTTAAATCTTCAACTGCCATATATGTTGATATCCTTCTGCAAATTTCGGGACCCGATGCTTGCTGTGTTTCACAAAAGTGTTTTATACCCCGGTTACATATCTCTCTCAACCAAACTAAACAAGGCTTTAAACCTTACTATTATGACAAAGTTTCCCAAAAGGGCACTGCTTCTTTTTGCTTTAACTCTCTGCTCAGGCGCTATTGCCTTAGCCCAGACCAAAGAAAAAAAGGATAGTACGCCAGCGCCACCACCGGTCCAGCTTATTTATACGACCGTGCCGAAACATTTAACCGCCACTTCAACAGAGGCGTTGTATTCAAATGATATCTTAAGATCACCCGTGACGAGTATTAAAAGCACTTTAACGGGTCGCATGGCGGGGCTTTATTCTTTCCAGGCGTCAGGGCAACCCGGTAACGATGGTGCTTCACTTTCGCTGCGGGGTACAGATCCATTGGTTATTATTGATGGAGTTGTGGCTAATCTTTCCATCTTTAATTTAGAAGATGTAGAAAGCGTAACGCTGCAAAAAGATGCCCTTAGTTCTGCTATGATGGGGATGCGTGGCAGCAACGGGGCTTTACTCATCACCACAAAAAAAGGAAAGCCGGAAACACAAGGCATTTCTTTTACTGCTCAAACCAGTTTTCAACAATCGTTGGGCGCACCAAAAGTGTTGAATGCATACGACTATGCTACTTTATACAACGAGGCATTGTTGAATGATGGTTTGCCTTTTCGTTATACACAAGCCGATCTGGATGCGTATAAAAACGGTACCGATCCTTACGGACGTCCAAATGTAAATTGGAGAGAGCAGGTGATAAAACCCAATTCCCGTTTCGACAGGTACAGCTTAAATGCATCAGGCGGTAATGGGTTTGCCCGTTACTATGTTTCATTGGAGCATGTTAATCAAACAGGCTTTCTTGTTACTTCCGATCTGAATAAATACAATACCAACAATAATTTTAAAACCTACGTTATACGCAGTAATGTTGATATTAATGTAACCAAATCGCTCAGTGGTGGTATTTATTTATTAGGACGTATTTTAAGTGGCAATGAACCTGGCAGTACAACTGGGTCGATCCTAGGTTCTATCTTAAACACTCCCAACAATTCTTATCCTGTTTATAATGTCAACGGTTCATTTGGCGGTAACAGCCAGTTTCAGAATAATATTCTTGCGCAAACGATCAGTTCAGGTTATCGCTTAAACTACAAGCGTGATATGCTTGCTAATTTTTACCTGAAACAAAAACTCGATGTAATTACTCCGGGTTTATGGGCACAGATAAAAACAGCTTTCAACGCCACCTTATCTGAAGACATTAACCGCAGTAAATCATTTGCGGTTTATCAAATGATCACAACTACAAATCCGGTAACCTACAATTTATATGGTGTAAACGGTACGCAGGCAAATGGTAACAGTATTGTTTACCAGGGGCGCAGCAACTATACAGAACTTTCACTTGGTTACGACAGAGTATTTGCTGAAAAGCATGGTGTAAACGCATTAGTGCTTGCAAACAGCGACAACAGTGTAAGTGGTGGCGATCTGCCTTATACCATCAGCGGTATCTCAGGTCGGTTTGCTTACAACTTTAAAGAGAAATATGTGGCTGAAGCTGCATTTGGTTACAATGGTTCTAACCGTTATCCTCCGGAAGGCGACTTCAAACGTGCTTTCTTCCCTGCTGTTGGGCTTGCATGGAATATGGATCGGGAAGAGTTTCTCTCTTCTTCTAATTTTATCAGCCGTTTAAAACTATACGGTTCGTTTGGTAAAACAGGTTGGGACGATCCGGGTTACTTCAGCTACTATCAACGTTTCTTTGATGCAAGCAGTGTGTTCTTTGGTACATCAGCAGGTTCTCAAACTGCAATTACAGAACAGCCACTTGCAAATGCAAATATCGATTTTGAAAAAGCAAATAAATTCAATACCGGTATTGATGCAGCTTTCTTAAATAACAGGTTGACTTTCTCTGTTGAATATTTTAATAATAAGTTTTACGATCTTTTGCAGGTACGTGGCCGCAGTTCAGCTCTCCTCGGCAATACTTATCCTCGTGAAAACATTGGTACGAATCGTTACAGGGGAGCTGAGTTTAAACTCGGCTGGCAGGAAAAAACAAATGCTGGCTTGCAGTATTTTGCCCTGCTCAACATGAGTTTGTTGCGAAGCAAAATACTTTATATGGATGAAGTGCAATATCCACATTACTGGATGAATCGTACAGGCTGGGCCGTTGGTCAAACATTTGGTTACGTAGCAAATGGATTATTTCAAACGCAACAGGAGATCAGCAATAGTGCAACTACAGTTGGTTATACGGCACAGCTTGGTGATATTAAATACAAAGATTTGAATAAAGATGGTGTTATTGATCAGTTAGATGTAACACAGATCGGTAGAAAATTTGCACCATTGGTCTTCTTTGGTTTATCGTTGGGAGCAGAGTATAAAGGCTTTGATTTTAGTGCCCTCATTCAAGGCGTAACAAATCGTGATGTCTATGTTGGTGGTTCAAGTATCTGGGCTTTTCAGAACAACGGTTTTGGCCAGGCTTATGAAAACAATCTCAATCGCTGGACACCTGCTACTGCTGCAACAGCAACTTATCCACGTGTAAACATTGGTAGCAATGGTAATAATCATGCGCAATCATCTTTCTGGTTACGTAACGGCGATTACGCACGCTTAAAGCAAATTGAACTTGGTTACAATGTACCGCAACAATGGTTAACACGTATTAAACTAGATAATATACGCTTGTTTGTTAGAGGTTACAATCTTTTCACCGTTCAATCAAAAGAATTGGATGGCCGTGATCCGGAAGTGATCAGTGCCTTTAGTTATCCCATGCAACGTTTGTTAAACTTTGGCATAAACATTAAACTGTAAAACTCTGCTGTATGAAAAAAAGAAATTCATTACTAAAAGCCGCTCTTTGCAGTCTGTTGCTGCTAACATTGTTTACCAACAGTTGTAAAAAAGTGGAAACTGTTCCCAAAGATTGGTTTGGTTCCGATCTTGTGTTTGATACGCTTGATCGTTTGGGTACAGTTGCTGCATTTAATCTCAACGATCTCTACAATTATATTCCAGGCGGCTTTAACCGTATTGGCGGCGATTTCTTAGATGCTGCAAGTGGCGATGCTGTGCCAAGCCGTAACAATACAGTGGTTGAATATTATACCAACCGTCGTGTAAGTGTGGTAAGCAATCCTGATCCATATTGGGGGAACAGCTATGCTGGCATTCGCCGTTGCAATATCTTTTTGCAGAACATTAATAAAGTCCCCATTGTAGAAAGCGATGCTACAACGGCAGCCAATGCAAGACTTACACGCCAGTACTGGAGAGCAGAAGCACGCTTCATTCGTGTATTGATGTATTTCGAATTATTAAAACGTTATGGTGGTGTACCGATGATCGGCGACAAAATTTTCACACTTGATGATAATTTGCAGATACCACGTAATACGTTTGCTGAATGTGTAAACTATATTGTAAGTGAGTGTGATATTGTGAAAGACAGTTTACGTAAAGAAGCAATTACTGATAGTGATTGGGGCAGGGTACCACGTGGTGCAGCTATTGCATTAAAATGCCGTGTGTTGTTATATGCTGCAAGTCCTTTGTTTAATGGTGGTGGACTTGAAACTGATCCCATCAAAAAAGCATTAAGCGGTTACGTTAGTTATGATGCAAACCGTTGGAACGCAGTAATAGCAGCAGCAGAAGAATTGCGTAACCTTGCTTATTATAAGTTGAACGATGCAGGCACTCCAAACTTCTTTGCTGCAACATTTACAACAAAGAAAAATGCAGAGATCATTCTTGCAAAGCAAAGTTCTAATAATACAAGTTTAGAAAACACACAGGCACCTATTGGTTTTGCAGGTACTGCAGCAAGCCAGGGTTTCACAAGTCCTACACAAAATTTTGTAGATGCATTTCCGATGTTAAATGGTCAACAACCCTTTAATGCTGATGGAACCGTTAATGTTGCATCGGGTTACAATGCCAGTAATCCATATACAAGTCGTGATCCACGTTTAGATGTAACTGTTTTCCGCAATGGTTATGCCTGGTTGGGTCGTACGGTTGAAACATTTGAAGGCGGTTTAGATAAGCCCAACACATCCATTACTGCTGTGCAAACAAAAACAGGTTACTACCTGCGTAAATTTTTAGGCAACTTTCCTACGGGTTCAACTTACTCAAACCAAAGTCACAACTTTCCTATTTTCCGCTATGCAGAAACCTTGTTGAGTTATGCAGAAGCATTGAACGAGGTTGGCCGTGTAGAAGATGCTGTAACACAAATTGGTCTTATCAGAAGAAGGGCAGGTATTACTGCAGGTACTAATTCGAGATATGGTATTAAAGTAGGCATTACACAAGATGAAATGCGCCTGCTGGTTCGTAATGAACGTCGTATTGAATTAGCATTTGAAGAACATCGTTTCTGGGATGTGCGGAGATGGAAAACAGCAGTTGTTGATTTAGCATCACCGGTGTATGGTATGAAGATCACAAAAACGGGCACTACACTTACTTACGAGAAGGTACTGGTAGGTACGCTTCAGTTCGATCCGAAATTGTATCACATGCCGATTCCTTATGATGAAATGATAAAGAATACAGCACTTATTCAAAACCAGGGGTGGTAATCAATCAAAAACGAACAGCTTAAATTATCTACAATGAAAAAAATATTTTATCTACTCTTTATTCAACTCCTTGCAGTAATGCTGCTGCAGGCACAAAACAGGGTTGTTACCGGTGTGGTAACCGACTCTTCCGGCGCTGTTGTTGGTGCAAGCGTGGTTGAAAAGAATTTTAAAAGCAATGGTACTGTTACAGATGCCAATGGTCGGTTTACACTTACACTAAGAGGTAAGGGTAATGTGATTGTGGTGAGTGCGGTTGGCTATACTGAAGTTGATGTAAATGTGGCAACACAAACTAACGTAACTATAAAATTAGAATCAGATGCAGGTGGGTTAGAAGATGTGGTGATTGTTGGTTATGCCAAGCAAAAGAAAGTTACATCAACAGGTTCGGTAAGCAGTGTAGCAGGTAAGGAGTTACGTGATAATCCATCTGCCAGTTTACAAAATACATTGGCTGGACGCTTACCCGGCTTCTTCTCGGTACAGCCTTCCGGCAGGCCCGGTGCAGATGGTGCACAGTTCTTTATTCGTGGGCAAAGCTCTTACAACACCGGTTCTAACGCTCCGCTGATTATTGTAGATGATATTGAATTCAGCTACGATCAGTTTGCACGTATTGATCCAAACGAAATTGAATCATTAAGTATTTTAAAAGATGCATCTACCACTGCTGTGTATGGTGTAAAAGGTGCAAATGGTGTGGTGATCATTACAACAAGACGAGGAAAGGTTGGTCCGCCAAAAATTTCTGCACGACTTGAAACAAGTTTGCAACAACCTACCCGCATTCCAAAATACCTGAATTCGTTTGAAACAGCTTCGTTATACAACCAGGCCCAGATCAACGATAATAAGATAAATCCTATCTCCGGCTTTACGCCACGTTTTTCACAAACAGCTCTTGATCATTATAAAAACGGAACCGATCCTTACGGTCATCCTTCTGTTGATTGGTACAGCACGTTATTTAAACAATTCAGCAAACAGTACAGAGCCAACTTCGATATCAGTGGTGGTACTGAACGTGTAAAATATTTTGTATCACTTGGCGGTTTGTTCCAGGATGGTATGGTGAAGAATTTCAGTAAGTCGCAGGATGTAAATGGCAATTACTATCACATGCGTTACAACTATCGCAGTAACCTCGATATTAAAGTAACCAACACAACCGATTTGCGTTTAGATCTGTATGGCAATATTGGTGAGATCAATACACCAAACGTAGGTAGCGCATTTGGATACAATGATGTGTTTTACGAATACAGTAGTTTTTATTCCTTAGCACCATTTGCATATCCTGTTACGAATCCCGATGGAACGTATGGCTACAGCAACTGGCAGGTAAACGGTGGTTTCAACAATACTGCTTATAACACCAACAATATTGTAGGTCGTTTAACCATGTATGGCTACAACCGTAATTATGAAAATAACATGAACTTAATTACAACGGCTACACAAAAGCTCGACTTTCTTACAAAAGGACTTTCCTTAAAAGGAACGATTGCCTATGCAAGCAGTTATGGTTATTCAAGAAGTATGACAAGAGATCAGTTTCCATCATTCATACCTTCTTATGATTCTGCAACATCTTCTTATAAATACACACCAAGAGACCCAAATGTATACCGTGTGCGCCGTTTCTTTAGCGGCTATGGTGCAGGTAGCACCATACGTACACTAACGTTACAGGGTATTTTAAATTACGACAGAACATTTGGCAAACATCATATTTACGGTTTGGCATTGTATAGCCAGGGCACTGATATTCGTTTCAGCTCTAACAGCATTTATAATTTTATACCAAATAACTATCGTGGATTTACCGGTCGTATAGGTTATAACTATAAAGAGAAATACCTCGCCGAGTTCAATACAGCATATAACGGATCAGATCGTTTTGCAAAAGATAACCGCTTTGGTTTATTCCCGGCAGCATCTGTTGGCTGGAATATTGCAAAAGAAAATTTCATCAAAGAAAATATCAGCAGCATCAATAACCTGAAACTTCGTGCTTCGTATGGTGTAGTAGGTAACGATAAAATTGGCAGCAATTTCAATTACTACTACTTACCAACCTGGAGTAATTCAGGAGCCATCAACTTTGGTACGGTAAGCAATAATTTCAACGGCATACGTGAAGGAACATTGGGTAACGACCAGGTAACCTGGGAGAAAGAAAAGAAACTGGATATTGGTTTAGACTTTGGTTTGTTTGGCAACAAGCTATCTGGTACAATTGAATATTTTAAAAACCAGCGTTATGATATTTTAACAACAAGAGGAACTGTTTCTGCAGTTATCGGTCAAAACCTGCCGCCGGTTAACTTAGGTATTGTTGACAATGCAGGATATGAAATTGAGTTGAATTATAACGGAAAGATTGGTCGTGATTTTCAGTATCGTTTCAAAGCAACCTACTCAGTTGCAAAAAATAAGATCATCTTCCAGGACGAACCAACCTTCCCTAATAAGTACCAGGCATATACCGGTAACAGTATTGGTATGCAACGTGTGTACCGGTTTATTGGATTCTACAAGGATAGTGCAGATATTGCAAACAGTCCTAAAACTGCACAACAGGCTTACCCCGGTGATTTAAAATATGCCGACTTGAATAAAGATGGTAAGATTGATGGCTTTGATCAGGAAGTAGCCGGCTATTCAAATGTGCCCAATACAACGTATGGTTTCCAGATCGGCTTTACCTATAAAGGATTCTCTGTGAACACATTTTTCCAGGGTGCTATGAATTTTAATGTAAGAGCTGTGGCAGAAGCCATTCGTCCGTTCTCATCAAACATGCAGGAAATTCATAAATATAGCTGGACACCTGAATTGGGAGATAATGCCCGCTTCCCACGTTTAACATTGGGAGCAGGAGTAAGTGATGCACTTGGGTTTCCATCAACCTTCTATTTTATATCAGGCAATTACCTGCGCTTAAAAACAGCTGAGATCGGTTATACAATTCCCCAAAAATGGATCAAGCGTTTGAACGTGGATAACATCAGGATCTATTCAAACGGATATAATCTTATAACATGGACAAAGCTTGACAAGTTGTATGAATTTGATCCGGAGATCAGTACAAATACAGATCGTACAATTTATCCGCCTCAACGAACTGTCAACTTTGGCGTAAGCATCACCTTTTAATTCAATCAGAAATCAGTAAGATATGAAGAAGATACTTTTTTTAATCGTTCTGCTTTCAAGCTTACAGGCTTGTAAAAAGCAAAATGCGTTTCTCGATGGACAAGCGATCTCACTCAGTGAAGAGCTTGTGTTTACAGATAGTGCAAGAACAATGGCTTTTTTAACCGGAATCTATTCTGATATTGCGTTTAGTTTTAACAAAGGCCGTTGGGATTCGCATGGTAACACCGAACAGGCAACTGATGATGCAGAATATACATTGTCTGGTGTAGCTCAAATTGCTGTTATATTATACAACGGTTCTATTTCGCCTACTACTTATAATACAAGAGGAATTGTTGGCGACTTCTGGAATACGCCTTATTTTAATATCAGACGGGTTAATGTGTTGTTGGCTAAGTTGCCCTCAACACCACTTTCTGAAACATTGCAATCGAGGGTAAAGGGAGAAATTCTTTTCTTACGTGCATGGTATTACACACAACTGATGATTGCTTATGGCGGCGTTCCTGTTGTAGGTGATGTTGTATATGGTAAAGATGATCTCATTAATTTGCCAAGAGAAACTTTTGCAAATACTATCAAGTATATTTCTGAAGAGTTAGATAAAGCAGCTGCACTCTTACCGGAATCATATGTTAATGATATTGACTATGGTCGTGTAACAAAAGGAGCTTGTCTTGCATTAAAATCAAGAGCATTGTTGTATGCCGCAAGTCCTTTGTTCAATGGCGGTTGCATTATACCGGGTCATCCTGCTGAAGCAATTGTGAGTTATCCAGCTGCAAGCACAACTTACTGGCAGGCCGCTGCTGATGCTGCAAATGCTGTTATCAACACAGGAACTTATTCGTTAATGGTTGATAATGCTACAAAGCCTGGTTATGGTTTTTATAATTTGTTTTTGCAACGTGTAAATCCTGAATACATTTTTGGTTACTACCGACCGGCGAACAGAGATTTTGAGGGTTTTTATAACCCACGTACAAGAGGTGGAAGTACCAACCGTTCATTACCAACACAAGACCTCGTTGATTGTTTCCCAATGAAAAATGGTTTGCAACCACTCAATGCAGATGGTAGTGTAAATGTGGCATCAGGTTACAGTGCAACAAATCCTTATGCTAACCGTGATCCACGATTCAATTACTCCATTATTTTCAATGGCTCAAGTTATTTCAATAGTACAGGTGGGTTATCGCCCGTTTATACGTTTGTAAATGGTACCGGAACAATTCCTGCACCAACACAAACCATCGATGCATTTGATGCGGGAACAACAACCGGTTACTTCAGTCGTAAAATGTGCGACTCGATGATCAGTGCCAACAGCAGCGCCAACACAAACAGAGCCTGGCCTTTGATTCGTTATGCAGAAGTATTGTTGAATTATGCAGAAGCGATCAACGAAGCAGGACAAACTGCTCTTGCCTATCCAAAATTGATTGAGTTAAGACAGCGGGCAGGTATTGATCCCGGCCCTGGCAATTTATATGGGTTGAAAGATGCAATGACAAAAGAAGAAATGCGTGAAGTGATCCGCAACGAACGCAGAATAGAGCTGGCGTTTGAGGATCATCGCTGGCATGATATACGCAGGTGGAAAATTGCAATGGTAACGAATAACAAATTTAACAACGTGATGAAGATCACGAAAAATTCCAATGCAAGTTATACTTACGAACGCCGATCATCAATTCGTCGTCATAACTTCCGTCCTGAAATGTATCTGATGCCTTTACCAGATGCTGAGATCAATAAAATGCCAGCCATGTTGCAAAACCCTGGGTGGTAAAAAATAATAATTATGAAGATCAGGTATTACCTCTTAATTCTGTTCGTCTTTCAGCTGCATTCTTTTTTTGCAATTGCGCAACCTGCTGCACAAAATGCACGATTTGTTGATGTGGCCGAAGGTTGGGCTGGTAATACTGTTAACACAGTTGCATTCAGAAAAAATTCGTTGGTTACTTATCAGAATACTCAGTTTATCAGTTATTACGATGCTGAAGGTTTTGTTGTTGTTGGTAAGCGAACTATTGGCGAACAAACATGGCAATTAAAACGTACTATTTATAAAGGCAATATTAAAGATGCACATAACAGCATCAGTATTGCAGTAGATGGTAAGGGTTACCTGCACATGGCATGGGATCATCACAATCATCCGTTGCGGTATGTGAAAAGCAAAGAACCACTGTCATTGGATTTAACTGAGAAAATGCAAATGATTGGAGCCGATGAAAGTAAATTGACTTACCCTGAATTTTATCATTTGGCAAATGGTGATCTGTTGTTTTTTTACAGAGATGGGGGATCGGGTAACGGCAATATGGTGATGAACCGGTACGATGTTGATAAACAACAATGGAGCCGCATACAAACAAATTTGATCGATGGTGAAAATATACGCAATGCATATTGGCAGGCTTGTGTTGATGCCAAAGGATACATCCATGTTTCATGGGTATGGAGAGAAAGCCCTGATGTGGCAAGTAATCATGATATGAGTTATGCCCTGTCAAAAGATGGTGGCCACAGTTGGCAAAAGTCAACCGGTGAAATGTATCAACTGCCGATCCGTATGGCAACAGCAGAGAAAGTTTGTACAATTCCGCAAAGCAGTGAACTTATTAACCAAACATCAATGACAACAGATGTTGATGGTAATCCTGTTATCGCCACATACTGGAAAGGAGAAAACAATGTTCCGCAATATAAACTCATCACGAAGTCTGCAAAAGGCTGGCAACAAACCGATCTTGGTTTTCGCAAAACAAATTTTAGCCTGAGTGGTCAAGGCACAAAACAGATACCAATTGCAAGGCCGCAGGTATTATGTGCAGGTAGCGGAAAGAAAAAACAAATTCTTCTTGTGTTTCGTGATGCAGAGCGTGGAAATAAAGTATCGATTGCGTGTGGTACTATACAGCAAAAAACAAAATGGAAACTGATCGATCTTACAACTAATGGGATGGGAGGCTGGGAGCCGACATATGATACTGAGTTGTGGAAAATAAAACAGCAACTGCATTTGTTTGCACAGCAGGTAAGACAAGCTGATGACTATGGCGTAGTAAATACTGCGCCGCAAATGGTTCGTGTGTTGGAATGGAGTCTTAAAAACTAAATCAAGCAAATGAAACCTGCTCCGTTTAAAGTGAATATCATGATAGTTTCCTTGCTGACTATTTTAGTCAGTTCATGCAACTCATCAAAAAAAACAATTGCTGAAAAAACGGATGCTAAAGAAGATGTTTTAAAGATCATTGATAAAGTGAATGCTTACTGGCAAACAAACAATCCTGTACATGGTCGTGCTTTCTGGGATCATGCGGCCTACCATACAGGGAATATGGAAGCCTATGCACTCACAAAGAATGAAACGTATAAGAACTATTCTGAAGCATGGGCTATAAAAAATCAATGGCAGGGCGCTAAGAGTACAAATAAAGCAGAATGGAAATTCAATTATGGTGAGAAGGATGAGTATGTGTTGTTTGGCGATTGGCAGATCTGTTTTCAAACCTATATTGATCTCTATAACCTGCAACCGGAAGAAATAAAAGTAGCCCGTGCAAAAGAAGTGATGAGCTACCAGGTGAGTACAATCTGAAAATAAATACTGGTGGTGGGCCGATGGTTTATACATGGTGATGCCTGTAATGACGAAGATGTATAAACTTACAGGTGATAAAATTTACCTCGATAAACTCTACGAGTATTATACTTACGCCAACAGCATTATGTATGATGTTGATGAAAAAATATACTACCGAGATGCGAAGTATGTATATCCAAAACATAAAAGCTCCAATGGTAAGAAAGATTTTTGGGCAAGAGGTAACGGTTGGGTGTTTGCGGGTCTTGCAAAAGTGTTACAGGACTTGCCAAAGGATGATACACACTACAACGAGTATGTAGAAAAATTTAAAGGCATGGCTGCTGCATTAAAAAAACAGCAACAGTCAGAGGGGCACTGGACAAGAAGCATATTGGATACTGCACATGCACCCGGTTATGAAACAAGCGGCACTGCATTTTTTACCTATGCTTATTTATGGGGAATGAACAATGGTTATTTGAACAAAGCAGAATACGCATCAGTTGCATTAAAAGGCTGGAGTTATTTAAAAAATATCGCCATGCAGCCCGATGGTAAAATAGGTTATGTGCAACCAATTGGTGAACGAGCAATTCCAGGACAAGTGGTTGATAAGAACTCTACAGCCAATTTCGGTGTAGGCGCATTTTTATTAGCAGCTTGCGAAATGGTTCGTTTCGCCGAAGCAAAGAAATAATTAAAGGAGCAGTTTCATATCAGCAGTTAATCAATAACCGGCTGTTTCTACAACCGGTTTCAATTTTCTCAAGGCAATAATTATAATGAAAACAAATAAAATCATACAGCAGCTTTCACTTTGCATTCTTTTTTGCTTTACACAGCAATATTTATTCGCACAGAGTGAAATGGACAAGCAGGTAATTCAGCCTGGTGCCGTTTGGTACGATACAAAAGGAGAGATCATCAATGCTCACGGTGGTGGAGTGATTTATTCAAATGGGGCTTACTATTGGTTTGGTGAAAAACGTGGACGTTCTGCATCAGAAGGTGTGAATGTATATTCATCTAAAGATCTCTGCCAATGGAATTATGAAGCTGTGGCACTTGCACAAGATCAAAACGATACATTAAGTGATATAACAAGAGGTTGTGTAATGGAACGACCTAAAGTTTTGTACAATGAAAAAACAAGAAAATATGTCATGTACTTTCATTTGGAATTACGTGGCCAGGGTTATCGAGCAGCAAGGGCAGGAGTAGCAGTGAGTGATAAAGTCACAGGTCCATATACATTCGTTCACAGCTTTCGCCCCAATGGAAATATGTCAAGAGATATGACGCTGTATAAAGATGATGATGGTTCGGCTTATCTCATGTATTCATCCCGTGAAAATTATGATCTGCGTTTAGTAAAACTCAGCGATGATTTTTTGAACGTAACCACACAAGACCAATTATTATTTGCCAATCATCGTGAAGCGCCTGCGTTACTGAAGTACAAAGGCAAATATCATTTAATTACCAGTGGATGCACTGGTTGGGATCCCAACAAAGCAAGTTTGCATATAGCTACATCTATGTGGGGGCCTTGGGTTGAATCAAACATCAATCCCATGAAAGGAGAGAATGCAAGCAAAACATTCAACGGACAATCAACTTATATCTTACCCATACAAGGGAAAAAAGATGCCTTTGTTTTTCTGGCCGATCAATGGAATCCCAAGAATTTAAAAGACAGTCGTTA
This sequence comes from uncultured Bacteroidota bacterium, assembly GCA_963830845.1. Lineage (GTDB taxonomy): Bacteria > Bacteroidota > Bacteroidia > Chitinophagales > Chitinophagaceae > Lacibacter. The sequence goes on along the minus strand of CAWHOR010000028.1, from coordinate 18,306 downwards.
CCTCTGGTTGCCTGTGCAATTTGAAAACGGATTGCCCATAGTTGAATGGTTGCCGGAATGGAAGCTTGATTTTTTTAATAAGTAATTCAATAAGCAAACAGTTTTAAATAGTAGTTATGTTCAGCAGAGTAGTTAGGTTAGCAATAGTATCGATACTTTTTGTAAGTAATATTTTTTCGCAAGGCAAAGCAAATGATTGGGAGAATCCGCAGTTGCTTGATGTAAATAAAGAAGTACCGCATACAGGCTTTATGTTGTTTGAATCGCAACAAGATGTAATTACAGATGATTACAGTAAGTCGCCTTTCTTTCAATCACTAAATGGTACCTGGAAATTTGATTACACAGCAAAGCATGCTGATCGCATCAAGGATTTTTATCGCACCGATCTGAATAGCAGTAGCCTGGAACGATATTGCAGTTCCATCCAACTGGGAGTTACAGGGTTTCGGTGTTCCTATCTACACCAATATAGTTTACCCTCATCCAAAAAATCCTCCTTATATCGGAGAGAATAATCCTGTTGGGACATACCGTAAGGAATTTACTGTTCCTGAAAATTGGAGTGGTAACGAAGTGCTTTTGCATTTTGGTTCAATCACAGGTTGTGCATTTGTGTATGTGAACGGACAGAAAGTAGGTATGACTAAAGCTTCAAAAACAGCCGCTGAATTTAATATCACAAAATATTTGCAAAAAGGAAAGAACCTGTTAGCGGTACAAGTGTTCCGATGGCATGATGGAAGTTATTTAGAAGACCAGGACTTTTGGCGTTTGAGTGGTATTGAACGTGATGTATTTTTATTCGCCATGCCGAAAGCAACTGTTTGGGATTATTTTCTAAAGGCCGATCTCGATGCTCAATATAAAAACGGTTTGTTTACTGCTGATGTTGATGTTCGCCAGTTTGCAGGTAATAAATTAAATACAGGCGTGTTAACCGTTACGTTAATTGATAAACAGGGCAAGAAAGTATTTACCCAAAGTAAAAATTATGTGTTGGGTACCGACAGTTTGCAAACTGTTTCATTTGCCGGAACAATTAAAAATGTATTAAAGTGGACAGGTGAAACACCCAATCTATACGATTGTATTATTACCAATGCTAACGGTACAGGTATTGTGTTTGCAACATACACAGGGGCTAAAGTTGGTTTCAGAAAAGTTGAAATTAAGAATGCACAACTGCTTGTAAACGGTATGGCTATTGAAGTGCATGGCGTAAACAGGCACGAACATGATGATGTTACAGGGCATACTACTTCAAAGGAGTTAATGCTGAAAGACATTAAACTGATGAAGCAGTTTAACGTGAATGCTGTTCGTTTGTCACACTATCCCAACGATCCTTTGTGGTACAAACTCTGCGATGAATATGGCCTGTATTTAGTTGATGAAGCAAATATTGAAACGCATGGAATGGGTGCAGAGTTTCAATCATCATTCGATAAATCAAAACATCCTGCATATTTACCTGAATGGGCCCCAGCGCATTTAGATCGTATGAAGCGTATGGTGGAGCGTGATAAGAACCATGCATCCATCATCATCTGGAGTTTAGGAAACGAATGTGGTAATGGCCAGGTTTTTCATGATGGATATAAATGGATTAAAGAACGGGATAAAAGTCGTCCGGTACAGTTTGAACAGGCAGGCGAAGATTGGAATACAGATATTGTTTGTCCGATGTATCCGAGAGTAAGTGATATGAAGCGTTATGCGCAAAGCAAAACAAAAACACGTCCGTATATTATGTGCGAGTATTCGCATGCAATGGGCAATAGCAATGGAAACTTCCAGGAGTATTTCGATATTATCAGAAACAGTCCGCACATGCAGGGTGGTTTTATTTGGGATTGGGTTGATCAGGGTTATAAACAAACAGACAAAAGCGGGAATATATTTTGGGCTTATGGCGGCGATCTTGGCAGTTATAATTTGCATAACGATGAGAACTTTTGTTCAAATGGTTTGATTGCTGCTAACCGTACTCCACATCCCGGTTTATATGAAGTAAAGAAAGTGTACCAGGATATTCTTTTCTCAGCAAAAGACATCAGTACAGGTATTATTACATTAAGTAACCATTTCAATTTTACAAATCTGAAAGAGTATGATTTTGTATGTACGTTGACAAAAAACGGAACAGTCATTCATACAGGTACATTTAATGTTGATGCTGCTCCTCACACAAGTAAAGATGTAAAGATTCCGTTACCTGCAGATAAATTACAGGATGCCGGCGAGTATTTTGTAAGTGTATATGCAACTATTTCGGCAAGAAGTACAACTGTCATGTTGCCTGTGGCACATGAAATTGCACGAGAGCAATTTAAGTTGAGTGGCGATTACTTTGCAAATCGTAAACCTGTAACCGGAAGCCTGCAGGTAAAGAATGAAAACGGGAGGTTGAGTTTTTCAGCAGGTAATGTAACAGGTGAATTTGATTTGAAAACAGGTGCTGTAAGAAATTACCGTATGAAAGATGGTATGCAGCTGAATCGTTTTCCGGAACCTTATTTCTGGCGTGCACCAACTGATAATGACTTTGGCAGCAACATGCCGTCTAATCTCGGTATCTGGCGTTCGGCACATCAAACAAAAAAAGTGAAGAATGTAGTTTTAGGTGAGCAAACAAATGAAGGATTGGCAATTAAAGTAGAATATGAATTAACAGGCATTGCAGTTCCTTATACCATTGAGTATTTTATACAGAACGATGGTAGTATTAAGCTAACTGCAAGTATGGATATGAGTGGAAGAGATTTGCCTGAGTTGCCACGTTTTGGCATGCGCATGCAATTGCCGCTGATGTTCGACAGCTTGCAATACTATGGCCGTGGCCCATGGGAGAATTACAGCGACCGTAAAACATCTTCTTTTGTTGGATTATACAATGCTAATGTAAAGAATCAGTTTACATCCAACTATATCCGGCCACAGGAGAATGGATATAAAACTGATGTGCGTTGGGTATCGCTTACAAATAGGTTTGGGCGTGGTTTTTCTATTGAAGGGGTACAGCCAATTTGTTTTAGTGCGTTACCTTATTCAACAGAAAGTATGGACCCCGGTATGACGAAGAAGCAACAGCACCCAAGTGATCTGCGTCCGGATAATAGTGTATATCTGCAAATAGATTACAAACAACGTGGTGTTGGTGGCGATGATAGCTGGGGCGCATTACCTCATCCTGAATATCGTTTAACAGAGAAGAAGTACAGTTATAGTTATATCATTCGTTTATTGAATTAAAAATCATGATCGCTCGCTATTGTAATTTCATTTTCATATTCCTGCTCGTTGCAGCATGTAACAGGCATGCAGCCGTAAAAACGAAACAAACAACCGTCACTCCGGATGGTTATACATTAGTGTGGGCCGATGAGTTTAACCGAAAGGGTAAACCTGATACCGCCAACTGGAATTACGAATACGGATTTGTACGAAATGAAGAGTTACAATGGTATCAACCTGAGAATGCAAGTGTTGGAAAAGGCTTGCTGCTGATCGAAGCACGCAGGGAAGAAAAACCAAATCCTGCTTACAAAGAAAACAGCAGGAGCTGGCGAACAAACCGGTCAACCATTCAATACACATCATCCTGTTTACTTACAAGAGGAAAGCAAAGTTGGCTGTACGGTCGTTTTGAATTGCGTGCAAAAATTGATATCAGTAACGGCATGTGGCCTGCATGGTGGACATTGGGAGTTGACAAAGGTTGGCCAGCAAATGGAGAGATCGATATCATGGAATATTATCGTGGTATGATGCTGGCAAATATTGCTTGTTTAGGCAGTGACCGTAAAGCACAATGGTTTAGCAATACATTTAAAACAGATTCATTGGGTGGAGCAGCTTGGGCAAGCAAGTTTCATATTTGGAGAATGGATTGGACGGAAGAGTTTATTGCGTTGTATTGCGATGAGCAGTTGTTGAATAAAGTAAGCTTGGATAAGTTGGTGAACAAGGATGGCAGCGGTTTTAATCCCTTCAAACAAAAACATTACATGCTGTTGAATCTTGCAATGGGTGGTATGAATGGTGGCGATATTACAGGAACAACCTTTCCTCAGAAATTTGAAATAGATTACGTTCGGGTTTACCAGAAGAAATAATCAATATGAATCTGACTTACAGTAAGAGAATATTATCAGCACTTTGTTCAGTTATTTTATTTTCGGGTGTTGCATCTGCACAATACAAAGCGTACCTGTTTACTTATTTTACCGGAAATGCAAAGGCCGATGAGCAGATAAAATTTGCAATCAGTAGTGATGGATATAATTTTCGTGCATTGAACGGTAATAAGCCTGTTATTCAATCTTCCAGAATCAGTGAAACAGGTGGTGTGCGTGATCCACATATTCTGCGTGGTGCTGATGGTAAAACTTTTTACATGGTGGTAACCGATATGGTTTCTGCCAATGGCTGGAACTCCAACAGGGCAATGGTGTTACTCAAGTCAACCGATCTTATTAACTGGTCGTCCAGCATCATCAATATGCAAAAACGTTTTGCAGGTAATGATAGTTTGTTGCGTGTATGGGCACCGCAAACCATTTATGATCCAAAGGCAAAGAAGTATATGATCTATTGGTCGATGAAGCATGGCAAAGGCTCCGACATTATTTACTATGCCTATGCTAATGCTGAATTTACCGATTTGGAAACTGAACCCAAGCAATTATTCTTCAGCCCAACAAATGGTTCATGCATTGATGGTGATATTGTGTTGAAGGATGGCAAGTATCATTTGTTCTTTAAAACAGAAGGCGAGGGTGCAGGTATTAAAATTGCCGTATCAGATAAATTAACCGAAGGTTATGTGTTGCAGGATAAATATGTACAGCAAACAAAAGATCCGGTTGAAGGTGCAGGCGTATTTAAACTGAACAATGGTGAAGGCTATATTTTGATGTATGATGTGTACACCAAAGGGAAATATCAATTCACCCAAACAAAAGACCTGAAAACATTTACGGTGATTGACGAGGAAGTGAATATGAATTTTCATCCACGTCATGGAACGGTGATGCCTATTACTGCTGCAGAAGCAGAACGTTTGATGAAGAAGTGGGGAGCAGCAGAAGATGTGTTGGGTAATGCTGCATCGAAACAAATCAAGAAGATCAACACAAGAGTTGATACGCTGAACAAAACTGTTTATCTCTCAGTAAAACCAGGTACAAATCTCAAAGCATTTAATCCGGCCTTCCGATTATTACCTGCAACAACTGTTTCGCCAGCAACAGCTCAGGATTTTACAAAGGCCGCTGTAAAGTATGTGGTGAATATTAAAGGACAGCAACCACACCCATGGAAAGTAATTGCGAAAGAAAATCACAATCCTGTACTCGAAGGTTACTTCGCTGATCCGGATGTGATGTATTCGGAAAAAACAAAAAAGTATTACATCTATCCAACAAGTGATGGGTTTGATGGATGGTCAGGAACGTATTTCAAAGCATTCTCTTCTGTTGATCTCGTGAACTGGAAAGATGAAGGCGTTATTCTTGATCTCAACAAAGATGTAAGCTGGGCTAAACGCAATGCATGGGCTCCCTGCATTATTGAAAAGAAAGTAAACGGGCAGTACAAATACTTTTATTATTTCACAGCTGCACAAAAAATTGGTGTAGCAGTTGCTGATGATCCGGCAGGGCCATTTACAGATATGGGCAAAGCATTAATTGATAAAAAACCTGAAGGCATTAAAGGCGGACAGGAAATTGATCCCGAAGTATTCACCGATCCGCAAACAGGGAAGAGTTATTTGTATTGGGGTAATGGTTATATGGCTGTTGCAGAATTAAATGAGGATATGATTTCACTGAAAAAGGAAACCTTGACTACGATCAAAGTTGACAGAACCTTCCGTGAAGGCACAACTGTGTTCTTCCGTAAGGGGCTGTATTATTTTATGTGGAGCGAGGATGATACTCGTAGTGAAAACTATCATGTGCGTTACGGCACATCTGCATCGCCATTAGGTCCAATCAGTATTCCTGCAAATAATTTAGTGATAGCAAAAGATACAATAACAGGGATCTATGCAACAGGGCATAACTCTATTCTGCAAATTCCGGGTAAAGACGAATGGTATCTCGTTTATCATCGGTTTAATTATCCAAAAGGAATTACCATGGGCAGGGCTGCAGGTTTTAACCGTGAAGTGTGTATTGATAAAATGGAGTTTCAATACTGATGGAAGTATTAAACAGGTGAAGCCAACGCATGAGGGTGTGCAGGCGCTTAAATAAAAATTAATTTGTAACGATGCGGAATTTTATAAAAAAGCTGCTGTGCATTACTTTGGTTCTTAACTGTTTTGTAGCAAAGGGGCAGTCGCATGGTTTTGTACAATATGAAAATAGCAAAAAGGTTTTTAAGGTTGCAGCTCCCGATTTTAAGAAAAGTCCGTTTACGGGTATGACGAGAAAGCATTGGAAAGATGCGGCGATGTATTTGCTGGAAGGTGCATTCAGTTATATTCACTCGCTTGATGACCCGATGAAGTTCCCGAAACAACCTGGTAAAAGTTATCCGAGAAGTGAAGCACAGGTGCCAACAGAAAAATTGGAAGGACTTGTACGTACATTATTTATTGCTGCACCATTGCTAAAAGAAAATCCCAATCTTATTGTCAACAATATTAAAGTAGCAGATTACTATCGTCACCAAATATTGAATTTACTTGATCCAAAAAGTGCATCTTACATTAAGCCACAGTCAAAAGGTGGAGGCCCAAGCCAGATATTAGTTGAGTTTGGCGCACTGTCGGTTTCTATGTTTTATGCGCCGGAAGTATTGTTCGATCCTTTAACGAAAGAACAGAAAGACAAACTGGCTGCAACGATGATCAGTTATGGCGATGGAAAAACAGTTGCATCGAACTGGAAGTTCTTCAACATTTTTGTTTTAAGTTTTTTCAAGAGTAAAGGATACATCGTTAATGAAAAATTGTTAATCGAATACCTTGATAAATCATTGGCACATTATCGTGGCAATGGCTGGTACAACGATGCGCCTGCTTATGATTACTACAGCATGTGGGCTTTCCAAATGTATGGCCCTGTATGGAGCGAATACTTTGGAAAGAAATATTATCCGGAATATGCCGAGAAGTTCATGAACAATTTTAAAGACGTAAAGAATAACTATCCTTATTTGTTTGGACGTGATGGGAAAATGCTGATGTGGGGCAGAAGTATGAGTTACCGTATTGGTTCTGTTGCACCATTTCCATTAATGGGTTATGAAAATGATCCCACTATTAATTATGGTTGGATGCGGAGAATATCTTCAAGCGTAATGCTACAATTCCTAAAGCATCCGGAATTTTTGCAAGACAATGTTCCAACGCTTGGTTTTTACGGCGCATTTGAACCGGCTGTGCAGCCTTACAGTTGCCGTGGTTCGGCTTACTGGATGGGTAAAGCTTTTGTTGCGTTGATGATTCCTGAAAACAATCCGTTCTGGACAGCAACTGAAAATGAAGGTGCCTGGGAAAAAGAAATGCAGAAAGGAAATGTGTACAATAAACTGCAGGATAATTCAAATATTCTCATCACCGATTATCCAAATATAGGCGCAGCAGAGATAAGAGCCTGGTGTAAAGTAAAAGCTATTGGTGCAAACGAGCCATTCCGTGCAAGTGAGAATTACAACCGTCTTTCTTACAACAGTGCTTTTCCCTGGCAGGCCGATAGTGTTGCAGGGGTTGTAGCCATGAACTACATCGTCCTTAATAAAAAGAATGAATGGGAGCCGCTACGCTTGTATGATTTTAAAAAGTTTGAGAACGGAATTTATTATCGTGATGTCGTACTTGAAACAAACAATAACGTCAAATTTCAGTTGGCTGATATGCCATTGCCAAATGGTATTCTCCGTATTGATAAAGTAACAAGCGATACAGCAACAGAAATTCGTTTAGGCCACTATGCATTACCGAAACTCAAGAAACCTGTTACAATTGTTACACGAAAAGTAAAAGGTTATAAAGTTACGATCATCGATAATGGTGAATATCAATTAGCACTGATTCCTGTAAAAGATTGGAAGAATGCGAAAGCAATTGCCACGGCCAATGTACATCCTCAGAGTACGGAAAGTATGGTCATCAATGTTTCACAGCAGTTAAATCCCCAAAAAGAATTTGTATTTTTCACATTGATGTTGTGGAAAAAATCGGGTGAGAAATGGACTGATGCGGAACTACTGCCGTTAGCAAACGTGAAAGTTTTAAAAGAGCAAGGTCTCGTTCAATTTATCCTAAATGGAAGAGATCAAACTGTTAAGTGGAACTAATTTAGTTGCAATAAGTTTAAAAAAGGTAATTCAATCTGAATTGCCTTTTTTATTCATGTATGAATAAGGAGAGTACGGAAAATCTGTTAAGTCATTTAAGAAACAGAACTGATTTTACAAAATAGTTTCTGCTTAGATTTCAAAATCACACCACAAAAGTTTATCAAATCGAAAAGGCTCGGTTTTTACCCCGGAACTTTTAATCATCACCTTATTAACGCAGTCTGTTTCATTACTTTGACACATTTATACCTCTTTCCTGAACCCTTTGTTACCGAAGCCGATTCATTGTAATCATACATTTAAATATTAATTAATTCTGTAGTAGTGAAATTTTAAATACAGAAAATCTTTATTGAATGAAACTAAGTACTTTTCTTTTATTTCTTTTAATGGCTCTCTGTTTTAGCTATACTGTAAATGCCGCCAATTATTATATCAACTCAGTTATTGGTAATGATTCCAATAAGGGAATCAGCCCAACGAAGTCGTGGAAAACTATTTTGCCTTTAAAGTCAATTCAATTAAAACCCGGCGATTCCATCCTTTTTGCAACAGGACAAAAATTTACGGGCATGTTGTCGCTCATCAATATAAAAGGCAGTGCCCAACATCCTGTTGTTATCAGCAGTTACTCATTTAAAGGAAGTAAAGCAAAACCTGTTATCGATGCGGGTGAAGAATTAAATGCATTGTTGATCCAAAATTCTTCTTTCATACAGGTAAGCGGAATTGAATTGACTGGTCTGTTACCTTATCAAAAAAGTACAACAGCCAGCAAAGCGGAAATGCGTTGCGGTATATTGGTTGAAGTAACAAAAGACGAACTATTTGAAAGTATAAAGTTGAATGATGTTTTTGTGCATGATGTGTATTATAATCCAAGAGGCTTTACACGTTCAGCTGCTGAAATAAAAACAGCAAATGGTACACAGAGCTACGGCTGGGGAATTCGTGTCATCAATAATACAAAAGCCGGACGATTAGCCAATATAAAAATATTGAAGTGCGAGGTTTTTAATGTAAGTCATACAGGAATAAAAGCAACTGGTTCAGTTAACAGTATTCAACAATTGGAAATTGCTGAATGCAAGGTGTACCAAACTGGTGGGCCGGGTATGCAGTTCTCCGGTGTAACAGACGGACATATTCATCATAATAAAATTGATCATTCAGGTTCAACGACAGATAGCAGAAACTGGGGCCGGGGTAGTGGTTTGTGGACATGGAGTTGCAGCAACATTGTGATTGAACACAATCGCTTTGAAAATGCTAACGGCCCCGGCGATTCTGCAGGTGTACATATTGATTACAATTGTAATGATGTAATAATACAGTATAATGTAAGTGCAAACAATGCCGGTGGCTTTTGTGAAATTCTCGGCAACAACTACAACTGTGCTTATCGCTATAACATCAGCATTAATGATGGTTATCGTGTGAAAGGAGTCAATGGCGCATTTCAGGAAGGAAAAATTTTCTGGCTGAGTGGTTACCAAGGGGATCAAAAGAAGAATGCAGGTCCGTACAACAGCTATTTCTACAACAATACCATTTATGTTGCTGCCAATATTATTCCCAAGATAGCAGTGAGCAGCAGTGCAGATGGGGTATTGATTACCAATAACATTTTTTATTTTGAAGGAGCAGCACAAATGGTTGCGGGTGATCAGAAAAAGAAAGAAGTGGATGTTGATGGTGTGCCGAATGTTTTCTTTAAAAACAATTTGTTTTTAAGAGCTGATAACTGGCCAACCGATGTTCCTTTACAGGATGCAGCACCGGTAATTGGCGATCCCGGCTTCATCAAGAAAGCTGGTTTGCAGTTAAAAGATTATATGCCTTCCAATAATAAGCTCATACGAAATAAGGGAATATCAATCCAGGCAATTCCAAACGATAGTATTGGTGTTCGCATTGGTTTAAACGTTGCACACGACATTTTGGGAAATAAGATCAAAGGGCAACCTGATATGGGTGCTATTGAAGTAATCGAACAATAAATTAAAATTATCAGCAGTGGATAAAAAACGAATTCAAGAAAGTGGTATGTGGGCATCTGGTATTATTCTTCTTGTACTTGCTTTTGCATTTACAAAGAAGTCAACTGTGGAATTTGAAAAAAACGAAGGCAGACCCAACGTCATTATTATTCTTACCGATGATCAGGGTTATGCTGATGTTGGTTTTAATGGTTGTAAAGATATTCCTACGCCAAACATAGATCGCATTGCAAAAAGCGGTGTTGTGTTTACGAATGGTTATGTAAGTTATGCAGTGTGTGCACCAAGTCGTGCAGGTTTAATTACAGGCAGATACCAGGATCGTTTTGGGTATAGCCGTAATCCCTTGTATCGTCCATTCGATGCGACAATTGGTCTTCCGCTTACTGAACAAACATTGCCGGAACTGTTAAAGCAAAACGGTTACAATACAATGGGCATTGGTAAATGGCATCTGGGTGTGCATCAAAAATTCCGACCATGGAACAGAGGCTTCAATGAATTTTTTGGATTTCTCGGAGGAGGACATCGCTATCTGCCGGAAGAATATACGATCGTAAATCAGGATAGTGCAAAAAACGAAGGAGAGAGTTATCGTACCAAACTTATACGCAATGAAAAACTTGTAGAAGAAAGTGACTATTTAACCGATGCTTTATCAAGAGAAGCTGTTTCCTTCATTGAGCGTAACAAGCAACAACCGTTCTTTCTTTACCTCGCATACAATGCACCACATTCGCCGTTACAGGCTACTCCAAAATATTTGAGTCGTTTTGATAACATCAAAAATCCAAAGCGAAAAACCTATGCAGCCATGGTGAGTGCAGTTGACGATGGAGTAGGTACGGTGTTGGATAAACTGCAGCAACTAAATCTTACAGAAAATACTATTGTTATTTTTCTATCGGATAATGGCGGACCTGAAGCTGATAATGGCAGCGATAATGGTCCGTTGCGTGCAGGCAAAGGTTCTCTTTTTGAAGGTGGAATCAGAGTGCCGTTTGCAATGCAATGGCCTAAGCAGATCAAAGCAAATACCAACTATGGACAACCGGTTATTTCGTTAGACATTTTTGCAACCATTGCTGCTAACATCGGGAAAGCGTTAGCACCAAAAAATGAGTTAGATGGTGTAAACCTCTTGCCATATCTCAAGGGAGCAAAACAAGGTTCGCCACATGAATATCTGTTTTGGCGACAGTTTGATCAAAAGAACTATGCAGTACTTCATCAGTCTGGGTTTAAAGAAGTGATTCTAAGAGATTCGAGTTTCACTCTTTATAATTTGAAAGCAGACATAGAAGAAAAAACCAAAGTTGATGATGCGAAGATGATGAGTGTTTTCGAACAACAACGAAAAAGATGGGAAGCCAATACTGTTGCTCCACTTTTCTATGGCTTGAACCAGGAAGAACAGTACGAACGTGAAAAGAAATCACAACAGAAATAGCAGTAAGCTATCTGAAAATAGTTAACAGCATACAGACATAGAAATGAAATTTATTCAATCAAGCGATAAAAAAAAGCGCAGTGTTTATGTAGCCGGTTCATTACTGGCTTTCAGCTTGATGGTTTTTTTTATCATTAGTTGCGGGTTTAAAAAAGATACTGTCAATGCAAAGCCAAACATCATTGTTATTTTGATCGATGATGCAGGCTATGCCGATTTTGGTTTCATGGGATCAAAAGATCTGCAAACGCCCAATCTTGATAAACTGGCTGCACAGTCAATCCGTTTTACCGATGCACATGTTACAGCATCTGTTTGCAGTCCTTCAAGAGCAGGATTGTTAACGGGCAAATATCAGCAGCGCTTTGGTTATGAGTGTAACGAAGGAGAGGGATATACAGGTATGGATACTGCTCAAACAATCATCCCGAAACTATTACAACAACAAGGTTATAGCACTGCAGCGTTTGGCAAATGGCATCTTGGTTTTGAAGCAAGTCAACATCCGTTGCAAAAAGGCTTTCAATACTATTATGGTTTTTTAAGCGGCGGCAGAAGTTATTTTTATAAACCCGATAAAGATGATCGTAAGGGTTCAAGAAATGCACTTTTGGAAAATCATCAGCAAATAAAATTTGATGGCTATCTTACTGATGTGCTTGGCGATAAAGCGGTAGACTATATCCGAAAAAACAATGATCATCCGTTTTTCATGTATTGGGCACCCAATGCGGTGCATACGCCAATGGATGCAAGCGAAGCAGATATGAAAAAATTTGCCGGACATCCACGGCAAAAGCTGGCAGCTATGACTTATGCGCTCGACAGAGCAATTGGAAAAATGATTGATGAGTTGAAGCAACAAGGCTTATTTGACAACACACTTATTTTCTTTTTAAGTGATAATGGCGGAGCACATAATAATCAATCAAGCAATTTTCCGTTGAAAGGTTTTAAAGGAAATAAATACGAAGCCGGTCACCGGATTCCTTTTTTGGTAAGTTGGCCAAAGAAATTTAGTGGTGGAGCAGATTTTAACGGTCTTACTTCATCGTTGGATATTTTTCCAACGGCTTTGGAAGCAGCCGGTGTTCAAATGAATACATCGTTGAGTTTAGATGGTATAAGCCTGTTGCCTTTTTTAACTGTTACAAAAAACAAAAGCCCGCATGAGCAATTGGTTTGGCGGAAAGATGCAGAAGCAGCCATTCGTTTCAACCAATATAAACTGATACGTGTAAAAGGGCTGGGCGAACGCTTATATGATCTGAATCAAGACCCCGGCGAAACAACAGATATGCAGTTGCAACAGCCGCAAATTTTTTCATCCATGAAGCAACAACTGCTTGCATGGGAAAAAGATAAAATGAAACCTATCTGGACCGAAGGTGCGGTTTGGGATACCATTACGTTAATGATCCATGATGATCTGATGCAGAACCGTAAGGTAAGAGTGCATAATCCGGAGGAGTTGGGAAAATTCCGTTTAAGAAAATAGCCATTTGTAACCTGATAAATAGCACAATCGTATGATCACAAAACAAAAAGGTGAGAATATTGAGAAAAATAATCAACGGATAAACATAAAGCTTGCAGTAATTTATTTTTTATTGGTGCTTCTGTTTATCTCAATGTTAGTATTTTTATAGTTGTCCCGTAGCAAGCTTTTAAAATACCTTCAACTAACGTGGAATTCATCTAAATTGTAAGTTCGAGTTAACGATTAATTTAGAAACGCTTTGCCTTCCTCTACAAAAAAATATGCTTGCATACTGTTCTTCGTTTGTGTAACTGTTGCCGGTTATACGCAGCAAGCCAGTTCCTTTATCAGTATTTCAGATGAGTTGGTGAATAATGAAGTTACTTCCATCATTCAGGATAAAAATGGTTTTATCTGGTTTGGTACAAGAGGTGGGTTGCAACGCTTTGATGGATATGAAATGAAGTTGCTGAAAAATGATTTTGGAAAGGGTAGCAATCTGCTTAGCCAATCGATTGAAGTGTTGCAAAGTGGAAACCAGAATAATATCTGGATCGGTACAAAGTCGGGTGGATTGAGTAGTTACGATCTGAAGACCGGCAGAATATCGAATTACCCAAATAATAATCCCAACACCACAGGCTTTAATGCCGATTATATTCTTTCCATATTAGATACCGACAGCGAAAAGTTATTCATCGGTACATGGAAAGGTTTTCAATACCTCAATAAGAAAACCGGAGAATTTAAGATCCTCAACAGCGTATGGAAGACGTTTGATATACAGCCCGACGGCAATACCGGTTACTGGGTGGCAACAAACAGTGGGCTGAAGCATATCAATCAAAACCTGGTCAATGATAGCTCTTACAACTTTGGCATAAACAGTATCAACATCACATCTGTTGTAAATGACAAAGCCAATAACTGTTTATGGTTGGGAACATGGAATGAAGGTTTGCTTCGATTTGATCTCTCCACCAAAGTGTTTAAGAATTACCGTCATCAAAAAAATAATCCGGCTTCTTTAAGTTCAAATAACACGTATCGTATTTTATTAGATTCAAAAGGTGCTCTATGGGTTGGCACATGGGGTGGAGGATTACACCGCCTTGATCGCAAAACAGAAATCTTTGAAAAAATACATTTAAACATTCCGGGTTTATATACAAACGATAATCAAATTATCTTAACCATACAGGAAGATCCTTCCGGATTATTGTGGGTTGGTACCGATGGTACTGGTGTTTTTAAATTTGATCTTAATCAGAAAAAGTTTTCAAACATTGGTTATGAAAATTTAAGAAGCCGGCTCTTGGGAAGTACACATGTACTTTCTGTTTATGTAGATCCGTTTAATAAACTTTGGCTGGGTACAAAAGGCGGCGGTATCCAATATTCAACTAATTGGAAAACATTTACCGGACTCAATATTGTTGAAAGAGTAATCAGTACTGCACAGTCTTTGCCTTATGAAAGCCGTTCATTTATGCAGGATGGCGATCATTTATGGGTTGCTACAAACAAAGGACTGATTCGTATTTTAAATAAAAGCGGGAAGCCGGGGGCTTATGAGATTTTTGAACCCAGACTGAAAGATTCAACATCTATAGGAGGGAAAAAAATAAATATGATCGTGAAAGATTCTTCCGGCAGGATCTGGATCGGTACACAGGAAAGTGGCCTCAGTTATATTGCCGGGTATGATAAAAAGAGTCAACCCATTTTCAAAAACTATTTGCCCGCTTATGGTGTGAAAGGTGCGTTGCAAAATGAACGGGTGAGTTGTTTATTGGTTGATTCGAAAAAACGATTGTGGATCGGAACGTACAAAGGTCTGCATTTGTATCAGCCATCAACAGATCAGTTCCAGGTGTTTGTTCAAACCAATGAATACAAAAATTCCATCAGCAACAATACAATTCTCTGTTTGACTGAAGATAAATTTGGAAACATCTGGGCCGGCACACAATATGGTTTGAATAAAATTTCCGGTTTTGATGGAAGTAAATTAAACGTAGTAAGTTATACAACGAAGGAAGGGCTTCCAAGTGATTATATTCATGCTGTTGTTCCTGATGAGAAAGGAAATGTGTGGGCGAGCACGAACAAAGGCATTATACGTTTTAACCAAACCAATAAGTCTTTTGCAGTTTTTGATAAACGTGATGGTGTTCAATCAATTGTTTTTTCAGAAAATGCTTCCGGTAAAGATACAGCCGGCCGTTTCTATTTTGGCGGGCTGGAAGGGTTGACTTATTTTTCTCCCGACAGTATTCAAATCAATCAGTTTTATCCACCGATCTACTTTACCAATCTTACAGTCAATAACACTCCATACGAATTTGGTTCAGGAACAACAGACAGTTCTATTTTGAATAAACCGTTTTATGAAACAGAAACTATAACGCTCAACCATAAGGAAAATATCTTCTCCATTGAATTTGCCGCACTCGATTATCATGCACCGGATAAGAATGAGTACATGTATAAACTGGAAGGTTTTCATCAAGATTGGGTATATGCAGGCAATAGTCGGTTGGTTTCATTTACAAATCTGAAGCCCGGCACTTATCAATTAAAAGTAAAAGCAACAAACAGTGATAAAAGATGGAATCCGACCCCGCATGAATTGGCAATAAAGATATTGCCGCCACCATGGAAAACATGGTGGGCCTACAGCATTTATGTTGCTGTGTTCATTTTTCTTCTTTGGTTAACACGCCATCTTGGTTTGCGACAGGTTGCATTAAAAAATCAATTAACGCTCAGCAAACTTGAACGGCAACAGGAAAATAAATTAGCCGATTTTAAAGAGCGGTTGTTTACAAATATTTCACATGAATTCCGCACACCGCTCACGCTGATCCTTGGGCCGCTGGATGATCTGCTGCAACGGAAGAAATTTGAAGTGCCTGTTGAAAAAAGTCTCCGTCTCATTCAGAAACAATCGAAACGAATGTTGCGGATGGTAAACCAGTTGCTGGATTTTCAGAAAGCAGAAGCCGGAAGTTTAAAACTTTCATTGCAGCCGGGTGAGATCGTTTCTTTCTGCCACGATATTTATATTCTTTTTAATGACGAAGCAAGCAGAAGAAATATTGACTATACGTTTCACTCGCCGGAAAAATATCTCTCATTTACGTTCGATCACAATAAACTGGAGATCATTGTTTTTAATATTTTGTCGAATGCATTTAAATTCACACCCAATGACGGACGTATTACTTTCAACGTAAAGAAAAGCAAAAACGGGAGCTGTGAAATTAGTATCAGAGATACGGGGAGAGGAATACCTTTGAATGAAATTGACCGGATATTCGATCGGTTTTACAGAGGAAGGGCAGAAGATGCCACCACCATCTCCGGAACAGGAATCGGTCTTTCGTTTGTAAAGGAACTACCTCGGCGGCGCGCTCGATATAGCCGGGTTTCGGACCCGTCGATGCAGACGACCACCAATGGCGCCGCCGGGCGGCGATAGTGCCTGCCGTTGACCACGATCTGGTCGCTGCTCATCCCGCCCTCAACCCGCATAGGCCTCGGCGGCGGCACGAAGGCGTAGTACTCGCGCTCGATGAGCTGTGCGAATCGGATGGTTGAAAGGTCGCCGTACTGCGGGCCGACCACCTGCACCGAAAGCGGCAGGCCTTCGGCGGACAAACCAATCGGCGCGACGGTGCCGGGCAGGTAGCACATGCCCGCGATGCCGGCCCACCACATCTGGGTCGTGACCGGTTGTTGCTTCCCGTTGACCGTGATCATGCGCTCCCAGCGTTCGCCAGGCATCGAATGCGGAAACGCCGCGGTTGCCGCGTTCGGGCAGAGCAGCACGTCCCAGTCGCGGAAAAATTCCGACCAGGCATGGCGCATCTGGTGGCGGCGGTTGGAGGCGGCGATCCAGTCCTTGTGCGGCTGAACGTTGGCCCGAACCATGCGCGCGTAGTAGCCGTCGTCCTTCGGACTGAGGTTTGCTTTCGCGGCGAGCATCTTGTCGAGAATACTCGCGGCGTCTGGCGCCCCGAAGTGCGCGCCGCGCAGGAGCTGGATGAACACGCAATGCGCTTCGTCTAGGTCGAATGCGGGCGGATCCGCGCTCAGCACCTTCGCGCCCTTGCTCGCGAGGAACTGCGCGAGCCGGCGGATCGAGTGCTGCACGCTCGGCATCGGTTTCCGCGGTCGGTGCCATTCGAGCACCGCCACGCGCCAGCCGCGCAGGGTCTTGCGTGCCGGTTTCGGCAGCGAGACCTTCCAGCCCGCACCATCGATGGCGTCCGGCCCGGCCATGACCTTGAAGGCGAGTTCGAGATCCTGCGCACTGCGCGCGAGCGGACCGATCACCGAAATGTCGGCGTGGTGCGCGACGCCCGGCAGGGTCTGGCCCTGCATCGAGCACACGCCGTAGGTCGGCTTGTGGCCGTAGACCCCGCAGAAGTGCGCCGGGTTGCGGATCGAACCGCCGATGTCGCTGCCGGCGTCCAGCCCGGTGAGACCTGCGGCCAGCGCGGCGGCAGACCCGCCGGAGGAGCCGCCGCCCGGGGTGCGCGTGTGGTTCCAGGGATTCACCGTCTTTCCGTAGACCGGGTTCAGCGTTTCCCAGTCCGGCCAGCAGTACCGGCACGTTGGACTTGCCGAAGATGTTGGCACCGGCGGCAAGGAAGCGTTCCACCGCGAGCGAATTCTGCGCGACCGGCGTGTTGCAATATTCGGCCAGGCCCCAGGTCGTGGGCAGGCCGGCGATGTCGAAGGACTCCTTCACCGTCATCGGCAGGCCGGCGAGTACGCCGCCCTTCGGACCCTTTCGGTCGAACGACCTCGCGCGCTTGCGCGCGGTGTCCATGTCCAGCACAGGCAATGCATTCAGATCGCCATCGAACTTCCGGATCCGCGTGGCGTAAAGGTCGAGCAGCTCGAGCGCGCCGATCTTCTTCGCCTTGAGCGCGCGCACCAGTTTTGTCGCCGACCAGAATGCGGTGTTCATTTCAGGACTCCTCAGTGGTGTCGCCGGTGTCGGAGGCTGCGCCCAGCAGCCCCTGCGCCTGGACTTCAGGCAGCGATTC
>CAWHOR010000027.1:0-9340 GCA_963830845.1 uncultured Bacteroidota bacterium | reverse complement strand
CAATTCTGCAAACGAACTCACTCTTGTTGTCATAAACAATGAACCGCAGCTTACGCTTGTAAAGCTCAACTGACAGAGAACGTTTATTATCAAGATGAAGTGTATCCATACTTTTTCATCAAAGCTAATAAAACTCCATTTGTCCAGCCAAAGCCATCTTGTCCCGCATATTCTCCACCGCCTGCTTCTACATGTGTATCAACCACATTGTATTTTTCCATGAGTTTGCCGGTACGGTTGTACACATCTGTATTCAGCTGGATCCATCGTCTTGGCAATTGTTGCTGCTAAAGAATGCTGTCCGTAATTCTCCAACCCGATAATACTTATCCATTGCAACGGTGCCCAGCCATTGGGTGCATCCCATTGCTGACCCGTAACATAAGGTGTGGCAACAAGTCCGCCATCTTTTAAAAATTCAGCTTGCAGCACAGCAGCCATTGCATGTGCCTGTTCATCGGTTGCTATTTTGAAAAATAATGCTGCTGCTCCTGCGAGTGTTTTTTGTTGCTTTGGTTGTTGATTCACAAAATCGTAATCAGTATAAAAATTCGCTGCAATATTCCAACAGTATTGATGAATGGCCTGCTTTCGGTTTTCAGAAATGGCATCATATTTTGCAGCGATCGTATCATTACCTTTTATGCGCCATGCATCTGCAATGGTACATTCCAGATGATAGAGCAAACAATTGAGATCAACCGGAATAATTTCAGTGGTATGAATCGTTCCAAAATCAGTTTGGTCTTTAAACCAGCGACAACTGTAATCCCAACCTGACTCTGCTCCTGCACGTAAATGCGCATAGAGTTGTGATGGTTGCTGCGAACTATTGTGCATCAATTCCACATCTGCATGAAATGATTCAGGACGTGCTGTATCAAATGCATCACAATAACGATTCAGGATAGCCCCATCGTTCATACGCACAACATGCCTCGATGCAATTCTTGTTGCAGAAAGCAGATCTGCATCTTTCATCCAGAAATGATATTCCTGTTCCATTGAATCGAGGTACGAAACAAGCACTTCTTTTCCTTTCCAATCCATCATCAACTTCACCATCAATGAATAGAACGGAGGTTGCGAACGGCCGAGATAGTACGTTCGGTTGCCATTGGGAATAAACCCGATTGTTTGAATGAGATGTGTAAAATTATTGACCATGTGTTCCACCATTTCCTGCATTCCCGATTCTTTTAAACCAAGCATGGTAAAATAACTATCCCAGTAATACACTTCACCAAAACGTCCACCCGGAATAATATATGGATTCGGCAATGGGATCAATGAACCTTTCTTTTCATCGGGCACACGTGTAAGCACCGGCCATAACGATTGAATATGTGCCGCTACATCCTGACTTTCATCGGTATGATAATCGCCGGCAAATACATGCGGCAACTCAAAATGTATTTCCACAAATTCTTTCAAATTAAAATTGACAGCGGTTTTTTGTTCTTCGTATTGCTGAAGAATCACTGCCAATGATTGTTTTGGAATACAATCAACAAATATTTTTCCATCTGTAAAAATGCACTGCATCTGTACATCTTCAAACAAAGGACTCAGTTCAAATAGTTCTTTCTGCTTCACGATCAATGCCCTCCTGTTGTTTTAAGGTCAACAACAGTTCTTGCTTTTGGCTGCAGGCGTTTAAATACATACAACAATAAGATCAGCATACAAATAGGTGCTAATGAAAAATAGAACGCAGTTTGTCCGCCATACGCTTCGAAAATATTTCCAGTAATAATTGAACCTGTTGTGCCTCCCAATGCAGAAAACACAACAATTAATCCCGACATAGAGCTATGCCTGTGTGCCGGAAGATTACTCAGTATAACTGAATTGATCGCCGGATATATCGGTGCCAGAAATAAACCGATCAATGGAAAAATAAATGCAACCAATGGAACATCAGCTAAACTATTTACTGTTATTCCTGTAATATTCTTTGTTAACGGAACAGCCAGTAATACCAATGCACCGGCAGCAAGCAGGCAAACAGCTAATACCTTAAACCAATCAGCTTTTCGCAATACCAGCCCTGCCAGAAAACGACCCAATGCAATAGATGCTGAAAGGATGCTGGCCATTTGTATACTAAGACTCGTAGAAAGTTGCAGCACATCTTTATTGAACGTAGGCAACCAACTCATAATACTTTGTTCGATCAATACATAAAAGAAGGCGCTGAAAATAAACACCAATACCAGCGGTAATAAAATGAGTTGAAGCATTTCTACAAAATCATCAGATGCAGATTTGGTTTGCTCAGTTTCTTTGATAGCCGATTCATCAAGTTTGGTTGTGAACAAAAGGATAAATGCAATAACAGCAAGTGCGCCCAGAATATAATACGTATTGAACCATGTTGTCGATTCAGGATCGTTGTTATCAACCATTGATGCAAATAGAAAATATCCGGTCAATACCCCGACCATAAAAAATGATTCAAGGAAATTCATAAAGCTCAGGTGCTCGTTCTTCGACTTTGTAACAATTCCTATTGTTGCAAACACACTCACCTTGATCAATGCAAATCCGATACCCGCAGCAGCAAACAACATCTTGGTCATAAAAAAACTACTCACCGATGGAATGATCAAGCACATCACTGCAATCAATCCTAGTGAAATGAGCATTGTTTTTTTATAACCGATCTTATTGACATACGAAGCGATCAGAAAAGAAGTGATGGCAATACTGAGATCTTTAAACGCCTCCAGCACACTGGCTGATCCTTTCGAAACATCAAAATTATTCTGCACCTGCAGAATAACAGTACCCACACTGTTGAGCAGAATTGCAAACACAAAATAATTAAGGAAGAGTGAAAATTTAATGCGGAAGTTGGTCATGGCAAGTAGATAAAATGAGTAATTAAATATACCCGTTACACATCACTTGCCAAAGCATTTTGCTTATAAAGAACCGCCTTTTACCAGTATTGATTCAACGCAAACGTTTTCGGGGATATCTTCTCCTTTCAGCCGCCCAAGCATTTGCTGGAATGAGAGTTTACCGAGCTTGTATCCACTTGTTTCAACATACGTAATTACGGGGTTATACATGGTAGGTATAAACCCATTGCTGATACTGATAACGGCAACATCGTCCGGTACTTTTAAATTCAGTTGATGAATTGCACGCATTACGCCAATTAAAATAAGATCGCCCATACAGAAAATAACATCAGGTGGATTTGCTGACTGCAATGCTCTCAATGCAATTTCTTTTGAAGGTTCTGGCTGTTCCGGAAAATCAAGTGTGATGGTTGCAGAAGGAAATTGTTGTTTGAATGTATCAACAAATGTTTTACTCCGCACTTTCGAAATGCTGAGATGCGGATGGCCAAACAGGGCCAATACATTTTGTTTTTTCTTCTCAATGATCGCTTCTGCTGCAAGCCTGGCAGCATCTGCATCTGACAAACAAACGGTATAAAACCCCTGCTCTTCCGGTACACGGTCAAAAAAGATAACAGGTATTTTCATGTCCTCCAGTTTATGAAAAGGAGCCATATCATCAGTAGCAATTGAAACGGTAGCAAATACGCCCATCGCCATATTTTTACGGAAGATGTTTAAGTTCGCCGTTTCAATTTCCACATGATCTCTTGATTGCATGATGAGTACCGAATATCCAAACTTGCGTGCTTCATCTTCAACCGCAGCAATAAATGAATCGTAAAAAAAATTATCGATTGATGGTACAAGTAAACCCAGCACATTACTTTGCCTTGTTCGTAATTGTACCGCATAGCTATTGGGTTCGTATTCCATTGCCGCAGCCAGTTCTTTCACCTTTAACTTGGTAGCTGCCGAAATATCCGGATGATCTTTCAATGCACGGGAAACTGTTGAAATACTAATACCAAGGGCCTCAGATAATTTTTTTAATGTGCTTTGCTGCATGCAATATTCTTCTTTGTTGAGTTCAGCGTATCTATCGTTATAGGTTTAAAGATAAATTTTTTCTTCATCCAGCAATCAAAAGACAAAGACGGTTATCACATCGCTGCAATAACCGTCTTTACGGGATGTCGGAATGATTTTATCAGAACTTTACTGTACAACCAATATTGATCGAGTAATCAGCGAACGCAGCATCGCCTTGTGCAAACACACCAGTTGCTTTTGTACGCATTTTATCAGCATAACTCTGTGTGCGGTTTTTGCTGAACCAATACGGAACTGTTGCAAACAGGCTTGCTTTCTTAAACTGATAGGCAACACCAGGCTCTACACCAAGTATGCGACCGGGGCGACGGAAACCGCTGCTGCCACCAATCAGATCTTCGGAAGGAACTCCTTCTAACCGAACACCTGCCGATGCCGAGAAGGCACCCACCATCAAGTTCAATCCACCACGCAGCATATATTGATCGGGTACACTCATTACACTGCTGCCATATAAAATATTTGTGGCTGATGTGGTGCCGCCTCTTGCAGTTGAAACACCATTCTGTTCACGTGGATTGCTGAGATAATAAAAATTACCATAAGCACTCAACGCTTTTGTGAACACATAATAACCATTCAACTCCAACGAAATACCTGTGCCACCATCTCCCAATTGAATCGATTGATCAACCGGACCTAATACTTTTGTTGAGTCGGTTTTCCAAAAGAAATCATTGTAGCGATAATCACCTGTTGGAAGTTTTAATCCCAATCCCACTTGTATATTTCCTTTTTTACTTTTTACGGGATCAAGCATCCAACGGTAAGCAGTAATACGGAGATCACCCATGCCGAAGGTTGTTGTTTCTCTTCTTGCATTAGGACTGCTGCTTCCGTTACCATAATGCTCATACATCGATGAACGACGATTAGAGATGATCGGCAAATTAACAGCGAGTGACATACGGTTGTTAAGCTTACGCACCAGCGTAAGATCAAGTGCATGCTGCCAGTTACGTACATCGGTTCCTTCTTCCACACGATGTTTTTGTTCTTCTGTTCCTACAAAATGGCGGAACGAATAAAAATAACGGTAGCCTGTTGTTAATTGCCATTTGTGATTGTCTTCCGACTCAGCATGACTTACGGTGCACATAGCGCCATTGCTGCGTACGGCTACGCAACCTTGTGCATTTACTTCAGTAAAAGCAGAGATGATAAACAGCAGTAACACTGCATATATAATTCGTTTCATTGTTTGGTTGTTTGGTTGATGAAAGAATGATCGGCTTTTATTGAACTCTCAGTTTCAATTGGCTTACGATCAATTCGCCTACTTGTTTTCCCACTTTTAATCCTTCGTCATTATCAAACCGATAATGAATACCGCCATACAATCTTGACATCGCTGCTTCCGCTGCTGCTGCACGGAATGATTTGATCTCACGGTTCGCAATACCAAACTCCAGTAAGGAAGTATCGGTAAACGAAAGCTGATCACCAAACCACGACGTCATTGTTTCTGCTGCTGCAGAAGAGTTGGTTGCATGGCCACTTACATACGAAGGAAAAGGAGGTGTTTGAATGTATGGACGCCATTCCTGGTCTACATGTTTATTGATCGCTGTTTCCGGACGAACGTAATTGCTTTTATACTTTTCTTCCCAACCACGAATGAAGGCGTCAAAAAATGCGATCGATGTGATGGCATATGCACCAACGGTTGAATTAAAATCTGCATTCGCAGCTTTTGCTGCTATGCCTACAATATTCAACCAATGGCCGGGAGGTGAAAATTTCTTGGTAGCAAACATTACATGTCCGCTTACATTCATCTTAAACGGATTATCGTCCCAAAAATCAGCGATGTGTTTTTGTTCTTCCGTTAAACTATCGCCCACATTTTTTACTTCCATCAACGCTTTATAGTAAATGCTGTTTTCATTTGTAACATCAAATACCGGCGGACGTGGAATTTCAAACTGTGAAGAACTGTCCAGTACCATGGCTCTGATTTTACCCCATTGTGGTTCTACTGCTGTTGCATACATGGGTGGCGTTGGCATCCAACGTCCGGCTTCTTCCCGTACGGTAAAGCGTTCCGATCCACGTGTGGCAGCATAATTATCACCCTTGCTCCATTTCATGATCGTGGCTACAATGGTATCAGAAAAAGCAATTGTATTCTCCAACATATCCGATGGCATACCGGCCGAATCTGCTTTTTCGGTTAACTCATTGTAATGATCCATCATACTTCCTTCCGGAAAGGTTACTGCATTTCCTACTTTGGTAAACGATAACAAAGCTGCTAATGAATAATCAATTGGTTTTGATGTATCAGCTTTCGGCATCGGCGGCATGTGTTTGATTTGTCCGCTGAGTGTTTGATACTTCGCATCACCAGCCACCACACATTCATACGCTGCAATACTTGCATACACATAATTGCGGCTGCCGATCATGGGTGGAAAATTATTTCCCAAAACCACATCGTTCAACTTCTTTACCGTTTTCGAATAAAGCAAGGGATCATTCGTAAACTTCTTATAGTCGCCGGCAGGTTTACAACCGATCAGAAACAGGCAGATACCTGCTACAGAAAAAAATAACTTCATGAATACAAATTCAAAATCGTGAAATGGAGACATCAACAGATTGCAATTGTTGCAATTCAATTGATATGTACTGAAAGAATTTTTTCGGAAGAATTAATTATGCATCGGGCGGTTGTACAGGTGCGGGGATCGCCATTGTAAGCAACGGCCTCGTTGCGTGTATAAACCGACCTGTTGATTGGCAGTTCCAAAGCATGGAATTTCCAATTGGTCAGTTTATCGCAGTAATCAAAGCTGAATGTTTTGTAAGAATGGGTTGGCTGGCTGTTCGATTTTTTATCTGGCTGCGTTTGCAGATCGTTCACCAGTTTAAAAAAGTTTTCACGTGCGTTGAGTAATTTGGCCTTGTCTGTATCAGGAATACATTTGTAGATCATTTCACCTGCTTCGAGTTTGCGTTCTACATATTTGTAGTGCATACCGTTGATATTGATCTCACCGCTTACACGTTCAAACTCTTTCCAATCGGTTTGATACGGCAATGTAACCGGCACACGAATTTCAATCAATTCAGCTTCGTCGTATTCCTTATTGTCAAGCTTTATTTCAAAATGAGTATCGGCTTTGTGCTGTACATAATCCATAACCAACCGGTAGCCAAACCAGTTAAATAACAGGATCGAGAGGAAAAATATGGAAGCAAGTATTCGCAACAGCAATTCGTTTTTGGCTGACTAAAGATAAAGTAATTCGTTGATGTTGAGCGCATATAAGCCCGGAACAATTTTGAGAATATTATCGTAGCCTCCGAAATCGTTTGCAGTGTAGTGCCCGGTGATTGCAACGGCTTTCATGCCAGCCGCCTGTGCTGCTTCCACACCTTTCGGGGCATCTTCAAACACAATGCATTGTTCGGGTGGAGTTTGCAAAGCTTCGGCTAATTTCAACCATGTTTCTGGATGGGGTTTGCTGAGTTGCACATCATCGGCTCCAACAATGGCGGATAGATAATGTCGGAGGTTCAGAAAGTCGATTGCGAAATCGATATTGGCCTGGTTGCTGGCGGTGCCAATGCCCATGGGAATTTCCAACTTCATGCCTTCTTCTAAAAATTCTCTTGCACCTTCCAGTACAGTGATCTGTTTGCCATACAAATTTCGATATCGTTCTTCTTTGGTATCCACAATTTCTTTGGCTTCTTCTTCGGTGAATATTCGTCCGGGGATTAGGCGGTTCATGAGTTCGGCTCCGTTTCCGTATAGTTCGTTCATCAATGCATCGCCTTGTAACGGGCTGCCCATTTCTGTAACCACCAGTTGCCATGTTTTGAAATGCCAGGGCATGGTATCGATGAGAGTGCCGTCGAGATCGAAGAGGAAGGCTTTAGTCTTCATGCAGCTGTCCAAGTATTAAACGTCTGATTCCGTTTTTTAATAATGAAACATTAAAGTTAATAAGTAACCCTAATTTACAATCAGACAACTTGAGATAAGTTAACACCTGTGCAGTATTGTTATCCTGTAATGCTCTTACTGATTTTATCTCTACAATCAGTTTATGTTCTACCAGTAAATCGGCTCTGTAGCCAACTTCCATTTTCACTTCTTCGTACGTTAATGGAAATCCTTTTTGTTGTTCGACATAAAGATCCCGTTTTCGTAATTCATAAGCGAGGCATTCTTCATATGCCTTTTCTAAAAGTCCAGGGCCAAGTGTTTTGTGAATTTTAAGTGCTGCATCAACAACTTGTGTTGCCATTTCATTTTCTGTCATAGGTAGTTTTTTTGGTGTAGCACAATGTAAAAAAGTTGCGCCAATCATACAAAGATTTTCACAAAGAAAACAAAGAGGGCTTAGAGAACTTTGTGTATTATTTGTGCTCTCTGTGTTACTAACTGAAGCTAGAAAAGTATCACAAAGGACACAAAGGATTTCACCAAGTAAACAAAGAAACCCTGTGATCTTTGTGTGTGCTTCGTGTTCTCTGTGCTACCTCTTATTCACAAACGTTTTCTTCTCCACTCCAACACCCGTAATCGTTACACTCTTCCAGTTCTTTGGCAATACCGTTTTGATTTGTGTAATACCTGTCTGCGTAATTTCCAATCCACCAAAACCCATCAACACACTTTGTAAAATACCACCGGCACCAGTTGCAAAATATGGATTAGTGCCGCCTTTTGTTTCTGCAATTACACGGAACGGCGGATTGAGATTTGGAATAAACGCATCTTTAAACCAATGATAAGCCTTCTCTGAATTGCCGAGCCTTGCATACAAGGTAGTGAACACTGCTTGCGTCATGGCAGGTGTCCCTTCGTTTGGTACACGTTGTTCGTAGTATTCTAAGTCTTTCTTAATTGATGCTGCATCTTTTACTTCTTTCAACGGATAAGCCAATAAATTTACATCTGCCTGTTTAATACCTTCGCCATTGTAGGTTGCATGTTCTCTTGTTACACCATCAGGAAATTTCAACACCGGAATATTATTCGCCACATTCATCCAATCAGCATTGGGAATAATGCCTAACAACTTTGCTGCTTCTGTTGCAAATTGCAAATTGGCTTTTGCAGCCGCATTGGTAAACGCATTGTTATCTACATTCTCGGCCCACTCATCGGCAGCTACTACATTTTTAATATCATATTTACCAACACCATTTCGTTCTACACGACTTGCCCAAAAATCAGCGGTTGCACTAATGATGGGATAACCTTTTTCCCGCAACCATAGCTTTATCCTGCGTTACACAATAATAATTCCATGCAGCAATTGCAACACAGGCCGTGATGTGATGTTCAAACGGACCACTCAATGCCCACACCGGCGTTTCTTCCACACCCGTTTCTGCACTTTCCCACGGAAACATGG
>CAWHOR010000026.1:0-116475 GCA_963830845.1 uncultured Bacteroidota bacterium | reverse complement strand
GCCGTGCTGGTCGCCGTGGAAAGCGGCATCGGCGCGACTTTGGTGTCCAAAAGCGCTGCAGTCCGCTGCCCTTCGCGGCGGGTTGCTGTCGCTGGTCGACTGGAAAACCCAATCGCGCCCCTTCTACCTGCTCCGCCATCGCGAACGCTATCGCAGCAAGGCCGCAACCGCCTTTGAGGACCTGGCGGCCGATTTCGGGCAATGAAAACAGCATTGCTGCAACCAATGCCGGACCCGTCATTTGGGTGACTTGTTTTGCCTATGTTATGCTGGCTTTTTGGGAAATGGGGAAGATCATGATTTTTCGTCAGCTTTTCGACAGAACGTCTTGCACTTACACATATTTGCTGGCCAGCCGGCACGGCGGCGAGGCGCTTTTGATCGATCCGGTTTTCGAACAGACCGAGCGCTATCTGAAACTGCTTGAAGAACTGGACCTGAAGCTGGTCAAGGTGGTCGATACACATATCCACGCCGATCACATCAGTGCCATGGGCAAGCTCAGGGACGCGACCCGCTGCGTGACCGTCATGGGCGAACAATCCCCGGCAGACGTCGTGTCCATGCGCGTCCGCGACAATGACCCTTTGACCATTGAAGGCCTGACGCTGACTGCGCTGCACACACCCGGCCACACCTCCGAGAGTTACAGCTTCCTGATGAACGACCGCGTATTTACCGGCGACACATTGCTTATTCGGGGAACAGGACGGACCGATTTCCAGAACGGCGATCCCTATGACCAATACCATTCCCTGTTTGAAAGGCTGCTGAAGCTGCCCGACCAGACCCTGGTTTTCCCCGGCCACGACTACAAGGGCGACACTGTCAGCACCATCGTCGAGGAAAAAGCCTTCAATCCGCGGCTTCAGGTCAAATCGGCCGACCAATATGCCGAGATCATGAACAATCTGAAACTCGCCAATCCGGCCATGATGGATGTGGCGGTGCCGGAAAACCTCAGGCAGGGCCTCATGGCCGAAGCCCAGCGTCGCGTCCCCTCTTTGGACGTCGAAGCGCTGCTGGCAAGCTGGCCGTCCGCCGACCTGCAACTGGTCGATATCCGGGAAAAGGAAGAGCGCCGCCGCTTTGGCGCCATTCCAGGCTCAATCCATGCGCCATACGGGCATTTTGACCAATATTGCGGCAGTTCCGGACCGCTCGCCGGAATGGCGCGAACCACCCGGGTTGTCTTTTATTGTGCGGTCGGCGAGCGATCGACGCTGGCGGTCGAAATCGCTTCGGAACTGGGACTGAGAAACATAGCCCATATCCCCGGCGGCTTCACGGCCTGGCAAAAGGCCGGCGGCCCGGTCGAGGAAATTTCCTGAAGCCGGGGCCGCCTTGTCGCTAAACGTCCATTGCCGGATCGGCTACGATGTAGCGGCCGCGGAACCGTTCGAAAACGTCGATATTGCGGCGCGCCACTCCGGTCCAGCCAAAAGACCGCCGGGCAAAGCGCGCGCCTTCAACGGCCAACTTGTCACGCAGCCAGTCGTGCTGCATGGGCATGTTGACCATGGCCGCAAATTCTTCCGGCCGCGTCGGGTCGGCAACCAGTGCGTGAATGCCAAATTGCACCTGTTCATGAAGTCCGCCCCTGGTGGTCAGCACGGTTGGCGTGCCGCAGGCCATGGCTTCGACGGCCGTCATGCCGAAGGGTTCGTAGCGTGACGGCAATGCAAAGACGCCGGCCGCGCGGTAATAATCGGCAAGTTCGTCATCGGCAATATAGTCACGCCAATCAATGGATTCGGCGACGCCGATCTCCGCCGCCTGCTGCTTCCATGTATCGAGAAGTTTGACATCTTCCTCGGAATTGGCGCCCGCCGCCAGTACCAACCGGGCATCCGGCTGCAAGACCAGCAAATGCGGCAAAGCCTGGATAATGAGATCGTAGCCCTTGTTGGTCGCGGCGCGGCCGACGACATAGACATCAGACTTCGACATTCCCAGCCTGGCGCGGATTTCCTTCAGCCGGGAGGGCGTTACGGCAGTGAAACGCTGCTCGTCAATGCCCGGCGGAATCATGGTCATGTGTTCGGGCGGCAGATCGTAATCTTCCTCGATCATCTGGGCCTGCTGCTCGGATGTGACAATGACATGGTCGCAAGTCCGAAACAGCACATATTCCTTCTGGATCCGCTCTTCAAAACGATAATTGGCGGAATCTGCCTCATCAAGGCTCTTCATGTCCTTGGCTTTCCAGGAACCGAGCGAATGCGGCGTATGGATATGCGGGATTTGCAGTTCCTCGGCAATTTTCTGCCCTGAAACGCCAGCGTCCCAGTAATGGCTGTTGATCACGTCATATTCAAGCTTGTGCTTGCGTACGGCGGCCAGCAGATTGGTGACAAAATTGCGGTAGTGGTCGTGCATGTCCTCCTTGCGGATGAAATCGGGGCCGCCGAAGGGAATGCGCCAGACGCGCAGATTTTCATTGAGCCTGTCTTCCTCCGGCTGGTCTTCAAAGCGCCGGGTCACAACGTCGACACGGTAGCCCAGGCTGGCAAATCTCTTGGCCAGTTCAAGCACGAAGACCACCTGCCCTCCTGTATCCGGCTTGCCCAGTTCAGGCGTGCCGGCGACATATCCATGGAGGGATATCAACATCAGTGAACCAATTCTATTGGCTGGCATAGGGGAGTACTCCTTTTAAAACCGGTCAGTCTATCACGCCGAAAATGCACGAGCCCTTCCAGCACGCCTGCCGCGTGAGAACGCATGGCATGGTAACTGGTTTGGCTTGGCATTTTTGCGAGCAGTTCCTGACGGGCATTTGCTACTGCAATGGCACTTCCGGCAATCCGGAAGAGATCGAGATCGTTTCCGCTGTCACCGGCGGCGACTATGCCTCCGGGCGGAACACCGAGCGTTTGGGCTAGAAACAGCGAGGCTGCGCCTTTCCCCGCTTCATAGGAATGTGTCGAAATCATCCGTCCCGGAAGCTGTAACTCACTGGCATTTCAAGCCCGGCGCGCGATAGCGCCTTGCGGCTTCGGCCTGCGCTTCAATACCCTCGACGGCAAAGCTGACCTTGTAAGGCGTCTGGAATTCATCATCATGCGGTCTGTGGCCCAGCGACAAAAGCAGCGCATGAATTTCCGGCTGCGGCCAATCGGCAAATTTCTCCCTGCCAGCCCTCAAGCGGCTTGCCGCCCAGCGAAATCTCCGTGCCCAGCGCGGTAATGATCGCATCGGGAACCATGGTTTCGGGAAAAACATCGCGCAGCGTCCGCAAAACGCTTGGCGCGGGACGGCTGGAATTGAGCGCAAACCAGAGACGGTGGCGGTTGCTGGCAATCGCGGCGTCAGCGCGATCAGCCCTGCCGCATCACCGGTCAACGTGTCATCGACGTCGCTGATCAGCAACCAGGGACGCGTGGAAGTGTTTGAGGACGGGTTCATAGGTTTTCTGCCGGGCCGGGTTCGGGGGTCAGCATCTCCATCGGGCGGGTCGCAGTATACACAGCCTCATGTTCTATGATCGGGCGCTGCAATTCCTCGATCTGGACGCCCGTCAGCTTGACCTTGGCCGATTCCGTGTAAAATCCGACGCGGCCCTTCAGGAAACCATCATCGGCAAGGCTTAGCGTGATTTGGCCATTGATCGAGAGCTTCGAAATAGGTGCCATGGGTAACCACGGGCAATATCCCAGTCCGGACGGTCCGCGTTGATGATGAAAGTACCGCTTTGCAGGGATTCGTAGCGGAAGGCATGCTCAAATTCAGCCTGCGGACTTGCGCCCCAATGGCGCAGTTCAACGAAGCCCTTGACCAGATCCAGCGCCAGATAATAGCCGTCGCCTTCCGGCGACACCCTCAGAACCAGGCCGCATTTACCCCGGCCTTCCAGCCGGATTTGGGCGCGAAGACGAAAATCCTGATGTTCGCCAGGAGAATCAGGAAAGCCTCGTAGCCGCTGTTGCAGGACAGGTGCACACAGTTTTCGTCATCCTCGACGCAGCGTGAGGATTGCCGAAAAGCGGTTCGTATTGCGCGGGTTCGGTAAAGGTGACCGCTTCCTTGGCCAATTTGTCAAAGCCACCATCAGGACCGCCAAGACCAGCCGTCCGTGCGGACTGACCGTCAGTTCTTTGGGCGGCGGCAATAGCCGCGTTATGATTTCCCTGCCGTTCAAGACCTCCCTGCGGGTAAAGAAATTGAACAGCAATA
The DNA here is from genome assembly GCA_963830845.1 of uncultured Bacteroidota bacterium. Classification (GTDB taxonomy): domain Bacteria; phylum Bacteroidota; class Bacteroidia; order Chitinophagales; family Chitinophagaceae; genus Lacibacter. Next base: position 112,299 of record CAWHOR010000026.1, on the reverse strand, counting down.
TCATACTCGCCGACGCGGCAGATGCGGGCGGCGTAATTGCCGCTCGGCAACAACACATTGTCGTAAAAATTCTCATAGGGCCCGTGAATCGCGTCGGAATACCAATAGTGTGCCTGGTGTCCTCACGGATCGATCCCATCAGGAAATAGCGTCCGTCGAGCCGGAAAAGATTGGGCACTTCCACATCGTCATAGAGGCCGGGACGATGGAGCGGCGCCTCGATTCGAAATGGTCCGGTGCGGTTTCGCGCGCAAGGCCGACACAGCCGCGCCGGATCACCGGACCGTCTTTGATGCGGGCGGAAGACAGCAGGAAACGGTCGCCGGATACCGGATCAAAATAGAAGAACAGGTAGCGGAAGCTGACCCACTTCCGCCCCTCGTCGGCATGAGATTCGTAGAACTTGCCGTCTATTTCAAGTGGATAGAGTCCGCTTTCGCAGCGCGTCCAGTGATACAGATCATCTGATCGTGCCAATCCGACCCGCTGCACGCGACCGAATTCGGAACGCGCCAATCCCGTATAGAACATCCGCCATGATCCGGGCTTCCGGATCCGGCGTCACATGCATCGTCCACCAGCGTGTCGTCCCAACCGCCCGGTTCGCCGACGAACAATGCATTGCGCACGCGCCGCCAGGTCATGCCGTCGTCGCTGCGGTCACTGGGCGCTGACCTCGGCGTGCATGTTAGATTCAGGCATGAATTGGCTCGACGAAGTGAAGTGGGACCCGCAAGGTCTGGTGCCCGTGATTGCGCAAGAAGCCACCACCGGCGATGTGTTGATGTTCGCGTGGATGAACCGCGAAGCTTTGCAGAAAACAGCCGAGTTGAAACGGGCGGTGTATTTCAGCCGCTCGCGCAACAAGCTGTGGTTCAAAGGCGAAGAGTCCGGGCCACGTGCAAACGGTGCACGACATCCGCATGGATTGCGACAACGACGTGGTGTTGCTCAAAGTGACCCAACTAGGCCACGAGCCAGGCATCGCCTGCCACACCGGGCGCCACAGTTGTTTTTACCAGCAGCATGTTGATGGGCAGTGGCAAGCCGTCGAGCCGGTGCTCAAAGACCCCGAATCCATTTACAAGTGAACGTTCCGCCCATGTCCTCCAACGACGATTTGGCCCGATTGGCCGCCGTGATCGAAAGCCGCAAGCCCGCCAATGGCGGCGACCCGGAAAAAAGCTACGTTTCGCGCCTGTTGCACAAAGGCCCCGATGCCTTTTTGAAGAAGATTGGCGAAGAAGCCACCGAAGCCGTGATGGCGGCCAAAGACTGCGACCATGGCGGCGATACCCAGTTGCTGGTCAACGAAGTGGCCGATCTCTGGTTCCATTCGATGATCGCCTTGGCCCACTACGGCAAAAGCCCGGCCGATGTGGTGGCCGAACTGGCCCGCCGCGAAGGTTTGAGCGGTCTGGAAGAAAAAGCCTTGCGCAAGGCGCAGGCGCGAGAAGCGGCTGAATAGAGTGTCTGACAAGGAGCGCACACAATGCAAGACAACGCCGACATCGTTGACGTGACCATCAAGAACGATGAGCAAGCCGAATCGCTCAAAACGGTGGGCTGGGTCAGCTATTTGTTGCATTTGATCGTGGCGGTGGCTGCCGTGGTGCCGGGCGCGCAAGTGGGCGCTGGTTTGCTTTTGGTGGCGTTGGTGATCGATCTGGTCAAGAAGTCGGACGCAGAAGGCAGCTGGCAAGCAAGCCATTTTTCGTGGCGCATTCGCACCGTATTGTGGGCGGGCGCGCTCTATCTGTTGACCTCTGCCCTTGTGGCTGGTCTTTCTTGATTCCCGGGCTGGATTGCCTGGACCATCATCTCCATCTGGTTCCTCTACCGCATCGTCAAAGGCATGGTGCGCATGAACGCCAGCCGAAGCTTTGCCCGATTGAAATCGGCTCCTTCCCATCCCCATGAGCGCACACGACCCCAACTGCATTTTTTGCAAAATCATCGCCGGCCAGATTCCGTCCAAAAAGGTCTACGAAGACGACGACCTCTTCGTGTTCCACGACATTCAGCCTTGGGCGCCGGTGCACTTTCTGATGGTGCCCAAGCTGCACATCCCGTCCATGGCCCAGCTCACGCCTGAGCATGAGCGACTCATGGGCCGCATGATGGTGCTGGCCCCCCGGCTGGCGGCCGAGCAGGGCTGCAACCCCTATCCAGAAGGTGGATTCCGGATGGTCTGCAACACCGGTGCCGAAGGCGGGCAGGAGGTGCACCATCTGCATGTCCATGTCATGGGCGGGCCTCGCCCCTGGCTGCGGGGTTGATCGCCTGCGGTGTCTGGCGTCTTCAGCTTTGTCAGAGACACTTCAGGGGTTGAACTCTTGCCGGGGCTTAGAATCCCAAGATCAGCGTCCAAGCGCTTTGTTTCCTTTCTGGAGTTGAATCATGGGTTCCTTTTCCATCTGGCACTGGCTGATCGTGCTGCTGATCGTGGTGATGGTGTTTGGCACCAAGAAGCTGAAGAACATCGGCTCTGACCTCGGCGGCGCTGTCAAGGGCTTTAAAGACGGCATCAAAGACGGCGAGCAGGGCACTGCAGAGTCCAGTGCCGCACCCGCAGCCAAAGTGACGCAGGACAATGCCCGCGCCAGCAAAGACACCATCGACGTCGAAGCCAAACAACAAGGGCTGAGATTTCTTGCATGCGGCGCCTCGGGCTGCCGCAGTCCACGGTATCGGGTTGACTGTGCCCGAGCGCCTCCCTTGATTTCAGGACAGCCGATACATGATTGATCTGGGCATCTCCAAACTCGCCCTCATCGGAGCGGTGGCCCTCATTGTCATTGGCCCCGAGAAGCTGCCGCGCGTGGCCCGGACGGTGGGCGCGTTGCTGGGCAAGGCGCAGCGCTACGTGGCCGACGTGAAGGCCGAGGTCAACCGGTCCATGGATCTGGAAGAACTCAAGCGCATGAAGGACTCGGTGGAAAGTGCTGCGCGCGATGTGCAGAGCTCCATGCAGTCGCACTGCCAAACGATTTTGAGAAGTCATGGTCTGAGGCCACGGCCGGGCTGGATCACCGACTACGACGCATGGGTGGTCATCGGCAGTGAACGGCGTCCCGGTTTACAAACACCCGAAAAAGAACTGGCGCATCAAGCAAAAGGCCATGCCCCAGTGGTACAAGGCCCGCACTGGCGTGCGCACCCGTACCCAGTCGGGTGCGGCCCGTGTGGCGCGCTTCCGCCCCCGCTCCTCTTCCTCGACGCGTTGATGTCCGATTCCAAAGATTCCGCCGACGAACTGGCCGGCACCGAGCAGCCTTTTGTGCAGCATCTGATGGAGCTGCGCAATCGGCTGATGTACGGGATGGCCGGCTTGGCGCGTGTGCATGGCATTGCTGGCGTTCTGGCCGGGTCCCAGCGGTCTGATCGACTGGATTGCCGTGCCGATTCGCGCCCACATGCCACCCGATGCCAAGCTGATCGCGGTGGGCGTTTTTTCGCCTTTCTTCATTCCCTTGAAGGTGCTGGCGATGACGGCGCTGGTGCTTTCGTTGCCGTGGTGGATGTACCAGATCTGGGCTTTTGTGGCGCCAGGGCTCTACGGCCACGAAAAGCGCTTTGCCATTCCGCTGATCGTTCTGGGCAGCTTGCTGGCCTACACGGGCATCGCGCTTTGTCCAGTTTTTTGTGCTGGACAAGATGTTTGGGTTCATCCAGCAGTTCACGCCCAAGAGCGTGGCGGCCACCCCCGACATTGCCTCGTATGTCGAGGCCATCCTTGTCGCTCTACCTGGCTTTCGGTCTGGCGTTTCCAGGTGCCGATTGTCGTGGTGTTGCTCGGTCAAGATGAACATGGTCTCGGTGCAGAAGCTCAAGGAGTTTCGGGGCTACTTCATCGTGGTGGCCTTCATCATTGCTGCCGTGGTGACGCCGCCTGACGTGATTTCGCAGCTCGCTCTGGCTGTGCCCATGTGCCTGCTGTACGAGCTGGGCATCTGGGGCGCTCAGGTGGTTCGTGTCGAATACAGCCGCCGCAGAGGCCGACGAGGCTGCTGCGAACCCTGAAGACGAGTCGACCCGCTAGAACACCTGAACGCCTGGCTTCCGCCGGTCACCGCTCCCGGGAGGCATGGCTGTGAAGGTGCCTGATGCGGCTCTCCGTCGGTTGAAACCCATGCTGTCGCTGTGTGCTGAAGTGCTCCCGGTTCTCCGAGCGTTCAAGCTGCTCGGAAACGCGTGGCCCCCACCAAGGTGTTTTCAGAACCCGATTGGTTTGTCGAGCCGCTTCCCTGACGCATTTGCACTCGCCCCATCGGTTAGGCAGCCGGCGTCGGTAGGGTGATGGTCGCTCAGGAGAGTTCGCAGACCGAATGAGCCGACGCGCCTGGGATCCAAGACCCGCCCCAGAAGGTGTGGGAGCCTGGTTCAGCGCTGCTGTTCCTGGAGCCGCGGCAAAGTGCGCTTGCCGGGCGTCACCTCGATGGTCTGGCTGCCGTCCTTGCGCACCACCTCCAGCTGGGCCGGGGTCCCGGGCGTCAAAGCGGCAACGGCCGACAGCAGTTGCGCCACGTTGCTGACCTTGCGACCTGCCACCTGCGGTGATCACGTCGCCCGGGCTGAATGCCTGCTTTTGCCGCAGGTCCGTTTTGCAGCACGCCGGTGATGATCACGCCGCTGCCTTCTTTCAGTCCAAAGCTCTCAGCCAGTTCGGGGGTCAGGTCCTGTGGTTCGACGCCGATCCAGCCGCGTGTGACCTGTCCGTCGCGCACGATGGCTTCCATGCACGCTGCGTGGCGGTGGAGGTTGGAATGGCGAAACCGATGCCCATTGATCCGCCCGAGCGGGAGTAGATGGCGGTGTTGATGCCCATCAGGCGACCAGCAATGTCCACCAGTGCGCCACCCGAATTGCCGGGGTTGATGGCGGCATCGGTCTGGATGAAGTTCTCGAACGTGTTGATGCCCAGCTGGGTGCGGCCCAGCGCACTGACGATGCCGCTGGTCACGGTTTGACCGACGCCAAAAGGGTTGCCGATGGCCAGCACCGGGTCGCCGATGGTCAGGCCGTCGGAGTCGCCCAGCGTGATCACGGGCAGGTCTTTCAGATCGACTTTGAGAATGGCCAAGTCGGTCTCCGGATCGGTGCCGATCACCTGGGCCGCGCTCTGCCGGCCGTCGTTGAGCAAGACCTCAATCTGGTCGGCCTCTTCGATCACATGGTTGTTGGTGAGGATGTAGCCCGCCGGGCTCACGATCACGCCAGAGCCCAGGCCTGCCTGTGGTTGGGACTGGCCTTGTTCGCCGAAGAAGAAGTGGAACCAAGGGTCGGTGCCCGCCTGGCCCGTTCTCGGGGCCTTGCTGGTGTTGATGCTGACCACCGCCGGTGAAGCGACGCGTGCGGCGGCACTGAAGCTGTTGGCGCCAGCACTGGCCGTGCTCGGCAGCGCTATCCGTGGATTCGATCACGGGCACCACCGATGTCAGACATGGGCTTGCGGTTGAGCCACTCGGGTTTGAGCGTGGCGACAACAAAAAATGCCGCCAGCAACACGGTCACGGATTGGGCAAATACCAGCCAGAGTCGTTTCATGGGTGTGTTAGGGGTGCAGTGTCGGCGGTCTGCCGCAAGTGGCGCCACGGGTATTGTCCTGTATATGCGACTGGGGCTGCCGAGTTCAAGCGGTTGATGCATGTCAAGGCGCTGAAGTGGAAGCCCGGTTGAAATGGGGCATTGATTAGATACAGCAATGGAGCAAACGATGAAAGCGATCGTGGATCTTTTTTCAACCGACTACGGGTTGTTCAGTATTTCGGGCATTGTGTTCATGATCGGCATGGCGATCTGGTTTTATCGATTCTTCAACCGCAAGATGGACGAGGCTGAGCGGGCGCAAAAAATCGAAAGCTGACCGTCAAGTGCGGCAGGATGCCGCCGCGCTGTCAAAATGCCAAGGCTGCTGAAATGGCGCGATGGCTGCGTGCCTTCAGCAGCCTTTTGCTGTTGATTCATCCATCGGTCTGCCCCGCCTATGAACACTTCTTCACCTCGCCCCGGTAGTCCCGCGCGACCATTGCTCCATTCGCTTGACGGCTTGCTGCAGCCCGCTGCGTTCAAAGACTATGGACCCAATGGCTTGCAGGTGGAGGGCCGGGCAGAAATTCGAAAAGTGGTGTCCGGCGTCACGGCCAGCCTGGCATTGATCGATGCCGCCATTGAGGCAGGCGCCGATGCGCTGCTGGTGCACCATGGCCTGTTCTGGCGCGGGCAGGACGGCCGGGTGACCGGCTGGATGAAGCAGCGGCTGTCGCGCCTGCTCGCGCACGACATCAACCTGTTTGCCTACCACCTGCCGCTGGATGCCCATGCGACGTCTGGGCAACAACGCGCAATTGGCCAAGCGACTTGGGCATCGACTTGGTTGATGGCGCAGAGGCTCGGTTTGGAGAGCAGTCGCTGGGGTTCATGGGGCGCCGCGCCATGTCCAGTGCGGCCGCGCTGGCCGCGCATGTGCAGCCTGTATTGGGGCGCCCTGTCACGCTGGTGGCCGAGCCCGATCGGCCGATTGAGCGAGTTGCGCTTGTGCACCGGTGGTGCCCAGTCCTATTTTGAAGGTGCCATCGCTGCTGGCGCTGATGTGTTCATCACCGGTGAAATTTCTGAACCTCAAGCGCACTATGCGCGCGAGTGTGGCGTGGCTTACATCGCGTGTGGGCACCATGCGTCGGAGCGCTATGGCGCGCCGGCGGTTGGCGCGCACGTGGCCGCTCAGCTGGGGATGGCGCACCAGTTCATCGACATGGCCAATCCTGCCTGAGCCCCGCTTTCACCCGATTGGACTGTGACATGCCGAATCCGTTGAACCGCTTGCCCATGGTATTGACCATGGGCGATCCAGCCGGTATAGGTCCTGAAATCATTGCAGGCGCCATGATCGAACGCCCCGACTTGATGGCCAAGGAGGTGGTGGTTGCTGGTGACGTGCGGGTGTTGCGGCGAGCGCGGCGAGCTGGTGGCGAAAGCAGAGGGGCTGGCATTGCCAGAATGGCTGGAGCTGACCGGACTGGACTCCTGGCAACCTCAGGTTGGGCGGTTGGCCGTGGTGCAGGCGTGTGAACCCGTGCGAGGCCTTGCAGATGGGGCAGGTGAGTGCCGAGGCAGGGTCTTGCGGCGGCCGCAATGCATCGAATGGGCGGCCAATCGCGGCGTTGCAGGGTGTGGCGCAGTGCCGTGGTCACTGCGCCGATCCACAAAGAAGCCTTGGCCGCGGCAGGTGTGGACCACCCGGGGCACACCGAGTATTTTCAGGCCTTGGCGGCGGAGCACCTGGGTGTCGACGGTCGAGAGCGCTGCCGGTGCGCATGATGCTGAGTTGCCCGGGCTTGCGCACCGTGTTGGTGAGCATCCATGTGTCGTTGCGCGATGCGATTGCATGCGGTGACACCGGCGCAGGTGTTGCAAACGCTGCGCATCACGGCGGCGCACTTTCAGCGTTGTGGCTTGCCGCGGGTGCGCATTGCCGTGGCGGGTTTGAATCCTCACGCAGGTGAGGGCGGGCTGTTTGGCCGGGAAGAGATCGAGGTCATTGCACCAGCCATTGCAGTCGGCGCAAGGCAGAGGGCATCAGGTGCGTTAGGGCCGCTTGCGCCGGACACGGTGTTCATGCGGGCGCGCCAGGGCGAGTTTGATGTGGTGATTGCGATGTACCACGACCAGGGCTTGATCCCTGTGAAGCTGCTGGGTCTGGATGATGGCGTCAACACCACGCTTGGGCTTGCCCTTTGTGCGCACCAGTCCAGACCACGGTACGGCATTTGATCTGGCCGGCACCGGGCGCGCCAGATCCCGTCGAGCCTGCTGGCCGCCATCGATGCCGCGCGGGCCATGAGCACCCAGGCGTAAAAAGGCCACGCCCACGACGGGCGCGGCCATTGATTGCGGCGCTGAAAAAATTACTTGCGCAGGCTGTCGCGAATTTCGCGCAGCAACACCACGTCTTCCGGTGTGCCTCAGGTGCGGCTGGTGCGGCCTCTTCTTCGCGCTTCAGTCGGTTCACCTGCTTGACCATCATGAAGATGATGAAAGCCAGAATGACGAAGTTGATCGCCACGGTGATGAAGTTGCCGTAGGCCAACACAGGCACGCCGGCTTCTTTCATGGCGGCCAGCGTGGAAGCGGTGCCTTCGGGCACAGCGCCCAGTGGTGACAAACAGGTTGCTGAAGTCGATCTTGCCGAAGATGGCGCCGACGATGGGCATGATCACGTCTTCGACCATGGATGCCACGATCTTGCCGAATGCGCCGCCGATGATCACGCCAACCGCCAGGTCGATCACATTGCCTTTGACCGCAAAGTCCTTGAATTCTTGCATCATGCCCATGTTGTTTCCTTATTTCTGTGTCGCGAGAGTGTGGTGCTGTTCAGCCCCCTGTCAGGAGAAGGCTGAGCGGATTTTTGCATAGAAGCCGTAAGTATTCAGGTGAGCTTCGTCAAAGATGCCGATTGTCGGGCAAATTGACCGCCGATGTTGGCACGCTCGTCACACCGCTCCATCGCGAGCCGTTCGAACTTGTCTTGACCGAAGTCGGGCGAAGCGGCGATGTGGCCTCCGGTACAATGCCGGGTTGACCCCTAGTGGGTCCCCCATTCAGAAACGTCATTGAAAGAATTCCATGAGTGAAGCAACCGTTGGAGCGCCTGCTGTGGACAGCAGCCGCCGAACCTGGCTGATCACCTCGGCCGCCATGGGCGGCGTGGGTGCTGCCGCTGTCGCTGTTCCTTTTGTGAGCACCTTCCAGCCCTCCGAGCGCGCCAAAGCGGCTGGTGCTGCGGTTGAGGTGGATATTTCTGACGTGGCGCCAGGCGCCAAAAAAGTGGTCGAGTGGCGTGGCAAGCCCATCTGGATCATGCGCCGCACCGATGAAGAGCTGGCCGAACCTGTCCAAGATCGAAGGTGATCTGGCCGATCCCAAGTCGGAGCGCAAGGCGTACTCCAACGCCCGAATACGCGCTGAATGCCCACCGCTCGATCAAGCCCGAGTACTTCATTGGCATTGGCATCTGCACCCACCTGGGTTGCTCGCCTGGTGACAAATTCACGCCCGGCCCTCAGCCATCGCTGCCCGACAACTGGGTGGGCGGCTATCTGTGTGCCTGCCACGGCTCCACGTTTGATCTGGCTGGTCGCGTGTTCAAGAACAAGCCGGCGCCAGACAACCTGGAAATCCCGCCCCATTACTACGTGTCCGACACCGTGGTGATGATTGGCGAAGACGAAGGCCTGAGCTGCCTGAAGCAGACAACCGATCACTGAGGCACACATGGCTGAATTCAAAGAACTCCCCCCAGGCTCGCCCGCCACGGCGCAGGTGACCAACTGGTTTGAAAACCGTTTCCCGACCGCATTTGACGCTTACCGCGTCCACATGTCGGAGTACTACGCGCCGAAGAACTTCAACTTTTGGTACATCTTCGGCTCGCTGGCACTGCTGGTGCTGGTGATCCAGATCGTGACCGGCATTTTTCTGGTGATGCACTACAAGCCGGATGCCAACCTGGCGTTTGCGTCGGTCGAGTACATCATGCGCGATGTGCCCTGGGGCTGGCTGATCCGCTACATGCACTCCACGGGTGCTTCGGCCTTCTTTGTGGTGGTGTATCTGCACATGTTCCGTGGTTTGCTCTACGGCTCGTACCGCAAGCCGCGCGAGCTGGTCTGGATCTTTGGTTGCGCCATCTTCCTGGTGTTGATGGGCGAAGCCTTCATGGGCTATCTGCTGCCATGGGGCCAGATGAGCTACTGGGGCGCTCAGGTGATCGTGAACCTGTTCTCGGCCATTCCGTTTGTTGGTCCTGATCTGGCCTTGCTGATCCGTGGCGACTTCGTGGTGGGCGATGCCACCCTGAACCGCTTCTTCAGCTTCCACGTGATCGCTGTGCCGCTGGTCCTGCTGGGCTTGGTGGTGGCGCACTTGCTGGCTTTGCACGATGTGGGTTCCAACAACCCCGATGGCGTGGAAATCAAGGCCACCAAGAATGAAAAAGGCATTCCGCTGGACGGCATTCCTTTCCACCCCTACTACACGGTGCACGACATTTTTGCCGTGTCGATGTTCCTGATGGTGTTCTCGGCCATCGTGTTCTTCGCCCCTGAATTGGGCGGCTACTTCCTGGAGTACAACAACTTCATTCCGGCCGATCCGCTGGTGACGCCGTTGCACATTGCGCCGGTCTGGTACTTCACGCCGTTCTATTCGATGCTGCGCGCCATCACCAGTGAAATGGTGTACGTGCTCATGGCTTGCGTGGTGCTCGGTGCGTTGCTGGGTGTGGCCAAAGCCAAGATCAGCAGCGTGCTGAAGATGGCTGTGGTCGGTGCTGCCGTGGTGGCTGTGGCTCTGCTCTGGGCCATTGATGCCAAGTTCTGGGGCGTGGTCGCCATGGGCGGCGCGGTCGTGATTTTGTTCTTCCTGCCTTGGCTGGATTTCAGCCCGGTCAAGTCGATTCGCTACCGCCCAGACTGGGTCAAGTGGCTCTACACGATCTTCGTGATCAACTTCCTGATCCTGGGTTATCTGGGTGTGCAGCCGCCGTCGCCAGTGGGTGAGCGTGTGTCGCAGGTCGGCACCTTGTTCTACTTCGGTTTCTTCCTGTTGATGCCTTGGTGGAGCCGTCTGGGTGAGTTCAAGCAAGTGCCCAGCCGCGTGACCTTCACGCCTCACTAAGCCCCAATCAGCGACACGGAGAGTCATATCAAATGAAAAAAATTCTTCTGGGCTTTGCATTGGCCTTGGGTATGTCCGGCGCCGCGATGGCCGCTGGCGGCGGTTTCCCGCTGGACAAAGCACCCAACCGCACCAACGACATGGCGGCTCTGCAAAACGGCGCCAAGCTGTTTGTGAACTACTGCCTGAGCTGCCACTCGGCGGCATTCATGCGCTACAACCGGCTGCGCGATATCGGCCTGACCGACAAGCAGATCGCTGAAAACCTCACTTTCACCACCGACAAGATCGGTGACACCATGAAGGCTTCCATCGATCCGAAGCAAGCCAAAGAGTGGTTTGGCGCCAATCCGCCAGACCTGACGGTGATCGCCCGCTCGCGTGCTGGTGCTGGCGGTTCGGGTGCCGACTATCTCTACACCTTCTTGCGCACCTTCTACCGTGACCCTGCGCGGCCGACCGGGTGGAACAACCTGGTGTTCCACAACGTGGGCATGCCCAACCCGCTGTGGCAATTGCAAGGTGAGCGTGAGCCGATTCACGCCAAGGTGGAAAGCCACGGCGCTGAAGTCGGAAATTGTCACTGGCTGGACGCCTGTGAAGGCCGGCACCATGAGCGAAGCCGAGTTCAACAACAACATCGGTGACCTCGTGGCCTACATGCAATGGATGGGCGAGCCAGCGCAAAACCAGCGTGTTCGTCTGGGCGTCTGGGTGCTTGTTGTTCCTGGCTGCGTTCACCCTGGTGGCGTGGCGTCTGAATGCCGCTTTCTGGAAAGACGTCAAGTAATTCAGGTTCTGTTTTCTCCGGTCATGCGCCAAACGGCTGGCGGTGCACTGGAGAGTTCACAGTGGCAGGCCCTTCGCCGCAAGTCGGCGCCAGGGCTGGCCACTGTTTTTGCATTTAAGGAGACTTCTCCATGATGGTTTTGTATTCGGGCACCACTTGCCCTTACTCGCACCGCTGCCGCTTTGTGTTGTTCGAAAAAGGAATGGACTTTGAAATCCGTGATGTGGACTTGTACAACAAGCCCGAAGACATCAGCGTGATGAATCCCTATGGGCAGGTGCCCATTTTGGTTGAGCGTGACTTGATTCTGTACGAGTCGAACATCATCAACGAGTACATCGACGAGCGCTTCCCGCATCCCGCAACTGATGCCCGGTGACCCGGTTGATCGCGCACGCGTTCGTCTGTTCTTGCTCAACTTTGAGAAAGAACTGTTTGCCCACGTGTCGGTGCTCGAAGCGCGTGCGAGCAAGGGCAATGAAAAGGCTCTGGAAAAAGCCCGTGTCGCACATCCGCGACCGTTTGACCCAGTTGGCGCCCGTGTTCCTGAAAAACAAGTTCATGCTGGGAGACAACTTCTCCATGCTGGATGTGGCCATTGCTCCGTTGCTCTGGCGTCTGGACTTCTATGGCATCGAGCTGAGCAAGAACGCAGCGCCCTTGCTGAAGTACGCCGAGCGCATTTTCTCGCGTCCTGCCTACATTGAAGCGCTGACGCCCTTCTGAGAAGGTGATGCGCAAATAAAGCGAATCCCGAGGGCTTCTGCCTCGGCCCTTCTTGTCTTCTTTGCATTCCATGAGTTTGTCTGACCAAGACAATCCTTCTACCCGTCCCTACCTCATTCGTGCGTTGCACGAATGGTGTAGTGACAACGGGTTCTCGCCTCACCTCGCGGTGCAGGTGGATGCATCCGTGCAAGTGCCTATGGAGTTCGTGAAAGATGGTGAAATCGTGCTCAATGTCGGCGTGGATGCCACCAGCGGGCTGAGGCTGGGCAACGATTTCATTGAGTTCAAGGCACGTTTTGGCGGTGTGGCGCGAGAAATAGTGGTTCCTGTTGACCATGTGGTGGCGATTTACGCGCGTGAAAATGGACAGGGCATGGCCTTTCCCTCGCCTCCTCCTGCGTTGCTCACAGCGGTCACATCCGACTTACCGGATTTGCTTCAATCGCCATCGGCCACCGCTGGCGATAGCAATAGCGCTGATGAACGAGAAGAGCGTGACGTGTTGCGTGTGGTGCCTGTTGAGCCCGGCCCCGAAGAGTCGGGTGACGGCGACGAACCGCCCCCGTCAAGTCCGCCGCCGCGTCCAGGTGGTAGACCCGTGTTGAAACGGGTCAAGTAGAATTCTCCCGCGCCGCTTTAGCTCAGTTGGTAGAGCAATCGCCTTGTAAGCGATAGGTCGTCTGTTCGAGTCAGACAAGCGGCACCAAATTCGAAGTCGACTTCCCTGCAAGCCCGCAATAGTTCTTCTTGAGCCCGTCCGCTACTGGTGGCTTCACTTGGACTTTGATTCGAATCGCGGTAACCTGTGCACCGTTTTGGGTCAAAAGGCGGAGAAGAAGCAATCTCGGCTTCGTTTTTTTTTTTTTGATCGTGCCCTCGACGCCTTCATTCACGAATTTGGTCTTCTCCGCCTTTAACCCAAAAGGGTGCACAGGTTACCGCGATTCGGATCAAAGTCCAAATGCCGCGCTGAAACTTCAACCAAGATGGGCATCAGAAGCAGCTGCCTTAGTCAGGCCAACCGATCAGTGAAGCTTGGTGCCGCTTGTCTGACTCGAACAGACGACCTATCGCTTACAAGGCGATTGCTCTACCAACTGAGCTAAAGCGGCACGGAAAATTCTACTTGACCCGCTTCAACACTGGTCGACCACCTGGACGAGGCGGCAAGATGACCGGGGGGTTCGTCGCCGTCAGCCGACTCCTTCGGTCCGGGCTCTACAGGACCACGCAGCACACGCTCTGGTCCATCAGCGCTATGCATCGCCAGCGGTGGCCATCGCGTTGCGCATCCGGTAGTCGGCGTGACCGCTGTAGACGATCCAGGTGGAGGGCGAGGGGAAATGCCATGCCCTGTCCGTTTTCACGCGCGTAAATGGCCACCACATGGTCAACAGGAACCACGATATCGCGCGCAACGCCGCCAAAGCGGGCCTTGAACTCGATGAAATCGTTACCCAGCCGCAGCCCGCTGGTGGCATCTACGCCAACATTGAGCACGATCTCACCTTCTTTCACGAACTCCATAGGCCTGCACCGACGCATCCACCTGCACCGCGAGGTGAGGCGAAAACCCGTTGTCACTGCACCATTCGTGCAACGCGCGAATGAGGTAGGGACGTGTAGAAGGGTTGATCGTGGTCGGACAAACTCATGGAATTCGAAAAACCACAAAAAGCGGTCCGAGCGCCGAAGCACCCGGGATCACTTTTACTTGCGCATCACCTTTCTCGGAAGGGGTCAGCGCTTCAATGTAGGCTGGACGCGAAAAAATGCGCTCTGCGTACTTCAACAAGGGCGCTGCATTCTTGCTCAGCTCAATGCCATAGAAGTCCAGACGCCAAAGCAAAGGAGCAATGGCAACATCCAGCATGGAGAAGTTGTCACCCAGCATGAACTTGTTCTTCAGGAACACGGGCGCCAACTGGGTCAAGCGGTCACGGATGTGCGAACGCGCTTTCTCCAGGGCCTTCTCATTGCCTTTGCCGCGCGCGCCTCCAGCACCGATACATGGGCAAACAGCTCTTTCTCGAAATTGAGCAAGAACAGGCGAACGCGTGCACGGTCCACCGGGTCACCGGGCATCAGCTGCGGATGGGGAAAGCGCTCGTCGATGTACTCATTGATGATGTTCGACTCGTACAGAATCAAATCACGCTCGACCAGAATGGGCACCTGCCCGTAGGGTTCATCACACTGATGTCTTCGGGCTTGTTGTAGAAGTCCACATCCCGGATTTCAAAGTCCATGCCCTTCTCGAACAAAACGAAGCGGCAACGGTGCGAGTAAGGGCAAGTGGTACCCGAATACAAAACCATCATGGTGAAGTCTCCTTAATGCAAAAACAGTGGAGAGCCCTCTGCGCCTCCTTGCGGCGCAAGGCCTGCCACTGTGAAGATCCGCCACCGCCTCGTCCGCGCATGACCGGAGAGATCAAACCTGTGATTACTTGACGTCTTTCCAGAACGCCGCATTCAGACGCCATGCCACCAGAGTGAACGCGGCCAGAAACAACAACACCCAGACGCCCGATGCGAACACGGGTGTTTTGCGCGGGCTCGGCCATCCACTGCATATAGGCCACGAGGTCGCCCATGTTGTTGTTGAATTCCGCTTCGTTCATGGTGCCCGGCTTCACCGGCTCCCAGCCCTTGAGCACCTCGACTTCGACACCATGGCTTTCGGCCTTGGCGTGGATGGGCTCGCGCTCGCCTTGCAGTTGCCAGAACGGATTGGGCATGCCCACGTTATGGAACACCATGTTGTTCCACCCGGTTGGACGGGGCGGGTCACGGTAAAACGTGCGCAAGAACGTGTAGATGTAGTCGGCACCGGTTCCGCCAGCCCCTGCGCGCGAACGGGCGATCACCGTCAGGTCGGGGGGATTGGCGCCAAACCACTCTTTGGCCTGCTTGGGATCAATGGACGCCTTCATCGTGTCGCCGATTTTGTCGGTGGCGAAAGTCAGGTTTTCAGCGATCTGCTTGTCATTGAGTCCAATGTCGCGCAAGCGGTTGTAGCGCATGTAGGCTGCCGAGTGGCAACTGAGGCAATAGTTGACAAACAGCTTGGCGCCGTTTTGCAGCGCTGCCATGTCATTGGTGCGATTGGGCGCTTTGTCCAGCGGGAAACCGCCACCAGCCGCCATCGCCGCGCCAGACAGACCCAAGGCCAGCGCAAAGCCCAGAAGGATTTTTTTCATTTGTGTGACTCTCCGTGTCGCAAGATAGGGCTCTCAGTGAGGCGTGAAGGTGACGCGGCTGGGCACCGTCTTGAACTCACCCAGACGGCTCCACCACGGCATCAGCAAGAAGAAGCCGAAATAAAACAAGGTGCCTGCCTGAGACACCCGCTCACCCACCGGCGACGGCGGCTGCACACCCAGATAACCCAGGATCAGGAAGTTGATCACGAACACCGCGTAGAGCCACTTGACCCAGTCGGGCGGTAACGGATCGACTTCACCGGGCTGAAGTCCAGCCATGGCAGGAAGAACAAGATCACCACCGCGCCGCCCATGGCCACCACACCCCAGAACTTGGCGTCAATCGACGTACAGCAAGACCCACAGCGACAACGGCAGCGCCCACCACCGCCATCTTCAGCATGCCGCCGATCTTGGCCTTGGCCACACCCAGCACCGCACCCAGCACCACACAAGCCATCAGCACGTACACCATTTCACTGGTGATGGCGCGCAGCATGGAATGAAAGGCGTGAAGTACCAGACCGGTGCGATGTGCAAAGGGGTCACCAGCGGATCGGCCGGAATGAAGTTGTTGTACTCGAGGAAGTAACCGCAGTAGGTGCAAAGAACACAATCGCCGAGAACACCATCAGGAACACCGACACACCAAAGATGTCGTGCACCGTGTAATAAGGGTGGAAGGAATCCCGTCCAGCGGGATGCCCTTATCGTTCTTGGTCCTTGATTTCCACGCCATCGGGGTTGTTGGAACCCACATCATGCAAGGCCAGCAAGTGCGCTACCACCAGACCCAGGAGGACCAGTGGCACAGCGATCACGTGGAAGCTGAAAAAGCGGTTCAGGGTGGCGTCACCCACCACGAAGTCACCACGGATCAGCAAGGCCAGATCAGGACCAACAAACGGAATGGCGGAAAAGAGGTTCACGATCACCTGAGCGCCCCGAGTAGCTCATCTGACCCCATGGCAACAGGTAACCCATGAAGGCTTCGCCCATCAAGACCAGGAAAATGGCCACCAAAGATCCAGACAAGCTCGCGCGGCTTGCAGTAAGCCGAAGAGCAGGCAACATGTGCAGGTACACAACAACAAAAAATGCGGAAGCACCAGTGGAGTGCATGTCGCGGATCAGCCAGCCCCAAGGCACATCGCGCATGATGTACTCAACCGAGGCAAATGCGCGGACTTGGCGTCCGGCTTGTTGTGCATCACCAGAAAGATGCCGGTCACGATCTGTATCACCAACACCAGGAGTGCCAGCGAGCCGAAGATGTCCCAAAAGTTGAAGTTTTTTCGGTGCATTGAGTCCTCCGACATGTGGACGCGATAAGCGTCGAACGCCGTCGGAAAACGGTGCTCAAACCAGTTGGTTACCTGCGCCGTGGCGGGCAGCCTCGGGGGAGTTCTCGAATTCGGCCATGTGTGCCTCAGTGGTCGGTTGTCTGCCTCGGCAGATCAGGCTTTCTCTTCGCCAATCACTACCACGGTCTCAGACACGTCGTAATCGGACGATTCCAGGTTATCGGGCGCCGGCTTGTTTTTAAACACCAGGCCCGCCAGATCGAACGTGGAACCATGGCGAGCACACAGTAGCCACCAACCCAGTTGTCCGGCAGCAATGGCTGAGGGCCCGGCGTGAATTTGTCACCAGGCGAACAACCCAAGTGGGTACAGATGCCAATTGCAATAAAGTACTCGGGCTTGATTGAGCGATGGGCATTGAGTGCGTACCCGGGGGTTGGAATCACCTTGCGCTCGGACTGCGGGTCAGCCAGATCGCCCTCAACCTTGGCCAGATCGGCCAACTCCTCAGGTGTTCGGCGCATCTAATCCAAATGGGTTTTCCACGCCACTCGACCACTTTTTTACCACCGGGTACGACGTCGGAAATATCCACTTGGACTGCAGCACCAGCTGCTTTTGCGCGCTCAACGGCTGGAAGCTGCTCACGAAAGGAACAGCGACAGCGGCTGCTCCTACACCGCCCATGGCGGCCAACGTGATCAGCCAGTTCGGCGGCTGCTATCTACAGCAGGCACTCCAACGGTTGCTTCACTCATGGAATTCTTTCAATGACGTTTAGGCAATTCGTCTTTTTATGTTATGCTGTCTCTACTCATTCATACATCTGCTGTGTAAGCGAAGGCAACTATCGGGAAGCACTTCAACTCATTCAACATGCAGAAGAAGATTGGCAGTCGCTGTTACGGGAATGGCTCAACGCCGTACTTAAAAGCGGACCCATTGCACAAGTGAAATGGGTTGATACCATCAGCCAACTGGGGCGTGAAAAGCAAAAGCAATTCCTCCGCTACTTTACGCATTTGCTGGAGCAAAGCATTCGCCTGCGTACCATGGGCGAAGAACATTTACCGCTTACTGGTGCTGAAAAAGATTTCGCTATTCGTCTTAACAAACTTTGCGATGTAAGTCAGCAGCAGGCCATTACCCAGGAACTCGACCGGGCAGCCTACCATATTGAACGCAACGCCAACGCCAAAATGCTGTTTCTGGCGCTCACCATTAAACTCTACCACATTATTGCCAATCATTCGGTGATTGAAGTGGGTTAGTTCTTGTGATTCCGAGGCACAAGGAATCTGCCGCTCTTTCGTATTTCTTCCCGGCAGATATCTCCTTCGTCGAGATGACAGGAAAAGCAATCAACTCCTGCACACCTGTTAGCTTTGCAGATAAATCCCTATTTTTGATGAATTGACCTGTGGTAAAGGATTTGAGCAAAGAAAAGGTCAACGTGTAAAGAAGGATTTTGTGAGTAAGCTTTTGAATTACTGATCGTCTTTTGTTGCGTCGCATGCAGACGCTTTTGGTCTGCATCGAGACAGAATCGTCTCGACTCTTGTACTTGATTGTTCGTTGCTTTTTGGCAATGATCTTCAACATATCTACTGAATTTCAGGCTTTCATTGCTGCATAGCGAACAAAGCGTACAAGTGAGTGACACAACCAAAGCTTCATTGATATTCTGCCGCTTGCTACATCCTCCTGTCTTATTTTTTAACGATTAATTTCTCATTATAATGAGTTGTACAAGTTGTAGTACGGGTAAACCGGGCGGTTGCAAAAGCAACGGCGGCTGCAGCACAGGTGGCTGTAACAGGCTGAATGTGCATGACTGGCTGGCGAACCTGCCGTTTAGTGATCCTGATAGCGATTGCCGTGTGGTAGAAGTAACCTTTAATAACGGAAGCCGGAAAGAATTTTACCGCAACAATACCTTACAAAGTTTTACCAAAGGCGACATGGTGGCCGTGGAAGGTGTAAGTGGTTTTGATGTGGGTATGGTGAACATCAGCGGTGAGCTGGTGCGTTTGCAGATGAAGAAAGAGGGTGTGAAAGAAGATAATCCTGAGATCAAAAAGATCATGCGCCGGGCAAACGAAATGGATTTGCAAAAATGGAGTGAAAGCAAGGAACGTGAAAAACCAACGCAGGTTCGTGCAAGGGCGATCATTATACAGTTGAATTTGGACATGAAACTGATTGAAGTGGAATTCCAGGCCGATGGACGCAAAGCAACCTTTTATTATACCGCTGAAGACCGTGTGGATTTTCGTGAACTGATCAAGATCTACGCCAGTGAGTTTAAGATAAAAGTGGAAATGAAGCAGATCGGTATTCGTCAGGAAGCAGCCAAAATTGGCGGCATCGGCAGTTGCGGTCGTGAACTTTGTTGCAGCAGTTGGTTGAGCGATTTCAAAAGTGTAACCACTACCATTGCCCGTTATCAGAACTTAACCATTAACCAAACAAAACTCAGCGGACAATGCGGACGTTTGAAATGTTGTTTGAATTATGAACTGGATACTTATCTCGATGCATTGCAGCATTTCCCTAACAATGCCGAAACATTGGAACTGAGCCGTGGCACTGCACAACTCATTAAGAAAGATATTTTCAAAAACCTGATGTGGTACATCCTGCCGGGCAGTAACCAACAATATCCTGTTCCCATTGAACGGGTAAAAGAAATCAGGCAACTGAATATGAAAGGGCAACGCCCCGATGAATTGGGTGCTATCGAACTTTCACCTGCAAAAGCGGAAGAGAAAGAACATGCACATGTGGAACTGGTTGGACAGATCAGTTTGAAAACCTTGGAGCGTGACAGCCGCCGCAGAAAAGATAAAGCACAAGGACAGCAACGTCAGCAACAACAACGTGAAGGCGGCCAACAAGGTCAACAGCAAAGAAGACCACAACAGAACAGGCCGCAGCAAGGTCAGGGTGGTCAGCCAAATAAACAAGGAGGACAACAACGTCCGCCTCAAAAGCAACAGCAGCAGCGACCTCCGCAGCAGCAACGTGGCCCTCAACAACAACGTCCGCCACAGCAGCAAAACAAACCACAACAACCACAACAAAACCGGCCACAGATCGAAAAGAAAAAAGATCCCCCGCCGCAAAATGATAATGCATAAAAATAAAACCCCGACGAGAGTTGGGGTTTTTCATTTAGGACCGACACGTTGAAAGCACCTCAACCAAATGAAAAAGGTTTTCTTCAGGAAAACTTTTGTAACTTCAACTGAATGTTTAATATCATTAACCGTCAATCGTTATTGGCCTATTGCAAAAGTTATCCGCAGGCGGCTGTTGCATTACAAGAATGGTATTATGAATTGTTGAGAAGTAATTTTAAGAATTTCAACGAATTGAAAACAGTTTATGGTAATGCCAGTATTGTATCGGATGACAGAGTTGTTTTTAATATCATGGGTAATAAATTCAGGTTGGTTGTTCGTATTGTTTTTCAATATAAAGTGATCCAGATAAAATGGTTTGGTACGCACAAAGAATATGATCTGATCGATGTTACCCGTATACAACCAAAAAAATAAATAGTATGGAACTAAAGCCAATCAAATCAAAAAAACAATACCAGGAATATTTAAGTTGGGTTGATGTGCAATTTGATAAAAAAATAAAACCATCAACAGCAGAAGGTGAAAAATTACAAGTGGTCCTCATTTTAATTAAGGATTATGAAGATCAGTATTTCCGTGTTCCCAAACCCGACCCTATTGATGTGGTCAAATTAAAAATGCTGGAGAAGGGCTTGAAAAACCAGGATCTTGTTGGTAAGATTGGATCGAAAGGTCATGTGTCTGCCATTCTAAGTAAACGAAAATCGTTAACCTTACAAACAGCACGGCTTCTGCACAAAGAATTTGGTATTCCCGCAGAAGTATTGTTAAGCTAACTCATTCTTACTTATGCGCCCCTGGATGAAACGCTCCTTTATGATTCTCGGAATAATTTTACTGCTCTGGCTCATCATGGCTCAAAGCTGTATGAAGATGCGCATCAGCGACAGCAAAGCCAAAGAACAGTTTTTACAAGCAGGTGTTGAATTACAAACACCTGTAAAAATGATCAACGGATTTCCGTTGCATTATGCACAAACCGGAAGTGATACATTACCTACTTTGTTATTTGTACATGGCACACCCGGCAGTTGGAATGCATTTGATGCGTATTTAAAAAACAAAGAACTGTTGCAGCATTTCCGTATTATTTCGATCGATCGTCCGGGATTTGGCTACAGCGATTTTGGTAATGCGATGAATCTATCTGCACAAACAGACATCATTGCGGCATGGATGGACTCGATCAATAATAACAAGCCGTTTATTATTATTGGTCATAGTTTGGGTGGACCAATGACAGTTAAACTTGCTGCTGCCCGTCCTGCTTTTACAAGAGCATTGGTGATACTGGCAGGCTCACAAGATCCTGCAGCAGAAAAACCGGAAAAGTGGCGGCCGGTGTTATTCAAAACGCCATTGAATTATTTAATACCGGGCGCATTGCGACCCAGCAATGAAGAGTTATGGTATTTGAAAAAAGATCTGGTTGATATGAAACCGGATTATGAAAAAATCACTTGCCCCGTTTATATTCTGCATGGCACAAAAGATATCCTCGTTCCATACAGCAATGTAGCCTACACACAGGAAATGCTGACGAGAACAGATTCCGTTTTTGTGACAACCTTCGAAAAAGAAAATCATTTTATTGTGTGGACGAGAGAGAAAGAGATCGTGGAGTTGTTGATAAAGTTGAAGTGACTTGTCATCCCGAGGTACGAGGGATCTGCGAGGCAGTAGTGCAAAAGATCAACAGATCCCTCGTACCTCGGGATGACAGCATTATTTGTTCAATAATATTTTATACAACGCATCCTGTATTTTCCCTCTTACATTCATCGTCAGTAATTTTGTATTGGTGCCGCCTTCGGGATGTACACGGTTACTTAAGAAAATGTACACGATCTTATTCTCCGGATCGGCCCATACCCCTGTGCCGGTATAACCTGTATGTCCAAATGTAGAAGGCGATACGCTCAATGCCGGATAAGGATCTTTGCGTGTAAGATTATCTTTCTCCGGTTTATCAAAGCCCAATCCTCTTCTGCTGGTTTCACTTCCGTAGGCAATAAATTTTTGCACGGTTTCGGGTTTGAAAAATGTTTGATTGCCGATGGTTCCTCCATTGTTCAACATCTGTAATAACACTGCCAGCTCATACGCCGTGCTGAACAAACCTGCATGGCCAGCTATACCGCCAAACATAGCTGCGCCGGGATCGTGTACATCGCCCCGTAATAACTGACGACGAAACATTGCTTCCCGTTCGGTTGGCACAATCCGATTAACGGGCAAATGTTGCAGCGGTAAAAATCCAGATGATTCTAAATGAAGCGGCTCATAAAATGTTTTTCGCACATATTCATCCAAGCTCATGCCTGTGATCTGTTCAATCACTTTTCCGAGGAAAATAAAATCATTGTCGCTGTATACATATTTTCCAAATGGTCCTACTTCACTTTGCAAGATGCGTTGATACATGGTATCACGCCAATCGTTGCGCATATAAAAATTATCAGCAACACGAATGTTGAATTCATCGGATGGGCCTGTTGCATACAATTGTTCAAATGGCACACCTGAATTGGTGTCCATTGTTTCCCGGAAAAAAGGAATGAATGATTTTAAGCCTGCCTGGTGCAGCAAAATATCTTCGATCAGCAGATCCTGTTTGTTCGTTCCGTTTACCCAAGGGATATAGTCACCAAGACGTTTTTTGAGATCCAGCTTTCCTTCTTCATAAAACTTCATCACAGAAATAGTGGTTGCACAAATTTTTGTAACTGATGCCATATCAAATACCGACTCCAAACTCATTGGCTCCATTTTTTCATAGGTATAATAACCATAGGCTTTTTCAAAAACGATCTTCCCATCTTTCACCGCCATTACTACAATACCGGGTGCTGCTCTTTTTTCAATCGCATCAGCAGCAATCGAATCCACGACTGCAAATTTTGTTTCATCGATCAGTTCCCGTTGCAGGTTACCGGTGTTGGGCATTACATATTCCAGTCCTGTTCCATACGGTAAGTTTTCACAAACAGTAACAGGCAGTTTACCATTTGCCTGTTGTTTTCCTGTCAAAACATCAAAAGCTGCAGTTTGTGTATAGCTGTCATCTTCATAACACACAATGGCATTTTTTACATCACAAAAATTCTTTAATGCATACGGATTACCAAATAACAACAAAGCCGATTGTGGTAATTCTAATAACTTATTCGCTAACTGTATGGAAGGAATGCTGATGCCGAAATTATTCTGCGGTCTTCTGCTGTAACCATGCATCCCCACCACTATATGCGTATAATTATTTTTGATCAACTCTACCAATGACAAGATTCTTCCTGCATCACTTTTATTGGAAAAGAAAAAGACATCTGCTTTCAGTTCATCCTTCATCTTTTGCGTTATTACATTATCAGTCGTTGTACCGATAGCGATGTAAGCAATTTTATGTTCGGTCTTTTTTGCCCGATCCATGAAGGATAGTGCAGCAGCTGAAAGCGGCAACAATGAGTTGTCATTTTTAATGAGCGTAGTGGATTGCGCAGCAATACGTTTGCGGAATGCATCTGCTTTCGCATTCAGATCATCCGCAAGGTTGTTGGTGTCAACCGGTTTCAACTCTGCAAGTCCGTATAAATATTTCGTCATCAACATACGGTGAACCCTGCTGTTGAGATCATCCCACGTGAGTTTTTTCTTCTTAATCGCTTTTTTAATTTTCGCTATGGAAGAAGGAATATCGCCCGGTAAACAAAGCAGATCGTTCCCTGCGATCAATGATTGTACACTTGCTTCACCATCCGGAAAAAATTTCTTTACGCCCTGCATTTCCAACGCATCGGTGAACGTGATGCCTTTGTACTGCAATTCTTCACGTAACAGTTTTGTTACATTGTTGTACGATAAAGACGTAGCGAGATTTTTTGTATTGTCGATAACTGGAATGTATAAATGTCCGATCATTACACTTCCAACTCCTGCTTCAAATAGTTCACGGAATGGATATAACTCCAGCGAATCCAGTTCTGCTTTTGTTTTATTGATGATGGGCAGATCGTAATGACTGTCTGTTTCCGTATCACCATGACCGGGAAAATGTTTGGCACAAGCCATTACACCCATATCCTGCATTCCTTTCATCACCTGCACACCAAACAAGGCAACTTTGTAACGGTCTTCACCAAAAGAGCGATCGTTGATCACCGGATTGTTTGGATTATTATTTACATCCACCACCGGTGCAAAATTTACCTGAATGCCCATGCGCTTGCATTGCTCACCCAATATCTTTCCATATTCATATGCCAATGCACCATCCGGCGCAGCGCCCAACATCAACTGGCGTGGCAATGACACAACACTATCTAAACGCATACCCAAACCCCACTCGCCATCAATCGTAATCATTAATGGTGTTTGTGCAATGCTTTGATAATAGTTCGTAAGATTGGCTTGGCGTACCGGACCTCCCTGGAAAAAACAAAGTCCGCCTACATTATACTTTTGGATTTGATCTGTGACTTGTTTTACATGTGCAGGACCCAAATTACTATGCGCCCTTACGATCATCAGTTGCGCAATCCGTTGATCGTTCGTGAGTGTTTGCAACACACTATCGGCCCAGCGTTTGGCCAGTTCCTGTTTTGATTGAGCGTAGGATGAAAATGAAATGATAAAAACGGCAAGTGTAAGGGTTAATTTCTTCATGTAAGTTTCTTCGGTTCAACAAAGGATTAAAGTTAGCAAATAATCAGGCCTTACTTGCAGTTGCAGATAAATTGAATAAATTTGTAACAATGTCATCAATTCCAAAATATACGCCTCATTATACCTACAATGATTACCTTTTATGGGAAGGCAAATGGGAGTTGATTGAAGGAATTCCCTATGCCATGAGCCCTGCCCCAAGTTCAAAGCACCAGAAAATTGCTGCCGAACTTACAGCCTTGTTTGTGATGGCACTGAAAAAATGTAAGCATTGTAAGGTATACCAACCAGTTGACTGGAAAATAAAAGAGGATACAGTTTTACAACCAGACATGTTGGTTGTTTGCAAACCATTTAACAATGACAACTATCTCGATTTCCCTCCGACTTTGGTTGCTGAAATTATTTCACCCTCAAGTTCAAAAACCGATCGAAGAGAGAAATATGAAATCTATGAAGCGCAGGCTGTAAAATACTACCTCATTCTTGACCCTTCTTTTAAAAAATTAGAAGTATTTGAACTGATTGAAGGCACTTATCAGGCAGTATCCGTCAATCCTGTACAATTCGATTTTTCGTTTGAAAGCGATTGTGCAGCAGAAATCAATTTCACCGATCTGTTTGAGGAATAAACTTCTTCCCTGCTCCTGATTTCCGTAAATTCGCCGTTTCAAAACACAAGCGTACACGTGCCGGATATCATTCAATTATTGCCCGATCATATTGCTAACCAGATTGCTGCCGGTGAGGTAATTCAACGCCCTGCCAGTGCGGTGAAAGAATTATTGGAAAATGCAGTGGATGCAGGCGCAACTGAAATTGAACTGATCATTAACGATGCGGGCAAACAATTGATCCAGGTGATTGATAATGGCGGCGGCATGAGCGAAACCGATGCACGGATGGCATTTGAACGCCACGCTACTTCCAAGATCAGAGAAATTGAAGATCTCTTCCGTATCAAAACAATGGGCTTTCGTGGCGAAGCATTGGCTTCCATTGCTGCGGTTGCACAGGTTGAAGTAAAAACAAAACGTGCAGACGATAGTGCAGGCACGTTGATTGAAATTGAAAACAGCATCGTGAAACGACAGGAACCTGTTGCCATGAAAAACGGCACCAGCATTGCTATGAAGAATTTATTTTTCAACGTTCCTGCCCGACGAAATTTTTTAAAAAGCAATGCTGCCGAGACCCGTCACATTGTCGATGAGTTCATTCGTGTGAGCATGGCATATCCGGAGATTTTCTTCTCACTTTCAGCAAATGGACAACAAATGTTCCACCTCGACAAAGGAACATTGAAACAACGCATTGTACAATTACTCGGTAATCAATACAATTCGAAATTAGTGTCGGTTGAAGAGCAAACCGATTACATGAACATTTTTGGTTTTATCGGCAAACCTGAAACAGCGAAGAAAACAAGAGGGGATCAATACTTTTTTGTGAACAAGCGTTTCATCAAGAGTGCTTATCTCAATCATGCAGTAGCAGGTGCGTTCCAGGAAATGATCGCTACCGATAGTTTCCCGGCGTATGTGTTGTTTATTGACCTGGATCCTGCACAGGTGGACATCAACGTGCACCCCACCAAACAGGAAATAAAATTTGAAGATGAAAAGATCGTGTATGCGTTTGTACAATCAGCAGTGAAGCATGCATTAGCACAGTTCAGCATTACACCCACACTTGATTTTGATCTTGACCCTGCTATTCAACGCCTCGATGCTGTGAGCAAACCATTTACCAGCGAACAAAAATCGCAGGCATCCTCCTCTTCCTTGTACAACACATTCACACAAAAACATGCGGCACATAAAATTGATCCACAGCAGAAAAGTGAGTTGAAACACTGGCGGGATTTTTATG
This sequence comes from uncultured Bacteroidota bacterium, assembly GCA_963830845.1. Classification (GTDB taxonomy): domain Bacteria; phylum Bacteroidota; class Bacteroidia; order Chitinophagales; family Chitinophagaceae; genus Lacibacter. Next base: position 85,911 of record CAWHOR010000026.1, on the reverse strand, counting down.
AACCGGCAGAGAAGTCGACAGTCCATGGTCCACAGACCACAGTTGGTTCTACAGATTTTTCCTTACATAACAGTCAGCAGAAGCTGGTGCCTGATCAGGAATTTACACAGTTACATCAAACCTATATTGTTGCTTCAACAACAAAGGGCATGATGATCATACATCAGCAGAATGCACATGAGCGTGTGTTGTATGAACGCTATTTAGCTGCTGCCGATGGAAAAGCGATTGCTACACAACGTAGCTTGTTTCCATCAACATTGCAACTTTCGCCCCAGGATGCGGTATTGCTGAATGAACTCAGCGATGATCTGCAAATGCTCGGTTATCATATCGAGCCTTTTGGAAAAGATACATTTGTGATACAGGGCACACCTGCCGACGTAGATCAAGGGAATGAAAGCATGGCCATTGAATTATTATTGGAGCAATTCAAACATTACACCAGCGATCTCAAATTTTCCAAACGTGAAAAACTGATCCGCTCTTTAGCAAAACAACATAGCATTAAATCCGGCAAATCACTTGCACAAAAAGAAATGAAACAGTTGGTGGAAGATCTTTTCAATTGTGCGCAGCCAAATGCCACCTCCAATGGTTTTCCTGTTTATATGGAATTGAAGAAGGAAGAACTGGAAAAAATGTTTGGAAGGTAAATACCCTGAGCGAAGTCGAAGGGTGTTTTTGGTTTGATATCGAGCGATAGTCGAGATACAAACCTTTTTTAATTCTCCCCTCTCACCTGTTGCAAAAATTTCTCAACGGCTCTTCTTACAGCAACCGGCGATGTATAATGATTATTCACCAGTACCGAGAAGATCAGCAATTTGTTTTTTGGCGTGATGAGAAATCCACTCAACGCTAAATGCCCTGATAAAGAACCTGTTTTTGCAAAGATCAATCCCGTTTCATTTGTATAATAATTACGAAGTGTACCTGTATTTCCTGTTGGCAGAATTCTTTTCAATCGTTCCAATCCAAATTCATCTTTCATTTTTCCCAACAGCCACACAAAATCTTCCGGTGTAAATAAATTGTAACGACTCAAGCCGCTGCCATCTACCCATTTTGGTTTTTGTGGAAAGCCACTTAAATCATTCTTGAGCAAATGAGCAATTAGTTTTTGTTCATCCATTTCGCCAAACAGTTGATTGCTCACCATCATCAAAGTTTGCTCTGCAAAAAAATTATCACTGCGATGCATGAGTGGTTTAAACATTGAATCAACGGGCTGTGAATACACTGTATTCAATTCTGAAATGGTGAGCGATTCAGTTGTAATGGACGTATGTAACGTATCCTTCAACAAATCCAACGCAGCCTGCAATCCATTGGTCACAAACGGCACTTCCAGTTCACGCTTCATTTCCTTTCCTTCGATGATCGTGTAGTTGTTTTCAGTACGTGTACGTGTTACATCAAACACATTTGCTTTGCCCGGTTTAAATTGTACATCCCAGTTTACTTCGGGATCAGTAAATATAAACGCTGATGTGTCTTGTCTTCCATCCCGTTCTTCAATCGTCCGTTGCTGGATCCATTTGATATAATTTCCATACACAGGCATAGGACTGCGTTCCGTCATGTAATAACTGCCATAATCATCCCAGGCCCAACCAAAACCTAAGGCTTCTGTTTTCCAGTTATGATTATTCATCACCATCGGCTTATTCTGCTGTTTGAGAAAATCAAACACGGGATGTTGTTTGTAATCGATATGCAAAAAAGTAGGATCACCGGTTGCCTGCAGGTAAAGTGTATCGTCTTGCTCTTTATATTGTAGGCCGGGTAGCTTTTCACCAAGATATTTCAACCCTGCATACAAGGTTGGAATTTTTGTATTGCTGGCAGGTACAAAATATTTGTTGCTGTTGTATCGGTGAATGAATTGTTTCGTTTCTGTATCATACACGGCAATACCAACAAATGCATTGGTCAATGCCGTATCGTTGATCAATGCCTGTTGCGTTGCAGATTGACGTATTTGTTTTTGTGCAGTACAGGAAAAAAAGAAAACCGATAAAAGAAGAACAAGAGCCTTCTGTTTGACGAGGAGCATCAGCTATTATTTTGCTGCTAAATATACATTCTTTCTGCGGCTATTCGGTTTGGGATGCCATACCTCGTACATTTGATTTTTATGAAGCTGAAAGAAAATGTATATCGACTTTGTGTGGGGATCGTTCAAACAAAAATCAGTTTGCTGCAACAGCAATTACATGATTTAACCAGCAGCGCCGGAAATGAAACCAAACGCACCGCAGGCGATAAACATGAAACCGCATTGGCCATGCTGCAAATTGAACAGGAGAATAACAGCCGCCAGTTGCAGGATGCATTGCAGCAAAAAGCGATCCTTGAAAAAATTGATCCAACCTTACAAACAGAACAGGCTGTAAGAGGCAGCATCGTCACTACTAACAATGGAATGTTCTTTCTCAGCCTGGGTTTAGGAAAATTGAAAGCAGAAGACGAAACGATCTATGCTGTTTCACCCGATGCACCTTTGGGGAAATTATTAATGATGAAAAAAGTGGGTGATTTTTTTACTTTCAATCAAATTGACTATAAGATCATTAGTGTAGAATAAGTATTTGTGTGCTTTGTGCATTCTTAGTGTTCTTTGCGCTACAAATAAGTTTCACGAAGAGCACGGAGTTAGCACAAAGAACGCAAAGCAAACAATAGTTTACATTATCGGGGCGCAGCGGGTCAGGCCGCTCAAAGCGGCCAGACCATTATCAAACTTTTATGATTATTTATGGAAGTTGTGTTGCAAAACTCAATCCCTCTCCTGTGCCCGCAACCAACGTTCCGGTATTTCACTATGAATGGCTAACTGATAATCAGTTGCACTGCAGGCAATGAATTTCTTATTCGGCAGTTGTAACCACCATCGTCCTGTTTTTTTACTCTTCAGAAATAATGCATCTGTGTCTGCAACAGTAGTATGATATTCAGTGAACTGGTGACGGTCTTCCAATGAAGCTTCTGTTTTGGCTTTGCTGGTACCATCAATAAAATACCAGATCATCTGAGATATCTGGATGGCGGTTAACTCATCTTTATCCAGCTTTGCATTGTATCCATAAATACCAAGTGTAGTTAATTGCTCACTCATGCCGGCAAACCGTGTAAGTGTACAAATATCCATTCCGTTTAACCCGTTCGGTGTTGTACGGTTGGCAGGTGCATAAGCATGTGCCAATGCCGTCATATCAATACTCAACATATTCGATCCACGGATCACCGGTTCCATTTCTTCCAACGCATCTTTTACCACACCTACACGAAAACAATCAAACCGCAACCGATCCATGGTTTGCAAAATAGTTGGATGAACAAAATAACTCTGGAAACCGATGTGATTGTAATGACGGATAAAATTGGGTTCACCCGTGAGCATTTCCAGCAAAAAATTTTCGCTGCGGATCGGTGTATCGTTGTTCAAATTGATAAATGCATCCACACAACTGGCTTCAATAATTTGCTGCCGTTGTACATACGCACCATATTGTGCCAACGTAAGATCATGACTGCCACCAAGGATGATCACCTTTTTCCCCGCATCTACTAATTCTTTGATCACCGCTTTGGCTGCCGCGTAGGTATCTTTTACCGATGCACCCGATTGGATATTTCCAATATCAGCAATACGAACATCTGTATGCCAGTAATACAAACGATACAGATTTTTACGGATCAACGTGGGTGCTTCACACAACGAGATACCATTGCCGGTTCCCCGTTCGTCGGTAATGCCCAGCAGCACAAGATCCACATTCTCAAGATCAGGAAACTGAAAGGCGTAGGTCTGGATATTGCGGCCCAGTTGTGCTGCATTCAATTCATCATCGCCCAATACAGCCGACAGATCAACGGGCTGCAAAAAATCTTCGATCATCTGTGAATCACTCATGTAATATTGTTTCGGTGGCAAACATAAGAAAAGAAGTACGAGGTACGAGGTATGAAGTACGAAAATCCAAAACCCAAGGCACAAGAAACAAGGCGCAAGAATACAAACTGTAAGAAATAACACGCCCCACCCGTAACTCATAACCCTTAACTTTTAACTTACTGGGATTATAACCAGAAACTATCCACTACAAACTCCAAAGAATTATCTTTGCGCCATGGAACAGGTGTTACAACAGATTGAAACGTTTCGCAAAGAAATTGAGGCATTGCAGATCGACAGTGCAAAAGCATTGGAAGAATACCGCATTAAATTTCTTGGCACCAAAGGTTTGGTGAAATCGCTCATGGGCGAAATGAAAAACGTGGCGAACGAACAGAAGAAAGCGTTTGGCCAGAGCATGAACGAATTCAAACAATTTGCCGAAGCAAAATACGAAGAGTGGAAAGCATTGAATGGTGATGGACAAACAGATGCTGCCGCCGGCATTGATCTTAGTTTGCCCGGCGATGCATTGCCTGTTGGCAGTCGTCACCCCATCAGTTTAATGCGTAACCGCATGGTGAATATTTTTCAGCGGTTAGGCTTCGCCGTTGCTGAAGGCCCGGAAATTGATGATGATTTTCACAACTTCACTGCACTCAACTTACCGGAAAATCATCCGGCACGTGACATGCAGGATACGTTTTATATCAGCACCGATCCTGCGTGGTTGCTGCGCACACATACCAGCAATGTGCAGATCCATGAAATGCAGAAAGGCAAATTACCTATCCGCATTATTACACCTGGTCGTGTGTATCGCAACGAAACCATCAGTGCAAGAAGTCATTGCTTCTTCCACCAGATCGAAGGATTGTATGTAGATGAGAAAGTAAGCTTTGCCGATCTCAAACAAACACTGTACTTCTTTGTGCAGGAAATGTTTGGGAAAGATATAAAAGTGCGTTTCCGTCCTTCTTATTTTCCATTTACCGAACCAAGTGCCGAAATGGACATCAGTTGTTTGTTGTGCAACGGCGAAGGTTGCAGTGTGTGTAAGAAAACCGGTTGGTTAGAAATTTTAGGTTGCGGCATGGTGCATCCGAAAGTATTGGAGAACTGCGGCATCGACAGTAATAAATATTCCGGCTTTGCATTCGGTATGGGCATCGAACGTCCTGCATTGCTGAAGTATGGCATCAAGGATATTCGTTTGTTCAGTGAAAATGATGTGCGGTTTTTGAAACAGTTTACGGGAGCGGTGTAGGTTAGTTGATGGTTCATGGTTCATAGTTTGAACCTGACTGAGGCATTACTATTTAGTTTTTCTTGCGTCGCATGCCGAAGCTTTGTTCGGCATCGAGACAAAAGCGTCTCGACTCTTCTACGTTTGGTTATTCTATTCAGCAATTGTCTGAACCATGATTTGGGGAGATGAATTCAAGATGAACCAGATGATACGATTAGATTTAATCATGCACATTACAGTTTCAAACACTTCATCCTGTAAATCCTTCAAATCATAGAAATCATGGTTCAGACAATTTGCGTTTGCGGTGCAGGAACAATGGGCAGCGGTATTGCACAGGCCGCTGCGCAAAGCGGCATTTATACCCTGCTGTTTGATCTTAACAAAGAAGTGTTGCAGAAAGCAGAAGCATCCATTAATGCGAATCTGGATAGCTTAGTTTCAAAACAAAAAATAACGGAAGAACAACGCACTAGCATCAAAGGCAATCTTCAATACATCAATGACCTCAACGGTTGCATTGCCGATGTAATCATTGAAGCCATCATTGAAAAGCCGGAAGCGAAAATTTCGTTGTTCAATCAACTGGCAGAGATCAATCACAGCGATACGATTTTCGCCAGCAACACATCCTCTCTTTCCATTTCATTATTACAAAAATCAATACAGCAACCACAACGGGTGGCAGGTTTGCACTTCTTTAACCCTGCTACGATCATGAAATTAGTGGAAGTGGTAAAAGGCGATCAAACCAATGAAGAAGTGATCGAACAGTTAGTTGCGCTAACAAAGCAGATGAACAAAACACCTGTCATCTGCAAAGATTCACCGGGTTTTATCGTAAACCGTGTAGCACGACCTTATTATATTGAATCATTAAAATTAGTTGAAGACGGTGTTGCCGATTTTGCAACCGTGGATGCATTAATGGAAGCCAGTGGTTTTAAAATGGGTCCATTCAAACTCATGGATCTGATTGGCAACGATATCAACTATGCTGTTAGCTGTAGTGTATATGAACAGTTAGGCAAACCCGAACGTTTACAACCATCACCCATACAAAAAGAAAAAGTAGAATCAAATAAACTTGGCCGCAAAACCGGTGAGGGCTATTACAAGTACAACGGATAATTGTATAATTGATAGTTGATAATCGAACGCAGCCCCTAATTTTACATTTTTCCATTATAAATTATCTATTCCATCATGGTTTTCGTTACCGGCGGCGCAGGTTTAGTTGGCTCGGCTTTATTGAAACAGTTGTTGCAACAAAAGCAGGGACCCATCAAAGCATTGTTCCGCACATCGATGCCGTTGCTGTTGAGCGAAGAAGAAAAGCAACAGATCGAATGGATCAAAGGCGATGTATTAGACACGTCGGTACTGGATGAAGCTATGCAGGGTTGTAAGCAGGTATATCATTGTGCAGCGGTTGTATCGTATCATTCCAGCCGCCGGCAGCAGATGTACAAGATCAATATTGAAGGCACGGCAAATATTGTCAACCTCTCGTTGGAACATAATATTGAAAAACTCATTCATGTAAGTTCGGTTGCAGCCATTGGACGTTTGCGTCAAGGCGAACAGATCACCGAAAAAACAGAATGGACCGAAGAGACAAACAATTCCCATTACGGCAAAACAAAATACCTGTCTGAAATGGAAGTATGGCGTGGCATTGGAGAAGGTTTGAATGCAGCCATTGTAAATCCATCGGTGATATTAGGTGAATCAAATTGGGAAACAGGATCGGTTGCCATCTTTAAAAAAATGTGGGAACAATTCCCTTGGTACACAACCGGCGGAACTGGTTTTGTTGATGCAAAAGATGTAGCTGATGCAATGATCCGTTTGATGCACAGCGACATTTCAGCCGAACGTTTTTTGTTGAGCAATACACATTTAAGTTTTCAGGAACTGTTTACTAAAATTGCAACCTCATTGGGAAAACGACCACCGAATCGTTTTGCAAAACCCTGGATGGGCGAATTGGTGTGGCGACTCGAGGCACTCAAAGCCATGTTCAGCAACAAAGAACCATTACTCACCAAAGAAACGGCCAGCACTGCACAAGTGAGAACCTATTACGATTCATCGAAGGTATTGACTGCATTACCCGATTTCAGGTTTACGCCAATTGATGAAACGATTGGACGGACGAGTAAGTGGTTAAAGCAACAATACAATCTTAAATAACCAACCTCAGCTTACGTCGAAAAAATACGTGCATAACTACTGGTTGAAACAGCGTTACTTCTATCAATCGTTATCCTTTTGCTCATTCGATAACAGAAGGATTTCATGGTTGGCTCAAAAATTGTTTATTTTTAAAGCTCAATGAAAGATCACGTATGAAAACAATCCTCTCCATTATCCTTGTCTGTCTGTTCCTTATCCGTTTCAGCACAATCTTATTTTTATATCAAAGGAAAAGTAATTGACGACAGTACACGGCTTCCGTTGGAAGGTGCTTCTGTACTTTGTCAAAACACCACCAAAGGAACCATCACCAACAAAGAAGGTGAATTTCGGCTAGAAGTTCCCGCCGGCGGACATAATCTGGTTGTTTCCTACACTGGTTTCGCAAGCGAAAGTGTACGGATCAGTTCATCGCAGGATAACAGTAATGAACTCAGCATCATTTTAAAAAAGAAAGAAAACAAACTGGAAGAAGTAGTGATACAGGCCAGCAGCGAAGTGAAAGATGGCTGGACAAAATACGGATCGCATTTTTCGAATTACTTTATCGGCAGCACACCGTTTGCCAAACAATGCAGCATTGAAAACCCACAGTCGTTAAAATTTTATTTCTCCCGCAAACGAAATGTATTAAAAGTAAAAGCAGAAGAACCGGTAGTAGTACTCAACTATGCGCTGGGCTATAAAATTCAATACCAGCTCGACTCCTTTATTTATGATTACGGTACAAAATTCAGCGCCTATGTTGGCGTAGCATTTTATACCGAACTGGATTCGACCGAAGAACAAAAAGCCATCTGGGTAAAGAACAGGGAGAAGGCTTACCTCGGTTCACGAATGCATTTTATGCGCTGCTATTACGACAGTACACTTGCTGAAAACGGATTTGTGATTGAAGAAATTTATCAAGACAGTATTACGAACAAACCCAAGATCAGCACGCTTACAAATCCTTACGATAGTGCAGTATATGTATTGATCGATAGTGTTGACAGAGAGATCAACCTGTTTGGGAAGTATCGCATCGTATACACCTTATCACCCATGGAAAAAGAATATCTCGTTGCCAACAAATATCCGCCTTCTGCAAAAGAGCAACTCTCAACACTTGAATTTTTAAACGGATTTGTCATTACCGAAAACGGCTTTTTCTATGAACAAACGGAAGTGATCAACAGCGGTTACTGGGCGTGGAAAAATTTAGCCGATCAGTTGCCGTATGATTATTGGCCGGAAGAATAGGGAGAAAGCTACGAGCTTATAGCTATGAGCTGCGAGCAAATACAAAACGCAGTTGTAGTTAGGTGAGCTTATTATTGTTTAGATTATTTCGACTCTAACTTTAATAACCTTTCCCATATTTCAGGTATCCGTTTTACCCATACCAACTCTTTGCGTTTCTGCAATGCATCGTCAACCGGTGTGCCGAAGTACGATTTATTTCCTTCCAATGATGATGGCACGCCGCTTTGTGCAAACACCACGGCATTTTCTCCAATGGTCAACGTTTTACTGACACCTGCCTGTCCCCACAATACCACACCATCTTCAATTACTACAGCACCTGCCACACCTACCTGTGCCGCAAACAAACAGTTTTTGCCGATCACACTATCATGACCAATATGCACCTGGTTATCGAATTTTGTACCACGACCAATCACGGTATCATGCGTTACACCTTTATCAATCGTACAACAAGATCCCATTTCCACATCATCTTCAATTACTACCCGTCCGCAACTTTCCATTTTTTTATACCATACGTCACGGTTCTTTTTTGTATTGAAATAAAATGCATCGCTGCCAATCACAGTGCCTGCATGCAGAATTACATTGTTGCCAATAACTGTATGATCATAAATAGAAACATTGGGATGAATAACGCAGTTGGTACCAATGGTTACATGATTGCCAACAAATGCGCCGGGCATTACAACGGTACCTTCACCAATTACAGCCGACTCGCTGATGAGTGTTGCAGATGGAACAAACGGACGAAAGTGCCGGACAATTTTGAGATATGCTTCAAACGGTTGCTCACATACCAGCAATGCTTTTCCTTCGGGTACATCCGTTTCTTTATTGATGATTATAAAGCTTGCAGCTGAGTGAATACACTTATCGTAGTACTTTGGATGATCTACAAATACCAGATCGCCGGTTTCAACTTTATGTATTTCGTTGATTCCTGTTGCAAGCCCATTTGTATTTCCTTTAACTGTTGCATTGATTAATTCTGCAATCCATTGAACCGGAACCGGTGAAGGAAACTTCATAAACTGATTTTCACCAAAGGTAATATGCTTTGTGTTTGCCTGTGTATTACGTTCAAAGGAATCGGTTTTGGGTTTTTTCGGGGTAAAAACAAGATTCTGGATAAAAAATTTTAAACTTTTTTTCTGGCCTTTTTTTGGTTGTTGATCGTAAAAAAACAGTGTGCTGTTTCTTCTTTTTCAAATCGAAAAAACAGGTGAGTTACTTTTTAAAACAAACAGTACAACAAAAACAACTACGCTGAAACTATTGCCAACACTGTATTACAGCGAAGCAACAAAAAAATAAAAATCAATTTTTTGTTTTGATCGTTACATATCTTAAAAAAAAAGCAACATCGAAGCGCCGCAAAAACTGCAAAAATTCCATAGCCCTTTTCCACAGACAAAATTAAAATGTGCATAAAATATTTTTGAAAAATTTTTTATATCGGAGAAATTATTTTTAATATTGTGACGGGAAAGAAATTTCCTGTACTTACTAACCCATCCATCATAAAAGCTCGGTGTCTTCCGGGCTTTTTAGTTTTACACAATTTCTCTTTCTCAGAACCGCCCTTCTTACACTGTTTGATTCATTACAACAACTCTTTACCGGTTTTCGATCCAACTCATTTTAAAAAATTCTATTCTGCAAACTACCTGCTGTTCCAATTCTTAATAAAATCAGTTGGAACAACTGAAATTCTTTACATTGCTGAAAAATAAGCTATGCTTAAATCAATGACCGGTTTCGGAAGAACCGAAGAAGCTGCCGGTGACAAGACGTTTCTGGTTGAAATAAAATCGCTCAACGGAAAACAGTTTGAACTCAATTTAAAAATTACTCCTTTATTAAAACCATACGAATTTGCCATCCGCACCATGTTGTCGGAGCAACTGATGCGTGGTACTATTGATTGTAATATCCTGCTCAAACAAAATGGCGGCAATGGTGCGATCACCATTAATAAAGAAATGGCCAAAGCTTATTTTCAACCATTGAAGGAAGTGGCCGATGATCTCAATATCGGACTCAGCGAATATGTTTTAGCTGCCATGTTGCGTTTGCCCGATGTGGTAGTTCCCAACACCGATATTTTAAGTGAAGAGCAATACGGTCAGTTTAAGCAAACTTTGCAAAATGCCATTGATGCTATTAATAAGCATCGACTGCTGGAAGGTGCAGCACTGGAAAAAGATCTCATCGAACGCATCAATAATATACTTGCTTACCAGGAAAAAATTTCTGAACTGGAACCATTGCGTCAGCATAAAATGAAAGAAGAGCTGCGGCGCAAAATGGAAGAACAACTCGGCAAAGAGAACTACGATGCCAACAGGCTTGAGCAGGAAATGATCTATTATATTGAAAAGATCGACATCAGTGAAGAGCAGGTGCGTCTCCGCAACCATTGCGATTATTTCCTCAACATCCTCAAAGAAAACGACGATTCAAAAGGCAAAAAGCTGGGCTTTGTATTGCAGGAAATTGGTCGTGAAATAAATACAACCGGTGCCAAGGCTTATGATTCCGGCATTCAAAAGCTGGTGGTATTAATGAAAGATGAACTGGAAAAAGCAAAAGAACAGGTGTTGAATATTCTTTAGTTCAAAAGACACTGGCAGATTGGAAGATATTCCGGTAGTAGAAATTGGGATTTGGGAGTTTGGAATTACACATTATGTCTTTGACGTTGTGCCTTTTACCTTATTCCTTCTAGCTTGTGCCTTTATCCCTTTGCCTTCTTACATTTGTAAAAATATTCGCTTGAAACCTTTCCCCGTATTGAAGACCCTTACACAAAGTATTACTTGCAGTTGTTTACTGGCAGTGGTCCTCCTTGCCGGTTGCAGTACCATGGATACATTTGAAAAAAATGCAGAGATCCCGAAACACGAATGGAGCTACAGCCTGCAACCCGAGATCAATTTTACAATTACCGATACCGTTACACCCTACAATGTATTTGTAACGTTGCGACATACTGATGCGTATGCATATAAAAACATCTGGCTCTATATTTCCACCCGCCAACCCGGCGACAGTACATTTCAAAAAGAACGCTTTGAACTAACCCTTCAAAATCAAAACGGCGAATGGATCGGTACCGGCATGAGCGATATCTGGGAAGTACGTTATCCCTTGTTCAACGATCTACGTTTTACTAAACAGGGCAACTATACCATCCGGCTGCAACAAACAATGCGTGACAATCCGTTGCTACATGTAATGAATGCCGGTGTGCGTATTGAAAAAGCAAAACAGTAATGGCTTATACCAACAAAGTATATAGTTTCCGCAATTTCTCCTTCTGGTTCTGGATCCTTCTCATTTATGTAGTGGCTGCCTTGGTGTGGTGGTTTATTTCACTGGAACGGCAAAGTGGTGAAATGACTGCTTTGAAACTAGCTCAACTTAAACTCGACGATCCGCAATACGATCTGTTGCGGGATGAAGCGTTGCTGTTTCAGAAAAGACAATCAGCAAAATTTATTGGTGAAGGTGTAGCCTTTCTTGCGTTGATATTAGCAGGTGCGGTGTTTGTGTATCGCTCCATCCGTAAGCAAATTGAAGTATCGGCCCTGCAGCAGAACTTCATGATGGCCATTACACATGAATTAAAAACACCTATCGCTACTACTCGTCTTAGTATTGAAACGGTATTACGTCGCAAGCTTGATGAAGTGCAGCAACAGAAACTACTATTGAGTGCGTTGAGCGAAACCAACCGGTTAAACATTCTCACCAATAATATTCTCCTTGCTTCGCAAATGGAAGAAAAGAATTTCCAGCGTGAGCATGAAGAAGTAAACCTGGCCGATGTAGTGGAAACAGTAGTGAGTGATTATAAAAACCGCTACCCGGGCCGACGCATTGAAGCCAGTGCTGATAAAGATCTCTATATTGAAGGGGATGAATTGCTGATCCAGATCGCTTTAAGTAACCTGATTGATAATGCATTGAAGTATGCACCCAAGGAAAGCCCAGTTTATATTGATCTGATGGACGACAACGAGATCACTCAGATCAAAGTAAGCGATGAAGGAATGGGAGTGCCCGACGAAGAGAAGCAGAAGATATTTGAAAAATTTTACCGCAGCGGAAACGAAAACACACGCAAAGCAAAAGGTACAGGGCTTGGCTTATACCTTACCCGCAAGATCATTACCGATCACAATGGTGACATATTTGTGATGAACAATACCCCACGTGGAAGTATTTTTGTAATTCAGTTTTAAACACTACACATATGTCGGCCAGCAACAAAGCATCTATTTTAATTGTGGAAGATGAAGAGCATTTACTCGATGCTTTGAAATTAAATCTGGAGCTGGAAGGCTATGAAGTAACAACGGCCGGTGATGGTGTAGCTGCGTTAAAGGCAGTGGAGAATGAATATTTCGATCTCATTATAATGGATGTGATGATGCCGGAGATGGATGGCATCAGTGCTACAGAAAGTATCCGCATCCGTAAAAACGATGTGCCCATTTTGATGTTGAGCGCTAAAAATACTTCACACGACCGTGTGCTGGGTTTAAAGAAAGGTGCCGATGATTATCTTACCAAGCCGTTCAATCTGGAAGAGTTGTTGCTGCGAGTTGAAAAACTGATCGAGAAAAATAAAAAGATACAGGACAAAGACAGCATCGGCGAAAGCTACAGCTTCGGCAATAACCATATCGATTTTAAAGCACAGGAAGCAATCAACTTCAAAAGTGAAAAAATACAGCTCAGCAAAAAGGAAAACATGCTACTTCACCTGTTGATTGAAAACAAGAACGAGGTAGTGACCCGTGAAAAAATTCTACAGGTTGTTTGGGGTTACAATGTGTATCCTACTACACGTACCATCGACAACTTCATCCTCAACTTCCGTAAGTATTTTGAAGAAGACAGTCGCAACCCGGTTTATTTTCATTCAGCAAGAGGTGTGGGGTATCGGTTTGTAGAGGGGGAGTGAATTTAAAAAGTATTATACGATTGAAGATTGTTTATATCATAATCAGAAGCATTCTCATACTACTACTGCTGGCAGATTTACTCGTCTGGTTCGCAGCACAAGGAAGTGGGCATATCATACCCGAAAAAACCAATTATTCTTTTCTGATAATCGCAATGATCCTGCTGTTGCTGATCATAGTTGTAACCCGGATGATTGGCCGTTTAAAAAACAGATCTACCGAATAGGATTTTTGCACCTTTTGCCATCTTATCTAAAAAAACACGTCGAGGTTTGGTCTCCCAACCAACCGCATAAATAATAACAAATCAAACTCAGCTATATGGATGTGTCGTTGGTGAAAACACCCAACGACGGTGGGCTATGTACATTTCCTATCTTTAGAATGAAGATGAATACAGCCAACGACAAAGGAACAATATTAATCCTTGGAATATTTTTGTTTCCATACCAAGGCTTTGCGCATGGGGAAGATGTATTGCTACCAGTCCTCATTCAACTTGGCTCTATTTTTATTTTTCTGATCTGGCTTGCATCTGCAAAGCTTCTTATAGCTAACAAATTGATATTACTAGTATCGTACTTTTTATCATTAGGTGTCATAGTCTTGTTAACCTGGAACCTTCCTTATAGGCAAAACAAAGCGCTAACAGACATGCTTTGGGTACTAGGTCCCGCCTTACTATCCTTTCTAACGTTTCTGATTTTAAAAAGAAGGAAAAGTATGTAATAGACAAATAACACCGCTTGGCGCAAGCGTCAAGTTTGTTATCGATAGATTTCATATTTTGAATGGCTAATCTGAAAGCACAATCGATATGCTTACTATATCTTAAAACCCCATGCATTATCTTTAGCAAACGCACAAACCAGAAAAAGCAATATGAAACAACACGCTCTCTATACGTTCCTTCTACTAGTACTTTCAACGTTTTCATTCGGGCAAACAATCAAAAGAATTGACGGCACCAAACTAAGTGCCGACAGTTTACATGCAAAAATTGAGCACCTGATGAAAGCCGCCAATGTTTCAGGTGTTGCCATTGCTGTGTTTAATAACAACCGCCCCGTGTTCAGCAAAACCTACGGACTGGCCAATGTGCAAGAGAATATTCCACTGCAACAATCGTCTGTGATGTATGCAGCATCATTCGCAAAAACGGTGTTTGCTTACGTTGCCATGCAGTTTGTACAGGAAAAACTAATTGACCTCGATAAACCACTCGTGGAGTATTTGAACAAACCTTTACCTGACTTTAAGATACCCGGTTGGAACAGAGGTTATCATGATTTAAAAAATGATGAACGTTATAAAAAAATAACTGCCCGCATGTGCCTCACGCATACCACCGGCTTTCCAAACTGGCGTTGGTTTGAAGCCGACAAAAAACTGAAATTCAAATTTGAACCCGGCACCCGTTATAGCTATTCCGGTGAAGGACTTTATTTGCTGCAATTTGTGATTGAGCAGATAACCGGCAAAGATTATGAAACCATTTCACAGGAACGTGTGTTTAAGAAGTTCGGGATGACAACAACAAGTCATGTTTGGCAAACCCGTTTTGATTCTTCTATTTGTTACGGACACAATGCAAAAGGAGAACTATACGAACTGATGAAATGGAAAGAAGCAAGTGCAGGCGGCTCGATGAGCACTACACCGGAAGACTTCACAAAATTCTATTCAGCTTTTATCAGCAGCAAAGGACTTTCAAAAAAGATGTTCAAATCTATGACGAGTACACAGATTCGCATTCGTTCAAGAAGTCAATTTGGACCGCTGGCAAAAATAGATAGTACCGACAATGACGATATACAATTGGGCTATGGTTTAGGAGTTGGCGTTTTTAAAACACCATATGGCCGGGCTTTTTTCAAAGAAGGACATGATGACGGATGGGGACATTATTCCATCTGCTTTCCAGACAAAAAAATTGCCATCGTCATTATGACGAACAACGACAATGGAGAAAGTATTTTTAAAGAACTGTTAGCGTATGCTATTGGTGATACATTTACGCCATGGCGTTGGGAAAATTATATTCCATATAACTATCCGAATCAATGACGGTCTTTATACATTTTCATATCTTCAAATCAAGTTTGAGTACATGACCGCAAACAAAGGCAAACAGTGAGATTTGAATTGCATACAGACAACGTAAAATTAAGAGCTCCTGAAAAATCAGATGCGACAAATCTTTATTATTTACGCACCCATCCCATTGTAAACAAGTTTATTGAGAGAGAGTTACCCAAAAATATTTCAGATGTCGAAAAATTTATAGAGCTGAGAAATGCCGACCCAAACCCGTTTTATTTTATCATTGAAACGCTCCCAACTAATGAATTTGCAGGTACTATCTGCTTATGGAATATCAATAAAGAAAATAAATATGCTGAAGTTGGCTATGAACTTTTACCGGATTTTCAAGGCAAAGGCATCATGACAAGTGCTCTTCGTGTGATCACAAACTTTGCTTTTACAGAATTAAACATCGAAACCATAGAGGCCTTTACTCATTCAAAAAATCTTTCTTCAAGAAAGTTATTAGAGAAATTTGATTTTAAACTCATCCTGGACAAAACCGATCCTGACAATTCAAATAATATTATCTATTGTTTAAATAAAGCATAACCAAACTCATCCCATGGCAAAGTATCAAGCAAAAACTAAAGAGACTGTAAAAAGTGTTTTTGAATTTATTGCTGATGTCCCTGATCAGCAAAAACAAAAAGACGCATTGGCGCTTGTTGAGCTTATGCAGAACGTTTCCGGGTTTGAGCCAAAAATGTGGGGACCATCCATTATTGGTTTTGGCAGTTATCATTATGTGTATGAAAGCGGTCATGAAGGAGATGCACCCTTGGTTGGTTTTTCACCACGCAAGGCTGAGTTCTCACTCTATCTTTCTTCCGGGTTTGATCAACGGGAAGAATTGTTGCAACAATTCGGAAAACATAAAGTAGCAAAGGCCTGTATCTATTTTAAACGACTGGACGATGTTGATACCAGCATTTTAAAAAAGATGATCAAAAATTCTATCAAGTACATGAAAGAAAAGTATCCTTAAACATTCAGCTTTGTTTGGCATCTGTTGGAATATTATCGAAAAACAACCGAGGCTGCGTTAAACGACAGCCTCAGCTACAATCAACACAGAATATATTATTCAACTTTCAATAACTGCGATGTTGACTCATGATTATTGTTATCTGTTACACGCAAAATGTAATTACCTGTAACCGGAAACTCGATTCGGTTTAGTTTGTAAGTACCGGCAACCGTAACAAACACCTGCTTGTTGAACAAACGTTGTCCGGTCAATGTAAATGCTTCTACTGTATAGGTGTTTGACCGGCTGTTGTTGAAACGAATGGTACTGAAACTCACCATTGGATTCGGATAAACGGAAATCGTTTTCCCATCCACCAGGTTAAACCGGATAATATTGCTGTAAGAAACCCGTCCGTCAGCATATTGCAACAGCAAACGGTATTGCAGGTTACCGGCGGGAGCATCTGAATCAGTAAAATAAAATTGTCCGACGCTGTTACCCGTCACTGCTGTTTTTCCGATACTGCTGAAACGGCTTGCGTTTACAGTGCGTTCAATTACAAAGCCTGTTACAGAAACACCGTTTGGTTTGTTCCAGTTCAACTGAATGTTGTGTCCGCTTTGCTTTCCCTGTAATGTGATATTGTTTCCACTCAATAACTCCGAACAGGATGCATCAAGATTAAATGATGAAACACGGCTGAGGCAACCGCTGTTCACAGAGGTTACACAAACATATGTACCTGTATCACTTGGTAAGAGGAAAGGAACATTATACGTTACACCCGATCCGATTTCTGTACTGTCTGTTGCGGATGTTTTCCGGTACCATGTATACACAGCGTTTGGAATGGAATCAACCGATAATGTAACATTATTGTAATAGCAATTAGCACTGGCGGTAATAACCGTGTTTGCCAGCGGAAGAATGCTTACATCATTGAGTGTTGCATTTAAACATGCATCCAGCACACGTAACCGGATAAGACTGTACGATGTACCATTGTTAATATTAAATACGGGATTCGTTTGCGGCGTACCAATCAGTGATGGTGATGATGGTGTGCTGCCAATTATTTCGTACGTAAAAGGAGCAACGCCATTTTGTACAGCTGCTCCGATGCTGAAACTATTATCGTTACATTGGTAAGCTGCAGACTGCTGCAGGTTTGGAAAAGTATATGGCCGCACCTCAACTGTATCGTAGAGGGAACGGTTACAACCGGAACTTGTATAGTTGTAGCGGATCACATATACAGCCGGTTCAAGATCAGAAAAAAGTGATTGTGCCGGTGTATAAACAGCGGGGGTAATCAGCACATCGGTTGTATTTTTCTTTACAATAGAAGTGCTTAATACGCCTGAACTTAATGCATGGTCGGCTATGATTTCGCCATATCCATTCGGCCAAATGCTGCCCGGGCATTTTTGTACAACAGACGCATTGCGGGTAAACGAACGTGAAACCGGATCCACTTCCACCGAATCAATGTTTCCGCATCCATCACTGCCAATAATTTTATAAACAAGTCCTCCCGGAAGATCAGGCAATGAAACGACAAACGAACCGGAGCTTTGCGGACCGGCTGTATGCGCCAATGATCCATCCGGATAATAAACAGAAATGTTGTAAGGCTGTGTTCCTCCGCTAAACGTTGGGCGTAATTCAGTAATACCCAGATCACACGCAATAACTGCTGTTGCATTCAACGTCATGGAAGATGCCACATTGCGAGTAAAGCATCGCACAATCGTGGTATCGTAACAGGCTGCGTTATTTACAATGCGGATGCAATAGCTTCCATAAGAAAGATTATTGAAGATGCCATTCGTATTACAAACCAACAAGCTGTCGTTGTTATCGTACAAACAATATTGAGGATTGGTAAGATTACTTTGCCCGGTTATACTGGCTCTGAAATCGGAACAGGTAAGATTATTAATTGTTACCGACGCAGCAACAGCGGGTCTATTTGGTGTAACAGTAAAACACCTGTTAATAGTTGTATCGTAGCAGGCAGGATCATTTACGATACTGATACAATACGTTCCATATAACAACCCATCAAATATACCCGTACTGTTACAGGCAATTAAACTATCATAACTGTTGTAAATACAGTATTGTGGATTGGTAAGGTTGGTTTGTCCTGTAACGGTTGCCCGGAAGGTAGAACAAGCCCTGTTACTAATAGAAACGGAACCTGCAACCGACGGTATTACAAACGGAATATTAATGCAGCGTGTAATTGTAGTATCGTAACAGCTCGAATCATTCTGCATGATCACACAATAAGAGCCATACGGAAGGTTATCAAAAATACCGGTGGTATTACAACCAATCAGCACACTGTTATTATCGTAAATACAAAACTGCGGATTTGTAAGATTGGTTTGTGCGGAAACAGTTGCCCGGAATGTAGAACAGGTGTAATTACCCCCGTTGATTGTACCAAGAGCAGGAGCGTTTTCAATAACATTAAAACAGCGGCTAAAAGTGGTATCGTAACAAAGGTCTTGTATCTGAATGCAATACGCCCCATATGGCAGACTGTCAAACACACCACTTGTATTGCAATTCAACAAAACGTTATTGTTATCGTACAGGCAATACTGTGGGTTCGTAAGATTTTGTTGACCGGTTACACTGGCTCTGAAAAAATCACAACTGCGATTACCAATCGTTACGTTTGCATTGGCTGTTGGACGAACAGCAACATCCGTCCACTGATAGTTTTTAATTAAGCCGCAACGATCTTTTATCACCAGTTGTACTGTTCTATTGGTGCCCAATAAAAAACGAAAACTCCGCTCGCTTCCCCACAACGTATCGCCAGGCGCTCGTACATAACCATATTCAAATCCATCAAACGCTGTCGATGGAGGAGTGTTTGTATTTCCTAAATTGTCTGACAAGCTTATCAACGCTTCGCCACTATCGCATGAAATGCGTGTTACGGTATAAGAAGGTGCATACCAATCGTAATTGTAGATACTGATCTGCCTGGTTTGGATACCGCCACAACTATCGCTCAGTTGCACAAAATAATCACCCGGTATAAGATTGGTAAAAGTTCCGCTGCTGTTTGATGTTCCGACAGCACTTGCAGACGGAGCAACGATACTGTAGGTAAACGGACCCAGACCATATTGAAGATTACTGGCAGTGATGGTTCCATCGTTACTGTTAAAACAGGTAAGGTTGGTTTTTTGCAACGAGAAAGACGGATCCTGATATG
This sequence comes from uncultured Bacteroidota bacterium, assembly GCA_963830845.1. Lineage (GTDB taxonomy): Bacteria > Bacteroidota > Bacteroidia > Chitinophagales > Chitinophagaceae > Lacibacter. Next base: position 66,042 of record CAWHOR010000026.1, on the reverse strand, counting down.
TACCGGGAATAATAGCTCCGCTGATTTCTCTAGTGCAGCCAGACACCACATCCTTTACAAAAATTGTATAAGTACCCGGAGGCAATCCATTAATTGTATTGCTGGATGTAAACGAAGTATTCACAGTACCTTCTACCCGATAGTTATAATTTCCTGAACCTCCGTTTGCGGTAATAGTAATGCTGCCGGTGGCAGTACAACGTGATTCGTATGTTGTAAAGTTTGCCTGTAACGTATTACAATCGTAAAATGGCTGAGCAAATACAAAAGCCGGAGAACAAAACAGGAAACAATAAAAAACAACTGTGTAGATGTTTGTTTTCATCGGCAAAAAATTTTCTTAGGATAATGGATTAATACTGGTGTTAAAGATACCCCTGCTCACAAAAGCAAACAAGGCTTTTACACAGATTATCAACAAACTCAAAAAGAACTCTTACAGAACTAAGTTAAATCACTGAAAATCAATACGTAAAAAACCTTAGATCGCCAACATCTGAAAAAATCCCCGTGATTTTCACAGGCTTGCCTGTAGAAATTACGGTTACTTAAAAACCTGCCTATCACCTCTTTACATTTCTAAAGCGAAAGACAGCTATGTTCTATGCCACCAAAAAAACGAACGAAGTGATGCATTTACAAAGTATGGTTCCGGATTTTCTAATAACGGTGTAACCTAATACCAGAAATTTTATGCCGCCTGATAGCTTTGTGGTTAGCAACAAAAAATCATAACTCCGGAATTTCTTTACTTGTTCAACAGGCGGCTTATTTACAGCCGCATACAATGTTGGCAGTTGGAAGAATCCATGATTCTGTATGAAGTCATCTGTTATTTCTATCTGAACTATCCAGCTTGCTCTGTGTACTGCAAATCCTGTTTTCTCAAGCCAGAAAACGAGTGAATACTCTTCACCAGCGCATTGAAGTTTCATCAACCACGGAACTTTTTTTAAAAATAACTTCGCTTTCCAGCGAACATTTGTATTTTACCGGATAATTTTTTTTCAAATACAGCATAACCCAAACCAATCAAAACATGTCAGAAGTTGAGGCATACAAGCCAAGTTGGAAAAACACAAACAAATACGGCACCTATATTCACTACTTCTTTGAATATATCAAAAACGGTGATTTTAAATCACTGTGGGCCTCGATCAAGTATGTAAGCACGCATAAACTGCCGCAGAACGATTATATCGCAAAAAGCAATATGGGTACTTTTCTGATTCGAAAAGGAACAACTGACTTTCAATTTATAAATCAGGCCTACGAGAAATCAATCAAAGATTACTTATTACAGCATATCGATAGTTTCGATGTGTTTATTGATCTTGGTGCCTGCATTGGAGAGTATAGTGTTTGGCTGGCAAAACAAGGTAAAACCTGCATAGCTGTAGAGCCGGTTAACTGGGCAGGACTTCAAAAAAATATCGAACTCAATAATGTACAGAATAAGGTTCGGGTATTCAGATGTGGTGTTGGTGATAAAAAAGAAAAGGTGTTTTTTAATATCCCTGTTGGTGTTACCAGTTCCAGTTTTATGGACAAAGAAAGTTCCAATGAACCGAATGGTGAAATCGACACACTTGACAATATTATGGCACAGGTAGGCTTACCTGCCGATGCAAGAATCATCATGAAGCTGGATGTTGAAGGAATGGAGCCTGAGGCAATTACGGGTGGAAAAACATTCATTCAATCCTGTAAGAATATCCGGATCATTTATGAACATTTCCCTGAAGATGGATTGCGTAACGATAAGCATCTTTCGCAATATGCTAATTTCCAGTTTTCGAATCTGGATGAAGTGAACAGGATAGCTACAAAAATTATTTAAATACAGCGCCCTGAATCCGGGGAGCAGTATAGCAAAAAAAGTCAGGCGATTGTTTCTCACAATCGCCTGACTTTTTTAAACCGATTCCTTAAGAAATTCTGTATACTATAATGAGGTTGCTTCTTCCAAATAGCAGCATAAATGATAACAAATCAAACTCAGCTATGTGCATGTGTCGTTGGTGAAAACACCGAACGACGGCGGGCTATGTACATTTCTTATCTTTAGAATGATGATGGACACAAACGAAGGCAAAGATTATAAACGTGTGGGCGGAGTAAACGAAGTGTGTTTTGTAGAAAGACTGGTTTATTTTAAGAATAAATGGTTTTTGTATTATGGAACGGCTGATTCAAAGATTGCAGTGGCGGTGAGAGAATGATTCAGTTTTTGAATATTATCTTTACCATTATTACAAAGAGCTGACTCATGAAGAAATTCGCAACTATTTCCTTAATGGTCTATACAGTGATCATCGGCTTAATGATTCCTATCGTATTATTATTAAAAGAAGCTTCCTTTAATAAGGATTATTATCCAACTTCATACATTCTCTTCATTACCTTTTTAGTATTGACTTTTACTTCTATCTTAAGTTTCCAAGGTTTCAAAAATCAATTATCAATTATACGACAAGCATTTCGATATCTTGCGGCAACGCTTATTACGATTGGCCTTGCTTTACAAACAATCGAATCTATTGACTGGTTTTCTGATATTAGCTATGCTTTCGCAGATATAATCGTTTTGACATGCTTTATTTTGTTTTGGATAGTCAGCATCGGATCAATTATAGCACTGGTTAAATTTAATAAATAGACGCTTGCGTTATATTGAGCCTGTACTAACTTGTTTTTGTCTTTCTTTATTCATTACACGGTTGGTGGGGACACCAACCTCGGCGTGAGATTAACTTATTTTGCATTAGACGAAAACAGCAACTTCACCATGAAAGCGTAAATATTTTGAGTAAACCTTACAGATATCGTCTCAGGCCATCTTATAGTACTGAAGATTTACTTCTTGAATTTATTTTTGAAAGTTCTGATGCGGACTTTGTGAAGGATCTGTTTAACGCATTAGAAAGTATCAATCCCAAGGTAGATTCCTTTGAGGATGTCTGGATGAATGACGAGATATTATTAAATGTAAATTCAAATAAAGGCAATTTTCTCTTTTCAAAAGATATTTGGGATTTTGCTTTCATAATGGCAAAGGAAAATCAGCAATGTATTATTGCAATAAATGATATTCTAGGTAAAAACCCTCTCTTTAAAAAAGAAGAGATTGACTTTGAGGATTATAAAAAACTTGATTGAGCCTACTTCACCTCCCTGCAAACTTCCAACCCGTCGCATGATTTTCTTTTAACGGTTGATTGATGAGGACAGCACGTACCATTTCAATCGGCATACTGTTCTCTTTTAAAATACGGTCGTGAAAAGTTTTGTTCGTCATCTTACCACTACCTACCAGTTCTTTGTGCAATGCTTTAAACTGTAAGCCACCCAGCATATAACTTACCTGGTATAGCGGTCCGTAAGTACTTGCAAAGGAACGTCGCACTTCGGCTTCTGCATTGGCAGGTTCGTGTCCCACACGATCCACTAAAAAATCAATGCACTGTTTCGGCGTCCATTTATTTGTGTGATAGTTGATGGAAAAAATAATGCGTGCACAACGATGCATGCGCCAGAACAACATACCGATCTTATCTTCAGGTGTAGTAGCAAAATTATTATCCCACAACAGCATCTCCCACCAAAGCGCCCAGCCTTCGCCCCAAAAAGAAGTGCGGAACGGATTACGGTACGGTTTATACCGGCTGTTCATGTAGTACTGCAGGTTATGACCGGGAATCAATTCATGATGTACCACCGCTCTTGAGAAATGACGGTTGTTGCCACGCATCGTCATCATCCGATCAGCTTCATTCATATCTTCTGTTGGGTAAGCAATTAATATCTGTGCGCCACCTAAAAAGAACGGTGCAAATTTTTGTTCAGCAGGTGTAAGCATCCGCATGCTCCATCCTTCTTTCGCCATTTCAGGAATGGTGACGAGTTGTCGTTGTTCAATAAACTGAATGGCTTCGTCTGCTAAAAATTTTGCAAGCTCTGGTTGCTTACCGATCTCCACATAATTTGTTTTTACTTTTTCCAGTGCCGCTTTCCAATTGTTCCCAAAACCCATTTGCTGCGATGCTTTCAGCATTTCCTTATCGCACCAGGCAAACTCCTGCATGGCAATGGCCTGTATCTGTTCAGGTGTGTACGGGATCATTTCATACTGCAGATCACGGATGAGTGCTTCTCTGCCAATGGGGTTTCCAATAATGCCGCTGCCATCATCTTTCTGTTGCACCGCTGTTGCTTTTTTCGTTAACCAGGCAATGTAGGTGCCGAGCGTAGCATCCGCTTCGAGATAAGAAGGTTTTGCGTTGCTTGTAAACTGCGGATCGTATCCATCATAAAATTTAAATGCTTCATTGAATGCCCTGCGCAGATCACTCACTGTTACAGAAGCCTGTTGAAACTGTTGAGCTGATAATGCAGAAGCTGTTTCCAATTGCTTCATGGTTTGCAACACTTCCTCTTTCAATTGCACAAAGGATTGCGCCACTTCTTTACCGGGTTGTTGTTGCCCTACTCTGCGTTTTGCTTCAAACGAAGTAATGTATTTGGCAAATGGAATGGCAGGCAATAGCGATGAGTATTGTTGTTCATCTGCCAATAACTGCGACTGATCTTTTTGAATATTGCGTTTTAACAACAAATAATCAACCTTGTCGCTTGATGTGTAAGTAGAAAAGGGTTGTTTCTTTAAACGCTCCAGCCAATCGGTATAAAACCGTTTCATACGGTTGAAATACTCCGGCGAATGTTTGATCACATATTTCCGTTGCAGCATTTGCGCATCGGCATTGTATTGATTGATGAAACCATACAGTTTACCTACATCCTCATTTTGTGCAGTAAGCGAGCTGGCTATTATAAGCATGAAAAGAAAAAAAGTAATGCGACTTAACATGGAACTGAGTTTTGGAATGAACGTTCCTGCAATGTAACAAACCGTTTGCTTGCTTTTTGATGAAATTGACAAATGGCGGTATCCGTCAGGCAGCAGCACGATCAAAGTCATAATAATCCGGGAAGAAATTGCCTATTTTGTTGCGACTAATTCTTTTCTACCATGAATTTGAAAAATATACAAACCGAAATAGATGCTGCCTTTCTTTACGATAAACTGGCAACCCATGAAGACGATCCGGTTATTGCCAATGTGTTCAGGCAAATGAGTGAAATTGAAAATAGTCATGCCGTTGCGTTTGCTGCAAAAGAAAAGATCAAGGCTTCACTTCTTCCAAAACCATCATGGCGTGCAAAAACCCTAAACCTAATCGGTAAAGTGTTTGGTTACGATTATGTATTAGGTGCGTTGATGGATACCGAGAAGAGCATTTCCAACGCCATCGTTCAAACCAAAAAGAAAAACAACGAAGCAATTACCGGCAGCGAAACAACGCATGTAAAAATTCTTCGCAGCATCTTAGAAAAAGAAACGCAGGTATCGGGCAAACAACTATCAAGATTTGAAAAGAAACATCGTTCTGTTGGTGGCAATGCTATTCGTGCAGCGGTGTTGGGTGGTAACGATGGATTGGTTTCCAACTTCAGTCTGGTAATGGGAATTGCCGGTGCCACACAGGGTCAGCAGGGAGTTTTATTAGCTGGTCTTGCAGGATTATTGGCTGGTGCTTTATCTATGGCATTGGGCGAATGGATCTCAGTTAAAAGTTCGCAGGAGTTGTATGAAAACCAGATGCAACTGGAAATGGAAGAGCTGGAAACAAATCCCGAAGGAGAGAAAAAAGAAATTGCATTGATCTATATGGCAAAAGGTATTGATGAGCAACAAGCGTACTTTCTTGCAAATGAGATCATGAACGATAAAGCAAAAGCACACGACCTGCTGGTAAAAGAAGAACTGGGTATTGATGCTGAAGAATTAAAAGGCTCAGCTGTTGAAGCAGCTGTTTATTCCTTCATCTTATTTGCCATTGGTGCCATTATACCTGTTGCACCGTTTATGTTTGCCAGCGGCGCTGCTGCCATTGGCATTAGTGTTGGGGCGAGTGCATTAGGGTTATTCCTCATCGGCGCTGCTATTACCTTATTCACCGGACGAAATGTTTGGTTCTCGGGTTTGAGGCAGGTATTGTTTGGTTTGATTGCTGCGGCCATCACCTTCGGCATTGGTAAGTTGATCGGCGTATCAATTGCAGGATAGGTAACTGGCTAGCTGATCCTGCTATCTAATTGATCCATGAAATTGTTTGCACGAATCAGAAGTTGCTCCCTGTCATCGGTTAATTGCAAAGGACTGAATAATGCCAGCTCACAGATCTCAGTTATTTGTTGAAGCTCTTGTGCAAGATCAGGCCATTGCTTTTGTTGTAAAGCAACCACTAATTGTGTACTACTGATGTTTTGTGCCTGCAACTGAAGTCGATCATTTATAAAATCCTGTAATCCCTGCAACAGGAATGTATAAAACTGCTTGGGTTGTAAGCCTTGCAATACATAGCCTGCCGGTTGTAAATATGCTTCGATTGTTTTTTGTGGCTGCATATCTTCCTGCACTTCTTCAATAATTGCTTGTGGTACAACTTTCGTTTCCCGTTTGTGTTGCAGGAAAAAGATACCGCCGATCAATACGACCAATCCACTTCCTACACCGGCAACCCACACCCAGCGTGGCGTTCCTTCTTCAACAACCCGCACGTCCTGAAACACCGGCGTTTTACGTTTAACCGCTGCCGTTACGTTCAATTGCAAACTGTCGCTTGAAATGGTATGGTATGTTTTTGTTTGTTCATCGAAATACGAAAACCTGATCGATGGAATTTGGAACAACCCTGTTGCAGAAACAGAAAACGGAATATCAAATGTTTTGCTGCCGCTGATAGGTGACGACTGTTTATCGATCTGCTCACTCAGTTTTGCATCGAAAGAATCTACACCGCTCGGCCAGTTCACCGTTGGTACTGTGATCATGGGTAAGTTACCTTTACCCTGAATGGTAATACGAAGCGTAGCATTGTCGTTGGCAGCAATGGATTGATTTAACAACGAAGCATCCATCTTAAACTGACCAACCGCTCCGGTAAAATTTTCCGGTTTGTTTTTTTCAGGAAGTTCCAGCACATTCACTTTTAGTGAATCGCTTTTCAGTACAATCGTTTCCCGAACAATATCACCATCTTCATAACCCTCCTCATTTGCTTTTTCCAGTACCGCATCTAACCAGCTTTTTGTTTCCTTGTTTGTTTTTGTTCGTGCCCTGATCATCCGCACCAGATTTTCTACTTCCACCGGCTCAATGGTTACCTGTCCGGCTTGTAACGGATACAACTGCACTTTGCGGATGAGATAACAATTGTAGAGTTTACCGTTGTACATTTCTTTCGAAAAAATACCCGTCTCCGGTCGCTCCATATCCACCACCGAAAATCCATTGAGTGAGGGACGTTTTACAATTTTCGATTCGCTGTCAAGTCGGGTAAATAATTTAAATGTTGCTAAGATCGGTTCGCCCACATAACAAGTGCCTTTATCAACGGTAGCCTTGATAAACAGATTCTTTTCTATTTTCTCTTTTGCATTTTCACCTGGCTGTAAATAATAATCCGGCTCTTCTTCCTTTATTGCTCTTGCATCGGCTACCACGATCATAAACGGCGACGACGTAAGAACATTCCCTTTCACTTTTACAACAGCAGACGCAATAGGTAGCTTGCCTTTTATTTTGGGACGCAGTAAAATACTGTACGTCACATACTCGGTTAATGCACCATTGACCCAGGTCCATCCGGTTGTTTGATCGAGCCCTGTTACCTGTTCAAAGTTGCGGAATGATGGAGCTGTGAATTTATCGACCTGACCGGCACCTTCCACCACAAATTGTAACTGGATCGTTTCATTCAACTGCACCACTGTTTTACTGGGAAGCACAGAGAATTTTACCTGCGCCGATATAACTGCCATCTGTAACAACAGAAACACTGTTAATGCCAACCTATATGATCGTTGCTGTTGCATGCGTGTGCAAAATTAACGGAAGACTTGCTCAGAGCAGATGCCGTTGATGTAAGTTGATGTTAAAAAGAATTGTGATCAAGATGTGTTCGTTGGTTTGTATCTCGACTTCGCTCGATTCAAACAAAACACCCTTCGACTTCGCTCAGGGTATTTACAAATCACCTAACTGCGGCCGGATGGTGATCTCTTCCACACAAGCCTGTGGTGAAAGTTGTGAACTGGCGTATACCAATTTTGCAATATCGTCTGCTTCCATGATCCGTTTGGTAGAATTATCATAGTCGCCCCAAGAATCGGTCAGCACGGCACCGGGAAATACTGAAGTTACTTTGATCAGATGCGGTTTCATTTCTTCCCGTAAATTTTTGCTGAACCCATGCATCGCATATTTGCTGATGCTGTAGGCGCCGCCGTTTTTGTAAGCATGTAAGGATGCAATGGAACACATGTTGAAAATATGGCCACGTGAACCACTTACCGGACTTTGTTTCATCATCTGCGGTAACAGTTTTCGGGTAAGCTGATAAGCACTGTACAAATTCGTAGCGATCATTTCTTCAAGAAAACCATCTTCTTCATTATGTACACTTCCGGGTAAAAAATTACCGGCATTGTTGACCAACACATCAATATTAAAACTATTGTCGAGCACCCATTTCCCAAAATTGTCCACCTCCTCCCGTTTACTCAAATCTCTTGCTTTGGCTTTGATCTTTACACCGGGATATTTATCCTGCAACTCAGCCATGGTTTTGTAGATCGCCACTTCACTTTTCGAGCTGAGATACAACGCATGCCCGTTCGCCGCAAAAATTTCGGCGATGGCTTTGCCAATTCCTCTTGATGCACCGGTTATAACAACGTTCATGATTTTAGATTTAACCTGCCCGACTTCAAATATAATTTTTTTTAAGGTCAGGCGGGGATTGTAGATTGCAGATTTTAAACAACGTTCAACCAGCTACTTTGTTTACAAGATACGCTCTTACAAAGCTAAAATCGTAATTCTGAAATCTGAAATGAAATATCGTCACTTGTTTTTTGATCTCGACCATACCCTATGGGATTTTGATGCCAATGCTATGGAAACATTAGCCGATGTCTATAAAGATCTCGACTTGCAAACAGCCGGCATCAATGATTTTGATCTGTTTTGCAAACACTACCTGCACCACAATGCTGTACTGTGGGACCGTTATCATCATGGCTACATTACAGCCGAGGAACTGAAATGGAAACGGATGTGGCGTACGTTGCTTGAGTTTAAAAATGGCAGCGAAGAGTTAGCACGAAAAATGAGCGGCTATTTCCTGGAAGTATTACCCACTAAGCAAAACCTATTTCCGTACACGCATGAAATTCTGCAACATTTAAAAGAGAAAACATACAAACTCCATCTCATCACCAATGGATTTGAAAAAACGCAATGGCGCAAATTAGACAACAGCAAATTGGGGCAATATTTTGAAGAAGTGATCACCAGCGAAACCAGCAACAGTGTAAAACCAAACAAAGAAATTTTTGAATACGCCCTTCGTATTACCGGCGCCGAGCTTACGCAAAGCATTATGATCGGTGATAATTTAGATGCCGATATTAAAGGAGCGATCAATGCCGGTATGGACTCCATTTTTGTGAATCATATCAATGCGGAGTTAAAGGGAATAAAGCCAACGTATGTAATTACGCATTTGAGGGAATTAGAGGAGATATTTTAGTCAGTAGTGAATGGTGAGTAGTGAGTGAGTTTCCGATAGTGAATTAATCTGATTATATTTAAGAAATACTTGTTATGTTCTTACAACTTAGTCACACCAAACTCGAAGTATACAAGACTTCACGTGAATTTGCCTTTGAATGTTACAAACTCACAAAAAATTTACCCGATGAAGAAAAATATGCCATGGCATCTCAGATCCGGAGAGCTGCACTATCGGTTCATCTAAATATTGCTGAAGGATCTTCAAGAAAATCTGAAGTCGAGAGAAAAAGATATTATGAAATTGCCAGAGGATCTGTCATTGAAATCGATGCAGCCCTTGACGTTGCAAGTGACCTGAATTATCTCAAAAACTTTAATTCAGAAAAACTGGGTGAAACAATGATTAAAATGTTCAAACTTCTTTCAGGAATGATCGAACCTAGGCACTGACCATTCACTACTCACCACTCACCATTAGTATTCCGCCAGCACCGTAACGCCCGCCTGTACTTTTTCATTCAGCTTCACATTGATCTTTGTACCGGGAGGCAACAACAGGTCCACACGTGAACCGAATTTGATAAAACCAAGTTCACCGCCTTGCTCTACTTTTTGTCCGGGTTGGAGATAGTTAACAATGCGTTTGGCAACAGCGCCTGCAATTTGTTTTACAAGGATCACAATACGATCGTTGCTCAACACCACACTATGACGTTCATTTTCGGTAGATGATTTCGGATTCCAGGCAACCAGGTATTTGCCTTTGTGATATTGTGAGTAATTGACTTCGCCTGCAATAGGGTTTACATTCACATGCACATTGGCCGGACTCATGAACACACTTAACTGAATACGTTTGTCTTTGAAATATTCAACATCGGTTATTTCTTCGATCACTACCACTTTGCCGTCACATGGACTGTAGATCGCATGTTCGTTAGGAGGCGTATTACGTTTTGGAATACGAAAGAAGGAAACGATAAACAGGAAGAAAAATAAGGTTACTGCAAAAATGAGCCAGGATAAAATGGGCAAACGTCGGACTTACAAAATTAAACACCAGCAGGTTGATAACAATAAATAAAACGGCTGCAATGGAAATACTTTTGAATCCTTCTCTGTGAATGGTCATGTAACTGATTTGAGCTGCGAAAGTACAAAGAATCGGGCTACTGGTATTGTTGCCAGCCAAACTTCTTCCAATGCTCCACAGCAAATGAAAGAAATGCTTTGGGTGCATCGCTGAAGGCAGTATCGGCTTTCCAACTGCCGCCAATGGTATCTTGTTGGAGAATCATTAATTCTTCGCCACGAATTGCATATTTTTTTCCTGCTTCATACATGATGAGCTTTTTTTCATTCGGACTCACATCGCCCTTGCAACTCAACGCATATACCATTGTTATCTCCGCAATACCATTGCTGTCGAGGTCGGTGATCGATAAATGATCATCATAAAATGTACAGGTAATATCCAGTCCACAGTTGCTGATGTTGTCCTTCATCTTCCATTTTGTAACAAACCCGCTATCTGTTTTTTGAAAAAGAACAGCAGAAAGTTTTGCCGATGCATCCGTTTGTCCTTTTTCGATATACGCACCTGTTTCATACAACACCAACCAGTTTTCACCAGATATATCGTGCCATTTTTTTGCACGTTTCAATTGATACGAACTGGGCAACGGCAACAATGCACTCACGGCAGCCGTTACTTCTTCCACTTCTGATACCACTTTTTGCTCCTGCACAACAGGCGTAGCAGTACCCTCCTGTTTTTTATTTTTACAGGCGAGCAGTAACCCCAAAACCAGTATCACACAAATACGTATCATCAGTTTATCAGTTTTAACAGCAACCATATAAACGGTGTTGCCAGTAATAACGAATCAAAGCGATCAAGAAAACCACCATGTCCCGGCATAAAACTACCACTATCTTTTACAGCAGCCAATCGTTTCAATTTACTTTCCAGCAAATCGCCGAATGTGCCTGCCACTGCTGCAACTGCTGCAATAGCAGCCCACAACCAGGCAGCAGATGATTGACTGAAATATCCAATGGCATACATTACCAGTACTGCTAAAATAATTCCACCAATTGTTCCTTCCCATGTTTTTTTGGGAGAGATGGCGCTTAATGGTGTTTTGCCAATCAATGAACCAACAATATAAGCCATGGTATCGTTGATCCAGATCGAACCAATAATGATCAACGGCACTACATACCCACTGATCTTTGCAAACAACGTGGAAATATTTGTAAATGTATCATCGCCATTATGCGGCATCCACATTGCACCGCTACGAAGACTGAGCAACAACGCCCAACTGAGTGAAATATAAACAAGTCCAAATACCGAATGGGCGATGTATTTAAAATTGAAATGTTTGGAGAATAATAATTCACTTAGCGGAATGATCAATAAGACCGATCAACGCCAATACCCATCCAATGGAATGAAGCGATACCTTGTCCGTAACAAACCAATCGTTGGTAAAGAATAACATCAGTCCATAACCGCCGATCATTACTCCATACTTATGAAACGGGTTGATGGTTTGATATCCTTTGTCGATCAGGCCCACCAGTTTCTGGTATTCGAACCAGCAACCAAAATGAATGATACTGAACAGCAGCAGAAAACTCCATTTATTCCACAACAAACCAACAAGCATAATTACAACAAACAGCAAAGCTGTAAGTGCACGTGTGCGGAATGTTTGCCAGTTAAACGCCATGAAGGAATTTGTTATTTAAGATACTGGTTGGGCGATGAGTTGTTTTGTGTATCAGCAATACTGTCGGGATATACTTTTGTTGCCGTTAGTTTTTTTAATAAAATAAACAAGCCCACCAATATCGCTGCGCTGATGACACCGGCCCACCAAGGCGCACTATCACCCACTTCCATATCGATCTTTTTATCTTTTGTGTATTGCCAATACAGAATTGTTACCATCAACGCATTATTAAAAAAGTGTGCAATGATGCTGTACCATAAATTACCGGTGTAATAAAAAATATAACCCAGCACCATGCCTAATGCAACACGTGGTATAAATCCATACCATGAAAAGTGGATGGCGCTGAAAATAAATCCTGTAATAAAGATCACCAGCCAGGGGGTTTTAAACCATCGCATAAAAATACTTTGCATGGAACCTCTGAAAAATACTTCTTCCACAATCGCCGGCATCAGTGCAATAATAAATAACGCAATAACATAATCAGTTGGCGTTTTAAATGTTGCCATCAGCTTTACCTGTTCTGCGTATTGCGATTCCATGGCATCAAACATTTTTTTCATGGATGCTGTAATGGGAATGGCTTTGTTCAACTCTGCTAAAAAACCAACAAAGGGCAACGCACATAACATGATCAGTATCGCAGTAACTGCCCGGTTAATATGTAATCCTTTTTTGAAACCTAACCGTTCAAATGGTTGCTTGCTGGCAATACGTGCTGTTATAAAAGCAGGAATAAAAAAAATGATGATCGTGGAAACTACCTGCATCACCTTCACAGCATTCACGTTTGCAGGATTGAACATTTCTTTTTGCATGTCGAACAACGACTTGCCCGTCATGCCGATCCAGATAGGAATGGCAGCCGCACTGCCGATCACAAAACATCCTACCCAGATACCGATGAGGATCAAAAACTCGATTGGTGGCTCTAATTTGCGCTGATATTGATTTTCGTACATAACAACTGGTGAAAACTAATTAAATTTGCAGTTCTTTTTGAACGTGGTAAAGATAGGTAACATATCGCTTCCTGAGTTTCCGCTCCTCCTTGCTCCGATGGAGGATGTGAGTGATCCGCCATTCCGTGCTGTTTGCAAGGATAATGGTGCTGATATGATGTTCAGTGAATTCATCAGCAGTGAAGGATTGATTCGTGATGCCATCAAGAGCCGCCAGAAACTGGACTTCGAAGAAGAGGAACGCCCTTTCGGTATTCAGATCTTTGGTGGTGATGAAGAAGCACTTGGCATGAGTGCCCGTATTTGCGAAACTGTAAATCCTGATCTGGTTGATATCAACTTCGGTTGTCCGGTAAAGAAAGTAGCGATGAAAGGTGCGGGAGCCGGTGTATTGAAAGATGTTGATCTGATGGTGCGGTTAACCGCCTCCGTTGTGAACTCCACTTCACTGCCTGTTACTGTAAAAACAAGATTGGGCTGGGACGATACTACCAAGAACATTGAAGAAGTGGCTGAACGTTTGCAGGATGTAGGTATTAAAGCACTGAGCATTCACGGACGTACTCGTAGCCAGATGTATAAAGGTGAAGCTGATTGGACCTTGATCGCTAAAGTGAAGAACAACCCTCGCATTCATATTCCGATTTTTGGAAATGGCGATATCGACAGTGCTGAAAAAGCAGTGGAGTACAAAAACCGTTATGGTGTTGATGGCGTAATGATCGGTCGTGCGGCCATTGGCTATCCGTGGATCTTTAATGAGATCAAACACTTTGTAAAAACAGGTGAACATCTTCCACCACCAACAATTGAGCAACGGGTAGAAGTTTGTCGCAAGCACTTGCATAAATCATTTGAATGGAAAGGTCCGAAAGTGGGCATCTTCGAAATGCGTCGTCATTACGCCAATTACCTGAAAGGTCTTCCCAACATTAAAGAATATCGTGGAAAATTAGTTACGCTGAACACGGTTGAAGAAATTGATGCAGTACTCGATGAGATCGTTGTAAAGTTCAGCGGTTTTGAATTTGCTCCTTCGAAAATTGAATTGATCAATTACCACGAGAAGTGCCCGGTGAATTAACACGCCAGAGTCAGGCCGCTCCGAGGCGGCCAGACGATAATTATCAATACTCAATCCATTACAACAAGAATCCATTTTTATAGCTGCATTCGATCAGGGAGCAACTGAGTCAGGCCGCTTCAAGGCGGCCAGACGATTAACATGCAACAACCCTTGCAATCATGCAACACAGTTTCTATCTTTCAACATGCACTTTGAGCCAAATGAAGCCTACCACGTTTACAACCGTGGCAATGAAAAACAAACGGTCTTTTTTTCAGAAAAGAACTATCTCTATTTTCTTCGAAAAGTAAAGTATGAATGGACTGCTTATACGGATGTGCTGGCCTATTCTTTAATGCCCAATCACTTTCATTTTATTCTTGTACCGAATGAAGAAGGGTGCAGGAACATCGTATTAAAAGAAAAAGAAACCCATATGCAGGAATTGTCAAAAACTATTGGCAAAACACTAAGCTCCTTCACGCAATCAGTTAATATTGAACGAAATCGTACCGGCAATCTTTTTCAAAAAAAGACAAAAGCAAAATGTTTAACGGACAACAACGGGCAGTTTGACTATTTGATAACCTGCATACATTATATTCATGACAATGCCTATGCCGCGAAACTGGTTGATTCACCATTCAACTGGCCTTTCTGTTCATTAAAAGATTATGCAGGTGTGCGCAATGGCACTTTATGTAATACGGAATTACTTTATAAATTGTCAGGGCTCACCGAATACGATTTCAAAAATGGAACTATCCCAGCATTGAACGATTCAATTATAAAAGACATATTTTAATTTACCAGTCTGGCCGCCTCGGAGCGGCCTGACTTAACACTCCAATTAAATGCAGTTAACTTTACCGTTCACAACATCAGCATTATGAACTGGCTCCTCCTCATCATTGCAGGTTTATTTGAAGTTGGTTTTGCTACCTGTCTCGGCAAAGCAAGAGCAACAAGCGGCAACACATCTGTTTACTGGATGATCGGCTTTTTCGTTTGCCTCAGCATCAGCATGTTCTTATTGTACAAGGCCACGCAAACACTTCCGATTGGTACTGCCTATGCAGTTTGGACAGGCATTGGTGCTGTTGGAACAGTAATAATGGGAATACTTTTCTTTAAAGAACCAGCCGATTTCTGGCGATTGTTTTTTATCACTACACTTATTGCATCGATCATTGGATTGAAAGCAGTATCATCACATTAATAAGCTCGTAGTTGTCTGTTCACCCAACGGGTAACTGTACAACATTTTTCATACCAGATCATCAATCGCCTTTCAGGTGAACAGTCATCATCGCCTGGCTACAAACGCTGCAAGTCCTTTTGTGTAAACAGCTGCCCTTCTTTCAGCAGCAACATCCAGAGCCAATGCAGCAACAGCCATGATAAAAAGTCCTGCACCAAGTCCACTCCATAATTGTTGTGCAGCATTTGTTCGAAAGTAAAAGAAGAGAAAAAGTCCAACCAACAGCAGCACCACTTCAGCAATCAAAATAACACGAAAACTCTTCATTACTTTCTGCATGCGTGGATATTCCTTTTGTTTCAATTCATCCGGATTCAGATCATAAGCATATACATTCCGGATACGGTCATTATCGCTGCGTTTGTAAATGACAAAGCCAATGCTGCCCGCAACAACGCCAACAACAATCATTGGAATGGCAGCACCCTTAAAGAAAGGCGTTTTCAACACAAAGAATAAAATGACAGCGGCAATAACAGCCATCATACCAACTGCCAGAAAAAACAGGCTTCCTTGTTTCTCTGCAGAAAAGTATTGTTCAATATCGGTTTTGCTGAACATGACGAATTGTTTGCAGTAAGATACTACAACTGTAATTTGTTTCCGATAGAAAGATGATTGACTTCGGCTATTCCCAATTGCTCCTGCAACAAGAGCAACTCCTGCTTCGGATAAAAGATTGGCTCATCGCTCAAATCAAATGTGGCATGATGCATGGGAATCAATTGTTTCGCCTGCAATTGTTCAAAGGCAACCAACGCATCTGCCGGACTTGTATGTGCCGTATGCATAAACCATTCAGGTTTGTATGCGCCAATGCCCAGCAACGCCACATCAATGTTCGGAAAGAGTTGTGCAATTTCGCTGAAGTGAATTCCCAAGCCACTGTCGGCACCAAAATAGATCTTTCGCCGGTTACCCTCCAGCATAAAACTACCCCACAACATATTATTCATATCATTGAGTCCACGCCTGTTCCAATGTTTAGCAGGTAAATAAGTAACTGCTACATCTGTTTCTAACTGATATTGTTGATACCAACCTGCTTCAACTATGGGGTTGGTAATTTTCCAGCTACGTAATAACGGAGCGATCTGCAAACCGGTTAGAATAATGGCGGCTGGATTTAAAGCGCACAGGTGCTGCATACTTTTTTGATCGCAATGATCACGATGATTATGCGACAGCAAAATATAATCGATGTGCCTGAGAGCAGCAACATCACAGGGGAATGGCGTTAACCGTTTTACCGGACCAACATTGTACAATACCGGATCGGTAATGAAATGTTTACCCCTGAGTGTAAATAGAAAACTTGCATGCCCTAACCATACAATCCCATCTTCCCGATTACGTGTAAGATTCGGATTGATGATCACCTCCACATTCGGCTGTTGTTTTTTCTTCAACGGCTTTAATGGATTTCTTTCTATTTGCCATTTAAATAATTCAGAAAAATTTCGTTCTGATGGGCCATCGAGATTGATGTACTGTTGCTTTTCATTCAACTGGTTACCATACCAATCATCTTTAATAAACGGCAGATCCGGATTATGTGTTTGAAGTTGTTTCATTGTTATTCAAATGATGAATGGAGCGTCGCCAATTCCGGTGATTAATAGTTGAACGATGACAAACAAAAATTTATACCATCAGCAAAACTGCTACATAATGACAGATAGCAGCCGCCAGCACAAACAAATGCCAGATAACATGGTGATAGTGTAGCTTTTCCCAGAGATAAAAAATAACACCAATACTGTACAGCAATCCACCAATAATGATCATGGTTAAAACCGGGCCTGGAATAGCTGCAAAAAACTGCCGGCCGCTGAACAGCAAGATCCAACCCATTCCGAGATAGATGACTGTTGAGATGTAATTGAACCTGCCCGTAAAAAATATTTTAAATGAAATACCGATCAAAGTAAGTCCCCACAGCACACTCAGCATTACAATACCGGTTGTATTTAGCATGTAGTTTAACAGAAATGGGGTGTATGTTCCTGCAATAAGAAAGTAGATACTGATATGATCGAACACATGCAACACTGCTTTCACTTTCGGATTTTGAAATGCATGATACAGTGTGGAGAACGTAAACAAGAGTATAAATGAGAATCCGTAAATCGCTGCACCAACAACAGCTACCGTATGATCTTTATGCGCAGCAATCGCACTTAACACCGGCAACGCAGCAATACCAAATATTATTCCGATACCGTGTGTAATACTGTTTGCAATTTCAAGCCGGAGATTTGTATGCTGCTCTGTCATAGTACTACTGTTCAATTTCTTTCAACACCTGTTCACTGGTTGGCGAAACAGATGGATCAAAATAATGCGTAAGAATGCCTTCTTCGTTTACCAGATACTTTGAAAAATTCCAGGATGGCTGTTTGCCATTCCAGCCGTTCTTGGTTGAATCGGTAAGCCATTTAAATACTTCGTTCTGCGCTTCACTTTTTACAACTGAACTTTTTTTCATTAGCGGAAATGTAACGCCAAAGTTGACTTTACAAAATTGTGCGATCTCTTCATCACTTCCTTTTTCCTGTTCTTTAAAATCATTGGCAGGGAAACCGAGGATCACCAGCTTATTCTCAAATTTTTTCTGGAGTTGTTGCAACTCATCGTACTGACCCGTATACCCACAATCGCTGGCTGTATTTACCAACAACACTTTCTTCCCCTTCAAGGATGAAAAGTCGTACGTAGTTCCATTGTTCAACATTCCCTTGAGTGAATGAAACGGAACGGCCGGTTTCTGATGTTCATTTGCCAATGCATCTGTGTTTTTACCAATCAGTTTTGTAAAAAAGATCCATGCCGGGTACACCGCTTTTAATACTTTTTGTCTGGGACTCATATTTTTTGAATTTCGATTAACGATCACTACATAAACAGCGGCAATCACTACAATTAAAAACAGTATGGTAAGTACTCTTTTCATGAACGAATAACAAGCTTAAACAACTTTAATTTTCCTTTAAACGGCGGGTACTTCACTGCAGGATCGAACCATGTGGGCGTTTTCATCACTGCTTTTTGATGCGTAAAGCTGAGAAACGAATGTTTGCCATGATACGCTCCTGTGCCACTAAAACCCCTGCCGCCAAATGGCAAATGATGATTGGTTAAATGCCAGCTTGCATTGTTTACACATCCGCCACCAAACGGAACCTGTGACAGCCACCACTCTTCATTTCGCTTGCCCGATGTAAAAATGTAAAACGCCAATGGATTTCTGTTCTGATCGATCAGCTTCAGCGCTTCATCTTTGCTGCTGAACGGAATTACGGGTACGATCGGCCCGAAAATTTCATTCGTCATAACTGGTGAATCCATTGCCACATTTTCAAGAACAGTTGGCTCGATGAACAGCTTACTCTTATCGTGCCGTCCACCGTGTACAATTGTTCCGTTACTCAAATAACCAACAAGCCTGTCAAATTGTTTGTCGTTGATGATTTTACCGAAGTTGTAACTCTCCTCCGGTTGCTCTCCAAAGAATTTTTTAATCGCTTGAATAAACAGGTCAACAAATTTTTCTTTGATGGAGTGATGCACTAATACATAATCCGGCGCTACACACATTTGTCCTGCATTAGAAAATGTAGTGAGTGCAATACGCCTGGCCGCTACTTCCAGGTTTGCATCTTCATCAACCACACATGGACTTTTTCCACCGAGTTCCAATGTTACCGGCACCAGCTCTTTGGCAGCTAATTGGTAAATCAATTTACCTACTACGGTGCTGCCGGTGTAAAACACATGATCAAACCGAAATGCTTCCATCATTTCCGGAATAATCAACGCACCATCGCCTTGTACATACAAAACATATTCGGGAGCAAATGTTTCGTTGATGATCTTCTCATTTACGGCCGATGTATGTGGTGCAAATTCACTTGGCTTTATCACCACACAGTTCCCCGCAGCAATTGCACCAACCACAGGCGTTAACAATAGTTGCAAAGGATAATTCCATGGGCCGATCACCAGTACCGTTCCAAGTGGCTCATTGTAAATATGACTCGACGATGGAAGATTCAATAAATTAGTTGAAACAATTTCGGGGCGCATCCAACTTTTCAGATGCTTGATGGTAGCATTGATCTCCGTGAGTAAGAAACCTGTTTCTGTCACCCAGCTTTCCTCTTCGCTTTTTTTCAGATCGGCATACAACGCTGCATGTAACTCTTTCTCATACTTGAGAATGGTCTTTTTTAATTTCAACAGTTGCTCTTTCCTAAATTCATAAGAACGGGTTGCGCCTGTTTGAAAATAGCGGCGCATATTCTCCAGTTGTTCTTTGATTGGAAGCTGGCTCATCGTTTTATGCGTTGTCATAATGAAATAGATTCTATTAATTCTATGCTGTCGAATTCAATTGTACCGGCAAGTTTTGCTGAGTTAAAGTTACCGCACATTGCCTTATGCTGTTGAATTGATTGGTATCTGCAACTGATTGTAAGAAATGGCCTGAAATTCCAACAGAAAATGATCTTCGGTCGGCAAAAAAGAAGGGTGAAGAAAACTGTAACTTCGCTGTATGACGGATGAATATTTCATGCAGCAGGCATTAAAAGAAGCAGTAATCGCTTATGAAGAAGGAGAAGTGCCGGTGGGAGCAGTAGTAGTAATGGAAGGAAAAATTATTGCACGTGGTCATAACATGACGGAGAAACTCAATGATCCTACGGCACATGCAGAGATGATTGCGTTAACATCAGCCTTTAGTCATATCGGTGCAAAATATTTACCGGGTGCCACTTTGTATGTAACGGTTGAGCCTTGTTTGATGTGTGCCGGTGCGTTGTACTGGAGCAAACTGACCCGCATTGTATGGGGAGCAAATGATGAAAAGAACGGACACAAACGCATTACGAAAGATGAATCTCCTTTTCATCAGAAAGCAGAAATAACGACCGGAATTTTAAAAGAAGAGTGTGCCCGTTTAATGAAAGATTTTTTTGCAGCAAAACGATAATAGTGATAGCAGGTCCTTTCAGCAATTCGTTTCTTTAACAAAACCTTTTTACTGCTTCTTACAACTTCCGGTTTATGTAACCATCTAATGGTTGTAGCTGAAAAGTAACAGCTATACATACAAATGAAAAAAAGTATTGGTTTTGTTATCCTGAGCATGCTGTTGCTTACGGCTTGTCGCAAAGCTGATCTGCTAACAGCACCCATTGATGAATCGGTTTGGTTACAAAAAGAACGGGGGGTGGTCGTGTTTGCTGATTTCGATTGTAACTATTTTGTAATTGAAACTCGTAACGGGTATACCGTTGCTGAAAACTGGTCGTTCCGCCCCTACACCGGCGATGTGTTGTATGGCGACCTTAGTTTCTACGGACTTAAAAATGTATATAACCGGAGCCGGGGTGCATTAATGGCCATTGATGTGGAAGATTACTGGCTGAGCTATTTTGCCGCACAGGATCGCATTAGCTGGTATTGTTCTCAATAAACCCAAGTGTCCTCTATGGAGAAAGGGAATGCAGCAGTGCATTCCTTTTTTTTTGTAAGGGTTGCCAACCTTTGTATGAGTACGCACTTACCAACAACATATAAGGTTAGCAACCCTGCTAAAAATCTTTGTAAATAAACTGCGGGTATGCTAATTGTTGTATGTTTAATCGATCTGTATCGTAAACGATCTGTTTGTACCTTTGCCTTCCATTCAACAATTTCGTAAATTTTAAAACTTACAGAACATGGCATTTACATTAGCACCTCTTCCATATGCGCATGATGCATTGGAACCCCATATCGACACAACCACTATGCAGATACATCATGGGAAGCACCACCAGGCATATGTTGACAATCTCAACAAAGCAGTGGCTGGAACGGAGCACGAAAGCAAATCGCTGGAAGAACTGGTAGCAGTAGCCGGCAGTATTTCTCCTGCTGTACGTAACAATGGTGGCGGTCACTGGAACCATACGTTTTTCTGGGAATCATTAGCAGCAAATGCAGGCGGCACACCAACTGGTGCATTGGCTGATGCAATTACTGCAGCCTTTGGTTCGTTCGATGCATTCAAAGAAAAATTTGCAGCGGCTGGCATGACACGTTTCGGCAGCGGCTGGGCTTGGTTGATCGTAAAAGATGGTAAGCTTGAAGTTTCTTCCACTCCTAATCAGGATAATCCATTGATGGATGTGGCTGAAGTAAAAGGCACACCGATCCTTGGAGCCGATGTATGGGAACATGCGTACTACTTAAAGTATCAGAACCGCCGTGCAGATTATCTCGCAGCATTCTGGAATGTAGTAAACTGGAGCAAAGTAGCAGAGCGCTTTAACCGCTGATTTATTTGATTAATTGATGATAATGATAAGGCTGTCTGAAAACCAGACAGCCTTATTTATTTTCTTAATCTACACCTGAAAAATCAATCGCATCATCTCATCACATCATCAGCGGTTCTTCTTCTTCTTCAACAATCTTCCGCATGATCATTCACCATTCCGCTTGCCTGCATAAATGCATAACAAATTGTTGAACCAACAAACTTAAACCCACGCTTCAACAAGTCTTTACTCATTGTATCGGAGAGTTCTGTTTTTGCAGGCACATCAGCCATCGTCTTCACATTATTTACAATCGGTTTGCCGCCAACAAACTGCCAAATGTAGTTGTCAAAGCTGCCAAACTCTTTTTTTATGGCGAGATATGTTTTTGCATTTTGTACAAAGGCATTCACTTTTAACCGGTTGCGAACAATCCCTGCATCTTGCAACAGCGCTTCTATTTTCTTATCACTATACTTCGCCATTTTCCTGGCATCAAATCCATCAAACGCTTTGCGGTAGTTGTCACGTTTGTTCAAAATGGTGTACCAACTTAAACCGGCTTGTGCCCCTTCAAGGCAAAGCAGTTCAAACAGTTTTTGATCATCATGAAGCGGCGTTCCCCATTCTTCATCATGATAATTCTTATACAAGTCATCTTTCAAACACCAACTGCAGCGTACTTTTTCTTTTGCCATGATTTTTGCTTTATACACTTGCAAAGTAATTAATGCCGACGAGTCATTAAAATTACTCTAATGATTAATAGTATAAATTAAATGACTGTCGGCTCGGACGCTTTGGTCTGAGTCCGACATTTATCGTCGGACATTATCCCGTTCAATTTTAAATTATTTAAACCCGATTTGGTATAATTTCACAGTCTGTAACAGTGCAAGATGATACGTAAAGCAACCGGTAACGATTTTAATTTTCTGTACTACCTGTACATGCATCCGCAGGTAAATCCCTACTTGCTCTATGAATATATGCAGCAGGATGATTTCCATGCTGTTTTCAATGAACTGCTGCACAAAAACGTTCTGTACATTTTTGAAGTGAATGGGGTAGATGTTGGGATGTTTAAACTGATGCCGCAGCACCATCGCAATGCACACATTGCATACTTAGGTGGTGTTGCCATTGATCCTGAACATGCAGGAAAAGGATTTGGCTTGCAAATGATGAAAGAGATCATTGAGTATGCAAAGCAGCAAGGCTTTCTTCGGTTAGAGTTAACCGTTTCTACTTCGAACGAAAAAGCAATTCAACTTTATCTGAAAGCCGGTTTTCATCACGAAGGTGTGTTGAAAAAATACACGTATTTGAAAAGTAATGATCAGTATGTGGATGAAGCGGTGATGGCCTATTTATTCTAAAAAATCACGAAGTCCTTTTGCGTCCCCCTTCAGGGGGTTAGGGCGGGACTGGATCGTAACCACTGCCACCCCATGGATGACATCTGCCGATACGTTTCATTGTTAACCACAAGCCTTTTATGGGTCCATGTTTTTTCAATGCTTCAATTCCATATTGGCTGCAGGTAGGTGTATATCTGCACTTTGGACCAATGGCCGGACTGATAACGTATTGATAAAACCGGATCAATAAAATAAACGGAAAGCTTAAGATCGTTTTGATCTTGCTGTAAGACGTAGTAGTTGTATTATGATGCTGACTGCACACTCAGTTGTTCCAGTTTTTGTAAAGCTACTCCTGTTTTCTCTGCAATTAATTTATAATCGGGCACTTCCTTACCGGTGAAAATTAAAAACACATGCAGTTGTATGTTCTCTTCTTTCAGTTGCTGCTGCAGCTCATTTTTCTGCAGACGCCATGCTTCACGAATCAGGCGTTTCACACGGTTACGGTCAACTGCTTTTTTAAAGTGTCTGGTTCCTACAGCTACGCCAAATTGTAATGAGCAATCGTCACTGGACAACGGGCAGGAAGTATAATATACACGTAACGGCGGAACAGAAAATGATTTCCCTTCTTTGAACAGATGCTCAATTTGTTTGCGGCTTTTGAGTCGCTCCTCTTTGCCGAGTGTATATCGTATTGTTTTTTCCAATTGTTTCCGAGGCAAAAATAACTCCCCTTCAGGTTTTATAACCCCGAATGTAAACTTCGGCGGGGATACAGTAAATAAAAAAAGTCTCCAGTATTAACGGGAGACTCAAAATATCTTCTTCAAATGAATAGTGCTTATTTCTTAGCGCCACGCTCATCAGAAATCGTGAGCTTATGACGACCCTTTGCACGACGGCTTGCTAACACCTTGCGGCCGTTAGCATCCTGCATACGTCTGCGGAAACCATGTGTGGTTTTTCTGCGACGCTTTGAAGGCTGGTATGTACGTTTTTTTCCTGGCATTGTTTGCTGTTTTACTTCTTTAAAAATACCGGGGAGAAACCGGAAATTTCAGATCACGCAGTGAGAACACCACTTCCCGCTGTTTGTGAAAGGACGGCAAAGGTAGGGGAAACTGCCCGAAAACACAGGGTTTGAGACAAGAAAAATCTAATATGGTGAGTCCCAAGCCTGTCCCGGGAGGGGTTGGGGTGGGTTATGTTCCCAACTCAATATGAATAGATTTTACATCCGTTCCATAAAACAGGTTTGCATGCTTGTCAAAATCTGCAGCGGAATCAGTTGTAAAAAACTGCTTCTCGGCATTTTTCGAGAGCCGTTCTTCCATTTCCGGATGTCGTTGCAGGTAGTCGGCTAAGCTGGTTGCTACAATCTTTCCCTGCGAAAGCAGATTGACACCTCGCAGGCAAATACTGCTGAATTTTTTTACTGAGCAAGGGATAATGTGTGCAACCCAGCAACACTGTATCAATTGAACCGGATTGCTGCATTAATTCATTCACATATTCTTTTACAAAATAATCAGCTCCTTCGCTTTCGTGTTCATTATTCTCAATCAGTGGCACCCACATTGGGCAAGCCTGTTGCACAACCTTGATCGCAGGATAAAATTTATTGATCTCAATTTCGTACGATTCCGATTGAACCGTGCCTGCCGTTGCAAGCACACCTACACTTCCGGTTTTACTGAACTGTCCAATCACCTCGGCAGTTGGACGTATTACACCCAATACCCGATTGTTTGGATTGAGGTGCTGCAAATCGTTTTGCTGAATGGTACGCAATGCTTTTGCAGAAGCCGTATTACATGCAAGGATCACCAATGGACAATCTTGTTTAAAAAACCATTCCACACATTCTAATGTGTAGCGATACACCGTTTCAAAACTCCGTGTGCCATAAGGTGCACGTGCATTATCACCAAGATACAAGTAGTCGTATTGCGGCAACTGTTCAACAATTTCCTTCATTACCGTTAAACCGCCGTAGCCCGAATCAAATATGCCGATAGGTCCTGTGTGCATGCTGCTAATGTAAGCACAAAAAAAATCCCCCGATAACTCGGGGGATCAATATTGTTGATGAAAGCTGTTGCTTACTTCGCCGGTGTTTCAGGTATTTTCAAAAACTTCTTTACCAGTGGAAGAAGATCATCCGTAGCAGGAACAACCAGTAACGCTTCTCTTGAAACAACGTATGCAAAATTGTTTGCCTTCGCTACTGCCGTGATCGCATCCAATGCAAGTTTCTGAACCGGAGCAAAAATTTCCTGCTCTTTTGCCTGCAGATATTGTTGTGCTGTAGTTGAATATTGTTGTACAGCATCAGCCAGATCCTGAAATTCTTTAAACCGGATCTGTTTGATAGCGGGTGTCCATTTAACAGAATCAACTCGGATAATGCTGTCTTTTTCCTGGTACTCTTTAATGAGTTCACCATACACTACATTCAGTGAATCCTGAACGCCTTTCAATTTATCCTGTGCCTTTTTGGTTTCAGGCATCGACATCAGTAAATCATTCGTATTGATATGACCAATTTTTTGTGCATTCACTGCTACAGTAGTTCCCATAATTGCCACCACTGCCAGAACAATAACTTTTTTCATTTGCTTGTTTGTTTTTAAATAAAGTGTACTTACGATCCCTTTTGGTTGTGTCAGTGTGTGGTTTTGATTAAAGTTTAACACCCAGAATCTTCAGCACATCATCACTTTTATCCAGTTTAGGGTCGGCAAATATAACGGTAATTCCTTCACTTTTGTCCAAAATAAAATCGTATAATCTTTCAGTTGCCAATCGTTGAACGGCGTTGTAAACCTTATCCTGTATGGGTTTCACCAATTCCTGCTTTTTGCGGAAGTAGTCGCCTTCAAATCCAAAACGACGGCGTTGCAGATCACGCACGGCCTTTTCTTTATTGAAAATTTCATCCTCTCTTTTTTTAAGCAACTCAGGAGTAAGCATCACCTTTTCTGTTTCCAGTTGGCGATACATTTTATCCAGATCGGCCTGCATCAGGTCAATTTCTTTCTGCCAGGCATCCGCCATTTCTTCCAGTTTTGTATTGGCACCTCTGTACTCCGGAATTTTATCCAATATGTACTTGGTATCAATAATAGCATAACGCTGTGCGTTGGCTGTAAAAGCCGTGAGCATAAAGCTGAAGGCGGCAAGGAAGAATGTTTTCATATACTTATTTTTATACATGATGTGTTCTGGTGGCAAAACGTTGTTTATTCCGGTTCAAAACCAAGCATGAAGGTGAAGCGGGTAATATCCCTGAATCTTGCACCAGGTGATGTTCTGTCTAAACCAACCCCGTAATCAAATCCAAGCAAACCAAACATGGGCAGGAAGAAACGCATACCCAAACCTGCACTGCGGCGCAGTTTGAACGGGTTGTAATCCTTCACATCATACCATCCGTTGGCTGCTTCAAAAAAGGCCAATGCAAAGATGGTACTGCTTGGGTTTGTACTCAATGGATAACGAAGCTCCATGCTGTACTTATTAAAGATGGTAAAGAACTGGCTGGCTGATGTCTGATTCGGATTGTTGATCCGTGGATCAGAATTATCGTACACAGGATAACCTCTGTGTGCAATGATATCGAAACCAATGATACCAAAGTTGTTCTGCAACCCTGCATCACCTACTTGGAAACGTTCGAATGGAGAGATCGGCAGATCTCTGTTATACCGTCCTAAGAAACCGAATTTCGCTGCTGCCTTTAAAACAAACTGGCGGTTCTTTTCTGCGCCTGCCGGTTTACCGATCGGGATAAACCACTCATAATTCAAACGCCATTTGTGATATTCCACCAAACGGTATCTTTCTGCCGGATCATTGTACTTACTTGCGTCACGGAACAAACTCCATGGCGGCGTAAATGTAGCCGTTAACGAAAAGGTTGAACCCGAACGTGGGAACGTTGGTTGATCCACACTTGAACGGATGATCTGAAAACGAACGTTTACGTTGTTAGATGTTCCACTATCCAATTCCGGGAAGATGGGGTAATCCTTCAACTTGTATTGTGTATAGTTAACCGATGTGATCAGGTTAAAATAATCATCAGGCCATTTTAATTGTTTACCCAATGAAACACTGGCGCCGAATGTTTGCAAAAACTGGTTGTTGGCACGTTGACGTATCGGCAAGCCGGTAAGCGGATCAAATGCATTGGCCAGTTTGGTACGGAATAAACTTACGGTTAAGTTGTTCCGTTTTTTACCGCCTAACCAGGGTTCAGTAAACGAAAAGTTTTGTGAACTGAACGACGGCCCGTTCGATTGAATACGCAATGATAAACGCTGTCCATCACCGCTTGGTAACGGTTGCCATGCTGATTTTTTGAACAGGTTTTTCGTAGAAAAGTTATTGAAAGTAACACCCAATGTTCCGGTTAATCCGATCAAACCACCCCAGCCGGCACTTAACTCCAGCTGATCACTTGATTTTTCTTCCAATGAATAATTAATATCCACGGTTCCGTCATCAGGATTGGGAACAGGGTTGGGGTTAATTTTTTCAGGGTTGAAATAGTTCAGGGCCGATAATTCACGGATCGAACGGATCATATCACTACGGCTGAATTTTTCACCCGGCACGGTACGCAATTCACGACGGATCACATACTCTTTGGTTTTATCATTGCCTGTAATATTTACAGAACGGATGGTTGCCTGTGGACCTTCTGAAATACGTACTTCGTAATCGATGGTATCGTTGTACACTTTTGTTTCAACCGGTTCTACACGGAAAAAGAGATAACCATCATCCATATACAAACCACTGATATCGCCACCTTCGGCAGATAACTGCTTTCCGAGTTTTGAATTCAGTGTTTCGAGATTATAAATATCACCACGTTGAATACCTAGGATCGTATTTAATGTAGAGTCGTTATACTTTGTGTTTCCTCTCCAGGTAATATTTCCAAAATAGTATTGGCGTCCTTCATCCACTTTCAATTCTGCGATGAGGTTTCCTTTACTGTTATAATAGGTAGTATCTTTTTCAATCACCGCATCACGGTAACCAAGCTTATTATAATAGGCCAGGAGTTTTTCCTGATCTTCGATGTACTTAGTTTGATTGAACTTGGCGGCCGAAAACTTGATACGGAACCAAGGGTCTACAAAATCACTCACTTTGGAAAGCGAAAGAAATCCTCTGTCTTTCATAAATTGTTTGAAGGTCACAGAATCTTTCGGTCCGTAAAGAGGTTGTTGATCGACGGGGTGCAACGTAAACCGCATCCGCTCTTTGGTTCCTTTCAATTGTTTCTTCAACTGCAGATCCGACACGACTTCGTTACCACTGATAAATACCTGTTCAATTTTTACTTTGTTCCCTTTACGTTACATTGAATGTAAGATCAATGAAATTCGGATTCACTGCATTTTTCGTGTCTGTGATCGTTACATCAACCTGACGAAATCCTTTTTCGGTATAGAATTTTTCAATACGTTCAATGCTGGTGCGTCTGAGGTTCTCCGTTATTACTTTATTCGGTGTTAATCCAACTTTTTCTTTCAGTTCATCCTGCTCTCCTTTTTTAATTCCATTGAAAAAGAAGTTCCCCAATCTTGCACGTTCTGTTACAGCGATCTCGATATAAATATCTTTCCCGTCAATACGAGTAATAAAGATAGAGGCATCATCAAAATATTGTTGTCGCCAGATGGAAGCAATGGCTTTACTGAACAAGTCGCCACCCGGCAGATACACTCTGTCGCCAATACCCATACCGGTAATGGAAACCAATAATGCTGAGTCAAATGTTTTGGAACCACTCACTGTAATGCCCGCAATGATATATTCTCTCGGCACTTTGGAGTTCATGATCGCTTCCAGTTCCGGGTCAATCGAAACGGGCTTTATGGTGTCGTGTCTGCTGTGCCGATAATTGAAAATGAAAGCCGGAGCAAATCAGAAGCAGCAGTAGTAATTTTCTATTCAAACGCATCAAAATTCTATTACGGTTATGTTGTAAGTCGTGTTATAAAAATGCCGCTCAAGCCTGTTACAGTTCTACGTTGCATTGCAAAATGAACTATTGCTGATAAGGTCCTCGACCGAGGGGCAAAATAAATGGTTTTGCTGAAACGCTTTGTTAAAATGCCTGTTGTCACGGGTATCTTATGATTGTGTTAGCTGTTCGTTCGGTTGTACCTGCTCACCTGTTTTACCAAACCTGCGTTCCCGTCCCTGGAAATCAAGAATAGCTTCATACAGATTTTCTTTTCTGAAATCGGGCCAGCGTACATTGGTAAAATACAATTCTGCATAGGCCAATTGATACAATAAGAAATTACTGATCCGGTATTCTCCACTGGTGCGGATCATCAACTCAGGATCAGGAAACTCACGTGTAGTTAAATAATCCTTGATGGTATCCTGATCTATTTCAAACGGCTCCAGTTTGCCTGCTTTTACATCAGCTGCAATGTTCTTGATCGCATTTACAATTTCCCAGCGACTGCTGTAGCTGAGTGCCATGATCAGATTCATACCCGTATTCCCTTTCAACTCATCCACACTTTCCTGTAATTCCTTTCTTGCATAATCGGGCAGCATATTGGTATCACCAATTACATGCAGCTTGATCTTGTTTTTATCGAGTGTGGCAGTTTCCTTACGAATGGTATCAACCAGTAATTCCATCAAACCCGTTACTTCTTCAATTGGGCCTGATCCCAATTTTCAGTGCTGAAGGCATAGAGCGTAAGATATTTTACACCCAACTCTGCACATCCTTCCACAATATTGCGTACACTTTCCACGCCATGAAAATGACCATAGAGGCGATCCTGCCCCTGTTCTTTTGCCCACCGTCCGTTGCCATCCATAATAATGGCAATATGCTGCGGTAAGCGCCCCAGATCTAATTGTTCACGCAAGGAACTCATAGCCTTGAAAATTAAGGGCACGAAGGTAATGAAAATAAGGGCTGTGGCTGATTTTGATTCGGGGAATTCAAAGAAAAAGCCGACTCAATGGTTGAGTCGGCTTTTGAATGATATAGAAACAACAGTTATAATTTCACAACCGTGTACTTCCCTGTAATAAAATTCACAGTGATTTTGTACGATCCGGCAGCAGCAGGTGTTGGAACCGCATCGGGGTCTCCGCCACCTCCATAGTTGCCACCAAGATTACCGCCGGTTGATGATGCAGCCACCAAATTGTGGTTGCCAGTTACCCGGGCTCGAGAGGAATTTATAATATTTCCCCGGTGCAAGATCAATTGTAAGTTCAAACAAACCGCTCGATAGATGTGTAAAGCGCTGTGCTGTATTTGATCTAGGATCATTGGTCCAGCTGGTAGTAGTAGCATCGCCGGTGATCCAAAGCTGTGTAGGCACAGCATTGTCAACCTTGGTTACCGTATACGTTCCCTTTTGGAAATCCATGATCATTTTATGAGCACCGGCACCGGGTGAGCTCCATCCCGGATCGGCATTTCGCTTTTCAAATGTGCCGGCAAACGCATCGCCACTGAAGTAACGGAACTGTGTATCCCAATTACCCCAGGTTTCCCAAATTTTATAGCTGCCGCTGGCTGAGTAATTAAAGATAGCTCCCCAGGTTGTTTCATCAATCCGGGTAAATGCACGAACCGGGTTGTTTGCATTTGCGTCACTCCAGCCATGCTCAGTTCCATCACCAACAATAAACAAACGTAATGTGGTTGGTAATGCCACCTTCGGTGGAATTTTATAAGGCGTAGCTCTGATCTTAAGAATGTTTGAATACTTCAACTCATTGTTGTTACCGTATGAGGCGGTGACACGTACATCCAGATCATACGCTTTATTAAATTCAAAACCCCAGCACAGCATGGCAGTGTTGAGGTCTTTTGCAATGATTGAATCTGTAAGCTTACCAATAACAGTTCTGGTAAACGCTCTCGTAAAATTCTTTGTAGTTGAGTCGATCTCAATTACAAACTTGTACAACTTTGGGTCCTGCGCATACTTCGGATCGGTCCAGTTAAGGATCAAGGAATACTTGTTTGAGTCAGCAGGAATGGGTGCTACTGTTGTTGATGCAGCTGACAAAGTGGTAGCAACACCTTCGCCGTAAAACGGAAGCTTATCTGCTTTTTCACATGCTGAGAAAACAGCCGTTAACAGCAGCAAACTGAAAATGGATTGATTAAATAGTTTCATTTGAATTTGTTTTTACTGTTTTACAACACTGAATTCGTCCGATCTGAAAATCAACAGTGATTTTATAAGTACCTGCCGTTGGCGGGCCAGGGAATCCCGGATCTGCATCACGTTGCTCAAACTCACCACCTTGCCATGTACCACCGGTAAGCATGTGATATTGACTACCCCAATCGCCTTGCGTTTGGATCAGTTTGTAGTTGCCGCCTCCCGGCATAGCCACGGTAAGCTCATACAGTGTTCTCGACAGTCTGGTGAACTTTTGGCTCACATCAAATGGTCCTGACAATGGATTTTGCCAGGAAGAAGTAAAGGCATCACCTGTAGCCCACAAATTATTTGCTGCGGGAACAGCAACTTTTGGAGGCGGTGGAAAAGGGCTTGCTGTAAATGTGATTGTGTTCGACCGCAACGGAACAGCATCGTTACCTATACCAAGGCTGGAAGTAATTCTTGCCTGGAACGTGTAGGTTTTGCGTGGATCGAGCGGAATGCGTAAACTGTTTCCAAAAATGCCGTTCAATTCACCAACGGTGAAAGTCTTCGACAAATCCTTTGAATACACAGTAACATATTTGTTCCCACTGCCAAAGTTTGCTCCTAATGTATCGATCTCCAATGTGTACTTCACATCATGCGAACTGATACCGGTAGAAAAATTGTACGCAGGGTTCGTCCAGTTCAGACGAATCGCAACATTTCCTTCTTCGCCTGCTTCTAACCGAACAGTACTCGCACTGCTTGTCAAAACAGGTTCCGTTCCATTTTGGTAGGAGATTTTATTTTCTGCTTTCTCACAGGCAAACAACGAGAGCACTGCCAGTAGAAGCGAAAATCTGATTGTATATGATTTCATATCGCTTGATTTTTTTTAGTTGATTAATACCCGGTATTCTGTTTCAGATTTGGATTAGCTGCAATTTCAGAATCAGGCAGTGGGAACAGTTTTCTGAAAGCTGCTACTCCCGTTCCACCTTTTACACCACCTTTCCATTGCCACAAATAGGTTGCTTCAACAAACCGGTCGAAACGGATCAGATCGGTTCTGCGGAAACCTTCCCAATGCAACTCTCTTCCCCGTTCATCAATAATATAATCCAATGTATAAAAGCCAAGTGGAGCTGCCGTTACCTGTGCCCGTGAGCGCAATGCATTGAGATAAACCAACGCCTGTGCTTCGGTACCACCCGTGCCGCCACGTTTTACTGCTTCTGCATAGATCAAATACATTTCTGCTAAACGGAAAACAGGAAAATCAACATCTGCAAACTCTCTGGAAGGATCTTTTCCAAAACCACCAGGTCTTGTGCGGTTACGATATTTGATCACAGCTAATCCATCTTTGAATTCGGCAATCGAATTGATCTCGATAGTTTGTGTACCTGTTACAAACTGTGCACGCTTATCACCATTGCCATTCACATCAGGAAACAGATCAGGTAAACTTCTGGTGGCACGGATACCGCCCCATCCGCCTAAGCCCGATACATTCCGATCCATATCGCCGCCAACAGATGCATTTACTAAAAAGGTGGTGCCGCCAAAGTTTCTGGAATTGATCCCATCATAATTCAAGGTCCAGATAAATTCAGGATTGTTCACGTTATTATCAGCAAGACCTAACCAACGGTAATCGCTTAACAAACCATAACCAGCATCAATTACTCTTTTGGAATAGGTAATGGCATCCGTATTTTTTTCTGTTCCGGTGTACACTTTTGCATTGAGGTACATTCTTGCAAGCAAGGCCCAGGCAGCAGCTTTATCCGCACGGCCATATTCACCTGCACGTGCATTTGAAAGATCATTTTCAATGGCCTTCAACTCTCCTTCAATAAAAGCAAATAACGTCGCTCTGTCTGTTTGTTCAGGATTGAATTTACCGATGGGATCTGCTTCGGTTGTAAAACCGGGATTACCATACATATCCAGTAATACCCAATATGCAAATGCCCGTACAAATCTTGCTTCGGCACGCATTTTTTTGATATTATCAACGGTAACACCTGAGAAGCCCTTACCGGCAACTTTATCAGCCGCACTTTCACGAATAAATTCATTCGTTAACGTGATGATATACGTACAACGATAATACAATCCCTTTGTCATCGGGTTACTGGAGCTCCAGTTCATGTTGTGAAAATCCTGGATACCCGGATCGTTCCATGCAACCACTGCTTCATCGGTACTTAACTCCTGTGCTTTCCAGAATAAACGGAGAAAATCAGAAGCGCCTTCATCAATACCAGCTACGTCACCTGCACCAGCTCCACCAACATTGCCGGTGAGGGCCATACTTCCGTACACTTTTGCCAGTACCTGTAAATAGCCATTCTCTGATGTATATACATTCGCCGAAGGCAATGTATTTGGCGGTTGACGGTCGAGTTGTTTGTGGCAACTTGTTAACAGTGCCACACCCACAACGATCAAACTTATATAAACTGAAATACGTTTCATATTGCAGATATTTATTTTTTTAGAAATCAAAATTAAACCCAAGTACATAGGTACGTGGCCGTGGATAAATCGTGTTGTCAATACCGCCTGCAATTTCTGCATCAACACCGCTGTATTTGCTGATTACAAAAACATTCTGAATATTGGCGGAAATACGAAGTCGAACATTCTTCATGACTTCACCTGCATCATATCCGAAATTGATATTATCCATCCGCAGGAAAGATGCATTTTGTACATAATAATCAGAGAAATACTGATTGTTAACAAAGCCGGTTCTCAAATAATCTTTTGATCCGTTTGCAAGAAAACCAAGTGGATTAATAATCTGGCGAAGAACACCCATATTTGCATTCACGTTACTATATGCATAATTTCCAATACTTCCACGCATTACAAAACCTGCACTAAAACGATCAATTGTTACATTGGAGCTTACACCAAGAAAATATCTTGCTTCTGGAGATTGATAGATATAAAGATCTTTTTCATTGATAATTCCATCACGGTTCAAATCTTCATATAAACCTTCGATCGGCTTATCATTACTATTATAAATTTGTTTGTACACGTAGAAAGAATTGGGACGCTCTCCAACTATATGACGTTGAATGGTATTACCAGTACCGCCACTGATACCCCCAACAGCAATACCCGTGAAATTAGGATCTTCGTTTACCAGCAACTTCGTGATCTCCGGTACAACATATGTAAAGTTGGCACTGATTTCCCATTCAACTTTTTTGTTGCGAACAGGAATTGCATTTAAGGTTATTTCATAACCTTTACTTTCAATATTTCCTACGTTAGTAAATAACTGGTTTGTAAAGTTTGATCCGGCTGGAACAGGTACAGTACTTAACAAATCATTTGTTTTACGGATAAATCCTTCAATAGTACCACTTATACGGTTATCGATAAACCCAAAGTCGATTGCTGCATTGATATTTGTGGTGGTTTCCCAACGCAGATCAGCATCATATGCACCCGGGCGCAGCATGTTTACAAACGAGTTGCCTAATTGATATTGTGCCTGATCGTTACTGATCGAATACACGGGAATATATCCGTAGAATGGAATACCATCCTGCTGACCGGTAACACCATAACCCGCACGAAGTTTCAGGTTAGAAACTACTTTCGAATTCTTCAGGAAATTCTCTTCGTTGATCTGCCATGCAACCGCTGCTGACGGGAAGAAACCCCAACGACTGCTTTTGCTGAATTTAGAAGTTCCATCAGTACGCCCGTTCAATGTTAAAGTATACTTATTGGCAAGAGTATAAATCAAGCGTCCATAATATGAGATCATTGTATAACCGGGAGCCTGCGAAAGAAATTCCGGTTCAGAACCTGGCACTAAATCTCCATTAAATCTTCTGTCTGGATTATTAAAGCTGTAGAATTCAAAATCCTGGTAACCTGTACCCACTGTAAAATCTACACGGCTGCTAATATCGTTGAATGATTGTGCATAGTTAAGATAAAAGTCCATCAGCTTATTAGTACGTTGCTGATAGTAAGGGCTGTAATTCCCTTGACGGCGGTACGAACTTGCTGCACTGTCGGAAGTAGCATTGATACCACTTCCCTGCGATACATCGTAACCGAGATTCAAATTTGCACGCAACCCTTTCAGGAACGGAAGCTGGTAATCAAACTGAATATTACCAATGCTGCGGTAAACCTCACTTGTATTGGTACGGTCGTACAACAATCCTACCGGGTTACGGTTCGATAATTGTGTAGGCAAACCATCCGGATCGGTCCATTCCCAATAGCCACCGTACCGGGGACTACCTGAGCGAACGGGCTTTGTAGGGTCAAACGTAACGGCGTTGCCAATAGCACCTTCATTTGCAAAGAAATTAGTTGTGCGGGCACCCTTCAGGTTCAAATCAACTTTCAGTTTATTATTAAAGAAACTGGGGCTGAGGTTAATGGCGCCGGTCATACGCTGGAAGTTGCTGGTCTTTAAAATACCATCCTGATTAAGGTAACCACCTGAAATACGGAACGGAAACTTACCATCGCCAAACGCACCGGTTGCACTTAAATTAAAATCCTGTGCAAATGCATTTCTGAAAATCTGATCTTGCCAATCGGTACTTTCCTTACCAAGTAAGTTTATAGCCGAAGCCGACCCCTTACTGTTAACGATAGAACGTACTTCATCCGCAGTTAAAACATCTACCAACTTATGGGGTGTTTGTACAAACCCCTGTGCGCTGAAATTAAATCGTGTTTTTCCTTTCTTCCCTTTCTTGGTAGTGATTAGAATAACACCATTCGATGCACGTGAACCATAAATGGCTGCGGCTGATGGATCTTTTAGGATCGTAAAGGTTTCAATATCGTTGGGATTGATGAGGTTCAAGGGGTTGCTTGCACCGGAGATGCCACCATTATCAACGGGAACACCATCAATTACAACCAATGGATCATTACTTGCATTTAAGGAAGCACCACCACGGATCCGGATACGGCTACCGCTTCCGGGTGCACCGCTGTTTGGAGTGATTTGCACGCCTGCTACTTTACCGGCAATCAATTGCTCCGGTGTTTGAATAGCGCCTTTCACAAAATCCTTGGATGATACAGTTGCTACAGCACCGGTAAGATCTCTCTTACGTTGTGTACCATAACCAACTACCACCACTTCATTCAATGTTCCCTGTGTGGAGATCATGGTAATGGAAAGATCGGATTGTGCACCTACTGTAACTTCGGTTTCAGAAAATCCAACAGAAGAAATCACAAGCACTGCATTGTTATCGGGAACGGCCAGCCGGAAGCTGCCGCTTGCATCGGTAGTGGTACCGAGGTTGGTTCCTTTAATAGTAACAGACGCATTCCCGATCGGGCTTCCATCTTTACTATCTGTCACTTTCCCCGTAACAGTTTTGCTTTGGGCAAACACATGCATTGCAAAAACCATCAGCAGGAAGCCCAGCGCCCCCGCCTTGGCAAGCATTCGTTTAAGAGTCATAATCAATAGTGGGTTTAAAAATTTACAATTTATATCCAGTCGCATGGAATTATTTCATTTGTTAAGTAACCAATTCTGTTAATCCAGTTACGTTCAACAAAAAAATAAAAACACGTTCATCGATTCAAAAAAAGGCAGCATTAGAAGACAGTATCCCTGTGCTTACTGCTGCACCATCACTTTTTCATAGCGTACAAGATTATCAACCCGCACCTGCAACACATATTGACCTGCTGTTAAGGGCATACCTGCAAAACTGTTGCGATCCAGCTCAAACAACTGGTAACCTTTTAACTGGAAACCCATGTTCTTTGACGCCAATACCTGCCCTTGCATATTCATCAACTGCACACTCACTTTGCCACTTTTTGGCAATTCATATTTTACAATGGCCGATTGCTGGATTGGATTTGGATAAATGCTTAATCGAAAATCTGCATTTGTAGCAATCATATCCCTGATATTCGTCACTACACCACCTGATACATTCTGATTCAGGAACACTTTGTATTGGCCCGGCTCTAAAAGAACTGCCTGTTGATTGCCCGATACAGCAATGGTTCCGCCATTGGTATAATCGTAGAATGTGCCATTTGCAGGAAATGTAACCACCGGTGTTTGCTGAATCACATTAAAATTGGCAACCACTACATATTTTAAATCAACATCGTCCACAACAATGGTTTTCACTAAGCTTGAACCGAGATTGGTTCCCAACGCAAGCGTTGGTGTACGGAATGTATTCTTGTATAAGTTGCGCAGCTTGGCCATGGCCGCATAGGTTTCATACAAACGCCTGCGACGTGTATCTTGAAAATAATCCCAGCGAACAGGTTTATTAGCTGTTCTGCAACCGTTATTAATTGATCCATCAGGGCA
Source organism: uncultured Bacteroidota bacterium (assembly GCA_963830845.1). Classification (GTDB taxonomy): domain Bacteria; phylum Bacteroidota; class Bacteroidia; order Chitinophagales; family Chitinophagaceae; genus Lacibacter. The sequence goes on along the minus strand of CAWHOR010000026.1, from coordinate 28,177 downwards.
CCTGTTAATGGAGAAATCATATCCCAATTCACCAAACTGCCAGATCATTTTCGGACCGGGTATTGCCATCAACACTGCTGCAACTGCTTCAGCACGACGAAGGGCTACAGCAGTATCTTTTAAATTATGAGCAGGATTAGATGTATTGATATCGCCATCATTCAATGTAACAAAAACGGTGCGTGGCTCATCATGGCTTTCTGCATAGGTAACTAAGCCAGGCTTATCCGTTAAATTCGTTGTACCCCATCGATCGATCCAGAAAGAACTCCCGAGATTTGAATTATTGCCTTTGCTTAAACTGTTGAAACTATGGTTGGAGTTGCCCCATATCAGCATCCCTCTTCTGGCTAGTTCTGCATCTTCACTTGCAACAGCAAAATGCTCCAGTATACAATACGAACCGTTCGATGCTGTTTGCATGACATTATAATAATTCTGCCAGATGTTGATACGATCCTGGTTAAAAGCATCCCAGCATCCCTGATTACCGGCACAGTTTTGATTCGTGAATCCTTTACTTAGATCCCAACGGAAACCATCTATCCGGTACTCTGAAAGCCAATGTTGAATAAACCGCTCCGTCAACAATTTTGTAGGTGCTGCGTTGTGATTGAAATCGTGAAACACATTGAACGGATGTTGCGCCGTTTCATAGAAATAAGGATTGTTGGCTGCTGTTTGGTTGAGCGTTGGATTCCACCACATAGCCGCCATGGGTGACTGCCCCGTTGCATGGTTGAGCACAGCATCCTGTATCACTGCAATACCAAGGCTATGCGCCTGGTCGATAAATGCTTTCAATGCGTTCTTTGTACCATAATATTTATCAGGTGCAAAAAAGTACATCGGGTTATAACCCCAGCTTTCATTACCATCAAATTCATTGATAGGCATGAGGCCAATGGCGTTGAAACCAAGGTTTTTAATATAGTTGAGTGTATCTTTTAATGCTTGCCAGTTACGGGCAGAAGTATAGTCCCGCACCAGTAATTCGTAGATCATCAGATCACGCTTATCCGGCCGAACATAGCTGTTGCTTGTCCAGTTATAAGTTGTTTCACCGGGTGTAAGTACACCTACAATACCGCCGGTTGTTTTTCCTGTGGGGTAAGCAGGCAAGTTGGGATAAGTAGATGCGGAAATAAACTGATCGTTGTTGGGATCAAGCACTAATTCACTATACGGATCAGCTACACGGATCGTGTCATCTACTTTATACTGATACCTGTATTGTTGACCTGGTGTAAGACCTGTTACTTCCGTCCAGAAATAGTTCCCGTCTTTTGTCATCAGGCTCGAACAGGTTTCTGTCCAGTTATTAAAATCACCAACAATGGAAACTTTGTTTTTCAATGGTGCATATAAGATGAGTACTGCTTTTGTGTTGCCGTCTTCGTACGTAATCCCATCTTTTCGTCCTGCAGGCCGTGCTCCTGTTGGATAACTGGCTGGCGGTACAAAAAAGTTGATGGTATCACGTTTGATGCTGCCATTGTCGTTTGCTTCGGCAGTAATTTGTTGATCACAGCTTACCGTTACATTGGCTGTGCCACTTACTGTTTGTGCAGCCGCTGCCGTACCGATCTGGTTTCCATTAAAACGAATAGTGAGATTGGCATTTTTCGAACTTACGGCGGTAACCGGTACATTGAAAGGTACTGCGCCTGTTGTAACTGACTCCGGCATGGGATTGTAGGTGGGCTGCATGGCCGGCGAAGTAAACTTGAGTGCAAATTCATTGGCGAGATACACTTGAATATACATATCACTGCCGTCTGAATTCGCTTGCTTCAATTGTCCGTTACCGCTTCGGAACAGAATGGAAACTCGTAAAATCGTTTCACCTGCAGGAACTCCATAATAAGCACGAATATTTGCAATCGTAAACTGCCACTTATTACCGCCGATCGAAGTGGCCTGCAATGCCACGTTGGGCTGATTAAAATTCTGATTGAATTTAACGTAACGCCAGTTGGTAGGGCTTGTGCTGAGGTTTGTAATTACACCTGTATGAACATATACATCAGATGTTGTATGATTCAAAAGACCTTTGTTGCCTTTGTTGGCATCCATTGTTACAACAATGGTGCTGGCATCAGTTGGGAAAGCAATATCGGTAGATAACAGCTGTGCATGACCCGCAACAACTGCAAAGAAAAGTAGAAAAAACGCAAGCAAAGTTTTTCTCATAACGCAATCCCTTTACATCAAACCAAATAAAACAATGATCAATGAAATTTGTTGGATTATCGTTGTGATTGCAATCTGTAAGAAAGATGTTCGGTCTTTTTATATAACAGCCGGTCGCTAAATCATTACCCTCTTCATTTTCCGCAATCAGAACAGCACAAAATTAACCTATGTTCGAGGGTACAAATTGAACTAAAATTCCAATTTCTGGCACTATATTGCCAACTTCCTGTACATTTATGCCACTCAAAAATTGTTGGTTGTATGAAAGCAGAACTCGAAAAAATTGTTCCGGGAAATGACAAGCCGGTATTTGTGGCTTATGAAATGAGCCTCCCTTTCCTTGAATTTTACTGGCACCACCATCCCGAATATGAATTAACCTACAAGATCAATGTATCGGGCAAGCGAATTGTGGGAGATAGTTATGAAGAATTCAGTGAAGGCGATCTGGTGCTGATTGGTCCTGATATGCCGCATACCTGGGTAACCGATAAAAAGATCAAGAACAAATCCTGCGACTTTGTGGTGATCCAGTTTTCAGGTTCGCTTTTCAACAGCTTCACTGGTTTACCGGAGTTTGAAAGCATCAAGCGACTGCTGCAAAACTGCCGGCATGGGTTGCATTTTAAAAACAGCAAGCCCTTTAAAGATCTTATTTTGTCGCTACCACGAAAAACAGGCGTTGAAAAAATTACTGATTTGATTGAATTGCTGAATCAACTGTCCAAACAAAAAGGAACGAAGCTTGCTTCAGCCGATTATGATATTTCCCAGGCGAAAAGCAGTGAGCCACGTATCAACAAAGTATGTACCTATGTTGAACAGAATTTTGCAAAGCCCATTACTATTAATGAAGCAGCATCCATTATTAATATTTCGCCCAGCGCCTTTTGTAAATTCTTTAAACGGGCAACAGGTAAAACATTTTCTGATTACGTGAACGATCTCCGTGTGGGCTATGCCTGTTATCAATTGATTGAAACCGATAAACAGATCTCTACCATTGCCCGCAGTGCAGGTTTTGAATCGCTCACCTATTTCAACCGTGTGTTTGCACGAAAGAAACACAGCACACCACGGGAATTCAGGAATGAAGCGGTGTATTAATTTTTACTGTAGACTGTTTCGCCTCCACAAATGGTTTTGAGCACAGTTGTCTTCAACACCTGTTCAAATGATGCTGTCATGAGATCGGTATCGAGTAACACAAAATCAGCCAGCTTTCCTTTTTCAATACTTCCTTTTTCATTTTCTTCAAAACAGGAACGGGCTGCCCAGATGGTCATTCCACGTAATGTTGCTTCTCTTGTTAATGCATTTTCCATTTGATAACCTTGTTCGGGCCATCCCTTTGCATCTCTGCGAAATACAGCAGCATAAAATGTTTTCAGCGGATCAATATCTTCCACCGGAAAATCAGTACCCAACGGAATCCAATTATTTTGTTTCAACAGATCATTGAAGGCATACGCTCCCTTTTCACGTTTGGTTCCAAGGCGTTGCCCGGCCCAGTACATATCGCTTGTTGCATGTGTTGGTTGTACACTCGGCACAATACTGTATTTACCAAAGAGGTTAAAATCATTTTCATTCACCACCTGCGCATGTTCAATGCGCCAACGCAGATCGTTGGTTTCTTTCAAATATTTTCCATAGACGTTAAGAATGGTTCTGTTGCCACTGTCGCCAATGGCATGTGTACACATTTGAAAACCTTTTGCATATAACACCGCTGCTACGGAATCAAAATGTTCGGGGTTGCTCAATAAAAATCCTGTATGACCGGGCTTATCAGCATACGGTTCCAGCAAACATGCACCTCTTGAACCTAACGCACCATCGCCATATACTTTGAAGCTGCGTACATTCAACCGGTCGGTTTTTATTTTACCACGTTCAAAAATAGCATCGTAGTTTTTCTTTGCATCACTCAGCATCACGTACATCCGCATCTTCAATATGCCACTCTCGTTTGCTTTTTCGATGTTCAGCACATCTGTATAATCCAGTCCACAATCCACAACTGAAGTCAAGCCGGATGCAAAGCAATTTTTCTGTGCTGCTACTAACCCTTCAGTAATTTGCTCAGTTGTAGCAGCCGGAATTTTGGCTGATACAAGATCAATTGCATTATCGATCAACACACCGGTTGGTTTTCCATTTACTACAAACACATCACCACCGGTTAATTTTGTTTGTGCAGTAATACCGGCTTGCTGCAATGCAAGATCATTTACAACGGCACCATGTCCATCCACTCTTGTGAGCAGAACAGGATTGGCGGGAAATAATTTGTTCAACGAATCATTTGTTGGAAACTCTTTCACTTCCCAATCGTTTTGATCCCAACCACGGCCGATCAACCATTCGCCCGGTTGCAGTGTTTGTTCTGCAGCACGCTTTTGTAAACGTTCCAAACATTCACTCCAACTGGTAGTGCCGGTTAAGTCAACCGTACGAAGCCCCAATCCATAACGATAGAAATGTGCATGCGCATCAATAAAACCCGGATATAAAAATTTTCCTTGCAGATCAATTACTTCTTTGGCAGTAAATGCCTGCTGCAGTTCGGCAGTGGTGCCGGTAGCAACAATTTTTCCATCTTTCACAGCTACAGCTTCTGTTTTTGAAAACGCTGAATCAACTGTGTACACTGTTCCGTTGATGAGTAAAGAATCAACTTCAGTTTTGGCAGTGCACTGCGAAAACAGGACAACTATAATGAAAAGCACAAACAATCGGTTCATAATATTTTGTATTGTTGACGGTATAACTCAAAACAACAACGATTGTTTATTCCTTGCTGTATGAATTGTATTGATGGTAATTCCATCTGACAAATGGAACAACTGAAAATGAATCCGTGAATTTAAATTGTTTTGTCTTTCATCCTTGTATTTTTACTGCCTGATCTATTTTTTATGTATTTAGCTACTACAACCAAAGAGTTACAACAGGCTGCCATCAACTTACTTTTCCAACTAAAAAGTTCGGCCATTGAGGAACGGCAGATCGAAGAACTGAGAGCTGTGCTCCGTTTTCACGAGTACCGCTATTATATTCAGAACGATCCGCTCATCAGCGATTTTGAATATGATCAGTTGTACAAAGCATTGGAAAAACTGGAAGCTGACAATCCATCACTCATTACGCCTGAATCGCCCACACAACGGGTTGCCAAAGGATTGGGGAATGATTTTAAAAAAGTGCAACACCTGGTTCCGATGCTGAGTTTAGAAAACTCGTACAATGCCGACGATCTTGTTGACTGGGACCGCAAAGCCAAAGAAGCAAGTGGTTTAGCTGAGATCGAATATTGTGTAGAACCGAAGTTTGATGGCGCCAGTATTTCATTGATCTATGAAGAAGATAAACTCGTTCGTGGTACAACACGTGGCGATGGAACAGAAGGCGAAGAGATCACCACCAATGTGCGACAGATACGTTCCATTCCGTTATCAGCTGATTTTTCGAACTATGGCATCAAACAAATTGAAATACGTGGTGAGATATTGATGAGTAAGAAAAATTTCAAAGCTTACAATGATCAATTGGCTGAAGAAAATTTACCGCCGCTTGCCAATCCACGAAATGCTGCCAGTGGAAGTTTGCGTATTAAAGATGCCAAAGAAGTAGCACGCAGAAACCTGGAAGCGTTTTTATATCATGTTGGTTATGTTGCCATGGTTGATCGAAAACAATCTACTTACGATGTATTGCATACACATAGCGGTGCATTGAAGATGATGTGGGAACTTGGCTTCCGTAGTCCTGAAAAAGAAAAAAAGATCTGCAAAGGCATACAGGAAGTAATTGATTACTGCAACGAGTTTGAACAGAAGCGTGATACACTACCTTATGAGATCGATGGCATGGTGATCAAAGTAAATGATCTGCAGTTGCAGGATCAAATGGGCATGACCAGTCATCATCCACGCTGGGCCATTGCATATAAGTTTAAAGCACGACAAGGCACCAGTAAACTCCGTGCTGTTGAATACCAAGTGGGCCGAACAGGTGCTGTTACACCAGTTGCCAAGATCGATCCTGTTGCGATTGGTGGAGTAACAGTAACGAGTATCTCACTGCACAACCAGGATTTTATTGCAGAGAAAGATCTGATGCTGGGCGATACAGTATTGGTAGAGCGGGCCGGCGATGTAATTCCTTACATTGTAAAATCGATGGCGGAGTTACGTACCGGTGATGAACAACCGATCATCTTTCCAACCCATTGTCCCGTTTGCAACAGCTTATTGGTAAAGCCGGAAGAAGAAGCGGTATGGCGCTGCGTCAATTATAATTGCGAAGCACAATTGGTAGAACGCATTATTCATTTTACCAGTAAAGATGCGATGGATATACGTGGTATGGGCGATGCGAATGTGCGGAAATTTTATGAGCTTGGTTTTCTGAAAGATGTTCCCGGTTTGTATCGGTTACCGTTCGATCAAATCAAAACACTGGAAGGATATGGAGCAAAGAGTGTGGAGAATTTGCAGACTGCACTTGAAAATTCAAAGAAGCAACCATTGTTTCGCTTGATCTATGCGCTGGGCATTCGCTTTGTTGGTGAGGCAACCGCAAAAACATTAGCTACTGCAACCAATCATTTATTGGAAGTGAGTAATAAATCGGTGGAAGAGTTACAACAACTCGAAGATGTGGGGCCAAGGGTTGCCAACAGCATTCATGATTTTTTCAGTAATGCAGACAATCTGACTATGCTGAAACAACTGGAAGAACTGGGTCTGCAATTGAAGAACGAACAAAAAGAACGTACACACGAAGGAAATTTAACCGGCATTACGTTTTTATTTACAGGAACATTGCCTACCTTGAAGAGAAGTGCGGCGGAGCAGATGGCAGAAGAACATGGTGGCTCAATTCTTGGAGGAGTAAGTGCAAAGCTGAATTACTTAGTGGTGGGCGAAGATGCAGGCAGTAAACTGGAAAAAGCAAAAAAGATCAGTACCATTAAAATTATTTCAGAAGAAGAATTTCTGGCGCTGTTAAAAAAATAATATGGCATTCCGCTTGCAGGTACAGGGTTTGCTGTTGTATATTTAGAAACTCCAATTTTGTCATATGATCAAGAAACTTCCCGGCGAACAATGGAAACAGTTGCAATTTGCCGGTTGGAAACAGTTGCGAAAAAAATATGCTGTCTCCAATCTTGGACGTTGCGCCAGTTATTCAACCGATGTAACGGAGGATGGTAAATTACTCAATGGTTCTATTACAACCGGCTATCGTACATTGAATCTGCATCGTGCCGATAACAAGGGAACAATTTATTTACATCGTGAAGTAGCAAAAATCTTCTGCAAAAAGGCATCAACAAAAAGTAAATATGTGGTGCATATCAACCACAATAAAACGGACAACAAAGCATCCAATCTGAAATGGGCCACGCTGGAAGAAATGTCTTCGCACCAGCAAAAAAGCCCGCAAAAAATCGCATATAAAAAATTACAGAAAGAACGCAGCTCTTCGCAAAAAGGATTAAAGCTTACCCCGGTGCAGGTAAAAACGATCAAAAAAATTATTCAGGACCCCAACCGCAACGTAACCTATAAACAGCTTGCCAAAAAATACAGCGTGAGTGAAATGACGCTTTATCGGATCAGAAGTGGGGAAAATTGGGGAGCGGTTTAAGAGTGCAGATTTCAGATGTACAATTTCAGCTATCGTTAGCTACACGCTAACTGAACTATTTTTCTACAGCATTGTTAGTTTATGCAAATTTGCATATTCACTACATACTTCTTTTATGCTGCAAACCTCCACACTTAAATTTCTGAAAGACTTAAAGAAGAACAACAACAAACCCTGGTTTGATGCTAACAGGAAAGCCTACGATGCTGCTAAGGCAGATTTCATTTCTTTTATAGATGCAGTAATTGAAAAGCACGGCAAGAAAGATCCTTCCATTGCACATCTTGCTGCAAAAGACTGCATCTTCCGTATTAACCGTGATGTACGTTTCAGTAAAGACAAGAGCCCTTACAAATCAAATATGGGTGCAAGCATCAACAGCGGCGGGAAAAAATCAATGACAGCTGGTTATTATTTTCATTGCGAACCGGGTACTGCATTCGTTGGTGGTGGTTTGTATATGGCACCTCCCGATCAGATAAAAAACATCCGTCAGGAAATTGATTATAACTGGAAAGAATTTTTCAAGATCATCAACAGTAAAAAATTCAAAGCAGTGTTTGGCGACCTGTCAACAGAAGGCGATATGAAGTTGAGCCGACCACCAAAAGGATATGAAGCCGATAACCCGGCCATTGAATACCTGAAACTAAAAAGCTGGGTTGGAATGCAACAGTTTTCAGATGCTGATCTTACTTCAAAAGATCTGGTAAAAAAAGTATGTGCCAATTTTGAAACGCTGCAACCATTGTTGCAGTTTTTGAATGAAGGATTGCATGTGGGTGAATAAAAAACCTCCGGGGTTTTTGAAAACCCCGGAGGTTTTAGCTATTACAACAAACCTTTACTACTTAAATACTCTGCAATTTGTACTGCGTTCGTTGCTGCACCTTTGCGAAGGTTATCACTAACGATCCACATATTTAATGTGTTGGCTTGGGTTTCATCTCTGCGCAAACGACCAACAAACACATCATCTTTTTCATGCGCATCCATTGGCATAGGATATTGTTGTGTAGCAGGGTCATCTACTACTACAATACCGGGTGCAGAGCTCAGCAATGTTTTAACATCATTCAAGTCGAAATCATTTGCAAACTCAACGTTCACACTTTCACTATGTCCGCCCATAACAGGAATACGTACAGTAGTTGCTGTTACACGAATGGAATCATCACCCATGATCTTGCAGGTTTCTTTCACCATTTTCATTTCTTCTTTGGTGTAGCCGTTCTCCAAAAACACATCGATCTGTGGAATCACATTCAGATCAATGGGATATTTGTACGCCATCTCGCCCACAATTCCTTTACGTTCGTTCAACAATTGATCCACTGCTTTTACACCGGTACCTGTTACACTTTGGTATGTAGATACAACCACACGTTTGATCTGGTATTTTTTATGCAGCGGTTGCAACGCCACCACCATTTGAATAGTAGAACAGTTGGGGTTTGCAATTATTTTATCATCGGCTGTTAATACATCGGCATTTACCTCAGGCACCACTAATTTTTTAGTAGGGTCCATGCGCCATGCACTGGAATTATCAATCACTGTAATACCAGCTTCTGCAAACTTTGGTGCCCACTCTAGTTGATGTACTACCACCGGCACTGAATAAAGCCACAGCAGGTTTGGCAGCTATTGCATCGGTCATGCTTACTACTTTGTATTTCTTTCCCTTAAACTCTACTTCTTTACCAACGGAACGTTCACTCGCAACGGGAATTAATTCAGTAACGGGAAAATTTCTTTCTGCTAATACCTGTAACATTTTGGTTCCTACAAGACCTGTAGCGCCAACTACTGCAACTTTCATTTTGTGTTTTGTTTTGTTTCTGTCCGACACCCTCGTCTGACAGAATTTTTTTGTTTGATTAATAATTCCGTCCGACGAGGGCATCTGACGGGTGGAAAAAAATAAGGCCTTCCGTTTCGGGAAGGCCTGTTATTATGTTTACAACACAACGTACAATTTTACCTTCCCCTGCGGAACTGTTTCTTTGTGCGCTTTGTATGTTTCATCATCATCATGAGGTTCAAAAGTAAAGCTGAATCTGCGTTTCACCAAATTGTTTTAGAAATTTCAGCAAGGTTTTTACGCAATCGTTTGATTAATGTTATTTTTAAAGTATGCTTCGCTCTCTGTTTTTTGTTGTAACGATTGTTTGTTCGTGTGTTTGCAGCAACAGTTCCTTTGCACAAAACCGTTATGCAATTGTGATCACTGAGATCATGAGCGACCCCACACCACAAATTGGTTTACCTAATAATGAATGGATCGAAATACGTAATACAACCAACACTGCTATTAATCTTCAAAACTGGCGGGTGGGCGATGCAGGCGGAGTAAGTGGAGCATTGCCCAACTTTTTATTACAACCCGACAGCAGTGCCATTATTTGTGGCACAACTGCTGCCGCAACTATGCAACAGTATGGCCGCACTTTCGGCGTTACCAGTTTTCCTTCGTTAGATAATACAGGCGAACTGATTTTTATCCGCTCAAATACAGGTGCTATTATTCATGCTGTAGAATACAATCTCAATTGGTTTAACAATGCAGTAAAAAGTGATGGCGGCTGGACGCTTGAAATGATCGATGTTAACAATCCATGCAGCGGAGCCAATAACTGGAGGGCGAGTGTTGATCCACGAGGCGGAACACCGGGCAGCAAAAATTCAGTTGATGGTACCAATGCCGATCAAACACCTCCGGCTCTTCTCAAAGCATTTGCAATTGACAACACAACTATACTCTTAAGTTTTGATGAACCGTTAGATAGTTTATCCGCAGCTACTGCTGCAAACTACCAGATCAGTAACGGTATCGGTTCACCGCTTTCCGCTATTTGTATTGCACCTTTGTTCAATACGGTACAACTAACACTCAGCAATTCATTACAGGCTGGAACAACTTATACAATTACCGCCAGTAGCGTTACTGATTGTAAAGGCAACAGCATTGCTGCGTTTAATCAAACCAAAGCAGGAATCAGTTCAGCAGTTGCAGCGAACGATTTGATCATCAACGAAGTGTTGTTTAACCCAACCACTGACGGAACCGATTATGTAGAGATCTATAACCGCAGCAATAAGATCATCAACCTGAAAAATGTATTGTTGGCTAACAGAAGCAGTGCCGGCGTTATTGCAGGTATGCGTCCGTTGAGTGCAGTTGATCTGGCGATGTTTCCCGGTGAGTATTATGTGTTAAGTGCCGATGAGCAAGTTGTAAAACGACAGTTCACTGCAAAAAATCTTTCTGCCTTTCTCAATCTGTCTTCCATGCCTTCGTATCCCGATGCAAATGGAACAGTTGTGTTAAGTGATAATGGCGGATTGGTAATTGATGAACTTGCTTACGATGAGAAATGGCATTTTGCACTGATCAATAATGCGGAAGGAGTAGCGTTGGAACGCATTGATCCCAATGCAGCTACTCAAAATAAAGATAACTGGCACAGTGCTGCCAAAGATGTTGGTTATGGAACGCCTTCTTATCAAAACTCACAATTTCGTATAGACTTGCAGGTACAAGGCGATGTAACCGCAACGCCGGAAGTATTTTCTCCTGACAATGATGGCAACGATGATTTTGTAACGATCAGTTATCGTTTTCCGGAAAACGGTTATGTGATGAATATATCCGTGTTTGATGCAGCCGGACGTCCGGTAAAAGCATTGCAGCGAAATGCAGTTTGCAGTCAGCAGGGAAATTTCCGTTGGGATGGGTTGAATGATAAATTTCAACAACTGCCGCTTGGACCGTATGTGATCTTCGTGGAAGTATTTAACCTGCAGGGAAAAGTAAAACGCTTTAAAAAACAGGTAGTACTTGCCCGACGATTGTAATGATGAAAATCAGCAACCCATCTGCGTACCGATATGAATTATCTTTAACAGGAAGCTGAAGTTTGCATGTATGATCACCCGCAAAAAAATCATTTATCCCGTTAACAAAGCATTACGCAAGTACCTGCAAACGTACCAGCGTGAAAAACGATTACCTGTATCGTACCAGCAACTGAAGTTTTTCTTAGAAACTATTCCTGTTATTGATGCACGTGGAAAAGATACGTTGTGGGAAACTGTGATCTATACACAGGATCAGATCGAAGATATTCATACCGGCCTCAAGCAGGTGTATGCGATGTTAAAAGCAGGTGGCGATATTAAAGTGCAGAAGCATTTGTACATTGAACGGATTGATTACTGCACGTTTGGCAATACACATCCCTTCCGTATCAAGATCGTTAACAGTTATAACGATGTGCATGATTATTTCTATGTGAAAGTTCCTGATGCATCACGTGTGTATGGCTTGGAACTGGAGCATATTTTATCGCCCAATCAATTGAATTATCTGGTGGATGAAAATACATTGGTGGAAGAACATATTGCAGGTATTCCGGGTGATGTGTTTTTGCCCTTATACAGCAACCGACCGGAGTTTAATGCAAAACGTATTGGCAAAGAGTTTGTAAAATTCAATGAACGTTGTTTTGTGCGTTTACTGGGAGATATGCGTGCCTATAATTTTGTATTTGACATTACACCCGATTTTGATGACTTCCAGTTCCGCATCCGTGCCATTGATTTTGATCAGCAGTTTTTTGAAGGAAGTTTGAAAATCTATTTGCCCCAATACTTTAAAGAAAATTTTCCGTACGTGGACATGGCACTTACACACTTTAACAAAGATGTGATGTTGCAATACCAACAAGAAGAACGTGCCTTGATTGCCCGGCGTATCAAAGAAGAACGCTACCGTTTAACCGATCTGCGTGATGTGCTGGTGAACGATGAAATTTCCACTAAGGAAAAGATCAAACAACTGGGTAGCGAATTAGCAGACCACTATGAAGATCCTGTATTTTCAAGGTGTACCAGCATGGGTGAATTAATCGACAGGAGTTTGAAACGGGTGTTGATTACAACGCATGTAAAAAGTATGTTGTGATTGGCTGCAGTGGTAGCGCAAGCGTCTCGCTTGTGCTTACATTTGAAATATAAATAGCTATCTAAGGCACAAGCGAGAAGGTCGCACCAAAGCCAGTTGAAAATGACACATACAATAAAGTTTAAAATAGAATAACCATGAAACATATTTCAATCACTACAATTTTACTACTCATTCTTACCAGCAGCAGCAATTGCAAAAAAGGAAGTTTGTTTGGCGATAAACTACCCGCTGCAACACAAGAAGGAAAAAACACTTGTGGGTTTTTATTAAATGGAGCGGTATGGCTACCAAAAGGTGATAATGGGTATCCAAATCTTAATTTTTATTACGATGAAAATTATAGAGGAGGGACATTGGGAATCAGTGGGTATCGATATGAAACAAATCGACGTAGCACCTTTGCATTTGGTGGAAATAATATTACAAAAACTGGCATTTATAAATTAAACCTAAGTATCGAGCATCTTGCACAATTTAGTATTGATGACAACTCAGGATACTGCATTTATGAATGGTATGATACAATTCCTAATCACAATGCTTACTTAAATATTACTAAACTCGACAAACAAAAAAGAATTGTTTCCGGAACGTTTGAGTTTGCACTGGCTCGAACATGGTTGCGAAACAATAAGAATAACCCAAGGAAGATTTGACATGAAATATTAATTGCAATATCTATCTGTTAATGGCACAAGCGAGACGCTTGCCAAACAGTACCATTCATAAACGAAAAAGCCCTGCACTTGCAGGGCTTTTTCGTTTATTGTAAATATCTCCTCACACCAACTCAATATCAAAACTCACTAACTGCACAAACTGTTGAATACGGGCATCGATCTCTTCTTTTGAAATTTCTTTCAAACGAGTGGTTCCGAATTTTTCTACACAGAAGCTGGCCATTGCGCTACCTACAATAATAGCCGTCTTCATATTTTCAAAGCTGATATCTTTTGTTTTAGCGATATGACCAATAAAGCCGCCGGCAAATGTATCGCCCGCACCTGTTGGGTCAAACACATCTTCTAACGGCAACGCAGGAGCGAAAAACACGTTGTCTTCGTGGAATAGCAAGGCGCCGTGTTCACCTTTCTTTATAATGAGGTACTTCGGTCCCATGTTCATAATCACCTTCGCCGCTTTCACCAATGAGTATTGTCCACTCAACTGGCGTGCTTCGCTGTCGTTTACCATCAACACATCCACTTTACGCAATACCTTTTCAAGATCGGGCATGGCAATTTCCATCCAAAAGTTCATGGTATCGAGTACAACCAACCGGGGTTTTACTTTCATTTGCTCAATCACCGAAAGTTGTACAGCAGGCACCAGGTTACCCAACATCAGGAACTCACAATCCTGGTAACTATCGGGTACCACCGGCTTAAAATCGGCCAGTACATTCAGTTGCGTATCGAGTGTATCACGGGTATTCATATCCAGGTGGTAACGGCCACTCCAGAAAAATGATTTTTCGTTTTCTTTAATTTCTACCGCATCAGTCACCACGCCCCTTGCCTGCAGCATTTCCAACTCTTCTTTCGGAAAATCGCCCCCTACAACACTTACTTGTTTTATAGGCTGGGTAAAATTAGAAGCGCTCCAGGCTATATAGGTAGCTGCACCTCCAATAATTTTATCGCTTTTGCCAAAAGGGGTTTCGATTGCATCAAAGGCCATAGAGCCAACAACTACTAACGACATAATGGGAATGTTTTTAAGTTTTCCGCTTTTTACGGATGCGGGCAAAGGTAATGGCTACCGTTGTATCCACGAAAGAAAGCATAAAAAAAGCGTTGCCTGTACCAGCAACGCTTCACTACTGTTAGAAACCCGTTTTACTTTTTATCGCTGCGAACGAGGTCAAAAAATTTATTATCGCTCATTCCCAGCCAGATCATATCGATCTGGTTAATATCAAATGCCTTATCGAAGCAGATGTACTGAATGTGATTCTGTCCGGCTGGTACTGTCCAGGTACAGGCGAGGTCGCCATCTTTTGCCTGTGTAGTATAATTATAGAACATTTCGTTGTTCTTTAACTTAACATACACCTTATAATCGCTCCATTTCAGCGGATCAGCTCCTTCCTGGTTAATGACAGCCATACGGATTTTTGTATAACCGGTACCATCATCTCTGGTGATAAATTCATTTTTTGTAACATACACACCAATCAGAAAATTAATGGTTTTGCTGGGGTTGGAGATGCTTTCATAATAATAGTAATCAGTTTGGGCTTTTGCCGGAGCGGCCATCATCATTGCTCCGCAAACAAGGGCGAGGAAAAGAAGTTTCTGTTTCATTTGATTGATTTTTTTGGTTTCGGGCAATCTTCACTATCAGCAAAAATTGAGAAAAACGGATTGTTTTGTACAGCTCAGCATTTTTGCACGAAGTACCAATTGCTTTGTTGATACATCAAATTTACGTTAGATGAAAAAACCTTCCCATACCCACTAAACGGTATTTTTAAAAAAAGCGGCAAACACATTACATTTGTTACATGGGAAAACTGAAAGTGCCGAAGAACGGCAACCGTAAAGACCTCATTGTAAAAGCCGGCGCCGCCCTTTTCAGGGAAAAAGGTTTTGGTGCAGCCAGTATGAGAGACCTGGCCGAAAACCTTGGTATTGAAGCTGCCAGCTTGTACAATCACATCCGTTCCAAGAATGAGATCCTGGAGTCGGTATGTTTTAATGTAGCCAATCGTTTTAACCTGCATTTGGACGAAATTGAAACTGGCAGTCTTAGCCCGATCAAAAAGATCGAGACGCTGCTTCGTTTTCATATTCAGCAAATGATCGACAACTACGAAGAAGTAATGGTGAGCGACAGAGAGTGGAAACATCTCGACGAGCCTTACCGCTCCAACTTCCACACGCAGCGTCGTAATTACAGAAAACGATTTGCATTGATCATTGAAGAAGGAATGAAAAAAGGCGAGATCAAAAAAATTGATGCCCCTACAGCAGTTGTTATATTGCTTCATTCAGTAAGTGGTATTGAAAGCTGGCACCGCTCCACTGCCAAGATCAGTGGACCTGAGCTGGAAGACAATATGGTACTGATCATGATTGATGGTTTAAGAAAATAAGATTGCCCCATTCCATTTACTTCACATCAAGCTGCTTGCTTTTCCAATGAAATACCTTTTTCTACTTTCGCTTTGCCTTTTAGGTTTACAACCAAAGGGGCAAACAGACAGTCTTTTGCTGAAACAAAACATTAAGGCTGGTATGGATAGTGTGTCTGCCACTTTTCAACGAAAAGACTGGAACTCTTTCACAGACTACATGCACCCCGAACTTGTTAAAATGCTGGGTGGAAAAAAACAGTTTGCAGATTTTGTAGAACAGCAGATGAAAAGTATGGAAAATGCTACTGTTGACAAAAGTGCTTCTGGAACTATTTTACAATTGCTGCGTTACAATAACCAATGGCAATGTATTGTAGAAAGTTATCTTGAAATGACGGTAGAGTCTACCATTGTAAGCAGTGTGAGCTCAAATATTGGTGTGTCGTTTGATGACGGGAAAAACTGGAAATTCATCCGCCTTTCAAACGGCAACGAGGAAAAGATGAAACAACTATTTAAAGATCTTTCGCCCGAATTGCAAGCCCCTTTAAATAAAACGGCAGTAGGGGTTACGTTAGAAGAATTACTGAAAACGTATAAACCGGTTTACGCCACCAAGAATTAATTTTCTGATTGCCATATGTCTATCCATTTCCATCCATTAAAAGTGAAAGAGGTAAAGAAAGAAACCAGCGATTGTGTTTCTGTATTGTTTGATGTACCTGAAAATCTGCAGCAAGAATTCAATTTTACACAAGGACAAAGCCTTACGATGCGTGCAACTATAAATGGTGAAGAAGTAAGACGCACCTATTCCATTTGCAGCAGTCCATTGGAACATCAACTAAAAGTCGCCATCAAAAAAGTAGAGGGTGGTTTGTTTTCCAATTTTGCTAACGAGCAACTCAAGGTGAATGATGTGCTGGAAGTAATGACACCCATCGGTCGTTTCTACACAACACTTGATGCATCCAACAGAAAAAATTATGTGGCTTTTGCTGCAGGCAGCGGCATTACTCCGCTACTTTCCATTATCAAAACAACATTGGCAACTGAGCCCGATAGTACGTTCACATTAGTGTACGGAAACAAAACCCGTTCATCCATTATCTTCTTTGAAGAACTGGAAGGGTTGAAGAATAAATACATCAACCGGTTTAACCTCATTCATATTTTAAGCCGGGAAAAAACAGACGCTGATCTCAATTTCGGCAGAATCACGAAAGACAAATGCAGCGATCTCTTCGGCAAATTGCTGGATGTAAAAACGGCTGATGAGTTTTTTATCTGCGGACCGGAGGACATGATCTTTTCTGTGAAAGATTTTTTAGAAAGCAATGGGGTAGCTGAAAAGAAAATTCATTTCGAATTATTTACCACACCGGGACAGAACAAAGCGACAAGCAACAAGATACAAGGCACAAGCGAAGAAGGCCCGCAAAGTAATATCACCGTTAAGTTAGATGGAAGGAGTTTTGATTTCTCCATTCCGCTCAACAGCGATACAACCATTCTTGATGCTGCTATGCAACAAGGTGCCGATGTACCTTATGCCTGTAAAGGCGGCGTGTGCTGCACCTGCAAAGCCAAACTGCTGGAAGGTGAAGTAAAAATGGATGTTCATTGGGGTTTGGAGCAGGAAGAAATTGAACAGGGTTTTATCCTTACCTGTCAGGCCCATCCCACAACCGCAAACGTAACGGTTGATTTTGATGTGAAATAAGCAAGCACATTTTTAGCATGAGATAATCTGTACAAACAATAAACAAAAACCACAAACAGGCGTTAGTTTTGACTAAATTTGTGGTTTCTAAAGCATTGTTATGTCAGTACATGATTTTGAACAAGTATTTCAGAGCAAGATCGATCAGGAAATTAAGATCGAACCTAAGGAATGGATGCCCGATGCCTACCGGAAAACGAATATCCGGCAGATCAGTCAGCATGCCCACAGCGAAATTGTAGGGATGTTGCCCGAAGGCAATTGGATCAGTCGTGCTCCATCTTTAAAACGAAAAGCGATTTTAATGGCTAAAGTGCAGGACGAAGCCGGTCATGGTTTGTACCTCTATTGTGCTGCCGAAACATTGGGCATGAGCAGGGAACAAATGATCGACGACTTGCACAGCGGCAAAGCCAAATACTCTTCCATTTTTAATTATCCTACATTAACATGGGCCGATATGGGTGCCGTTGGTTGGTTGGTGGATGGCGCTGCTATTCTAAATCAAGTAATGTTGTGCCGCACCAGCTACGGACCATATGCCAGAGCAATGGTGCGTATCTGTAAAGAAGAAAGTTTTCATCAACGCCAGGGATTTGAATCGTTGCTTGTTTTATCAAAAGGAACCGATGAACAAAAAGCGATGTGCCAGGATGCCATCAACAGATGGTGGTGGCCAAGCTTAATGATGTTTGGTCCTAAGGATAGTGAAAGCACCAACAGCGATCAAAGTATGAAGTGGAAGATCAAACGCAAAACAAATGATGAGCTGCGTCAGCAGTTTGTAGATATGGCGGTTGAACAGGTGAAATTGTTAGGTATGACCTTGCCCGATCCGCATTTGAAATGGAATGAGGAACGTGGTCATTATGACTTTGGTGAAATTGACTGGAACGAATTCTGGAATGTGGTGAAAGGAAATGGTCCTTGCAACAAACAACGTTTAGAAGCACGCCGCAAAGCACACGAAGAAGGCAGATGGGTGCGTGAAGCAGCAGCGGCACATGCGGAGAAACAAAAGGCCTCCCTAAATCCCTCCAAAGGAGGGACTTTGGTAGCAGCTTAAGTAATCTTAAATTTTTGAATGATGAATTTTCAGCTAAGATGTTTTTACTATGGTGATATACCTGACAGTAATTCAGGAGGAGACCCCATTAATGCGGGCTCTGAAATCCCCCCTTTGGGGGGTGGGGGGGCTTGGCCTCTCTGGGAAGTTTTCATCCGCAGCAAGCAAGGTCTTGATCATAAACATGTGGGTAGTTTAAAAGCTGCTGATGCACAAATGGCCATTGAAAATGCACGTGATGTTTATACGAGACGCATGGAAGGTGTAAGCATCTGGGTGGTTGAAAGCAAATACATTCATGCCAGCAATCCCGATGAAGCCGAAAGTTTATACGATCCTGCGAATGATAAAGTATACCGTCATCCTACTTTTTATGATTTACCTGATGAGGTGAAGCATATGTAAAAGCAGAGAGGAATTTGTAATTTGGAAAAAGGAATTAGGCAAAACAATTCCCGCTGACTATGATTTACAAAGGATACAAAGATTTAGAATGCTATAAAGAAGCAAGGAAATTAAGAATGTACATATCTGACTTAGTGAAATCATTTACTAAAGATGAAAAATTCTTACTTGTTGCACAAGTAGTTGACTCGTCAAGGTCAATTACAAGAAACATGGCTGAAGGTTATGGCAGATATACTTTTACAGATACCAGAAATTTTTTCATTACAGCAAGAGGTTCAATCACTGAAACAATGGAACATTTAACAACCGCATTTGATGAGAACTATATTTCAGAAGAGGAATTAAAAACCGGAGAAGAAAAATGTGAGTTGGTATTCAAACTAACAAATGGCTATATCGGGTATCTTGATAAATCAAAAGCTGCTGCCAAACCTAATTCCAAATTACAAAATCCCAATTCCCCGATTTCATGAGTTCGTCACTAATAGACTATACTTTACATTTAGCAGATACAACACTGATTCTTTCGCAACGGAATAGTGAATGGTGTGGACATGGACCTATACTGGAACAGGATATTGCTATCACGAATATTTCGTTAGACTTATTGGGGCAAGCAAGAAATTTTTATCAGTACGCTGCGTCGATGATGGATGATGGATCAACCGAAGATTCATTGGCTTACTTACGAACCGAAAGGGAGTTTAAAAATGTATTGCTTGTTGAACTGGAGAGCGGCGATTGGGGACAAACCATCTTACGTCAATTTTTGTTCAGCCAGTTTCAGCATTTGTTGTTTCAGCAACTGCAGCAAAGTGACGATGAACAGTTAGCAGCTATTGCAGCAAAAGCATTAAAAGAAACAACCTATCATCTTCGCTGGAGCAGTGAATGGGTGATTCGTTTAGGCGATGGTACAGATGAAAGTCACAAACGCATGCTGCATGCCATTGATGAACTGTGGCGTTACACCGGCGAACTATTTGAAGCGGCCGATTATGAAACAACAATGGGTATTGATCTTACTTCCATCAAACAAACATGGACAGAAAAAGTAACGGCTGTATTTGATGAAGCAAAACTTCCTGTTCCTGAAAATGTATTTATGCAGTCGGGTGGTAAGAAAGGAGTTCACACAGAACAACTCGGTTATATTTTAACGGAATTACAATACCTGCAACGGACTTATCCGGGAGCGAAGTGGTGAGACAACAGCCCCACCTAACCTCCCCGGAGGGTAGGAACTTTTCAAAAGCATGAACAATGAACAACTACATATCGACACATCAACAGATGAACAAAAAATCTGGTCAATACTTCGAACAGTGGTTGATCCGGAAGTTCCCGTGTTAACGATACTTGATTTAGGAATTGTTCGTGATGTGAAAGTAAACGAAGGCGAAATTGAAATCATCATCACTCCTACTTACACAGGTTGCCCGGCAATGGATATGATTGCTATGAACATTCGTCTTGCATTAGCTGAGCAGGGATATAAACAGGTGAAGGTTACTTCTGTACTTTCTCCTGCATGGACCACCGACTGGATGACGGAAGCAGGAAAAGAAAAACTAAAACAATACGGCATCGCTCCACCCAATCCCAAACAACAGGTTTGTAATGATCAGTTATTTGCGCCGAATGAAGCCGTGCAATGTCCGCACTGCAATTCGTATCACACACACCGCATCAGTGAGTTTGGATCAACTGCCTGCAAAGCATTATACCAATGCGATGATTGCAAAGAACCGTTCGATTATTTTAAATGCCATTGAGGATCTCTGATGTATGATGGCGGATTTCGGATTTAAAATATCGGCAACAAATCAGACATCATAAATCCTACATCAGCAATTAAAAGCTGTCTGCTTCCCGATAAGCTTTAATCAACGCCAGTTCACCTTCTTTACCCGGAGCTGCATTACCGTGTTCCATTCCCATAATTCCTTTGAAGCCTTTCTTGTGAATATGTTTGAAAATATTCTTGTAATTCATTTCACCAGTGCCGGGTTCTTTGCGTCCGGGGTTATCACCAATCTGGAAATAACCGGTCTCTTCCCACACACGATCTATGGATGCAATGATGTTTCCTTCGTTGCGTTGCATGTGATACATATCAAACAAGAACTTGCATGAAGGACTGTTCACTGCTTTACAGATCATATATGTTTGATCAGTGCCTCTTAAAAACAGATCGTTGTTATCGCTCAATGCTTCCAGCACCATGATCAAACCATGTGGCTCTAATATTTCGGCGCCCTTACGCAAAGCGGTGATCACATTTGCAGTTTGCAGATCGAGCGACAAACGACGATCATAATTCCCAGGCACAACCGTTAACCATTTTGCATTGCAACGCTTGGCTACTTCTACTGCTGTTTTACAATCCTTCATCATCTTATCAACCCACTCCTGTTTGCCACTTGTAAGCGAAGTGATCCAATGCCAGTTATCGGAAGTGATCACAAACACTCCCATCCGCATGCCCAGCTTCGCCAACAGGTCACCGATCTTCTTTTGCTCATCTGTACTGCGACCCATCATGCCATTGTCTTCAATGCTGCGAAAACCCCGGTCGTATGCCCAGCGGATCTGATCGAGGAAACTTTCACCACCATGATTTTTAAACATGCCGCCATGAAATGCATAATCTAACTGAAAAGGTTTTTCTGCTGGCTGAAGTCTGTTCGATTCTGCAAAAGCACTTACGCCTGTTACGGTTGCTGCTCCTGCTAACATCGATTGCTGAAGAAATTGTCTGCGCTGCATAGTTGTGTGTTTGGGTTCTCAATTTAACGACTAAGTTTAAGAATTACGAACCCATTTATTCTGTTGCGCAAACGGTTTCACAGGTAAGAAAATGCTGGCATTTACATTTCGCTAACACTTGTAACCATTAGATTCAGTAATTTCCATCTTCCCTTTCTTGTTATGAAGAAGTTTTTACTCGCTATTCCGATTCTTGCTGCGGCGGCTATTGTTCAGGCGCAAACTACTGATACATCATTCCGTACTTATCTGCAAGCCATTCCCTCAAGCAGTTTTCAAAGTAAAATGATTGCCATCCCTGCGGGTACCTTTATGATGGGCAGCAGCGATGCGGATAAACTGAAAGAGACAGATGAAACACCGCAACGCCAGGTGAACGTAGATGCGTTCTGGATGGGTTCTTATGAAGTTACCTATGATGAGTTCAATGCTTTCTTCCTTGATGAATCCATCAGTCAGAATACAGTTGTTGATGCAGTAACAAGACCCAGCTCACCTTATATTGATATGACGCTAGGCATGGGTAAAGAAGGAGGTTTCCCCGCCAACAGTATGCAGCAATATGGTGCCCTCATGTATTGCAAATGGTTGTATAAAAAAACCGGCATCTTCTTTCGTTTACCAACAGAAGCAGAATGGGAATATGCCTGTCGTGCAGGCGCAACAACTGCTTATCCGTTTGGAACAGATGTAAAACAACTAGAAAAGTTCGCCTGGTTCAAAAATAACAGCGACAACAGTTATCATAAAGTTGGAGAGAAACAACCGAACGCATGGGGTTTGTATGATATGTTGGGCAATGTGGGTGAATGGGTATTGGATCAATACAGTGAAACGTATTTTACAAGCATTGGTGACAAGGCAACCAATCCATTGATCGAACCAACAGCACGTTATCCAAGAACAGTGAAAGGTGGAACTTACCAGGATGAAGCAAAAGAATTGCGTAGTGCAAATCGTATTAAGTCTGATCCCTTGTGGAACCGTCGTGATCCGCAGATACCAAGAAGTAAATGGTGGAATGCTGATGCACCGTTTATTGGTTTCCGCATCATTCGCCCGTTGAAACAACCAAGTGCTGATGAAGCCGAAGCGTTCTTTCAAAAATATTTGGGAGAAGACTAAAATAAAGTACGATGTACGAATGCTCTGTCAGACGCCCTCGTCTGACAGATGAGTGATGAATAATGAGTCAAAGAAAATATAAACTGTAAATATCTAAACCATCTTTATGAACAACGATAACAAATCACGCCGGGAGTTTGTAAAAAACTCTTCGCTGCTTGCCGGTGGTCTCATCATGAGTCCGCTGTTTTCAAATGCTAATTTCTTTTCAGGTGCCGATGAAACCATCAAGGTTGCATTGGTTGGTTGTGGCGGTCGTGGTACCGGAGCTGCCATGCAGGCATTGTTGACCAAACAAAACGTAAAACTCGTTGCAATGGCCGATGCGTTCCGTGACCGCATCGACAATTGTTATAAAACATTAACGAAAGATGATGGATCGGGCAATTCTGTAAAAGCCAGAGTTGATGTGCCGGAAGAACATAAGTTCAGCGGTTTTGATGGCTATGTAAAAGCAATTGCATTGGCTGATGTGGTGATCTTAACCACGCCTCCGGGTTTCCGACCCATTCATTTTGAGGAAGCCGTTAACAAAGGCAAGCATGTGTTTATGGAAAAGCCGGTAGCGACCGACCCGGTTGGTATCCGCAGAGTATTGGAAGCTGCTGAAAAAGCTAAGCAGCAAAAACTGAATGTAGTTGTTGGCCTGCAACGTCGTTATCAAAATTCTTACAGGGAACTATTCAAACGCAAGAATTTGATTGGCGATATTACTTCTGCACAGGCTTGGTGGAACAACGATGGCGTATGGGTAAACAAACGCAAATACGGACAAACAGAAATGGAATACCAGATGCGTAACTGGTATTACTTTAACTGGCTTTGCGGTGATCATATTGTTGAGCAGCACATTCACAATATTGATGTGATCAACTGGTTCAAAGGCGGCTTCCCTGTAAAAGCACAAGGTATGGGCGGACGGCAGGTACGTAAAGGAAAAGATCATGGTGAAATTTTCGATCATCACTTCGTTGAGTTTACCTATGCTGATGGTTCAGTGTTGAACAGTCAGTGCCGTCATATTCCAGGTACGATGAGCCGTGTAGATGAATTGATCGTTGGTACCAAAGGAAGTATTAAAGGCGATGCGGCAACCATTCTTGATGCAAAAGGAAAACCGATTTTTCAATTTGATAAAAAAGGGGAGAACAATCCGTATCAGAACGAACACGACGAACTGTTTTCAGCCATAGCCAAAGGCGAATACAAATTTGCTGATGCAGAAATTGGCGCAAAAAGCACATTGACTGCAATTATGGGCCGTATGGCTACTTACTCCGGTCAAATGCTGGAGTGGGATAAAATTTTAGCATCCAATCTTGATCTGCAACCAAAGAAATATGATTGGGATGCAGCACCACCAATTCTTCCAAACGATGATGGTTATTATCCGGTGGCAGTACCAGGTGTGACGAAATATGTTTAACCAGTTTTATTTTCTATACAGAAGCCATTGTTTAGAATGGCTTTTTTTGTGTCAATCTTTGTCGTACCGCTATTTCACAACAATAAAATTAACATAATTTAATAGGTATAACGCCGCCGCCTTGTACTTCGAGTTAGGATTCATGTAGTATGTTTACACTAGTCATGTTGGCAAGAAGTACCTCTAACGCTCAACCAAAATTTCTGCAAACTACATTATGAAAAAATATTTCGCCTGTTTTGTGTTTCTAAATTTAATCATTGGCTGCAACCAAAACAATCATAAACAACAACAGGCGAATACACCTGAGAAAAGGGCTGAAAGACGTGTTTACGCTGAAAGTATAGCTGACAGTCTCACGCTTTTTATAAATCTGCCGAACGGCTATAATCCACAACAAAAAGAAAAATATCCTGTTGTTTATCTTTTAGATGCAAACTTGTACTTTGATATTGTTGCTACGATCATGAATAAATATTCTGAGGTTGGCTTAGCACCTTCTGTCATATTAGTTGGGATCGGCTACAAAGATTTTCCAACGATGGATTCGTTGCGAAACAGAGACTACACCTACCCTGTTGCAATTCCTGAATACGAGATGGCAGTGAGTGGTGGTGCCAACAAATTTCTACAATGTATGACCAGTGAGCTAGTTCCACTAATCGATAAGGACTATCACACAGACACTTCAAAAAGAGTGTTAGCCGGGCATTCGCTGGGTGGATACTTTTCGGCTTATGCACTTTTGCAACATGTATCCGGAAAAAGCAATCATTTCAGCGGCTATATTTCTGCAAGCCCATCAATGCACTATAATCATTATTATTTATTAAACCAGTTGAAAGCAACGGAACCAAAACTTGGTCAAACTAAAAAAATCAAGGCGTATTTTACATTTGGGGGTTTGGAGGAAGAAGGAACTTCTACTGATTCAGGTGTCATAACACAAAGCAATGTATTGAAGCATCTGTCAGAACAATTAGCAGTAAAGCAATCAAGCTGCCTTGTTTATAAAAGTGATGTATTCTCGAACCTTGGACATATGGAAACACAAATACCAACCTTTATCAAAGGCTTGCAATGGCTGTTCAGCGAAGACTGATAAACACATTATGTAAACGGAAAGTTGCCAACCAATAAAGTATTCGCTGAGATATCTACCTCAAAATGTAGCGAAAAACTCCTATGGAGTTGGATTTCGGTTACTGACCATATTTTATAATCATAAGACCGCTATTCGTTCTAAACAAACAAAGCTCATTCATCATAACTAAACCCTCACTACTATCAATTACTATTTTAGTGTAAGTTTAAGTACAACCTCCTCTTTGTTCCCATACATTTTACTAACTTGTCTCGGCTTAAAGGATCCAACTTATGGATATTACCATCTATTTAGAAGAAGCTGCACAGGTTTCAATTGCATTCATTATCGGTGCCGCTATTGGATTGGAGCGTGAGTTTCGCAGCAAACCTGCCGGTTTTCGCACCATGATCTTTATTTGTGTGGGTTCTTGTTTATATACCATCCTTTCAAAAGAAAGCAACAATGTAAGCCCCGACCGAATTGCCAGTAATATTGTAACGGGTATTGGTTTTATTGGTGCCGGTGTTATTTTTAAAGAAGGTATTTCCGTGAATGGTTTAACAACTGCGGCACTCATCTGGATCACGGCTGCATTGGGCATGGCCATCGGTTATCATAACTATCCGCTGGCCGTTGTAGTAAGCAGCATGGTGGTAATTGCTCTGTTTGTTCTGGAACCCGTACAACGTTTCATTAACCGCTTACATAAAGTAAAAGATTATAAAATCAAAACCTACGACACAACGGATGCATTGAAAAAAGAAATGGAAGCATTTTTTGAAACACACGACATCAATTACCGGTGCATGAAAATGAATAAAGAAAATAATGAAGCCATTTATCTTTACCGTATTGGTGCCCCTAAAGATGATTACGATATTGTAAATGAGTTTTTACTGAAACACAAAGCTGTGATCAGCTTTGATGTTTAACTCCCTTCTATCAAAATAACAATTGCTTTATGTCATCTATACTATTTGAAATCAAAGATTCTGTCGCCTTTATCACCCTTAATCGTCCGGATAAATTCAATTCATTTAACCGTGAAATGGCATTGCTGTTGCAAAACAAACTGGATGAATGTGCCTCGATGCAGGAAATTCGCTGTGTATATATCACAGGTACCGGAAAAGCATTTTGTGCCGGACAGGATATTGGCGAACTCGTTGGTGAAAATAAAATCGAGTTGGCACAAATTCTGTCTGAACATTACAATCCTATTGTGAAGCGTATCCGCCATTTACCGAAACCTGTTATTGCAGCAATAAATGGAGTAGCAGCAGGTGCGGGTGCTAACATTGCATTGTGTTGTGATATTGTTGTTGCAGCAGAATCGGCTTCATTCATTCAGGCTTTTTCAAAAATCGGTTTGATACCAGATAGTGGTGGCACATTCACACTCCCCCGTTTGATCGGCTGGCAAAAAGCAAGTGCATTGATGATGACGGGCGACAAAGTATCAGCCAACGAAGCTGAACGTTTGGGTATGATCTACAAAGTATTTGCAGATGTTACGTTTGAAGAAGAGAGTAAAAAAATTGCTTACAGTATTTCACAAATGCCTACAAAGGGATTAGCTTATACGAAACAGGTGCTGAATTCCTCTTTCACAAATTCTTGGGAACAGCCCGACCTGGGGCGACTCGCTCACCGCCTGGGATACGCGCGTGGGCCAGATGGCCATCTTCGGTGGCGTGCTGTTCAGCTCCAGACGTGGGCGCGCGCCGCGCTCGGCGATCTTCGCGGTCAGCTTCGAGGGCATGCCCGACCTCAGCAGTTCGCTCGCCATGCTTTGGGCGCCCGAGAACATCGCCTTGATCGTGATGGACTTGAGTGTTGGCTGTGGGCCTTCTGCTGGCTGATCTACGCAGTCAGGTGCTGGGCCTCGATACCGATGGGTATGCTGGATCAGCAGGTGGACGCTATCACCGCGGGACTGACCAGCCTGCGCCTGGTGCTGACGCAGACCGGAGTGATGCTGCTGTGGGGTGCCTCGATCACCTACGCCGTGGCGCTGGCGATGCCGCCCTGGTTTGCGGGGATTGCTGATCGTCGGGCCCGGCGCGCTGGGTCACGCGAGCTGGCATGCGTACCTGGGC
The DNA here is from genome assembly GCA_963830845.1 of uncultured Bacteroidota bacterium. Lineage (GTDB taxonomy): Bacteria > Bacteroidota > Bacteroidia > Chitinophagales > Chitinophagaceae > Lacibacter. Next base: position 572 of record CAWHOR010000026.1, on the reverse strand, counting down.
CGCTGTCGATCTCGAACATCTGTAAGCCCGCCCACGCATCAGCCCAAGGCGGGCTGATCCGCGGGCGATGAAGGCCGAAAGAGCGTCGACAAGTTACGCATTCTCACGTTTCTGAACAACAGCGCTTGCGGCATGATGTCGGCACCCGTCAACCGACCGCCCATGCTCGACTTCAGCGTCCTCCCGCACTACGAATGGCTTGATATTCCCGTCTGGGGGTGTTCGACGATGTGCGCCATCGCTGCCTGTGGGCGAACGCCGCCGCGCTCACCTTGTGGCGCGCCGACAGCCAGGCCGAACTGGTGGCACGCGACCTGTTGGAGCATCAGCGGCAGGCGCGCGGCTGCGGCTTGAGCCTGGCCGCCGCCGAGCATGCACGGGGCGAGGTGGTGCGCGAGCCATGGACGCTCTACCCGAAGAGAACGAGCCTGTCAGCGTCATGCTGACGTCGCGTAGCATTCTGACCCCCGATGGGCGTCAGGTGATGCTGTTCACCGCTTCCCCCTTGTCGAGCAATCCCGATACGACGCTGCTGCGCGGCATGGAAGCCCTGCAACACACCTCGGCAAGGT